>NZ_MTAW01000119.1 GCF_002154725.1 Nostoc sp. 106C | reverse complement strand
TTTAACATATTTTGGGTTATTTTTATCAGGTTTTTCTTAACATTCAACGTTTCTGGGGCTAATAGCAACCTCTAAAACAGAACTAGGTTTCAATCCCTGATAGGGATTTTGGTTAATTGGAACCCAGTGTGCCTGTAGATTGCTTAGGCATTATTTTTCTGTTTCAATCCCTGATAGGGATTTTGGTTAATTGGAACGCCTGTTGTAGTGTCAGAAGCATACTTTTCACTGGGCGGGTTTCAATCCCTGATAGGGATTTTGGTTAATTGGAACATCTTTATATCCCCTAGCTAGTAGCTTTAATATTTTGTTTCAATCCCTGATAGGGATTTTGGTTAATTGGAACTCAAAGCTGATATGCGATCGATTATACCGTACTGTTGTTTCAATCCCTGATAGGGATTTTGGTTAATTGGAACCTGATATTGTATCTCCCTCCCTAACCAAGAAATTCGTTTCAATCCCTGATAGGGATTTTGGTTAATTGGAACCAGTTACTCTCACCGATGCAACGGCAAACGTCCGTTTCAATCCCTGATAGGGATTTTGGTTAATTGGAACTGTTAAAAGTGCCGCTAGTTCAGTTAAAAACTATGTTTCAATCCCTGATAGGGATTTTGGTTAATTGGAACATCGCACATGGAAGCGATGGGAAAAGCTAGCAATGTTTCAATCCCTGATAGGGATTTTGGTTAATTGGAACCTCTTGCCCTTCTTGCGGCAGCTAGCGCTAATTCGCCTGTTTCAATCCCTGATAGGGATTTTGGTTAATTGGAACAAGTATGCCATATTACCGAAATAATTCTATCTACGAAGTTTCAATCCCTGATAGGGATTTTGGTTAATTGGAACGCAATTTGGCATTGCTCAAAGTTAATAGTGCCCTGTTTCAATCCCTGATAGGGATTTTGGTTAATTGGAACCTAATGTAAGGTGCATGAGATAATCGACACCCAGGTTTCAATCCCTGATAGGGATTTTGGTTAATTGGAACGACAAAGAAGATTTAAGTAATACTTTGTTTAGTGTTTCAATCCCTGATAGGGATTTTGGTTAATTGGAACTTGAGCCACCGCCACCAGCGAGGACTGAGAGGGTGTTTCAATCCCTGATAGGGATTTTGGTTAATTGGAACTATCATTCGTCAACTCTTCTACACCATAAGGACTAGTTTCAATCCCTGATAGGGATTTTGGTTAATTGGAACAAGTGGTGTAGACATTTTTACTTTTCCTTTTTTTTGTTTCAATCCCTGATAGGGATTTTGGTTAATTGGAACCCACATCAAAGTTTAATGTTCATTGCATTGCTGGTTTCAATCCCTGATAGGGATTTTGGTTAATTGGAACTCGACGGTTCTGCATCTTATGCATTAAATATTCAGGTTTCAATCCCTGATAGGGATTTTGGTTAATTGGAACCATTGTTTATGCCATGCGAGTGTGTAATCTAAATAATGGTTTCAATCCCTGATAGGGATTTTGGTTAATTGGAACCTGAAAGTAATTGGTATGTCATCTATTAGTAGTTTCAATCCCTGATAGGGATTTTGGTTAATTGGAACGGCTCGGAGTTGGAAGCATTGATATATTTGGTTTTCAAGGTACAGTTTCGTCAACCTCCAACCAAAGTAGCTTTCGTGGCATTGAGTTGTCAAGGGTGTCATAAGTAAAATAAACTGAAAACCTTGTCTAGTCAGGATTAGAGAGTTTGCGTCAACCTTCAATACTGTGAAAAAGGGTTCAAAACCACTAGGAGTAAGCTTTTGGGGCGCGAAATTTGACTGTTGTTTTCAAACATCTACTGGTTGACGCCAGACTCAAGCAAAAAACACTATGGTATCGATTGGCATTTCGCCGCTGATGAACTCAATTTTACCTGGACAGCAAGCACAGAGGAAATAACAATAGATGCTATCGGTTTTATACACAAAATTATACAGGAATAAAAAAATGCTACGAGAATTTGCCAATCGTGATGAGTTAATAGCTTATCTCCGCCAAGAATTTCCGGCTGCGACAGAACGTGATGCTGATATCAGCGAAATAGTTGGCGGTCGCCAAGCTGCGGAACAAGCATTACAAAAAGTAGATGCAACAACATACGAAAAAACACGTAACTTTTTAACAGGTGCGGTAACACAGCTTTCGCCTTATATCCGCTATGGAGTTCTGAGTTTGCGAGAAATTCGGGATTATGTACTAGAGCGTGTAAACAACCCAGAAGATGCTACTAAACTAATTAACGAATTGGGTTGGCGTGACTACTGGCAGCGATTATACGCCAAGCTTGGCGATGGGATTTGGCAAGACCAGGAAGCATACAAAACAGGTTACACAGCACAAAATTACGCGCCTGATTTACCACAGGACATCCGCGAAGGAAATACAGGGCGAGTTTGCATCGACAATTTTAGCCAAGACTTGCAAAAAATTGGCTATCTACACAACCATGCGCGGATGTGGTTAGCAGCTTATATTGTTCATTGGCGGCGGATTCGCTGGCAAGCTGGAGCTAAGTGGTTTTTGCAACATCTTTTAGATGGCGATCCAGCTAGTAATAATATGTCATGGCAGTGGGTCGCTAGCACTTTTAGTCATAAACCCTATTATTTCAACCGCGAGAACTTAGAACGCTACACCAAAGGCGTTTATTGTCAGAAATGTCCCCTTTACGGTCATTGTGATTTTGAAGGTAGCTATGAAGAAATAGAACAACGATTGTTTCCCCAAGGTGAATTTACCAAACAAGTAAACAGTCAAAGTTGGCAACGTGGGAAAAAGCGGCGGTAGGTCATTGGTCATTTGTGATGAGTTATTCTCTTGTTTTTCTCCCCTCCCCTCTTTTTCTTTGTTTCCTCATCGCCAGTCCCTATTTCCACCCATCTGTGCCAAGTTAAGGTAAATTCTTTTGAATAATGCGATCGTGAATCCTCTTAATTACCAATCAGTCTCTCGAAAACCTACCCCTGTTTTGTCTGTTGGTAAAACGTATCCTCCCTATAAAGGTTGGCTACGCTTGTGTATAATTGTTTGCTTAAGCTTTCTATTATTGGCTGGCTGTAGCGTGAATCCTAGTGTGGGAAAAACTTTGCGGATTGCTAATGAACCAGCATTTCCACCTTTTGAGTTTCTGGGAACTGACGGTAAGTCACAAGGTTTTTCCCTGGATTTGATGAATGCGATCGCGGCAGCAGCTAACTTTAAAGTAGATTTTATTAGTGTGCCTTTTGATGGCATTATCCCTGCCTTGCAAGCCAAAACGATAGATGCAGCGATTAGTTCGATTACGATTACTGAGGAGAGATCAAAAACCGTTTCCTTTTCTCGCCCTTATTTTAAAGCAGGGTTGGCGATCGCAATTCGCACCGATAACCAAGATATTACTAATTTTGATAGTCTCAAAAATAAAAGAATTGCGGTACAAATTGGCACAACTGGAGCAAAAAAAGCTCAGGATATTCCCGGTGCAAAAATCCGCAGTTTTGATTCTGCACCTCTGGCTTTGCAAGAATTAGCTAATAGGAATGTGGATGCAGTAATTAACGATGCCCCAGTTACTATATACGCGATTAATACAGGTAATCTCAAGGGGCTGAAAGTAGTAGAGCAATTGCTGACAGAGGAGTATTACGGTATAGCTACACCGAAAAACTCGGAAAATCTAGCACTAATTAACAATGGGCTTGATAAAGTCTTACAAAATGGCACGTATGCCCAAATTTACCGCAAATGGTTTAAAGCAGACCCACCAAGCTTACCTACAAAATCACCGTTTGAGAAAGAAGCTGGCAGTGCAACTAGCATATTTAGCTCATTTGGCGTGATTTGGCGGTCTTTCCCCACACTCTTACAAGGTGCATTGGTAACATTGCAACTCACAGTATTTTCTGTAGTGCTAGGTTTAGTTGGTGGTTCCTTAATTGGTATTGTTCGCCTTTCCCGGATTCCATCTGTGCGTTGGGTAGCGCGGGCCTATGTAGATTTTTTCCGAGGCACACCTTTACTCGTGCAGATTTTTATGATTTACTTTGGCATACCTGCGATCGCGCAAGAACTGGGTTTTACTTTCTCCTTTGATCGCCTAGTTGCTGGAGTAGTTGCTTTAAGTTTGAATAGCGCCGCCTACATTGCCGAAATCGTCCGTGCGGGAATCCAATCAATTGAACCAGGACAAGCAGAAGCTTCACAGTCCCTCGGATTAAGTGCTGTACAAACCATGCGTTATGTAATTTTTCCCCAAGCCTTTCGGCGGATGATTCCACCTTTGGGCAATGAATTTATCAGTTTGTTAAAAGATACAAGTTTAGTTGCAGTAATTGGGTTTGAAGAATTATTCCGCAAAGGACAATTGATTGTTGCTGATAACTATCGTGCTTTTGAAATTTACGCGGCTGTAGCTGTGGTTTACTTATGCTTAACATTGCTTTCTTCCCAAGCATTTAGTCGCTTAGAAGCTTGGATGAATCCCGTTAAGCGTTCTTAATACTCACAATAAACCATTCACAGGTACATTGCGATCGCTGCATCTGCTGCTCTCGCCACAAACAATGTTGGTTGGAGCATCTTATTTGAAACAAAAAATATTTTTAATCAAAAATTGATTGAGAAATTATACCAAATCAAATAATGTTTGCGACACATCAATAAATATTCTAGAGGTCACGGCAGTGCCGTGCCCCTACAATCTGTCGCATTCTTTTTTCAAATTGGTATTAATTTTGAATTAAAAAATAAATTTTAATGTTAAAGAAAATTTACTGACGGGAATCATTAATTATTGGGGTCTGTGAGAAGAATTGTTGAGATGAGGTCAGTATAAATGAGAAGGGGGATAGATTTGGCGCTTGTAATGCAAGGATACCAAATTATTGAACAACTGTACTCTACAGTTTATCGGGGCATTCGTGATGTAGATAGGCAGCCTGTAATCATCAAATATCTGAACCGCGATTACCCAACCTTTAGCGAACTGTTACAGTTCCGTAACCAATATGAGATCGCCAAAAATCTTAATTTACCTGGAGTCGTTCAACCCTACAGTTTAGAACGGCATTGCAATAGTTATGCACTAGTGATGGAAGATTTTGGAGGCGTTTCACTTAGCAAATATACTCAAGGACAGCTAATAAAAGTAGATGAATTTTTGGCGATCGCCCTTCAGCTAGCTAACATTCTCAATGGACTTTATCAGCATCGAGTGATCCACAAAGATATTAAGCCAGCAAATATAATCATTCATCCATATACAAAACAAGTTAAACTAATTGACTTCAGTATTGCTTCTTTGTTGCCGAGAGAAACCCAAGAAATTAAAAATCCACAAGTTTTGGAAGGTACTCTCGCTTACCTTTCTCCAGAACAAACTGGACGCATGAACCGAGGTATTGATTATCGCAGTGATTTCTATTCGTTAGGGGTGACTTTTTTTGAATTACTCACAGGTCAACTTCCCTTCAAAACCAACGATCCAATGGAACTGATTCACTGTCATATTGCTAAACAACCATTACCACCATTATTAGAAGGCATGAGGCACAGAGAAGTCCGAACCGAGGCTTCCTCCGATCGGAACTTCAAAGAGGCAGGAGGCAGGTGGGAAGAAATTCCGCAGGTGATTTCAAATATAGTAATGAAGTTGATGGCGAAAAATGCGGAAGACCGCTATCAAAGTGCTTTAGGACTGAAGCACGATCTAGAAGTTTGCTTAGTTCAATACCAACAAAAGGGAAAAATAGAATTTTTTGAATTAGGACAGCGTGATGTGTGCGATCGCTTCCTTATCCCCGAAAAACTTTATGGTCGTGCAACTGAAGTTGCAAATATTCTACAAACCTTTGACCGCATCAGTAATGGTAGTACAGAAATCATGCTGGTGGCGGGTTTCTCCGGCATCGGCAAAACCGCAGTTGTTAACGAAATCCACAAGCCAATTGTGCGGCAACGAGGTTACTTCATCAAAGGTAAATTCGACCAGTATCAGTGCAACATTCCTTTTTCTGCGTTTGTTTTGGCATTACGAGACTTGATGGGGCAACTGCTGACTCAAACAGATGCTGAACTTAAGCAATGGCAGACAAAAATTCTCTCTGCTTTGGGTGAAAACGGGCAGGTGATTATTGAAGTAATTCCTGAACTCGAACAGATTATTGGCAAACAGCCTCCTGCTGTAGAATTTTCTGGGAGTGCAGCGCAAAATCGCTTCAATTTGCTGTTCCAAAAGTTTATTCAGGTACTCGCTACCCCAGAACATCCCCTGGTGATTTTTCTGGATGATTTGCAATGGGCAGACTCTGCATCACTACAGCTGATACAAACTCTGATGAGTGAGACAGAAACTGGCTATCTGTTGCTGATTGGTGCCTACCGAGATAATGAAGTCTCCCCTGCTCATCCACTGATGCTGGCACTAAACGACATTGGCAACACTGGAGCCATAATTAACACTATTACCCTAACTCCCCTCAAATTATCCGACCTCAACCATTTAATTGCCGATACCTTCAGTTGTCCACTAGCACTAGCAGCGCCCTTGGCTGAATTGGTATATCGAAAAACTAAAGGCAATCCCTTTTTCGCTACGCAATTTCTCAAGGCATTGTATGAAGAGGGATACATTACCTTTAATATCGAGCGGGGTTATTGGCAAGGGGATATTGTTCAAATTCAAGCACTGACACTCACCGATGATGTTGTCGAGTTTATGGCGCGTCAGCTGCAAAAGTTACCCAGCGCCGCCCAATCGGTTTTGCAACTAGCTGCCTGCATTGGTAACTCTTTTGACCTGGCAACTCTTGCCATTGTTTATGAAAAATCTTTAGCTGAGACTGCTGTAGATTTGTGGAAAGCGCTGCAAGAGGGATTGATTTTACCAACCAGTGAGGTTTATAAGTTTTTCCAGGAGGAGTCAGGAGCTAGGAACCAAGATTCAGAAGAATTTTTTGGCTTAAATTCTAACTCCTGTTCTTACAAATTTTTGCATGATCGCGTCCAACAGGCTGCCTATACTTTAATCCCAGACGAGCAAAAACAAGCGACTCACTTGAAAATTGGGCAATTACTACTGAATAATACAACCGTTGCCCAACAAGACGAGAAACTGTTTGAGATTGTCAGCCAATTAAATATTGGTAAAAATCTCATCAGTGAGGAAACACAGCAGATTGAACTCGCCCAACTCAATCTCAAAGCCGGACGCAAAGCAAGAGCTTCTACTGCCTACACAGCCGCATCTGAGCATTTCCTTACTGGCATCGACTTGTTACCACAACAGCGCTGGCAAACACACTACGCGCTCACCTTGGCACTTTACGAAGCCGCTACCGAAGTTGCTTATTTAAGCGGCAATCTGGAGCAAATGACACAATTGGCGGCAGTCATTTTAGAACAGGCTAGCTCTTTGTTGGATAAGGTGAAAGTCTATGAAATCAAAATTCAAGCGGCTCAAGCCCAACATCAATTTCTCGAAGCAGTGCAGATTGCCCTAGAAATTTTGGAATATTTAGGAATTAGTTTTCCCAAGCAACCTAGGGAATTAGATATTGGCCAAGCATGTGCTACGACAAACTCTATCTTGGCAGGCAGACAACCATTAGATTTAATTACTCTACCCCAAATGCAGGAGCCGGAAAAGTTAGCTGCTATTAGAATTCTTACTGGTGTTTCTTCTTCTGCTTATGTTGCTGCGCCAACTCTTTTACCATTTATTATCCTTGAACAGGTAAATTTATCAGTTCAGTATGGCAATATTTCATACTCAGCTAATGGTTATGCCTACTATGGATTAATGCTATGTGGGGTGATGGGAGAAATTGATCGTGGCTATCAGTTTGGACAGTTGGCACATTTGTTGCTCGAACAACTCAATGCCAAAGAAATGGTCGCTAGAGCTTATGTGGGAGTTCAATGTAGTGTCTGGCATTGGAAAGAACCACTTAGGGACACTTTACCGTTTCTCAGAGAAGGCTATCAAAGTGGGCTGGAAACAGGAGATTTAGAATCGGCAGCTATTTGTGCATTTGTTTATGTTATGCATTCATGGTTTGTCGGCAAAGAATTGGGCGATTTAAGCCGTGAGAGTGCTGCCTTTCGCGTGCAACTAACTCAACTCAAACAAGAAGGACTTCTCAGCCATTTAACTATTTTTCAGCAAGCGATTTTGAATTTGCTCGGCGATTCACCGCAAGCATGGCAACTAATTGGGGATGCCTTCGATCAAGAACAAATGCTGCCCAAGATTGAGCAAGCAGGTGATCAGACGGCGCTGTGCTATTTCTATGTCAGCAAACTTTTACTCTGCTATTGGTTTGGTCAGTTTCAATTAGCACTGGAAGCGGCGATCGCGATCGAAAAATACTTGGGTGGTGCTACAGGATTATTTCTAGTGCCAGTTTTTCACACTTATGATTCTCTCGGACATTTAGCTATCTATTCTCAAGTTTCTGAGGCAGAACAACAAAACATTCACCAACGAGTAATCGCCAACCAAGAAAAGATGAAAAACTGGGCTGGCCATGTCCCAGTAAATCACTTGCACAAATATTATTTAGTGGAAGCAGAACGGCAACGGATTCTCGGCAACAAAGCTGAGGCGATTGAGTATTATGACCTTGCCATTACCTTAGCTGAGGAAAATCAGTATCATAACGAAGAAGCTTTAGCTAACGAACTCGCAGCTCGATTTTACTTGGCATGGGGCAAAGAAAAACTAGCTCAGGATTATTTGCTTAATGCCTATTATGCCTATGCTCGTTGGGGAGCAAAAGCCAAGGTTAAGGATTTAGAACGAAATTATCCGCGTTTGTTAGCTCCCGTGCTGCAACAAGACCGGATCAAGTTGATGCCTAATCTCACAATTAGTGCAGTTGATAAAGTCACTTTATCTCAGGTAATTCCTAATAATTCCACGACTTCTGCCACCACTAGTGTGTCAGCTATACTCGATTTGGCAACACTTTTTAAAGCTTCCCAG
This sequence comes from Nostoc sp. 106C, assembly GCF_002154725.1. Classification (GTDB taxonomy): domain Bacteria; phylum Cyanobacteriota; class Cyanobacteriia; order Cyanobacteriales; family Nostocaceae; genus Aulosira. Next base: position 223,850 of record NZ_MTAW01000119.1, on the reverse strand, counting down.
ACCCTTTCTAGTGAAATTCATCTCGATCAGTTGCTGGTTACATTGCTGAATGTATTGATTGAAAATGCTGGCGCAGATAAATGTGCATTGCTACTACTCGAAGAAGAAAAGTTGCTAATTGAGGCAATTACTACAGTTGGGCAGTCATCAACAATTATGCGATCGCTGCCTCTGGAAGATTCGCAGGATTTGCCTATATCATTGATCAACAGCGTTAAACGCAGCCTACAACCCTCGATTGTAATTAATGCAACTATCTCTCCTTCATTGATGGCTGATGCTTACATCATTCGCCAACAACCCAAGAGTTTGTTTTGTACGCCGATTAATTATCAAGGCAAACTGTTGGGAATTTTGTATTTGGAGAATAGCTTGACGGCTGGGGTATTTACAAGCGATCGCGTCGAAATCATCAATTTGCTCTGTACCCAAGCAGCGATCGCCTTAGAAAATGCCCGTCTCTATCAGCAAGCTCAGACTTATGCTCAACAATTGGAGCGATCGCTTGCCCAACAGAAAACTTTGTTTAATGCTGTTACTCAAATCCGAGAGTCTTTAGATTTAGATGCTATTTTTAGTGCTGTCACCCAAAATATTCGTCGCATTCTGAATGCAGATCGAGTCGGTATCTATCAGTTTCATCTCGACTCGGGGTACGAATACGGTGAATTTATTGCCGAAGATGTATTATCTGCATTTCCTTCTGCCTTAGCTGTTAAAATTCAGGATCATTGCTTTGGTGAAAATTACGCAACCCTTTATAAGCAGGGACGCTTCTGTGCAATAGCTGATATCCAAATAGCTGATGTGCTGGAATGCCATCGGGCAATTTTGGCGCAATTTCAGATCAGAGCATCACTAGTTGTGCCAATTATGCAAGATGACGAACTTTGGGGTTTACTTTGTATTCACCAATGCGACCAACCCCGTAATTGGCAAACTTCTGAGATTCAATTTGCTCGGCAAATTGCGGTACAAATAGGGGTTGCACTCAAGCAGACAGAGTTGCTAATTAAAACTCGCCAGCAAGCAACCCAACTAGAACAAACCCTTCAGCATCTGCAAGAAACCCAACTTCAATTAGTACAAAATGAGAAGATGTCAGCACTGGGGAATCTGGTTGCAGGGATTGCTCATGAAATTAACAATCCCGTCAGCTTTATTGCTGGTAACCTTGATCCTGCTCAAAATTATGTCCAAGACTTGTTTGGGCTAATTGACATATATCAAGAAAAATTACCAAATCCAGATACGGTTCTTAAGGTTAAAATCAAAGAAATTGATCTGGAGTATTTACGGGAAGATTTACCTAAATTAATCAACTCGATGAAATTAGGAGTCGATCGCATCCGTGAAATTAGTACTAGTCTCCGCACTTTTTCCAGAGCCGATCGCGATTGCAAAGTTGCTTTCAATCTCCACGAAGGCATTGATAGCACCATCTTAATTCTCAAACACCGCTTAAAACCTAATCAAAATCGTCCAGCGATTGAGGTAGTGAAGGACTACGGCAATTTACCCCCAATTGAATGTTTTCCAGGACAGCTAAATCAGGTATTTATGAACCTACTGGCAAATGCGATCGATGCATTAGAGGAGTCGAACACCGGACGCAGTTTTGCAAACATCCAAGTAAATCCCAATCAAATTACAATTCAAACTCGTCTAGCTGAAGATGAACAGCATGTTTTGATTCAGATTACAGACAATGGTCTAGGTATGACAGAGGAAGTCAAGCAAAAAATCTTTGATTATCTGTTCACCACTAAGCCAGTAGGCAAAGGAACAGGATTAGGATTGGCGATCGCTCGCCAAATTGTCGTTGAGCGACATGGGGGAACCCTCAAGGTGGACTCTGTTCTAGGACAAGGAACAAAATTTACGATAGTACTTCCTATTATGGTTAAATTGACTGCTGTTTTACCACAAATAGAACATGGAACTTCAAACAATCCCATCCCTGAATCCCCTCCCCGCTAGGGATTCAGGAGTGATACCATTTCACAAAAAATATGATGTGGATGTAGGTTGGGTTTCGTTCCGAATGTCACGAAGATAAGCTGGGGGAGCTGAGGAGGCTGGGGAAGTAAAGAGTAATTTTTAGTAACTCTTAATACTATAAAACCCAAGAATACACTTGTTTTTTTGTCTCCCCCCGCTCCCCCAGCTTGCCTCAACAAGTAACTAAACTTAGTGCCATTCGGTTTCGTTCCTCAACCCAACACTTCAAAGTCTTGTAATTGTTGGGTTTCACTGAGTTCAAACGCCACTTCACTCAAGTCGGTACGCGATTTATTCAACTGCTCCGAGAATTTTCAAAATCTCTTTCTGGACTGTACCTAAACCTGTAACGCCTTGAATTTTCATACCTTCATAAGGACGGGGCGATCGCAAAATCTGCAAACATTCTCCTGTGGCAATATCCCAAAGCCGAATTGTCTCATCTTGAGAGCCACTGGCAAGAATTTTTCCGTTAGGATGAAAGGCGATCGCCCAGATCCAATTACTGTGCCCTGCCAGTGTTTTCAAACATTCTCCTGTCTGGCTATCCCAGAGCTTAATAGTTTGATCGCGGCTAGCACTAGCAAGAAGATCGCCGTTAGGACTAAACTTGACATCGGTGACAGTGGATGTGTGTCCCTGCAATGTTTGCCAACAATTTCCTGTGGTAATATCCCAAAATTGAATCCTGTATTCTAGATCTCCAGTAACTACGACTTGACTGTTGGGACTGAAGGCAATTGGCCCAACAAACGAGTAGCGTCCTGCCAATACCTGAAGGATTTGCCCTGTTGTAACATCCCATAAATTAATACTATCTTCACTAATACTGGCTAAAAATTTGCCATTAGCGCTCCAATCAACTGAAAATACCCAGCCTGTATGACCTTCTAAAGTTTTGAGACATTTTCCAGTTGCCCCATCCCAGATTTTGATACTTTTGTCTGCACTACCACTAGCTAGAGTTTGACCATCGGGACTATAGGTTAGAGAAAAAATCATCCCAGTATGTTCTTCTAAGATTTTTAGACACTGCCTGTTACTGAGATTCCAAAACCGAATTGTACCATCTAGGCTACCACTTACTAAGGTTTGCGCATCAATGCTGTAAGCTAAGCCCATAACGTCGCGAGTATGGCCATAAAAGCTTGTTAGAGAATTATCATTAGCAAGATCCCAGACTCTAACAGTGTAGCCTGTGTTACCAGCTAAGTATTGACCATCTGGACTAAAAGCAACTGAGCCAATAAAACTTGGGTATCCTTGTAAAGTCTGGATACATCGTCCTGTAGAAACTTGCCATAACTTAATACTTTGGTCGTCACCACCACTGGCGAGAGTTTTTCCATTAGGGCTGAAGCTAATTGACCATATACGAGCGTTATGTCCTGAGAGAGTTTTAATGCACTTTCCTGTATTCACATCCCATAAACTAATCACAGAGGCTTCACCTGCGATCGCTAAAGTTTGACTATCAGGACTAAACGCAATTGACCAAGCTAATTCGATGTGCAGTCCTTGTAAAGTCTTCCAGCATTTACCCGTGCTGACATCCCAAAGTTTTACGGTTTTGTCTTCACTTCCACTGGCAAGAATTTTGCCATTAGGACTAAAGCTAACTGACCAAATTGCTTGATTGTGTCCATCCATACTATACAGACATTCACCTGTATTCACATCCCAGAGTTTTACTGTTGTATCTTCACCACCACTGGCGAGAATTTGCCCATCAGGACTAAAGGCCACTGGACCAATCATTTTTACCTGTCTTTGCAGTGTTCTTACGCACTGACCACTGCAAATATCCCAAAGTTTGATTGTTTGGTCTGTTCTACCACAAGCTAATAGGGTGTTATCTGGACTAAAACTCGATAACCAACTGTGTATTGTATGGTTTTGTATAGTATGCAGACATTGCCCTGTTTTGAGATCCCAAAGTTTAATCATGCCATTTTCACAGCAACTTGCTAGAGTTTTGCCATCTTTGCTGAATTTAGCTTGCCAAACCCAGCCAGTATGCCCCTCAAAACTTCCCAGTTGTTGACTATCTTCTAGATTCCACAAGTTGACTCTGCCATTGACATCACCAGTAGCCAGCAACTTACCATCAGGGCTGAATTCTACCGCAACGATTTTGACTAGAGCCTCATTAAAAGCTGATTTTTTTAAATCGGTGTTGCTCAAGTTGACTCTATGCAAACTCACATCTTTGAGGTAAGCCTGCCAGATAGTTAAACCAGAAAAATCCCATCCTGTAAAATCAACTTTTAGTTGTCGTAGTAAGTTAATTGTATTACCACCAGCGTATCCTGGTTTTGTGGAAAATTTTTCCCGTAGTATAGCAATAATTTCTATTAGCCGCCTCTCAGTTGCTGCTGGGTTTTTCAAGCTAGTTTTTAACCGACTCAATATCGGTTCCAAAATCACCCGTTTCTGACTTTCACTGACATAATCTTTAGCCGTAGCTTCTATCAAAGCGTAGGCATTGAATAATTCAATTTTCCCAGTGACGATTTCACTGCAAACTTGTTGAATCAGTTTGTCAGTCATGTATTCCATGACTACAGGTTGTTGGGTATAGCTGCCTGATTGCTGTTCAATGAGCGATCGCCCTTGCAAAGATAACAGCACTTCTAGTAATTCTCGTCTAGAGATGGGTGGTACAATATCTTCTTCTAATTCTGTAAGCTTTACCCATTGTCGTTTGATTGCTAGCCAATACATCACTTGCTTTTCGTTGGCAGATAGACGATTAAACTGTTGCTCTAATATCTGCCCAATATCACCAAAAACCACAGGAGCCTGCTGGAGAAATTGTCCAACATTTCCATCAAATAAGCGCTGAATTGTGGTTGCAACAATTTTTAAAGCTAGGGGATTACCTGTATAGCATTGAATTAATTTTTTACATTCAGCCGCTGAAGTCACTAGTCCTTTGGTTGCCAAAATTTGCTGTGCTTCTGTTTGTAACAAACCAGTCAGTTGTAGCGATCGCACTGGTAAGCTTTCCCCTTCTCTTGCTGCGAAACCAATTGGTTTTTCCCGGCTAGTAAATACTAAACAACTTTGATGGCGTTCATCTCCTACCCGTCGAAAAATTTGCCCGTATCCTTCATATCCAGAACGATAGCAACCGGATCTTTTGCCACTTTCTAAAATCGATTCAACATTATCTAGCACTATCAAACAACGTTGGGAGGACAGATAGTTCATCAAGCAAGAAATTTGACTATCTATAGCATCTGGTAAATTTACTTCCTGCTGATCAGAAACAAATAAAATTATTCCCTTTAGTAGCTCAACTATAGGTGGCGCATTTCGCAGACTGCGCCAAATTACGTAATCAAAATTGTCCTGTAGTTGTTCTGCTAATTTCACAGACAAAGCTGTTTTACCAATTCCTCCCATACCTAGCAGCGCTACCAAACGACATTTTTCCTTAACAATCCATTCTTGTAGCTTTGCTTGTTCTGCCGTGCGACCATAAAAGATAGATACATCTATTGCTTCTCCCCAATCTTGGTGTGGTTGTGTCTTCGGAGTTTCGCTTATTACTGGAGTCAGTATTTGTGACTCTGCTTGGGGGAGACTAGAATAACGCCGTCTCAACACAGATTTAATATTACTTTTATTGATATTTTCTCCTAAGGCCTTTGAGAGAGTCTGCCATAATCGATACCCCACATCTCGGATATAATCATCGTCATAGCCAGAGCTTTCAGCAATCTGTGCATAAGTATATCCTTCCCAAGACTGACGCAGCACTAGCTCTTGAATGTTACTTAAATGCTTTTGCTGTAACACTTGATCTAAAACCAGCATTGCTTGCTCAAACGTCAAATCTATTGCTCCCACAGGCTGTAAGAAAAAGTTTATTGCCGTATTAAATTTGAAATTTGGTTTATAAAGCTGATTTTAAGCTTTATTTTTCAAAATCAACCATTTTTAAACTTTATCCGATTTTTTATGATTTTTTCTCACTTTCTTAGATTAGAATTGAAAATATTCGTATAATTTGTGTTTTTCATAACAAAATATAAATCTTTACTCAACAGTTTTTTAAATTTGAATTGCTGTCTATTGATTTCTAAAAATACTGGTTTATCTTTATAAAAGTAAATTATTAACAACTTATCGATAATTTTAAGATATCTTTTATTGAAATTGATTGTAAATTACAAATATTTTTCCTAATATTTACACGAAAAAATAAATAGCTTTTACATAACAATTGTTCTAATAATTTTAAATATAATTTGCTACCATTATTTCTATCTTTTGAATTTGGTAATTACTCATTTTGCTTAATTATTACTGAATCACCTTTCTTTTTAGCTCTTGTTAACACTTGAGTTTGCTTTTCTAGTAAGGGGATGGGTAGAAACATATTTTGTAATTTTCGGACAATAAATGTAATAACTATTAAGCATTGAAGCAAAGGTTCTAAAAGATTAACTGTTTTTATAGTCAGCAGTCCTCTACTAAAAGAAATAAAGAAATTTACCATAAAATGTGATAAATATACATAATAATTGTTAATTATTGTCAAGGAGTTGTTTATGTGTATTAAGCCCAAGTTTTGGCTATAGCCATTTGGGATGCATGAGTTCACCTTTGTTAAAACCTTTATGTTCAGAATATCTAGAAAAAGTGAGGAAATTATGAGGATTGTTTAAATTTTTATTCACAAAAACCGCTAAAGTTGCAGTTTAGTCAATGCACATAATTCTCAATTTGTACAGTACGTAAGTCCGATAATTAGGTTCAACTCAAATTCTGCAAACCAGTTGATAATTATGTTCCAGAAAGCTGGCAAGCGGATCGATGATGCGATCGCCATATTGTATAGTGGAATTTAAGCGGGTGAAATCCAGTAACAGCTGTATGCAAATTAATTGCAAATATCTTTCATTGTCACAATATTTATTGCCGACGAAGGGAGAGCGGTATCGACTAGCTCGCGTGAACGTGCAGCAACAGAAAGTAAATACTCTTTAATTTTTGCTCAAGAGTTTTCAATAAAGTTGAAATTTGGAGAATTATTTACGCTCATCTATTTATTAGTCTAATCATATTCCAGTTAGAAAAAACTAACTAATGGGAATACTTATATTGTATTGTTAAAGCCATTAAGAAAAAGCCATTGTGCAGATGAGGTAACTAGGTATGATCGCAGGGCTGGACTTAGGATGGGAAATTTTAGGATACCAAATTGTTGAACAACTGCACGTTAGTACTAAAACTATTGTTTACCGAGGCATCCGAGAGATTGACCAGCAACCTGTAATCATCAAATATCTAAAATCTAATTACCCAACCTTTAATGAATTGTTGCAGTTTCGTAATCAGTACGCGATCGCCAAAAATCTTGACTTCCCTGGTGTAGTTCGACATTACAGCCTAGAACCTTATGGCAATAGCTATGTGCTGGTGATGGAAGACTTTGGTGGGATTTCGTTGCGGGATTACATCAAAACCCAGCCCCTAGAACTAACTGAATTTCTGGCGATCGCGCTGCAAATAATCGATATTCTCCACGAACTACATCAGCGCCAGGTGATTCACAAAGATATCAAACCAGATAATATCGTCATCAATCCCCAAACAAAAGAAGTTAAACTGATTGACTTTAGCATAGCTTCTCTGCTGCCCAGAGAAACCCAAGAGATTAAAAGTCCCAATGTTCTAGAAGGCACCCTCACTTATATTTCTCCAGAGCAAACTGGACGGATGAACCGAGGAATTGACTATCGCAGTGATTTCTATTCCTTGGGGATCGCTTTTTTTGAACTGCTTACAGGTCAGCCTCCCTTTCAATCCCATGACCCAATGGAGCTGATCCACTGTCATATTGCCAAACAACCAGCGCCTTTAGAGCAATTCAAAATTCGTTTTGAACAGTTGACCACAGCGGTAAATCCCGCAAGCGACTGGCTCAACTTGTCACAAAATTTAAATTTCAAAATAGAGGCAATTCCCAAACCAGTTTCAGACATCATAATGAAATTGATGGCGAAAAATGCGGAAGACCGCTATCAGAGTGCATTAGGACTGAAGCATGATTTAGAACTTTGTTGGACTCAATGGCAAAAAACAGGAAAGATTGAACCTTTTGAGATCGGACAGCGGGATGTGTGCGATCGCTTCTTGATCCCAGAAAAACTCTATGGTCGCCAAGCAGAAGTACAAACTTTGCTAAATGCATTTGAGCGAGTAGCCAGCAATACTAATTCTCGCAGCGAAGTGATGCTAGTTGCAGGCTTCTCTGGTATCGGCAAAACTGCTGTAGTTAATGAAGTCCACAAGCCGATTGTCCGGCAACGAGGTTACTTCATCAAAGGCAAGTTTGACCAGTTTCAGCGCAACATTCCTTTTTCGGCATTTGTGCAAGCATTACGCGACTTGATGGGACAACTGCTAACAGAAACAGACATTCAACTAGAGCAATGGCGGACTCAAATTCTTTCTACTCTAGGTGATAACGCTCAGGTAATTGTTGAGGTAATTCCAGAACTCGAACTAATTATTGGTAAACAACCTCCTGCTATTGAACTTTTTGGAATTGCTGCGCAAAATCGCTTCAATTTGCTGTTCAGAAAATTCATTCAGGTTTTTACCACACCAAAACATCCCCTAGTAATTTTCTTGGATGATTTGCAATGGGCAGACTCGGCTTCACTCAGACTGATGCAATTATTAATGAGTGAAGCGGAAACAGATTATCTCTTACTCATTGGTGCTTACCGAGATCACGAAGTCTCTTCTGTCCATCCACTCATGCTGGCAGTTGATAAAATTAACAAAGCCAAAGCGATCGTTAACACCATCACCTTGGCTCCGCTGAAGCTATGCGACTTGAACAACTTGATTGCTGATACTCTCAGTTGTCCCCCAGAACTAGCAGTACCTTTAGCCGAATTAGTCTATCAAAAAACCAATGGCAATCCTTTTTTTGCCACGCAATTTCTCAAGGCGTTGTATGCAGAGGAATGTATAACTTTTAATATCAATACTGGTTACTGGCAAGGGAATATTGCCCAAATTCGAGCGCTAGCGCTGACTGACGATGTTGTAGAATTTATGGCGCATCAAATTCAGAAGTTGCCCACCGCTACACAAACAGTATTGAAACTAGCTGCTAGCATTGGTAACACTTTTGATCTAGCAACTCTGGCTATTGTTTACGAAAAATCTCAGGCAGAGACAGCCGTAGACTTGTGGAAAGCACTGCAAGAGGGATTAATTCTACCTACAAGTGAAGTTTATAAATTTTTTCAAGACTCTGGTAATGACAACGGCGCGTGTCAATTATCTATCATCGCTAACCGCTTACCTCATTACAAATTTTTGCACGATCGCGTTCAGCAGGCGGCTTATTCCTTGATTCCAGAGGAGCAGAAACCAGCGACTCACCTAAAAATTGGGCAATTACTGCTAAGTAATACGCCAGTTGCAGAACAAGAAAAAAAACTGTTTGAGATTGTCAATCAATTTAATATCGGTAAAAATCTGATTGCTGAACAAACCCAGCAAATTCAACTTGCCGAACTTAATCTTCAAGCCGGACATAAAGCCAGAACTGCCACTGCTCATGCACCAGCTTTAGAATATTTCATCACGGGTATTAATTTACTAACAGAGGATAGTTGGCAAACTCAGTATGAGCTAACCCGAGCACTTTACACAGCTGCAACCGAGGCTGCTTATTTAAACGGCAATTTAGAGCAGATGGCTAATTTGGCAGATGTGATTCAGGAAAACGTCACCAGCCTCTTAGATATAGTAAAAATTTATGAAATTCAAATCCAATCTGCTCAAGCACAGCACCAACCCTTAGAAGCATTGCAAATTGCACTCAAGATTCTTCGTTCCTTAGGAGTGACTTTTCCAAAACAACCCAATGAATTAGATATTGCACAAGCGATGGAGAGAACTACATCCATATTAGCTGGCAGGCAACCACTGGATTTAGTAACTCTACCTCAGATGACCGACCCAGAAAAATTAGCTGCGATGCGGATTCTGCCTGCTGTCTCTTCTTGTGCTTATATTGCAGTGCCGACATTATTTCCTTTAATTATTTTGGCGCAAGTCAACTTATCTATTGAATATGGTAATACTTCTTCTTCTACCTATGGCTATGGCTGCTATGGACAGTTGTTATGTGGCGTACAAGGAGAACTCAACTTTGGTTACCAATTTGGCCAGTTGGCGCTAAAGTTACTCGAACAGTTCAATGAGCAAGAACAGAAAGCCAAAACCTATGGGGAAGTTAGCCTTGGGACTTTGCATTGGCAAGAACCTGTGAGAAATACCTTGCCTTTATTAACAGAAGGCTACCAAAGTGGATTGGAAACTGGAGACTTACTTTGGGCTAGTATTTGCGCGATCGCTTACATCATGCATTCTTGGTTTGCAGGACAAGATTTAATTGATGTAAATCGCGAAGCTGCTGCTTTTTGCACCCAATTAACTCAACTTAAACAAGATGCACTAGTGAATCAGATTCTAATTTTTCAGCAAGCAGTTTTAAATTTATTGGGGGATAGCATTGAACCTTGGCAGTTTGTCGGGGATGCTTTTAATGAAGAGCAAATGCTGCCGATGCTTCAGCAAGGAGGAGATCAAACAGCATTGTGCTATTTCCATTGCAATAAACTAGTTATTGATTATTTATTTGGGGAGTTTGAGTCAGCCGTTGCAGATGCGATCGCCACAGAAAATTATCTGGGTGCGGCGACAGGATTATTTATCATCCCTAGTTTCTACACCTATGATTCTCTGGCACATCTGGCAATTTATCCTCAAGTTTCCCTTGAGGAACAACAACGCATCCAGCAGCGAGTCACCATCAACCAAGAAAAAATCAAAAAGTGGGCTGATTCTGCGCCAGCAAATCACCTGCACAGATTTTATTTAGTGGAAGCGGAACGCCATCGCGTTTTCAACCACAAAGCTGAAGCACTTGATTTTTATGACCTGGCAATTACCACAGCCAAAGCCAACGATTATCCTCACGAAGAAGCTCTAGCCAACGAACTTGCAGCTAAATTCTATTTAGAATGGGGCAAAAACAGCATTGTTCAAGAGTATTTAATTAATGCTTACTATTGTTATGCTCGTTGGGGTGCAACTGCCAAAGTTAAGCAACTTGAGCAACGCTATCCACAGTTTCTTATTCCCATCCTGCAACCAGATAGCATTCTGTTTTCCTGTGATTTGACTATCCCAGTGGTGGAGAGCGTTACTACTTACAATGAAAACACTAGCGAAACTACAAAATATAGTAGCAATGGCATCTCTGCGGTATTAGATTTAGCTACTGTTCTGAAATCTTTTCAGATGCTCTCTAGCGAAATTCATCTAGAAAAATTACTTTCTACTCTGCTTCAGGTAGTGTTAGAAAATGCCGGCGCAGATAAATGTGCGTTGTTGTTGAACAAAGAAGATAGGTTAGTAATTGAGGCTACGATCGCAACTGAAAAACCGATAGTGCTGCAATCTGTTCCCCTAGAAAAGAGTCAGGAACTTCCAAGCTTATTAATTAACTCTGTCAAAAGAACACTGCAATCATCAGTGTTAATTGACGCCGCCACCGATCCTTTACTGCTAGCTGATCCCTACATTCTGCGCCAACAACCCAAGAGTATTTTATGTACTCCAATTATGCATCAGGGTAAACTGTTGGGGATTCTGTATCTAGAAAATAATTTGACGACGGGAGCATTTACAAGCGATCGCGTCGAAATCTTAAATTTACTCTGTACCCAAGCTGCTATTTCTTTAGAAAATGCCCACCTCTACCAGCGTTCTCAGATTTACAGTAAGCAATTAGAGCTATCTTTAGAAGAATTGCGAGCCAGTGATACCCGCTTTCAGAACTTGGCTGATAACATTCCTGGGATGATTTATCAGTTTCGTTTAGCTGCTGACGGTTCGACATCAACACCCTACGTCAGTTGTGGTTGCTACGAACTGTATGAGGTGACACCAGAGTCAGTTATGGCGGGGATGTATAATCTTTATTCTATGAATCATCCCGACGAGGTTTCACAGCTTGAGCAGTTAATTAGCTACTCGGCCCAAACCTTAACACCCTTTAAACACGAATGGCGGATGATTACACCTTCAGGAAAAATTAAATGGATTCAATCTGCGGCTCAACCGCAGCAGCAAAAAGATGGCTCGATCGTATGGGATGGCATAGTTATAGATATTAGCGATCGCAAGCTGGCTGAAGAAAAAATTCGCGAACAAGAACAATTTCTGCGCAGTATCTACGATGGTGTCGATCATCCAATATTTGTGATTAACGTGACAACAGACCAAGAATTGCTTTATGCAGACTGGAACCCAGCAGCAGCTAAGATTACAGGCGTACCTGCACGTGAAGTCATCGGCAAAACTCCAGAACAGATACATGGTGAGATAGAAGGTGCTGTAGTTAAGCAGCAATATCTCAGTTGCATCGTTGCTGGAACTAGCATTGCTGTTGAGCAGTGTCTTACCTTTGATTGTGAGCCAACTTGGTGGCTCACAACCTTTCACCCCCTACGCGATCGCACTGGTAGAATTCATCAATTAATTGGGACAGCAATTAATATTAGCGATCGCAAACGTGCAGAAGCTCAAGTACAGCAAAAAGCTCAAGAACTAGAAACAGCTTTGCAAGACTTGCAACAAACTCAATTACAGCTGGTGCAGAATGAAAAAATGTCTGCCTTGGGTAATCTCGTTGCAGGCGTTGCTCATGAAATCAATAATCCGGTGGGATTTTTAGCAGGTAACTTGCAACCCGCTAAAAATTACATTCAAGACCTCTTGGGAATACTCGACCTTTATCAGCAACAGTTTCCCGATCCTGGCCAGGTAATTGTAGATGAAGCTGAAGCGATCGACTTGGAATATCTGCGTGAGGACTTACCTAAGCTCATCGACTCAATGAAACTTGGCATTGATCGGATTCGCGGTATTAGTACTAGTCTTCGCACTTTTTCGCGAGCCGATCAAGATTACAAAATTCCCTTTAATATTCACGAAGGCATTAACAGTACAATTCTGATTCTTAAACATCGACTTAAAGCTAACGGAGAACGTCCTGCGATTGAAGTAATTACAAACTATGGTAATTTACCTGCGGTTGAATGCTTTCCCGGACAGATTAATCAAGTGTTTATGAACATCCTGGCAAATGCCATTGATAGTTTAGAGGAATTTAATCAGCAACGTAGGCAAGGTAAGTTTCGCCCTCATTCTCATCAGATCGCAATTCAAACTGAACTTATTCAAGATAATATAACTTTCTCGACTCCCCATGTCCTAATTCGGATCAAAGATAACGGTATTGGTATGAGCGAAGAAGTCAAGGCTAGAATCTTTGAACACCTATTTACTACCAAAGCAGTTGGCAAAGGGACAGGTTTGGGATTAGCGATCGCTCGTCAAATTATCATCGAGCGCCATCAGGGAACGATACTCGTTGATTCTGTTCTGGGAGAAGGGTCAGAGTTTACCATAGCGCTGCCTGTGAAAGCCAAAAGTAGCTGCTGATACAGGGTTACTAGAGTAATTTCGTACTAGTTTAGATTAAAAAAAGCGATCGCTCTAGAATTCAGTGCGTAATTGCTTTATTGTATAAAAATAAATTACGAATAAGACAATACTGACAATAATGCTCAACTGCAAAAGAACAATCCTGACTACCAGTTCTTTGTGCTTATTTCTGTGCTCTGCAACCCTGCCAGTCTTGGCTAAACCAACCCCACAGAGAAAACCAGCCGCATCCACATCTTCAACAATCTACGAGCAAGCTAAAAAGCAGCTACCTGAAGATTTTTATGCTCTGTATCGAGTCGTAGATCGGATTGCACGTGCCAATGAATTTGATACTCGACCTTGGCGGATTGTGGCTATTCCTAAGTATGATGTTAATGCCTTTGCCACAGATGTCAATCTTATTGCTGTGTATGATGGCATACTTGACCAATTAGCAGGCGATTCTTCGGCATTGGCTTGTGTAGTCGCTCATGAAATGGGTCACCATGTGAAGCGACATCTCGCTGTTGGTGCAGCTCAAAAAACTGAGTTGATTGCCAAAATTGAGGAAGAAGCGAAGAGAGACGTTTTAGGAGAACAACAAGCAGCAAATAACGAGTCAACCGCTGCTGTTGTTGGTGGTGCAGTGGTCAATCGTGCCATCGGGGGAACTATCGGTGGTCTGTTGGGATCGGTACTTGGCAATCAAGGTGTGCAACGCCAAGCAGATTCACAAAAGCGTATCAATCAAATTATTGAAACCAAGAAAAAAGAGCTAGAAGAACGTCTAGCGGCACAGGAACGCCAACATGAGTCTGAAGCAGATGAAATTGGCTATATAGCTTCTGTAAAAGCTGGGTTTGAGCCAGAAGGCTGTCTAAGAGTCATGCAGGTTTTATCTCAAATTCCCGGTTCCGAAGCTGATACAGATCATCCAGCTGTACCCAAACGAATTGAGGCGATTAAAGCTTTAATGATTAAATATCCACCTCAAACTTTGACGAAAGAAGGTGAAGCAAGAATCTCTAAAACAAAGCCTCTAACGTATAACCTTTCTAAAGATCAAACCTCGTTAAGAATTAACTCTACTCGTGGTGGTTCACAAGCAGATGATATAGACCGGAGATTTGGTAAGTAGAACTACTATATTTAGCGCAGATTTATTTAAATCAATTGCAGGAATAAATCCAACACAAGAAACCATGTGTTGGATTTCTATTTTGTGTTAAATTTTACCAAAACAACCGAATAAAATATACAAAGATTTTTAATTTGTGGGATAAACTGATGCCATTGTGTGAGGAGTGAACGATGGTTAATCAAAAGCTGGGACGTTTATTCTCAGTGGGGTTTATCAGTTTTTGTTTTTGTTTGGGTATTAGTATAGGAATTATTATCCGTTTTGGACAGATACAGCGTTCAAATGCTGCAACGAAACCTACTGATAATCTGCCATTTCCCTTTGTTATCCCTGAAAATCAGCAAATACCTTCAGACACTATAACTATTAAAGCTGTTGGAGATGTGATTCCGGGAACCAATTTTCCTAACTATAGACTGCCGCGGTTTCGTGATGAACTGGTGCCAAAATCTGTAAGAGGTTATCTGCAAGGGGCTGATATTTTGTTTGGAAATTTTGAAAGTAGTTTAACTACCTATCCCTACAGTTCTAAGGATATGAGTAAAGGACAAATTTTTGCCTTTCGCTCTCCGCCTGATTATGCCAAGCTGTTTGCTGATGTTGGGTTTGATGTACTCAATTTAGCGAACAATCATGCAATGGACTTTGGCCCTGTAGGCTTTCAAGATACAGTAAAGAATCTTGCCTTTGTTGGTATAGAAACATTAGGCCATAAAAATCAAATTCTCTATTTGGAAGCTAATAATATTCCGGTAGCAATGATCGGATTTACTACCTATGATTTTTACAATTCAGTTAATGATTTAGCAGCAGCAAAAGCTCTGGTATTAGAGGCTAAAAATAATGCAAACATTGTAGTTATATCTATGCAGGTAGGGGCTGAAGGTACAGGAGCATTACACGTTAAAAATGAAACAGAGTTTTTCTATGGAGAAAACCGAGGCAATTCTATGAAGTTTGCTCGGACAATGATTGATCTGGGCGCAGACTTAGTTATAGGACACGGCCCTCATGTTCCCAGAGCACTAGAAATCTATAAAGGCAAACTGATTGCTTATTCTTTAGGCAACTTTTTGGGATATCGGACTTTATCTACCGCTGCTGAGACAGGCTACTCAATGATTTTAGAAGCTAAACTTAACTCCAAAGGAGATTTGGTGTCTGGTAAAGTTATTCCTATTCATCTAGATCGTCAGGGAATTCCCAGAGTCGATCAGCGTTTCCGCACTGTGGGACTTCTGCGTTATTTAAACAATCAAGATTTTCCCAAGAATCCAGTAAAGTTTAATCGAAAAGGCGAAATTGTTGTGATGAATAGCCAGTAGTGAATTCTATAATTTACGAAGAAAAGTAGAAGAGAGACTTACTCCATTTGGGTAAATTTCAAGTGGAGCAAGTTGCGCAACCACAGGGTAAAAACGAAAACGAAGAATTAGAATTTGGCGATCGCTACAGCTTGTTTGTATGAATAAAACAAATATCAAAAATGCTTAACTTCATCCTCATCGCCAACCCCGAAAATCGCCGTGTCAGTTTCCTCCAACAAGTGATCGCTCATTTCAATTTACCACCAGCCACCGTAGTAGATTACGCAGACTTGATAGCAGGTAAACAAACCCTCGAACAATTTAACGCACCCAACACTATTATCCGCTTCGACTCTCCAGAAAAGAACTTTGATATTGACAAAGCCATCATCGCCTTAGGTTTTAACGTATCGGATAACGGACAACACCAACGCATCAGTTCTAGGGAAGCTACCGAATTAGAATTTGACAAAGGACGCATCCTCTACCCGCGACAGTGGTATTTAGGCTGGCGGTATCTCTTGGGAACATGGGAAACATTATTTTCTCCCCTTCTCAGTTGCAGGGAGGGGTACTTCATGAACCATCCCCAAGACATCGCAGTGATGTTTGACAAACCAGCTTGTCATGAAATATTTAGCCGCCACAGCATTCCCGTTCCACGTTCGCTAGGTAAAATTTACAACTACGACCATTTGCGCGAACAAATGCAAACGCAGAGAATAGAACGGGTATTCGTCAAACTTTCCCACGGTTCCGCTGCTTCTGGAGTCGTTGCTTACCGAGCAAATTCGCGTTTTGAATCAGCCATTACTACCGTTGAACGAGTGCGGGAAAACGGGCAAACCTTGCTTTATAACTCCCGTAAAATTAGGCACTACACACACTATGAAGAAATCGCTGATATCATCAACATCTTGACAGCAGAAGGCGTACAAGTAGAAGAATGGCTACCCAAAGCACATTTGCAAGGATGCGGCTTTGATTTGCGGGTGGTGGTTATTAATGGCGAAGCACAGCACATTGTTGTTCGCCTTGGCAAAAGTCCAATGACAAATTTGCATCTAGGGAATGAACGAGGTGATTCTGAGGAATTTTTAACAAAACTTGGTGCAGAAAATTGGGAGATTATGAAGCAAACTTGTGAACAAGTAGCAGCTTTATTTCCTAATAGTTTATATTGCGGAGTCGATTTATTAATTTTACCCGATTGGAAAACTCATGTCATTTTAGAGATTAATGCATTTGGAGATTTATTACCAGGTATTTTGTGGAATGGTATGGATACATATACAAGTGAAATAAAAGCGATTTTGCAACTATAACAGGACTTACGCAAGGACTATGATTTTACGTCATTACGAGCGAAGCGAAGTAATCGCAAAGGCTTAGTTTTTCGTCACGAGTGCGTAAGTCCTAAAATTGTCTAAAAATCGGAAAAAGCGCATCTCGTAAGGGATGCGCTTGCTTTAGTTTCTCTATTTTTCCTTTATGCGGAAATTGGCATTTCAATATTTACAGCGATCGCTTGTAACTCCTTCGCCTTCTCCTCTGGTAAGGCATCATTGGCAAACATTCCAGCTGCGAGTTCGGTTCCTGCTAAGTACTTTAGCCTGTCGCTGGTGCGATAGGGTGGATAAAACTGGGCGTGTAAATGCGCTTCTGGATGAGGTTTGCCATCTGTGGGCGCACCAAACCAAGCCATCAGGTAAGGAAATGGACGATGCCACAAACCGTCATACTTAAGAGTGACGGTTTTTAAGGCCCTGGCAAGTCCCTGACGTTGCTTTGCACTCAGGTCATAAAAGTTAGGAACTGGTTGTTTGGGAGCAATCCAAACTTCGTAAGGGTAACGCGCACATACGGGGACAAATGCGATCACTTCCTCATCTTGATAAATAATTCGTTTGTTGTCGGCTATCTCTTTTTGAATTAAATCCGCTAACAAACCCCGCTGATTTTCTTGATAAAATTGCCGCTGCATCTCCAACATCCTTGCTGGCACAGGCGGTATAAAAGGATAAGCATAGATTTGTCCGTGGGGATGGTGTAAAGTCACCCCTACCTCGACACCTTTATTTTCAAAGGGCAGCACATACTGAATTTGGGGATTTGCGGCGAGTTCGCGGGTGCGATCGCCCCACACCTGTAACAGTAAATCTAGGTGATCTAATTCTAAGGAACTGAGGGAAGCATGAGGGTCTTGAGTAAAAACTACTACCTCACACGCACCATTAGCAGGTAAAGTTTCCACAATGCTCGCTGGTGGATCGTGTGCCGTTACCTTCATAGAAGGAAAGCGGTTATCGAACACAGCTATGTCATACTTCCCTTGAGGTAGTTCTGTGGGAAACTCTTGGTTGCTGGTGGGTGCGAGGGGGTTATATTCTGGGGGCGGCATGAAAGTCCGCCCTTGACGATGGCTGGCATAAGCTACCCATTCTCCGCGTAAGGGATGCCAGCGCAGGTGGGGATTTGCTTGCACTGGCTCATTACTGGGACTAGGAGCCGTTATGTCATCAGCAATCGGGTAGCGACTATATAAAGTCAGTTGGCGGCCATCTGGCTTTAACAACTTGTGGGAGTACATAATCCTCCAGAAAGGGTGGCGGCGCGTATCGTCTCTAGTGGAATCTTCGGTGTGCGATCGGCGTACAACAATCCGTTAGCTTCTTGGAAAGTATCGGTGAGTTGTGTGTAACAAAAACCGCTGAATATATCGATATTATTCACACTTTCCAGCAGAGCAGTATATTTGATTTCTAGCTCAGAGAGATTCCAGCAGCGCTCATATCCCCAGGCTTTGTTAGCATCAGGCTGATCTTCTGGCGCATAGGCAATTCCACCAAATTCGGTCAGCATGACTGGCTGTCCCTGATGGGGATAGTTGTCCAGTGTGAGGATTCGTCCTCCGGGACGCTGACGATTAAATAAATCTGATAGCTTTACTTCTGGGCCATAGCGATGAGCCAAATGCTCGGGATTGGTGTCGTAGTCATGAATGGCGAGAATGTCAGTATCTGTACTTTCCCAGCCATCGTTACCAATCACTGGGCGAGTCGGGTCAAGGGTCTTGGTTAAGTGATACATGGCCAAAACATAGTTCCGGTGAGCCTTTGTCTCAACCAGATTGGGCACTCCCCAAGACTCATTAAATGGCACCCAAGCCACAATACACGGGTGATTGACATCACGCTTGATGACTTCCGTCCACTCGCGCGTCATGCGTTCCACTGCTTTCGGCGAAAAGCGATAAGCGCTGGGCATCTCTTCCCATACTAACAATCCCAGCACGTCTGCCCAATATAAAAAGCGGGGGTCTTCAATTTTTTGGTGCTTGCGGACTCCGTTGAAACCCATTGCTTTTGCCAGTTCCACATCTCGCCGCAACGCCTGCTCATCGGGCGCAGTCATCAGGCTATCAGTCCAGTAGCCTTGGTCTAGAACCAAGCGTAAGTAGTAGGGACGACCGTTGAGCATAAAGCGATCGCGCTGTATGCTCACAGTCCGCAAAGCTGTATAAGATATTACTTGATCTAGCAGCTGACCCTCATACCATAACTGAATAACAGCATTGATTAATGTGGGTTTTTCTGGACTCCATAGCAATTCGTTACGGTAGTCGTCGATACCTGGGTCTGAAAGGGAAATGCGGCGGTTAATCTCGCCATTAAATACTTCATAGGTATCATTAGCCAGCACGCGATCGCCCACAGTCAATTTCATCTTCATTTGGATGCCCGTAGCCGGAGCATCACCTGCGATCGCAGCATAACAACCAATTTCCCACCGCTCAAAGTCGGGAGTCCAGCGGATGTGATCTATGTAACTCACTCCCACACGTTCCACCCAGACTGTCTGCCAAATTCCAGTGGTGCGAGGATACCAAATACTGTGCGGTTCCAGTTGCCAATCCTGCTTACCACGAGGCTTGGCGAGGTCATGAGGATCGTCTTGCGCCCAAACTGTCACTTTTGTCATGCCACTGTCATCTAAGACAGCAGTAATGTCCATTGTGAAATTGGTGTGTCCGCCTTCATGTTCACCTATATATTGATCGTTAACCCAGACACGAGCGCGGTAGTCCACAGCGCCAAAGTGCAGTAATAACCTGCCCTCACCTGGTGGCGTTACAAATTCCCGTTCATACCAGCAATTGGGATGAAATCCAGTATCAGCAATCCCACTTTTGATAGATTCGGGAGCATAGGGAACTTGTATATCATGTGTCCAGTGGCTCAGGTCTCTGGGGTGAGCGCATTTGCCTTCGTCATCAAATGCGAATTTCCACAGACCATTGAGACTTTGCCAATGCGATCGCGTGGAATCTGTGCTAGAAATTCGCCGCAACTGTGGACGTGGATAAGCCGCGTCAATTAAGTCTAAACTTGGCTTATGATCGGCATGAGATTTTAAATCAACCGCGCTATTAGCTAACTCCAACAAATTCATCGCCATATATTCCTAATTTGCTATAGAAAGAATTTTAAAAAACTTGCCTCTTGCTCAAACTTCCAAGAGTTCGATATGTACAAATACCTAAAACTCTTTG
Source organism: Nostoc sp. 106C (assembly GCF_002154725.1). Lineage (GTDB taxonomy): Bacteria > Cyanobacteriota > Cyanobacteriia > Cyanobacteriales > Nostocaceae > Aulosira. Next base: position 203,314 of record NZ_MTAW01000119.1, on the reverse strand, counting down.
CTAACTGCCAATCAAACTCTGCCCTAGTAGTAAATAACTAAATGTAGAGCTTGCTTGTTAGCAAATGAGTAATTTACCCCTATGGTAGTTAGAGGCATTCAATTAGGTATTACCTTTCGGCTCGTGACATTATGGCATACTTGAGACAAAAGTTAATGATAAATTTTGACTAAAATTTAAAATACATTTTTTACTGCTTAACATCAAAATCAGAGCCTCATATTAATTATTTTAATGCTAGATATATATAGATGATTTGGCTGCAATTTGAGATAAAGTCACCTAGCATGGCTTTTAATGAAGTAATTGACTGCAAATATATTTTTATTAGCTTAAAATGCCTTAAATCGAGAATTAATTCAGCAATCCTAGATTGTTTGTAAACAATCATAATTTCTCTTAAAATCTCCTTTCAAAGCCTCTGCGCGAGGGACATTTTCAAGCAAGTTGCTAGCCTCTGGCAACAGCGAACGCGTCTACAGGGGAAGGGGAGATACAAGAATCATACGTGTCAACTTAAGCGAAAACGCTTATCCCACGAGCGTTTTACCCCTCCCCTTTATTCTCCTAGTTTTGGCTTTAGACAAAACTGGGGTGGGGTAACGCAGATCTTGATGGAACGTGAGAAAACGCAAAATCACACTTTGATCAGGGTTACGCGTTAAGTTTACACCAATTCTAGGAAAAAATGAGACAGATGCGTAGGTTGGGGAGCCACTCACGTGGGCGGGTTTCCCGACTTGAGTGAAGTGGCGTTTGAACTGAGTGAAACCCAAAAATTACAAGACTTTGAAGTGTTGGGTTTCGTTCCTCAACCCAACCTACATCCACATCATATTTTTTGTGAAATGGTATTACACCAATGCGCGGGGATGCAATTTGAAGATTATTAGCTTACCTTCTTTGCGGGAACCTCTTTGAGGAACGGTGAGCTTCTCTTCTCCCAAGGGGAGACGCTGTGCGAACGAGACGCTAGGCGAACGCTAACGCAGAACTTTTCGATCTACTGAAAGTACTCTACTCGTCGCCAATTGATTGGCAAAGCCCGTTTTTATCGAAGGAGTGGTGTAAAAATAAGTTGAACAATTTAATATTTGTAGTGCGGGCCGGAAAGCCCGCGCGAGCTTTTCGGCTCGCACTACTTATTTTTACTTGATGCCTAAAGTTGCAGATGTAAGATAGCTCACCAATTTTTTGCCCAAGTCTGAAAGCCAGTAGCTATACTAACAAAACGTGCCTCAACAGGCTTCGTCGTTAATTTCTATTCGCTCAGTATTTTGCAAAAAGTCAATGACACAGAGTCAGCCTGAAATCAAGCGCGTAGAAGAACTACGCCAGTTGTTGCAGCAAGCTAGCTATGCTTATTATGTCCTAGATGCACCCATCATGGAAGATGCAGTTTATGACCAGCTGTATCGAGAGTTGCAACAACTAGAAATCCAGTATCCAGAACTAGTGACAGCCGATAGTCCCACTCAGCGCGTGGGTGAGAGACCAGCAACACAGTTTACATCGGTGCGGCATAATATCCCCTTATATAGTCTGGAGAATGCCTTTAATACTGATGAGTTGCAAGCATGGGATCAGCGTTGGCGGCGACAAGCCCCAAAACTCGACTCAGTAGAGTATGTCACGGAACTGAAAATTGATGGTTCTGCGATCGCACTTACCTATCAAAATGGTGTTCTCACTAGGGGTGCAACTAGGGGTGATGGAGTGATGGGTGAAGATATCACTCAAAATGTGCGGACAATTCGCTCAATTCCCTTACGCTTAAATTTTGCAGGGTTAGAAATTTTAGAAAAGGTAGAAGTTAGAGGTGAGGCATTTTTGCCGTTGGATGTGTTTAAACAAATCAACGAAGAAAGGCAAAAAGCAGGCGAGCAATTATTCGCCAATCCCCGCAATGCCGCAGCTGGTACACTCAGACAATTAGACTCCCGCATTGTAGCTCGCAGGCGCTTAGATTTCTTTGGCTATACGTTGCACATTCCTGGCAGAGATGATGCCAGTATTGCCAATACGCAATGGGAAGCTTTGGAGTTGTTACAAAGGATGGGTTTTCGCGTCAATCCCAACCATAAGCTTTGTCCTTCCTTGGCAGATGTGGGCAACTACTACAACTATTGGGATACAGAACGGCTAAATTTAGCCTACATGACTGATGGGGTGGTAGTGAAGCTAAATTCCTTTAAGCTGCAAGAACAGCTGGGATTTACTCAGAAATTTCCGCGCTGGGCGATCGCGTTGAAATATCCCGCCGAAGAAGCACCTACCCGCGTAGAAAATATTGCGGTGAACGTTGGCAGAACTGGGGCGTTAACACCGTTAGCAGAGATGCGCCCAGTGCAACTAGCCGGGACGACAGTTTCCCGCGCTACTTTACACAATAGCGATCGCATCGCTCAATTAGATATCCGCATTGGCGATACTGTAATCGTCCGCAAAGCTGGGGAAATTATTCCAGAGGTAGTAAGGGTACTTAAAGAACTCCGTCCCCCTGAAACTCAACCTTTTGTCATGCCTAGCCATTGCCCAGTCTGCGGACAGCCAGTGGTGCGTGAATTGGGTGAAGCCGTTACTAGGTGCGTTAATGCTTCCTGTGCTGCCATCCTCAAAGGCGCAATTGAACATTGGATATGCCGTGATGCCTTAGATATTAAAGGTATGGGAGAAAAGTGTGTACATCAACTCGTTGATAAGGGTTTGGTACATTCTGTAGCTGATTTATATGACTTGACAGAACAGCAGTTATATGAATTAGAAAGGATGGGGCAAAAGTCAGCGCAGAAATTAATTGATGCGATCGCCCAATCGAAAAACCAACCTTGGTCACGGGTGTTGTATGGTTTAGGCATCCGTCATGTTGGCAGTGTGAATGCCCAATTGATCACTGAAAAGTTTTTCTCCGCAGAAAAATTAGCTCAAGCCGAGCAGTCGGATATTGAAAGTATTTATGGTATTGGTGCCGAAATTGCCGAGTCTGTACATCAGTGGTTTCAGATTACTGCCAATCAAACTTTGATTTCTCGCCTAGAAGCCGCAGGGTTGCAATTAGCAACTACCGAAGAAACAACAATTGCTGATGGTAATCAAAAGTTAGCTGGGAAAACTTTTGTTGTCACAGGTACTTTACCTACCTTAAAGCGAGATGAAGCGAAAGCTTTAATTCAAAAAGCTGGCGGTAAGGTGACAGATTCAGTGAGTAAAAAAACTGATTATTTACTTTTAGGTGAAGATGCAGGTTCTAAGTTAGCCAAGGCTGAGGCTTTAGGAATTACTCAATTGACTGAGGCTGAGTTTTTGGAGATGCTGGAGGATAGATAGTCTGAAATATCAATTGAGTAATCTGCAAATGAAAAAATAGACAACAAAGATACAGGGGAATTATTACAGAGGTTTCTCCCTCATCTTCCTTGTTTTATCGTACTCAGGAAATTCCAATTCAAAAAATATCCATACGTAAAATACCCCGAATGTAGTGAAGTTGTTAAGTAGATGGACATAATTAAACGTAAAATACAAAAGTTTAAAACCCTGATAGCAACTGGCTTTTCCCTTCTGCCTTCTGCCTTCTGCCTTCTAATTAGAACAAGAATAGAAAATATAATGTGCTGTCAACAGAGGTATTGAACCCATGAGTATCAATCTTAAACCCGAACACGAGCAATTTATAAGAGCGCAAATTGCTAGCGGTAGATTTACAAATCCAGATGAAGTAATTGATACAGCATTAAGATTACTGGAAAAATCAAATCATGAGTATATTCAGTGGGTAGAAGAAACTCGCCAAAAAGTAGAAGTCGCCATTACAGAACTTGACCGAGGTGAAGGATTAGATGGTGAGACAGTTGTTATGCAAATCCTTGAAAGATTCCAAAAAGCGCGTGAGACTTCAGAATGAGTCAATATATTATCTCACCGTCTGCAAGCCGAGATTTAAATGAGATTGCGGATTATTTTTTGACGAGAAACTTGGAAACAGGCGAAGCACTTTTTCGAGAATTCAATAAAAAGTGTCAAAATTTGGCAAACTTTCCTAACATAGGACGTACTTATACTCACATAAATTCTCAGTTGCGTGGTATTCCACTTGATGGTTATATCATTTTTTATCGAGTGCTTGATAATGGAGTAGAAATTTTGCGTGTAGTGAGTGCGCGTCGGGATTTAGAATCATTGTTTTCTAATTCAGATGATTCTTAAAGAGTTATTAAGCTGAAGATAAATTATAGTCAGAAGTCAACACCGTATTAACCTTGGTAAACGCGCGACACTCAACCTTAGGCAAATGATAATATTTGATTATAGTTAACTTTCCTCCCGCTTAAGTTTTTAGCCAGGAGGTAGTTTGCATTAGCGATCGCCTCCTCAATGATGTCTTCAAGAAAATTAAATATTTTTTGCCCTGTATAGTTTTATGCTGTTCTGCAATACAGCGGCAGTTTTTACCGAAGGCTGGAGGTGTTTAACTTACATTCGCGATCGCAGCCTATATACCCAATTCTTTCGTCAAGTATTAGTCAGTACTAAATTTTCTGGGTGTATTTATTAACTTAAGTATAAATCTTTATTTGCAAAAAGTGAGTCAAGCTATGACAATAAGCTTTTCTCTACAGCAGGCAGAACAGGATTTGAATGATTTAAGTTCATTCAATATTCAAAGTTTTTGCCAGCTACAATCTGAGCAGTTAACTAGTCATTATCCCATTTTATTTGCTCGTATTGTCTACCATGATTGCCTCTTGAAAGCTCATCAAGAAGTAATTAGTTATGCTCAAACACAAACTTCTTTTTCTCAGAAAAAGTTAGCTTATTTGCGTTCGGAACAGTGGCTTACTCAATATCCTCTTGCATTTGAATTACAGGAATTTAAGCTGAATGATTTTTCTGGATTTTCTTACATTTGTCCTCTAGGCTATAGAAATCAAAAGCCTGAATATATTCAAATAATTGCCGATCAACCACTTTCAGTGGAATTGCACCAATACATACAACAATCGGCCCTGCTACTTGGTAAGTATGCAAGTATATATTTAGTATATGGTAGACAAAAATTTGAAATTCAACTACTGGAAGAAGTTCTGCATAAAGTAGGGCATCAATTGCGTAACTCCTTAGCTATGATCGGTCTTTATGCCCATAATTTATATTTGGGTTTAACAGGTAATCACTGGCAAGAACAAGCAACAATCATACGTGAAAGTATCCAAGATTTAGATACTAATTTAAATGAGCTACTAGATTGTGGGCAAGGAGCAAAATTAAGAAAATCTTCCCAAGACCTGAGAAGTTTAATACTGGAAAGTATCAAAGGATTACTACCTCTTATTAATCAAAAGCACCTGACTATTTCTATTCCTGATACATCTACAAATTTAATAATAGACCGCTTGCAAATGAAGCAAGTATTCGATAATTTGCTGAGTAATGCAGTTTATTTTAGTCCTAATTTCACAACTATTACTTGTAGTTGGCAAATTTTTCAAGATGAAGTGCTAATTAAAATTATTGACCAAGGGCGAGGAATATCTCAGGAAGATATCAAAAAAATATTTACTCCTTTTTATTCCCGTCGCCCAGGAGGTACAGGACTGGGTTTAACTATTGCCAGAAAAATTGTTTTAGACCATCACGGAAACTTATGGGCACAAAGTGTATCAGAAGGTGGAGCGCAATTTTGTGTAATTTTGCCTCGACCGAAAATTTCTAGGAGTGTCAAAGATGGTTAATAGTCAAAAACTTTCAGTTTTACTTGTAGATGATGAAGAACGTTTTCGCCAAGGGATACGTACTCTACTAAATTTTTATAATATTAATGCTGCATTACCTATAGAGGTAGTAGGTGAAGCAGACTCTGTAGAACAAGTTTTAAAACTTACACAGCAGAAGTCTCCAGATTTAATCTTACTGGATTTACAATTAAGCGGTAGTGATGGCATTACAGTATTAGTTCGGCTGAAGGAAACGGCTTATACTGGCAAAGTTTTGGTATTATCAGCCCACCAAGAAGATGATTGGATTTTCCGCGCTATGCAAGCAGGCGCAGCAGGTTATGTGTTTAAAAGTCGTTTGGCGACTCAACTGGGTGAAGCTATTAATACTGTGATTAAATCAGAGATTTATCTACCTTCCGAAGTTGCTAGCCGATTTTTCCGTTTCTTTCAAGCTTATTCTGATTCTTCATTGAGAGCTTGCCATAAGTTACACTTAACAGAAAGAGAACAAGAAGTTTTATACTGGTTAGCTCAAGGTGCTTCTAATGAAGAAATTGCCAAGCATTTATATGTAACAGTTGCTACGGTAAAAGCTCATCTCACTAGCATTTTCGAGAAGTTGAAAGTTACTAGCCGGACTCAAGCTATTGTAGCTGCTCTCAAGTTAGGACTTGTGAAAGCTTAAGAGTTATTAGTCATTGGTCATTGGTCATTTGTCATTTGTCATTTATTATTTCTCCCCACACTCCCTTGTCCCCCTTCTCTTCCTGGGTAGTGTACAAAGTCAATAAAACTATCTTCTGCTTTGTGCTTTCTGCTTTCAATACTTATGCATTCATCTGAATACTTCTATCAAGAATACCCTTGCTCTTACAACGCTCCTTTAAATTGCGATCGCCCTTTCCAAACAGCACAGGAAATCAAAGGAGCTAGGTTTTGTTTGGAATGTGGTTTTCCCGCAACTTTACCACAGGAGGCAGAAATTAAAGGCAATTGGGGCACATATCAGGTGAATACTTTTTTAGGAGTGCGGGGTAATGGTCGGTTATACGCAGGTATTCAAGTTAAGGATCAACAGCCTGTAATCATTAAAGAATATCTGCTACCCAGCCATTGTTTTAATGAAAAAGAGACTCTTGAGCGTAAAGAAACTTTTAAGCGGGTGGGAGGGGTAAGTTTAGCGGATAGTAGAACCCCAAATTTTCGGCTTGTCAATACTTGGGAAGCGATCGCAGATGAAAAAGGAGAGCGCTGTTATTTAATTACTAAAGGGACAGAAGCATCCCAGACTTTAGCCCAATATCTTACCCAACATGGAGCAATGACAGCGCCTCAGGTGCGTGAGGTACTAAATCAGGCTCTGCAAACTCTAGAATTTCTTCATAGTCAAAAGCTGCGGTTCCCCTCAAATCAAGTACAGCAAGGACTAGCCCACGGAAACCTCAGTTTGGATAGCATTTTAATTCAAGTTGAAAATAATCAACAATATATATATTTTGACGATTTAGCTATCTGGGAAAATGTATTTATCCCTCCTTCTATTCCCCAACCTGCACCATCTAAGCGGGAGCAAGATTTAGAAGCATTAGGATTAGTGGCTTTTTATTTATGGGTAGGAAGAACAACTAATTATTCTAATCAGCCTCTCGACCCCAGAGAAAATGAACATTGGCCCAATATTGATCATGATTTAAAGAAGTTTATTTACCGCTTACTACGGTTAGAAAATCCTTTTTTTAGTGCTGAAGCTGCTCGCCAAGCGCTATTGCAACTACCTCAAGAGAATCTACTAGCAACTAGTTTAAGTCCATTACCTACATCACAAGAACAAGACAAAGGTTTACGAACAAAATTAGTTTGGCTAGGAATTCTAGCTTTCCTATTACTGGGAGGCGGAATTCTGTTTTATCTTTGGCAGCGTCATCAACCAGAAGATAATAGCAAATATATAACTTGGTTTGGGCTGGTACGCAATTTTTCTGAAGTCAACAACGTTCCTTCAGGCAAATTCACCTACACAGGCGAAAAGGATGGAACATGGAGTTTTATTTTGAAACAACAGGTTGACAATAATAGTTTAGAAGAATTATTAACAAATCCCAAGCCTGAAGTAAAAGCAGAATTCACCTACGAACCTGTTTCTTCAGTAGATATAGACAATCTTACTCAACCTATAGAAGAAGTCACGATTGGTAAGAAAGATTTTGCAATTACTAGTTTAGTAGATAAAATAACAGATAAATTAGAGCAAACAGCAGTTGTTAATGATGGGTTACTTGTATATGTAGCATTTAATAAAAAAGATTCAAATTTAGCGAATGCTCTAGGCGGAAAAATTACCTTGGAGCAATTACGCCAAATTTATACAGGTAAAATTACTAATTGGCAACAAATTAATTCTAATCTTCCTAATTTAGATGTTAAAGCCTTTGCGCCAACCGAACCAGAAGCAATACAAAAATTTCAAGAAATAGTATTGAAAAACGACGCTCAAGACAAAGCTTTATTTGCAGCCAAGATTGAGAAATTGGATACAACAAAAACCCAAAACCAGATACGCAAAGAAATTCTTGAAGGGCGAAATACTGGCATTATTGGTTTTGGTATTATCGGTAAAACTTGGGCCCAATGTACGGGCTATCCCCTAGCTATAGTTGATAATAACAAACCAGCCAGTCAACCGCTATTTCAACGGCGTGAACATCGCCCAATCAATACCTCAGATGACCTGTGCCAGCACGATAACTATTTTTTTGATGTAAATGCTTTTCAAAGCTATCCTTTAAGATACCCTATATTTGTGGTGTACCCTAAAGACAAAAGTCGCCAGTCATCTGGGTCTACATTTGCTGAGATACTAACTACTCGTCAGGGACAGTGTTTACTTAGTAAAGTAGGTCTTATCCCTTTACAACCTATACCTGATGATATAAATTCCTATGCCTGCAAATCGGTGCCCTAATCCTAATTGCGAATATTTCAACCGCGCTTTGCCTAACAATGCTAAGGTTTGCCCTTGGTGCTCAACTCCTTTGGGTAATGTAATTACACCTACGCCAACTAGACCTGTTTCACCACAACCAACTCCACCACAACCGACTCCACCACAACCAACTCCACCACAAGCAAATCCTCCACAACCTGTCCAACCTCCACGACCAGTAGTAAATCCACCCACCTATCAACCCCCCGTCGATTATTCCACAGAGTATCAGCAACGAGTTCCTCCCTATGTTCCACCTGTACAGCCTGCTTATACTCCGCCACCGCCAAGGTTGCCACTTTTAAAGCTAATTCACACTACAGGTAGAGAATTCCAGTGGTCTGGAGAAGTAGGTTATATTGGCCGCCGCAGTCAAAGTATGACTGTTCCGCCAGAAATTGACTTAACTGGTCTTCCTAACGAGGGAATAATTTCTCGTCGCCATGCGCGAGTCTATTGGGACTGGTCGCAAAATGCTTACATGATTGTTGATATGAGTACAAATGGTATTTATTTAAATAACACTCCTTTAAATCCTGGCGTGCAATATCGTTTGCTCAATGGAGATTCATTGCAGTTCGGTCAGGATAATCTTGTGCGGTTTACAGCTTATGTTATGTAATATAGCAATCCGAATTGAAATGTTAAGAATATATGTAACCTGAGTTCGGGTTAAGCCAGAAGCTAAAAAGCTTATTGTGTATAGATTGAGCAAAATTCTAAGTGGTAAAAGAAGTGATTAAAGTGGAATCGTTTCGTCAATAAGGTTCACAAATGAGATTAATATCAACAACATGCCTTATTGAAAATATATGAAAACAAAGTTTCAGACCAGACAACGAAAAATCAAGGGGTTTGAGGATTTCTTATCCCGAACTCAGGTTATGTAGGATTATTCTCAAGTCAAAAAGTAAAATTTTACTAAGCCTTGGTGACATATTAAGGGTAATTAGCCGGACATCATATAATCTATAGCGATCGCTCCTTGGAGTTCCTCAACTTGTAGCAGCGCAATTTCTCATCACTTAGTGCAGCCTCTCCGCACAAAAAATTAACTTGTTGGTGACAAATTAGATGAGGTTCTTGATGAATGAGATCTCATTGATAGACAACTCGATCTGGTTGGTCACAAATGCGATCGCCTTCTCTATGGATGAGTACTCGTTGATAAACAACCCGATCTCGTTGGTCACAAATGAGATGAGGTTCTCTATGGATGAGGTGATTCTGGTAAAGAAAGCTAATTTTGCGTAGACACTACCTGCGTAGGCCATCGCACTTTGCGTTTTATGAAAGATAAATTTGAGCGATCGCATTTTGTAGAAGTTGGAGCGATCACACTGTCTATATTGGCAAACCTCGAATTAGCAGCGCTTATACCAATTCCAGCAAAAAATGAGACAGATGCGTAGGTTGGGGAGCCACTCACGTGGGCGGGTTTCCCGACTTGAGTGAAGTGGCGTTTGAACTGAGTGAAACCCAACACTTCAAAGTCTTGTAATTGTTGGGTTTCGTTCCTCAACCCAACCTACATCCACATCATATTTTTTGTGAAATGGTATGACAACATTACCTAGTTGCAATTAACTAATACCAAATCAAATAATGTTTGCGACACATCAATAATATTCTAGAGGTCACAGCACTGCCGTGACCCTACAATCTGTCGCATTCTTTTTTCAAATTGGTATAACTTATCCCAACACATATTAGTCTGGTATTCAAGAGATTAGCTTTTTGTAAAGTTTTAGCAACTAATGCCAGAAGTGACCACTTAAGTTTCTAAATTAAAATTAATTAATGGAGTGATTCTGATGATTCATCACATTTCCATTGCCGCTCAAAATCCGCTTCGCGTTGCAAGCGTACTGGCAGAAATTTGTCACGGTAAGCTCTTTGATTTCCCAAATCCTGGCGGTAGTTATGCCGTGGTTGTATTTGATGATTATGGCACTGGAATTGAAGTGTTTCCTTTAGGATCTGTGTGTGTTCCCGCTTCGGACACAGAACCAAGCAAAGTTATCCAAACATCCAGTTCGCCAAGCTTTGTGGCAACTCATGTCGCAATTTCTGTACCTGCTAGCCAAGAGCAAATTGAGCAAATCGGTATGCGTGAAGGTTGGCAAGTTGCGCTTTGTGACCGCGGGGTGTTCAAAGTAATTGAGTTTTGGGTGGAGAACTGGCTATTGTTGGAGTTTTTGCCTCCTGAATTTGCAACTCAATATTTGCAATCAGTCCAACCTCAGATCGTGGAACAAGTGTTTGGTCAACCAATCCCAATAACGCAAGTTTAAAGCAGGTTTACTATTAGCGATCGCTGAAATACAAATTTTGCAATTAACAAAGATAATCTATGACTGAATACGATTATATTGTGATTGGTGCAGGCTCGGCGGGCTGTGTTGTTGCCAACCGCCTCACAGAAGACGGTAAAACAACCGTTTTATTACTAGAAGCAGGCAATCCGCCTACCCTACCAGAACACCAAATTCCTCTAGACTGGATAAAACTGTGGGGCACAGAGGTAGACTGGGCATATTTTACGGAAGAAGAACCGTACATCAATAACCGCAAAATTTATTGTCCGCGTGGGAAAGTTTTGGGTGGCACCAGTTCGATCAACGCCATGATTTATATTCGAGGCAATCGTCATGATTACACTCGCTGGCAGGAGTTAGGTAATCCTGGTTGGAGTTACCAAGATGTGTTGCCCTACTTCAAGAAATCCGAAAACCATCAGCATGGTGCATCTCAATTTCACGGGGTTGATGGATTGCTGAGTGTTACAGATCCCTTAGCACCTGCTGTCACATCACATCGATTTGTCGAAGCAGCAGTTGCACTTGGTTATGATCGCAATCCTGATTTTAATGGCGCACAACAGCAGGGAGCCGGACTTTACCAGTTAACTATTAAAGATGGTAAGCGGCACAGTACAGCAGCAGCATTTCTATTACCCATTTTAGATCGTCCCAATTTAACAGTTACCACTGCTGCGTTAGTCACTCGGTTATTGTTTGAGGGAACGCGCACAATTGGAGTGGAATATCTGCACGAAGGAACGATACACCAAACCTTTGTAAATCAGGAAGTAATTCTTTCTGCTGGCGCGTTTGATTCGCCCAAACTGTTGATGCTCTCTGGCATTGGCAATGCAGAACATCTGCGATCGCTAAATATTCCCGTAGTTGTTGATTTACCTGGTGTCGGTCAAAACCTCCAAGATCATCTTTCTGTCATAGTTGCATACCAAGCAACTCAGGATCTACAACCAGCTGCAACTAGTAATATTGGGGAAGCTGGATTGTTCCTGCATACTGAAGGTCGTTTAGATACTGCGCCAGATTTACAGTTTCACTGTGGCCCTGTTTTGTGGACACCTCCTGGCTATGCCCGTCAAGGTGCAGGATTCGCAGCTTCAGTCTGTGTGACTAATCCCCAAAGCCGTGGTCATCTCACTCTGCGTTCTGCTTCGCCTCAAGATCCACCTGTAATTCAGATGAACTATCTCCAAAGTGAATCTGATTTGCAAAAGCTAGTTGCAGGAATCAAAATTATCCGCCAGATATTCCACTCGTATGCATTTGATGACTTCCGAGGTGAGGAAGCTGCTCCCGGTGCTGATGTAACTAGTGATGAAGCACTTCAAGCTTACATCCGGGAAACCTGCGAAACTGTATACCATCCTGTCGGCACTTGCAAAATGGGAACTGACACCGATTCTGTAGTAGACCCTGAACTGCGGGTAAATGGAGTTGAGAGGTTACGTGTAGTGGATGCCTCAATTATGCCAACCCTTATCACGGGAAACACTAATGCCACCACAATGATGATTGGCGAAAAAGCAGCCGATTTAATTAAAGCCGCAGGTGGTGTTTCACAACAAGCGCTTTTAACAAGTGCGTAGACGCTTCCTCGGTTTATAGCCCAATACCGTTCAGTTAACACGAATTCTAGGGGCACGGCACCGATAAAATTATGTGATGCACCGAAAGATTATGGATGCCATGCCCCTACGACATATCGCATCTCAGCTTAGCAAATTACTTGTGATATGTCCGCAGCGAGTGTATGGTTATCAGTTATCTCGATTATCTAAAGAAGGTTTTTCTGTTAGTAGGTGTAAGCAACTAGTCCAGCTAAAAAGTTAACCATAAAGTTGAGTACAATCAAATAGTAATGTTAAGTTTTTTATATAACTAATAAATTAAAGTTTGGCACGATCTTAATTTGACTAAGATTCTCTAAAAGCTTTACAAAAAATTTTAAAAGCTAATTATTAATTTTTCTATTTTTTATCTTAATAGGATGTTCAAATGCCAGAAACTCAAGTTGGAGATATTAGCATTTACTACGAGGTTAAAGGCAGTGGTTATCCGCTACTCATGATTATGGGTTTAAGCTTCAGCCTTTTGGACTGGGGGGATGCGTTCCTTGATGAAATGGCAAAACATTACCAAGTCATTGTGTTTGATAACCGCGATTCTGGACGTACAAAAAGTCAGTCAATAGAAAACTACACAACTGCTGATATGGCAAATGATGCAGCAGGATTGCTAAATGCTTTAGGAATAGCACAAACTCATGTTCTTGGAGGCAGCATGGGTGGTATGATTGCTCAACAGTTTGCCTTAAGACATGCTAGCAAGCTAAATAAATTGATATTAGCCTGCACAATGGCAGGTGGAGATTGTAGCGATTTCGACCCCAATAATCGAGGAGATTTATTGGATATTCTTTTTCCAGAATCATACTTAGCTATTTCTCATAACCGGGAAAAAGCAGAAGATTTTTTCAAAAAGACCTCACCTTATCACAGTCAGCAAGATGGTTTGATAAGACTACTACAGGCGCACAATACTCACGATACCTGTAATTTATTGCAAGGCATTAAAGCACCTACCTTAATCATTACTGGAGATAGCGATTCCGTAATTCCTCCTGGCAATAGTAATATTTTAAATAACAGAATTTTGGGTTCAGAACTCAAAATTATTAAACAAGCCGGACATGGCCTTCTTTATAGCCATACTGCTGAGTTTGCAAAAATTTTGATTGATTTTTTATCTTAATTAACGTGAATTCGACGAATTTAAAATCCGTTTGCAATGACAAGTGTTCAATCGGACATAATATAATCAGCGGTAAACTCAAATCCAAATTTTACAGCGGCTGTAGAAACTATTCGTGACCTTGCATTTTGGATACAGCAACTTTGTTGATGTGTAGAAAATCTTTTAACTTAAATCAAATCAATGTTACTTGAGAGCAATTTTTGATAATCTTTTGGAGTATCAATATCAATATTGCCTTGGTTGAAAGGAATAGAAAATACTTGAGAAAGGTTATTATGAATAACTTTTTTTGCTCCTGAAGTTCCTTGTAACTCAGCAAGTTCTGAAAAAAATATTTTACTAAACAGAGCAGGTACACCTAATGTTCCTGCATATTCGCAAGCAACAATAGGTTTTTTTGTTGAATAATATGCGTCAACAAGTTGATTAATAATTTGGGGTGAAAGAAATGGTTGGTCGCAAAGTACAATAACTACTGCTTCAATATTCTGCGAAAGATTATGCAAAAATTGAATCCCGCTGTTGATGGAAGCACTCATTCCCCAAGCCCAATCTAAGTTTTCAACGATGCTTACGGGAAGGTGATTGATTTGGGGACGAATCTGTTCTGAATATGCTCCAAGTACGACTATCACAGGGTTACAAACTGAAGCGATCGCCATTTCTGTGATGTATTGTACTAAACTCCGTCCTTGATAAAACAACAACTGTTTTGGTGTACCCATGCGAGTAGATGCACCGGCAGCCAGAATCATAATGGCTATGGTTGATTTTTCAGTTTCTATTTGGTCAGTGGTAGATTCCATAACAGCTGATTGCGGTTACTTTCATAGTATTGGTAAATGAATTGCAATTTCCTAAAAACCACCATTGTGATTGTTGAGTACTGCTTATATTTCTACTGGTGTATCTGCACTGATGGCAATTTTGATTGAATGCCTAGACTTACCAAGCTAGAGGCTTTTGATCGCGGAAGAATCCGCCTGTTGGGCCATTTTCAGGAAGTGTTGCTGCCCAGACAATCCCTGCGGCACCTTGTTCAATAGGTCGTCCTCCTGCGCCACCCATCTCGGTTGCAACCCAGCCTGGGCAAACTGCGTTAACGAGAATGCCAGTTCCTTTCAACTCATCAGCCAGTTTACGAGTTAGTGCATTGAGTGCTGCTTTCGACACGCCGTAAGCGGGTATGCCACCACTCATGCTTGTCAACGCCCCAGCGCCACTAGAAACATTGACAATTCGTCCGCGTTGGCTTTGGCGTAGTAATGGAATAAATGCCTGACACATGCGCCAAGGGCCAAAGACGTTAGTTTCCAGTGCTGTGCGTACCGTATCCAAGTTGGCATCGATCGCCTGCTGCCAAGTATCGTAGAGAATACCAGCATTATTAACAAGGATATCCAATCGCCCAAACTTTTGTTTGACCTCGGTCGCTAGGCGATCGATACTCTGTTGATTAGTCACATCGAGCCAACGGGGTAAAACCTCAAACCCTTCTGTTGCCAATGTCTCGGCGGCAGCTTTTCCCTTTTCTAGGTCACGCGCTCCTAAAATCACAGTAATATTTTGATGAGCTAGTTGGCGTGTAACTTCCAGCCCGATGCCTCGATTTGCACCAGTAACGATCGCTAAACTTGGTAGTTGCTTTTCTAAGTTCATTTGTATTCCTAAGTTATTGTCATTGGATAGAGCAATCAAAGTTGTGCTTGGACAATATGGGTTTAGATGCCGATCAAGCCCAAGCACTTGACTGAAGAAAAAATCAGAGCGCAAGCGTACTAGCTACAAAAAACACTTGCAGTTGTAAATTAGTCTACTTCACTAGTAAAAAGCGATCGCTAATGAAATTATTGAGCAATCTTCTTTGCTAATACCAAATCAAATAATGTTTGCGACACATCAATAATATTCTAGAGGTCACGGCAGTGCCGTGCCCCTACAATCTGTTGCATTCTTTTTTCAAATTGGTATAACAAATCTCTCTTTTTGATGAGGAATTCAATTGCATAGGAAATTACTCTTCTGAAAGACAGACCAGCGTGGAGCATTTCTGCTATGCCTCAAGATATATTTGAGTTACCAGCACCGCCAATTAACTCGATTGTTGGGCATTTAGTTGACCTCGGAGAAGATCCATTAGGCTTTCTTACCCGTTGTCGCGATTATGGTGATATTGTTCCTTTACGCTTAGGTTTAACACCCTCTTGTTTGCTGACTAATCCTGAATATATTGAAGAAGTCTTAAAAAATCGCGAGATTTTTATTAAAAGCCGAGGCTTTCGTGTTTTGAAAACTCTACTGGGTGAAGGGTTATTAACAGCAGAAGGAGAATCCTGGTTATGGCAACGTCGCCTAGCTCAACCTGTGTTTCACCAAAGGCGGATTAATGAATACGGTGAAACAATGGTAGAGTACACCAACCAAATGTTGCAAACCTGGCATGATGGCGAAATCCATGATATTCACGCAGATATGATGCGCTTAACTCTGGCGATTGTGATGAAGTGCATTTTTAACGCCGATGTGAACGCAGGTGAGGCGAAAGTGGTTGCTAATGCCTTAGATGTGACAATGCACTGGTTTGAAAGTAAGCGGCGGCAGAATTTTTTGGTGTGGGAATGGTTCCCCAGACCGGAAAATGTCCGGTATCGTCATGCTGTGGCGGAAATGGATGCAGCTATTTATAAATTAATTAGCGATCGCCGTAATAGTAACGAGAAAACCAACGATTTGCTTTCGATGCTGATGGAGGCGCGGGACGAAGAAACTCAGCAACAAATGGACGATAAGCTACTGCGAGATGAAGTAGCAACCTTGATGCTGGCAGGTCATGAAACCACCGCTAATACTTTATCTTGGACATGGATGCTTTTATCACAACATCCGCAAGTTCAAGAGAAACTCTCTGCCGAGTTAAACCAAGTTTTGCAAGGAAAGTTGCCTGCAATACAAGACCTTCCCCGCTTACCATACACCCAGCAAGTAATTAAAGAGTCAATGCGGTTGTATCCTCCAGTATCACTCTTGGGGCGAGAAGCAGCGCAAGATACGACAATTGGCGACTACGAAATTTCCCAAGGCACGACGATTATGCTCAGTCAGTGGGTAATGCATCGCCATCCCAAATATTTCTCCGCTCCCGAAGCCTTCCAACCCGAACGCTGGACAGAGGAATTTGAGAAGCAACTACCGAAAGGTGTATATTTTCCTTTTGGAGATGGTCCGCGAATTTGTATTGGTAAAGGCTTTGCTCAGATGGAAGCAGCTTTATTATTGGCTACGATCGCCCAACGCTTCCAGATAGAATTAGTACCAGGGTTCCCCATTGTACCGCAACCTTCAATCACACTCCGCCCTGAATACGGTATTAAGGTACAGATTAAGCAAATTGCTAATCAGGGTTCTGCACCTGAGCAACAACAAGTACCTGTAACGCGCTGAAAAGGAGACGCGGAAGAGAGGGTGGGGAGTGTGGGGAGTGTGGGAAGAGTGAGGAGGCAAGAGAGACAGGGGAGTATGAGAAAGACAAATGACAAATGACAAATGACAAATGACAAATAAACAAATCTTACTAAAAAGCCGCCCAGTAGGGGAGCCAAAAGAGAGTGATTTTGCTCTTGTTGAAACCCCAATTCCAGAACCGGGAGAAGGCGAAGTTTGCAACCGTACTATCTACCTGTCACTCGACCCTTATATGCGTGGTCGCATGAGCGATCGCGAGTCCTATGCTGCGCCTGCGGAGTTAGGATCTGTAATGGTTGGTCACACTGTTAGCCAAGTGATTAAATCTCACCATCCTAATTTCTCAGTTGGTGATTTTGTGCTTGGTTATGACGGTTGGCAAAGCTACGGTGTAGCCAAAGGCGAGACTTTGCGTAAACTTGACCCGAATCAAGCACCTATTTCTTATGCTTTGGGTGTCCTGGGTATGCCGGGAATGACTGCATATTGTGCTTTGCTGGATATTGGTCAACCTCAAGCAGGCGAAACAGTAGTTGTCTCTGCTGCTTCGGGTGCAGTCGGTTCTGTAGCTGGTCAAATTGCCAAAATCAAGGGCTGTCGAGTAGTGGGAGTTGCCGGAAGTGATGCCAAATGCGATTACGTAGTCAAAGAGTTGGGTTTTGATGCTTGTATCAACCGCAAAGTTCAAGATTTTCATGCTGAACTAAAAGCAGCTTGCCCCAATGGTATCGATGTTTACTATGACAATACTGCTGGCGCAATTTTAGAAGCAGTGTTACAGCAAATCAATCTGGGAGCCAGAATTCCATTGGTCGGTTTAATTTCGCAGTATAACGCCGAAAGTGCGCCTCCTGGCCCTAATTTAATGCCAATTTTGGTTAAACGTGCGCTGATCAAAGGTTTTCTTGTTGGTGATTATCAACATCGTCAGCCAGATTTCTTAAGTGATGTTTCTCAGTGGTTGCGCGCTGGGAAGTTGAAGTATAAAGAAGACATTGTAGAAGGTCTGGAAAATGCTCCCAAAGCTTTTATTGGTTTGCTGCAAGGAGAAAACTTTGGCAAGCTGATTGTTAAAGTCAGCAATGACCCGACAATATGACGCGGAGAGAAGGGAGTATGGGGAGCAGGGGAATAAAATAGACTATTTTCTACTTTGTGTTAACCATAAACCTCTGGGTTGACGCAATGAGGAAGACGATCGCCTTTTAATCCTGCGATCAGGTTTGCGATCGCAATATCTGCCATTTTTGCCCGTGTTTGGCGGCTGGCGCTACCGATGTGCGGTGTAATAATTAAATTTTCTAATGCCAGTAAGGGGCTATCCATTGGGATCGGTTCCGGTTCTGTGACATCCAAAGCAGCGGCGGCGATTTGCTTTTGGTCAAGTGCCCGATACAATGCATCCTGGTCGATGATGCTTCCCCGTGCGGTATTAATTAAAATAGCTGATGGCTTCATTAACGCAAACTGGCGATCGCTCAATAGATGATGAGTGTCATCAGCGCCAGGTGTATGAATGGTGATGAAGTCAGATTCTTGCAGTAAAGTTTCTAACGGTACAAACTCCGTACTGAAAGCTTTTTCTACTTCTGGCTCTAAGCGATGTCTGCTTGTATACAGAATTCTCATGTCAAAACCTTGAGCACGACGGGCAACAGCTTGTCCAATGCGCCCGAAGCCGATAATGCCCAAAGTAGCGCCTGCAACATTCGGCCCTAGTAATAAATCTGGTTCCCAGGTTTGCCACAAACCAGCGCGGGTAAATCTATCTGCTTCCACAACTCGGCGTGCGGCTGCCATGAGTAACGCCCAGGTTAAATCTGCGGTAGCATCTGTTAATACACCGGGAGTATTACCCACGGGAATCTTCTGCGCTGTAGCCGCTGCGACATCAATGTTATCGTAACCTACAGCCATTTGACTAATAACTTTCAGCTTAGAATTTGCGATTAATTGCTGGTCAATTCTGTCAGTTAGCAGACACAACAACCCATCTACCTCCTTTACCTTAGCCAGCAAAACCTCGTAAGGCGGCGGTTGACGTTCCGGCCAAACTTCCACAGAAGCGACAGCATTTAGTTGTGCTAAATCAGTAGGTAGACGGCGAGTGATGAAAATTTTGTTTGTCATTGGTCATTGGTCATTGGTCATTGGTCATTAGGCATGGGGTATTGTGCATTGTGCATTTCTTCCCCTGCTCCCTTGTTCCATGTCTCCCCACACTTCCCACACTCCCCACCCTCCCCACACTCTCCTCACTGCTGCTTCACCCATTCTGCAAACAGGCGAGAGCCTACGGTATAAAAGTCATCATCTAAGGAGCGGATTACACCAGTACCAGCGATGACTTCTAAGGCTTCGGAAACTTTGGCTCGGCTGAAGCCTGTATAATTTGCTAAATCTTGGAGGGTGGCTTTGGGGTTTTGAGTTAAGGCAAAATAAACTGTGCGTTCGTCTTCGCTAAAGCAACCAGAGAATTTTTCGGCGTTCCACCAGGCGGAGAAATCGTTATCGTGATGCTGTAGCAGTTCGTCGATGAGATTAGCGCGGGAGTCTTGCTGGTTGGAGTCAAAAATCATGTTGAGTGATTGTTGGATTAGGTAGGGATGACATCCTGACCATTCGATAATTGAGGTAATTTGATCGTCATTTAAAAGAATGTTTTCTTGTTCAGCGCGATCGCTTATCAGTTTTTTGGTATCTTCTTCACTTAAGGGGGCTAACCATTCGATTTCGGCGATGTTTAATAACGGCGAACCGACACGCTGCTGATATTCTTTTAAGTCTCGATAACCAGAGAGTAATAGACCCAAGCAAGATTTAATGGCGATATCGGTATCTTTTAAGCCGCGTAGGTAAGCCCAAGCGTCATTTGCCCAAGTTTGTTTGACAATAAACTCAGCACCATCCATGAGGAAGCAAACGCCTTGAAAATTTAGCTTTCGCAGTTCTTCTGTAGTTTTTAAGAAAGCTAACCGAAAGCTATCATTATTTAACCGCTTTTCGGTGTCGGGATTAGTGAAATTTAATTTAATATCTGCTTGGCTGAGGAACTTCAGGGTAACTTCACCACCTGTAATTTTGCCAAGAAACTCACGGTACATTTGGCGAATTTCGGCTAAAGGGACTTCTCGCCAGCGTTCTATGGCTTCCCGGAGTCTAGCGATAAGGAGGTAACGCAGGTTGTCTAAGTCTTTGGGTTGTTCTAACTGGAGGTTAACTAATACCGGGAAAGCGCGGCGGGGATAATTGCTTTGGGGATTAAGTAAGTTCCACTCCACAGCACGTAAAGCGCTGGTTTTACCTAAACGCCTTCCGCCTAAAAGTATCCGCACCTGAAAGGGGGATTTGAGGATGGTATTAATTAAGTCGCTGCGTCCGAAGAAGTGGGAGGGGTCTGTAATGGCGACGCGGTAGTTATCAAAGGGACGTTCTCCATCAAATTCCGGCATTGTTCGATTTCCTCTGCTGTCATCTGCATTTGAATCCACCGTGATAAAAGAGGAATTCGGATCTGGTAGAAATCCTGATGCTCCACTTCCTCCTGATACAACAATCCAACATTTGTGAGCCAATTACAAGCATCTAAGCATTGGTTGGTTGGGAACTGGCTTTTCAGATGGTTGAGTAAGGTTGGTTGTGGTATTTTGTCGTGAAATTGTTCGTTACAGGCTATGACTCGCAAAATAGAGATTGCAACCTGAAAGTCGCGTTTTTCTAAGTCTTCCCAAATGCTTCTTTCTAAATAATTTTTTAACTCACCACTTTGAGTTAAGGTTCTGGCTAAATATGGCTCTACCATTGACCATTCAATCAGCATATTGCCATGATTATCTTTAATCTTCTCTGTTAAAAAGCGAGCTAATTGGCGAGAAATAAACGGATGTCCACCGCTTTGGTAATGAATTTGTTGCGGTGTGGCTACATCAAACTCTAACCCCATTAATTTACCCAGATTCACCAGCATTTCTTGAGTTTCTTCCTCCGAGAAAGGTGGTAAAAAGATTTCTTTGAAGAAGCTAAACACCGGATTTGTGGCTACTCCTGGTTGTGTCCAAGAATTAATGCGATTGCAATCGGGATGCACATCAGCAATTAGCAATGACATTTGCCGTTGTTGTTGACATAATACCCGCAACGCTCCAAAACAAGCATTAAATTCTTCGGCTTTTTCGCGGCTGTCTTCTGGTGTGGGAATAATCCTTTCTACTTCATCTAAAAAGCACAGGATGGGCAACTTATATTTATTAGTTTTTTGAATAGCACGGGCAAGTTCATTCACTCGTTGAATAAATTCACCAGTTAACTCGGCGGCTGGTTTATCTAAAGCCAAAGGTGCAAACTGGGGGAGGGTAACTTCACTTTCTAAATTAGATAAATGCTGAATAATATCATTAAATAAATTCGCACCGTAGCGAGAGCCGCCATAGCGTTGTAAATCAATGTGGACTATGGGATGTTCGCGCAGCATAAACCCTAACTGAAGCAGTACTGAGGTTTTACCTGACTTGCGTAATCCAAATAATCCCACTCCTTGATATCTTAGTAATTCTTCTCCTAAGCGTTGTAAGAGTTCTGTACGACCGAAAAATGATAAGGTGTCAGTGATGGCGTTCTTGTCATCAAAGAAATCAGCGCGTTGCAGGTATCTATCAATATATTCATTCAGTAAGCCGATACATTCAAATTTATCGGGTAAGGCTTTTTCCACTGATGTTAAAGGAATGGGAATTAGCAGAAAAGAGTCGCGTAACCGCACCTTCGCTATTTCCATTCTGGCTGTGGTATCTGGCTGAAGTTTGTAGATTAATAAACCAGCTTTTTGTGTTTGCTGTGTGGGCAATTGTTGGGCAATTTGCAGCAGGCGGATGATATCTTGATCAGTTGGTGTGTCAACAGTGATGCAGATAGTCAACGGCACATAAATACTCAGACTACCTTCAATAGATTCAATAGTCAGGTGCATTTCTATATCACGTTTTATCTTCGCACCAACTTGTTCTAAAAACTTCTTGACTAAATCTAAATATAGAGTTTTTTGTTCGTGTTGTTGTAATACTGGCTTTACGTTTTGCGTCCAGTTTTGCGGTAAGCGTAACTGTAATAACTGGACAAATTTATCGCTTAATGTATGGTCTTTGCTGTTAGCAGCGTATTCTATGATGGTTTCTCGCAATATTAAAGCCGCATCTAAAGGCAGTAAATTAGCTAATAAGAGATAGACACCACGAAATCTAGGGTCATTAATGTGTAGATTAACTCGTTCTTGAACTGTTTCACCTTCACCGAGAAAGTTTTGTACTAAGAAGAATTCCATAATTTTATCGTGGCGGAAGTACCAGCTTTTCTGGGCTTCGCCTTTGTCATTCTCCCATTGGCGGCTGATGACCATCTTATATTTTTCATCTTCCAAACTAGTTAATTCTGGTTTGAAATCCTCAGCGGGTATGGTGCTTTCATCATTCAGCCGCATTTGGTAAACTGCCTGAGAGAATCTCTTTAAAGGAAATTCGTGATGCCATTCTCGCAGGTATTCCGCCGCCATTAGCTGATATTGCTGTTCTTGCAGGCGAAACAAATTTGGTTGCTGTCCTTGTGATAGCATCAGCGCAACCAGCGTTAAATCCATTGGGTTGGAAAGAATGCGCTTGGCTGCGGCTAAATCTTCCGGCGATTGTTGTTCGTTGAAGGCTTCGGCGAGGTAGTTGGTACAGGCTTGGGCGTATTCAGTCTGCGTAGGGTGCGTTATGGACTTTAGTCCTAACGCACCGAAAGCCTCGGATTGTGCCGTACCCTCAGCTGCTTCCTGCTCCCCATGTGTAGCACCGGCAATCTCGGATGATGCGTTAGCCTCCGGCATAACACACCCTACTTCTGGGCTTCGACTTCGCTCAGCCCCCAATTTTTGATGACGAGACAGCAAAAACTGCTGGATTTGTTCGCGCTGCAACGGTTGTAATTCATATTTCTTCGCTGTAGAAGGCGGTATCCACTCTAGGGGCTGGGTTGTCATAATCATATTGCCCCGGAAATAGCTTTCTGCAAACTGGGAGACTTTCGCCCGCGTGTCGGCGGTGACTTCGTTGAGTCCGTCGATGCAGATATCTAAGGCTCCATTGTAAATCAGGTTTTTCAGGAATTTGGCATCGTCTACTTGTCCCCGTAGCTTGGCATAAATTGCTTCCAGTACGCCTTTGTCACACTTTTGGGCGGGGAGGTAAACAAATATGCGCTGGGAATTGTTTACCAAATGGCGGAGAAACATTGATTTACCTAAACCAGAGTCGCCTTCTAAGACGATTTGCCCTTGCAAAGTCGGGATTGCTTGGGTAATCGGTTGAATCTCTGGTGTTATGTTGTCTAGGGAATTTGTCTTTGGCTGTATCCCCCTTCGCAAAAGTCTGTTTGTCATTGCGAACGGAGCGCCAGCGTAGTGAAGCAATCGCAAGATCCGGGGATTGCGTCGCTCCACTGCGTTACGTACCCTGCGGGAAGGCGAAACGCCTACGCAATGACGATTTATGACGTTGGCTTGCTTCTTTTGCCATATCCCCAGCACCCCCCTCAATCCCCCCGCAAGCAGGGGGAAGCCTTGTCCCCCTCCTCGCTTGTGGGGAGGGGCTAGGGGTGGGGTACTCCCCCGTGGCACCTTGACAAAAGACTCACCAAAATAAGCTTGCTCAACAAAATTATCTAACCCTGCATCTGCTAGCAGCAAAGGAGTAAATGGTTGCAATAATCTTTGACGCAGCCAAGGAACCCAAGTTAAGAGTAAGCCGATATAACCAAAACCGAGAATTCGCCTTGCCCAAGGATGCCAGAATAAAGGTGCGAGAACTTGGGTAAATTTAGGGTAGGCAAGGATAAGGCTAAGCCAAATGGCAAAGTGAATAAGGATGATGTTTTTGGCGAGGAAAAACCACTTCCAAATTTCCAGATTATCGATTTTTGACTTTAATGTATCTGCTTCTGTAAATCCGGCAGCTTTAAGATTTTGGTAGTGAGATTGAAGTAGATTAATATCTTGCCATTTCCAAGAACATTTTTGAGTAATTGCAGCAATTCGCCTTGCCAAATCTGCTTGTAATCGCCCTAGCCCTTGACTATCTTTCCATGTTGGCAGAAATAATTGCAGTGTTTTTTTGTATTGAGAGTATGTCAAATGCTCGTGCGATCCTTTAGGTTCGCCCAGCCATTTGAGCAGAGTTTTTACATTATCAGTGCCGCCTCCAAGGAAATAAGTTAAAAAGCGCCATTGTTCAATGTAGGACTGACCATCGTAATAAACATTATCTAGAATGACAACTATCTCATTTAACTCTAGTTTTCTGATTTTCCCCAAAGCTGATGCCGCACTGAAACGAACATTAACGTCAACGCTTTTATCTTTGAGGAAGTTGAGGATGTCTTTTATGTAGGGAGTGGCGGCGGTTCCCAAATTCCCCAAGGCTTGTGCCACATTGGAACGAACTGAAGCTTCAACGCTGTTATCTTTGAGGATGTCAGCGATGTCTTTGACATAAGGAGTGGCGGCGGTTCCTAAATTTCCCAATGCTTGTGCCACATTGGAACGAACATTAACGTCAACGCTTTTATCTGTGAGGAAGTTAAGGATGTCTTTGATGTAGGGAGTGGCAACGGTTCCCAAATTTCCCAATGCTTGTGCCGCATCAGAACGAACTTCAGGCTTAACACTGTTATCTTTGAGGATGTCAGCAATGTCTTTGATGTAGGGAGTGGCTACGGTTCCCAATTTCCCCAATGCTTGTGCCGCATCAGAACGAACTTCAGGCTTAACGCTGTTATCTTTGAGGATGTCAACAATGTCTTTGATGTACGGAGTAGCGGCGGTTCCCAAATTCCCCAAGGCATCAGCCGTACTGGAACGAACTAAAGCATCAATACTGTTATCTTTGAGGATGTCAACGATGTCTTTGATGTAGGGAGTAGCGGCGGTTCCCAAATTTCCCAATGCTTGTGCCGCAGTGTAACGAGCATTAAAGTCAACGCTGTTATCTTTGAGGAAGTTAAGGATATCTTTGATATGGGGAGTGGCAGTGGCTCCCAAATTCCCCAATGCTTGTGCCGCACTGGAACGAACATTAACATCAACGCTGTTATCTTTGAGGATGTCAGCGATGTCTTTGATATGGGGAGTGGCAGTGGCTCCCAAATTCCCCAATGCTTGTGCCGCACTGGAACGAACATTAACATCAACGCTGTTATCTTTGAGGATGTCAGCGATGTCTTTGATATAGGGAGTAACGGCGGTTCCCAAATTCCCCAATGCTTGTGCCGCACTGGAACGAACATTAGCATCAACGCTGTTATCTTTGAGGATGTCAGCGATGTCTTTGATATAGGGAGTAACGGCGGTTCCCAAATTCCCCAATGCTTGTGCCGCACTGGAACGAACATTAGCATCAACGCTGTTATCTTTGAGGATGTCAGCGATGTCTTTGATATAGGGAGTAACGGTGGTTCCCAATTTCCCCAATAAATCAGCCGCACGAGAACGAACATTAGCATCAACGCTGTTATTTTTGAGGATGCTAGCAATGTCTTTGATATAAGGAGTAACGGCGGTTCCCAATTTCCCCAATGCATCAGCCGCACTGGAACGAACATTAGGATCAACGCTGTTATTTTTGAGGATGCTAGCAATGTCTTTGATATAAGGAGTGGCAGCAGTTCCCAATTTCCCCAAGGCTTGTGCCGCACTGGAACGAACATTAGGGTCAACGCTGTTATCTTTGAGGATGCTAGCAATGTCTTTGATATAAGGAGTGGCAGCAGTTCCCAATTTCCCCAAGGCTTGTGCCGCACGGGAACGAACTTCAGCTTCAACCCTGTTATCTTTGAGAAAGTTGGCAGCAATCTTGGCAATATCTGCCAGTTCCTTATCTAAAGATTTCAAGTTTTCCTGTTCATAACTTAATTGATACAAAGCCAACTGCTTCACCTTGGGATAGCCATCATCAAGGGCTGCCATAATGCCCTGAATTTGCCAAAGTTCTGGCTTTGGTTTGGTTTCTTCTGCGGCGTTTACCCAAGTAAGCGAAAAAATAACTGTCAGTAAACAAGTAAAAAGAAACAGGAAAATACGCGAGAATCTGCGCCGATGACTGGCATTTTTAGGCATGATGGGGAGACAAAACAAAAGGCTTTGAGGTGACAGTGAGGCAAGTCGTTGTCTCCAGTGAAGTGCAGCCATACCCAGTAATACCGCAATATTGTTTATTAGTGTAGCAGTGCGATTTGCCAGGCGAAAGTCAAGATTTAGATCCCCGACTTCTTGAAGAAGTCGGGGATCTCGCAGCCCATCAGCTTGTTTTAGATATCGCTGTTGTGGAAAGATGGCGATGCGATCTGAATCGCTTGGTTTAAATGCAGTGCGTTAGCCAAAGGCATAACACACCCTTCTGGGGTGTCGGCGTGATTATTGTGTCGATATTGGCAGGCGATCGCAGGGCGGTGTTTCCACGCTATAAAAAGAATAATGAAGACTAAAAAGAAACGCAACACTCTGCGACAATCACTCTCTATTTTCCGTTACAGTGGACGCGCTATTGGCTTGGTGTGGACTACTAGCCGTAGTTTAACTATTATTCTTGCTACTTTAACTTTAGTGGCTGGTCTGTTACCAGCAGCGATCGCCTACATTGGTAAGTTAATTGTGGATGCGGTGGTATTGGCATCGCAAGCTGGTGCAGATAATAACATTACGCGCCCTTTATTGTATGTAGGATTAGAAGCGATCGCTGTCATGTTATTGGCAGGTAGTCAGCGAGGTCTAACTGTCTGTCAGTCTTTGTTACGGGTGCTACTAGGTCAGCGAGTGAATGTACTTATCTTAGAAAAAGCGCTGACACTGGATCTGACGCATTTTGAAGACTCGGAATTTTATGACAAACTTCTGAATGCGCGACGTGAAGCATCAGTGCGTCCGCTTTCTTTGGTAACCCGCACTTTTGGGTTAGTGCAAAGTGCCCTTTCACTTGTAACTTACGGCATTTTGCTAGTGAAGTTCTCTGTGTGGGCGTTGATTGTGCTAATTGTAGCAGCTATGCCTGCATTCATTGCCGAAACGAAATTTGCTGGTCAAGCCTTTCGCCTGTTTAGTTGGCGTGCGCCAGAAACTCGCCAACAGCATTATTTAGAAAATCTCTTGGCAAGAGAAGACTTTGTCACAGAAGTCAAACTCTATCAACTCGGAGGAATGCTGCTGAGGCGTTATCGCGATATTTTCGATCAACTTTACGGCGAAGACCGTGACTTAACTTTGCGGCGGGGACTTTGGGGATATCTCCTGAGTTTGGTAAGTACCGCAGCATTTTACTTAGCATACGCTTGGATTGTTATAGAAGCGGTGTTGGGTAGGATTTCCTTGGGGGATATGACGATGTATCTCACTGTATTTCGCCAGGGACAGTCTACCTTTTCCGGTGCCCTAACTTCCATTGGGGGGATGTACGAGGATAACCTTTATCTTTCCAATCTTTACGACTTCCTCGAAGAAGAAGCACCACAGCCTTGGGGTACAGCTACCAAAGGTGTAAATCCCCGAGATGGGATTCGGTTTGAAAATGTCTCGTTTACTTACCCAGGAAGCTCAAAACCTGCATTGAACAATATTTCTCTACATTTAAAACCAGGAGAAAAACTGGCGATTGTGGGTGAAAATGGTTCCGGTAAGACGACTTTAATCAAATTACTCACCCGACTTTACACCCCCAACTCCGGGAGGATTTTCCTTGATGGTGTGGATTTGCAAGAATGGGATATAGAAGTACTGCGCCAGCGCATTGGTGTGATTTTTCAGAACTTTGTTCGCTACCAATTCACTGTCGGGGAAAATATTGGCGTTGGTGATGTCCAGTATTTAGAAGATACAAATCGCTGGCAAAATGCTGCCCAAAAAGGCATGGCGGAACCTTTTATTAACGAATTACCTGATAACTTTCAGACTCAACTTGGCCGTTGGTTCAAGGGAGGACAGGAACTTTCTGGGGGACAATGGCAGAAAATCGCCCTCTCTCGTGCTTTTATGCGAACTAGGGCAGATATTTTAGTATTAGACGAACCAACATCAGCAATGGATGCTCAAGCTGAGTTTGACATCTTCAATCATTTTCGCGCCGTTACCCAAAATCAGATGGTATTCTTAATTTCCCACCGCTTTTCGACAGTACGCATGGCAGATAAAATCATGGTGATCGAAGCCGGGAAAGTTATAGAACAGGGAACTCACGAAGAATTATTGGAAGCTGGAGGACAATATGCCAGGTTGTTCCTGTTGCAAGCGGCGGGTTATCAGTAGGACATGGGGCATTGGGCTTTTGATTGTGGAGGTTGTGTTTTGAACGGGTCAATTGTGCCTTTAAACCTGAACGTTGCAGCTTTGATGTCGGAAGTTGTGCCTTTGAAGCTGAACGTTACGGCTTTGATGTCGGAAATTGCACCTTTGAAGCTGAACGTTGCACCTTTGATGTCGGAAATTGCCTCCTTGAACATAAACATTGCATCTTTGATGTCGAAAGTTGCACCTTTAAGCCTATAACTTTTGACCAATGCCCAATGCCCCATGCCCAATGACAAATGACAAATGACAAAGGACAAATGACAAATGAGATTGATATCCGAACCGCCAATTCCTGTAAAAATCCACAAGATGCAGGAAAGAGTGCGGTGGCTGCATCCCAATATTGTGCAAGGGGGAATCGACCAAACGAGTATGGTCATAGACGATCGCAAAAATGATCGTTCAGAATTCTCTTTTATGGTCATCGGTGATAGTGGTACAAAGTCCCATTACGGACACCATCCGCAACGCCAAGTTGCTGAACTCATGCTTGCCCACAAAGATGAATGCAGTTTGGTGTTACACACGGGGGATGTCATTTATGTGGTGGGTTCCCATGAGTATTACCCGACAAACTTTATCGAACCTTACCGAGAATTTATGGTAGGTGGGGAAAATCCGCAAAATATTGCCTATGATCGCATGGTGTTTAATCTACCCTTCCTACCAGTGTTAGGCAATCATGATTATTACGATGTTCCTTTGATGTATCGTCTGCTGACAGGAAGTACGCTGCGGCTGCGGCGGATGCTACGCTACAAAGATTTTGAAATTGGCTGGCATGGTTCCAATCAAGGCGATGCCTACTCAAGGGCGTTTCTCGATTATCTCGCAGAAATCGCTTCTCCAGAGGAGTTAAAGGAGCATTTAGACAGTCACTATACCGCAAAAACTAATACAGGGCGATGTTTGCGCTACGAACCAGGAATTTTTACTCGTTTACCCAACCGCTATTACACTTTTAGGTACGGTGGTATAGATTTTTTCGCTCTCGATTCCAATACCTTTAACGAACCTTCGCCTTTACCGACAACACAAGCAGGAGGAATTTACCGCCGAGAATTGGAAAAGCGCCGCCATGAGATAGATCGCGAAGAAGTGCAGATTTTAGCAATAAGCGATCGCCTCAATCCAGATAACCCTGATGATGCGGAACAACTCGATGACCTCAGTGCCAAATTAGACCAAATTAATGAAGTCAAAATCGACATCGAAAAACAACTAGCATCCCATACACCAGCGACTATTGACTTTGAACAACTAGAATGGCTGCGTAACAGGCTGATTGAATCTTGGCATAACTCCGAGGTGCGCGGAAGGATTATCTATCTCCACCATCCCCCCTACGTTACAGAAGCAACCAAGTGGCAGCAAGCACAAACCTTAGCAGTACGTCACCGTTTGCGGTGGGTTTTTGAACAAGTAGCGAAAAACCTTGGTTCTCAAATTCAAGACCGTCCCATAGTAGATTTAGTTCTTAGCGGCCACGCCCACTGTCTAGAATATCTCCGCACCGTTGATACTGGTTATGCTGATTCTCACATCAACTATATTATCTCTGGTGGCAGTGGTCGTCGTCCTCGCCGTCAGCGGACAGAGGGAACTGAATTACTGGAAACGTTTACTGAGATTCCTGGTAGTCCAACTCGCAAAGTTGCAGATTCACTACTCTATGTGGGTCGCAAAGATTATGCTTTTCAAAAGCAACTTTCTTATTCATGCGTGCGGATTGATGTGCATGAGGGCCGTCCACCTAAGTTTACCGTCAGACCACTGGTAGCAGAGCGGGTGGGTGAATATTGGTTCAGTAGCCAACTTGACCCTTTTGTAATTTAACTTGATATCTTTCTTTGTGTCTCTGTGTTGAAAAATTTCCTACGCCGGGAAACCCGGCTTCGAGGAATTTTTCGCTGCGCCTCTGCGTGAGAAAAACCCTTGATTACAGGTATAATTTGAAGCGTGTCTTTTCAGGGATAGCACTACCGTAACTTCAAAATAATACCTTTGTAATTAAGAATCAATGAAAACATCTCTAGCTGCTGTGACTGCTGGCTTTGTCTTGCTGATGGGAACCAACGCTGCCAGTGCGGCTTTACTGTATAACGGCTTATCAATTCCCAGCCAAACACTAGCTCAACAAGGATGGATGTATCTTTGGAGTGCAGCATCTCCTGCGCCTTCTGCGATCGCCACAACTAATGGTACGATTCTCGATACCAGCGGTACTAACACCAATTATGCAGGTTATTTTCGTCAATCTCCGCTGACTTTAGATCGCAGCAGAGGTTACACCATCAGTTTTAGAGTGCAACTTAATTCTGAAAGCCACAGTTCCGATAATCGTGCTGGCTTCAGTATGATGGCGATGAGCAACAAGTTGGCTAATGAACAGCAACCCTACGGTATAGAATTAGGTTTCTGGGAAAATAGCATTTGGGCACAGAATGCTGGCTTTACCCGTGGCGAAAATGCGGTTTATAACACAAAAGCTTCACTGCAAATATATAAGCTAGCCGTCAAGGATGGTAACTATCAGCTGTTCGTCAATGGAATTGTCGTCCCCATTCTTCAAGGTAAGCTGCGACAATATACAGGCTTTACCCCACCACCGGGATATAAAAATCCTTACACTACACCTAATTTGCTTTTTTTAGGTGACAATACCACATCTGCCAAAGCAAAAGTCACTATAGTGAGTGTGGAAGTCAACTAAGTCAGATTTTTCAAAATTATCTGGGCTAGCAACTAACAACTGACGCGCCAAGCACGAAGAAGTTTTATGATAAAGTTGCTAGTTACGCTTCAGTGCGATCGCTCATGATTAATATATTGATTTTTGAGACCCCACAACTAAGCCTATTTAGTAACTGGCAAGAATGGCTAACTGTATCTGCATATTTAGGATTTACGGTCTTTGTCATCTGGTGTGTGTTTACCGCGCAGAAAAGATGAATTCTACTTCTTGAATAAACCGCATATCAATTCACCGGGGTCTTTGTATTGAAATGGCACAACAGTCCCATTTTGTTGAATCTGCACTTGAGAACGGCAGTTATAGACTTTGATAGGTTCTTTTATACCATCTACACTCATGGCAACTCTGTATTCCCAATAATTTTTAGCGCTACGTTGGATACTGAGAATGCATATATGATGACCATTGTAGTTTCTGCATACAGATGCAGCCGCCGGAAGCGCTACAGAGAATGAGAGTATCAATAGTAGTAAAGTCACATATCTAATCGCGCTCATGTGATGTGAAATGTAGTTTGCGGGAAATAATATCACTTAACCTAGGGCGCATAGCGGTTCTCATAGCATTTCTCTGGAATCTACCTACGAACATTGGTTGTTGGCGAAATTTTGCCATAAGCGAAAAGTATTTAGGACTTACTCCTTCAAAATCTGTATTGAACTCAACCAATTTACTTTAAGATTGCAATTACCACATACATTCAATGCAATAATCGCATATCTGGGTGTTGATCAAAGCCTGATAAATGCGATCCTCATGAGTGGGAATAAAGATGAACGCCCCTGGCAACTAACCAGGGGCTTTTTGTTTACTAGTGAGAAATTTCTCAGAACAGAATAGGTACTTCTGACTCCTGACTCCTGGCTTCTGTTTCGATAAAACTGATACCAGAACGGAGAATAGTGAGGAACGAACTATTCCCCGTTCTGGTATCAGTTCCCTTTTTTGGTGAGTTCTCGGTTTATTGCTATTGTGTTAGGCGTACTCACCAGTGAGCTTTTTGTCTATTTCATAAATTTTCGCTTCATAACGCACGCTTATAAATGGTGCGTTACACTGCATTAACACACCCTTGTATCTTAGAAGAAGTGGTAGAACTTAGGATTCAAGATGACTGAAGTAACAGCGCCTCGTCCAGATAGCCGCGTCCAAGAACGTTTGCCAACTATACATTACCAGGTGGCAATGCCTCAACCAGAAACACATCTGTTTGAAGTAACTTTGCAGCTTGTCAACTACCCAGAACCGATTGTTGATTTAAAATTGCCTGTATGGACGCCTGGTTCCTACTTGGTGCGAGAATACGCTAAAAATTTACAAGATTTTGCTGCTTTTGCTGCTGATGAACCTTTACGCTGGTGGAAAAAAAGTAAAAATCATTGGCAGGTAGATAAAAGCAATTTTTCAGAATTAACTATACGTTACCGTGTGTTTGCAAATGAGCTATCGGTACGGACAAACCACTTGGATGTCACTCACGGCTATTTTAATGGTGCGGCACTATTTTTTAGAATACCAGGTTGGGAAAAGCAACCAATTCGCGTGACCATTGTACCCCCATATCCTGAATGGCAGGTAACTACTGCTCTACCAGTAGATGCTGACGCAAGCAATACTTTTTATGCTGCTGATTTTGACACCCTTGTTGATAGTCCTTTTGAAATTGGTAGCCACCAATTATATCACTTTGAGGTTTTGGGAAAACCCCATGAACTAGCAATCTGGGGACAGGGAAATATTCAACCACAAAAACTAATTTCTGATATCGAAAAAGTAATTCAAGTAGAAGCACAAATCTTTGAGGGTTTACCTTATGAACGATATCTGTTTCTGTTACATTTATTTCATCAAGCTTATGGTGGTTTAGAGCACAAAAATAGCTGTTCTTTAATTTACCAACGATTTGGATTTCGCGCTCAAGACAAGTACGAGCGCTTTATGCAATTGGTGGCTCATGAGTTTTTTCACTTGTGGAACGTCAAGCGCATTCGTCCTAAAGCTCTGGAAGTTTTTGATTACGACCAAGAGAACTATACACCTTCTTTGTGGTTCTGTGAGGGAACTACGAGTTACTATGACTTACTAATTCCTTTGCGAGCAGGTATTTATGATGCCAAGACTTATTTAAATAATTTGAGTAAAGAAATTACCAGATTTCTCACCACACCAGGGCGAAAAGTACAACCACTTTCTGAGTCAAGTTTTGATGCTTGGATTAAACTCTATCGTCCAGATGCTAACAGTGGAAATACCCAAATCTCTTATTATTTGAAAGGAGCAATGGTCTCTTTGCTACTAGATTTGTTGATTCGCGCAAAGCATGGTAATAAACGCTCTCTAGATGATGTTATGCGGCAAATGTGGGCGCAATTCGGACAAGAAGAAATTGGCTTTACTCCAGACGAGTTACAAGCAGTAATTGAATCGGTCGCGGAAGTAGATTTAAAGGATTTCTTTAAACGTTATCTTGAGAGCACAGAAGAGTTACCTTTTAATGAATATTTCGCACCTTTTGGCTTGCAATTAGCAGCAGAGCAAGAAGAAGAACCTTATTTAGGTGTAAAAGTAAATACTGAGAATGGACGGGAAATAATTAAGCTTGTTGAGGCGGGTTCACCTGCACAACAAGCAGGAATCGATCCTGGCGATGAGTTGCTAGCCATTAATGGCATTAAGGTATCAGCAAATAATTTAAGCGATCGCCTAAAAGATTTTCAGCCCAACGATACTATTCAAGTGGCTGTTTTTCACCAAGATTTACTCCGTTCTGTAACTGTAACTTTAGCAGAGCCACATGCTATACGGTATCAAGTAATTTCATTACATAATTCTGATTCCGTTCAGCAGGAAAACTTAGCTGGGTGGTTAGGCGTGCAGAAACTTCTTGCTTAAACATTTCAATTCTCTTCAGTTCATCCCGGTGACTCCGCAGTACAAATTCAATAGTCTCTTAAGGATGGGGATTCTCGCTCCATCCCATTTTTTTGCGTAACAGCTTATAACCTCTACACTAACTGACTTTTCCCGTTAAGTCTGGAAACATGGATATAGTAAGGGTTTCAGCCCATAAATTTATTTTCAATAAAAGATGTTTAATGAGAATATGACAACGGGAAAATAGGACTTTTAGGATAGCACTCCTGATCGCGATCGCTGTGATAGAAAGATAAGGGGAAAAGTCAGATTTCCGATGATCTAGTAAAAGTTATTGATGCTTCTGATGAAGAGTTAAAAACAGCAACAAGTGAGTTAAAGACAGCAGAGCAACTAAGGATGCAAATAATAGCCAGTAGCATCTTATTATCAGCAGCGATCGCTATTTTGTTAGCCCTGTTTACCAGCCGTACAATTACCCGCCCTGTCCAAGAATTGACGCAGATGGCACAACGAGTGATCAAAGAATCTAACTTTGGCTTGCAAACGCCTGTCACGACAACAGATGAAATCGGAATACTTGGAACTGCTTTTAACCAAGTTTTGCAACGAGTCAAAAGCCTACTAGAAGAACAAAAGGCCGCTGCCATTCGTCAGCAACAATCGCAAGAAGCTCAATTAGTTCAAAGTGAGAAAATGTCTAGCTTAGGACGAATGGTAGCTGGCGTTGCTCACGAAATTAATAATCCAGTAAATTTTATTTATGGTAATTTAGAGCCTGCCATTCAGCACGTAGACGATTTATTAGAATTGCTGCGAATTTATCACCTAGAGGTGTCTAATCCACCTCTAGCAGTGCAAGAATATGCTTCCGAAATTGATGTGGAATTCGTAGAAGAAGATTTACCCAAAGTTTTGCAGTCTATGAAATTTGGTGCCGATCGCGTGCGGCAAATTGTCTTAAGTTTGAAAAACTTTTCGCGTCTGGATGAAGCTGAAGCTCATGCAGTTAATCTGCACGAATGTATTGATAGTACGCTACTCATTCTTAATAACCGCCTTAAAAAAGGTATTACGGTTGAGCGTACCTATGGCGATATTCCCAATATTGAAGGTTTTGCTGGTTCACTCTATCAGGTGTTTATGAATATTATCAATAATGCGCTTGATGCCTTGGAAGCAAAGCAAAATCCTCAAGATTCACTAAAAATTGCGATCGCCACTAAACGTCAAGACAACAACTGGGTAGTTATCAGAATTGCAGATAACGGTTCTGGTATTGCGCCTGAAGATCAAGCAAAAATTTTTGAAACTTTCTTTACTACTAAGCCTAGGGGTGTTGGTACTGGCATGGGTCTTTCAATCAGTCATCAGATTGTAGTCGAGAAGCATGGAGGACAACTGTCCTGTAAATCTGAGGTGGGTAGCGGTACAGAATTTATTATTTCTCTCCCCATTCGCTTACAACCTGTTGAAACATCATCCGCTTTAGCCGATTGCGAACTATCCAATGAAAAAATTAGTGTTGGATAGATGAATTTAAATTATATTACTTACCCAACAACCTTCTATGCGATCACACGAATATCAAGAGCATTAATCACAAACTCTTAAGGAATTCTACCATTATATTTGATAACCCTAAAATGGTTTTCCAGATACCTGCAATCACACATTTTGAATCAAAATTACTGTTTGGGCTGTGCAACTGGAATTGTAATAATAAATTCTGCTCCCCCTTCAGGAGAAGAAACACACTCTAACGAACCACCATGCCGCTCGGTAATAATCTGATAGCTAATCGATAAACCTAAACCAGTACCTTTCCCCACATCTTTGGTAGTAAAAAAAGGATCAAATAACTTTTGTCTAACTTGTTCGGGAATACCAGGACCATTATCTACGATCCGAATAAGTATTTGTTGAGCATTCAGTTGTTGAGTACAAATGCGAATTTCTGGCTGGTTATGCGAGAGTTTCCCTTGAATTAATGACTCTTCTAAAGCATCGATTGCATTGGACAAAATATTCATAAATACTTGATTTAGCTGGCTAGCATAGCACTCAACTAAAGGTAAATTGTCATAATCTTTAAGAACCTGAATGTCGACATGATTGCCTCTAGTTTTCAAACGATACTCTAAAATACTCAGTGTACTGTCAATACCCTGATGAATATCCACTGCTTTTAACTCGGCTTCATCTAGCCGCGAAAAGGTACGAAGAGAAACCACAATTTGCTGTATGCGTTCAGCACCGACTTCCATTGAAGAGAGTAATTTTGGCAAATCTTCGACTAAAAAATCGAATTCCATCGCTTGAATTGTCGTTTGAATTTCCAGAGCAGGATTGGGATAGTTTATGCGGTAAAGATGAAGTAGATTTAGTAGTTCTTGGATATATTTGTTAGCGTAAGTTAAATTGCCGTAGATAAAATTAACTGGATTATTGATTTCATGGGCAACTCCAGCAACTAATTGACCCAGAGAAGACATTTTCTCACTTTGGATAAGTTGAGCTTGAGTACTTTGTAATTCTTTGAGAGTTTGCTCTAGTTCTATTGCTTGCTGTTTGAGTTGAGCTTCTGCTTGTTTATGTTCTGTAATGTCGTCTCTAACTACTAGTAAATATTTAGGTTGACCTTGAGAATCAAGAATCGGAGCTTTTTTAATCTGTAAAATGCGGGTTTCGCCGCTTTTTGTCCGAATTATTTCTTCAGGAATCTCTAATAATGTTTTGCTATTAAGTGCTTCGTGATCTCGCTGGGTAAAAAAATCGGCCTCTTCTTTGGGAAATAGGTCGTAGTCGTTCTTCCCTAAAATTTCATCGGCACTGGTACCAGTTAACTTTTCCGCGGCTCGATTACATAAGACAATTCGTAGATCAGCCGCATCTTTGACAAAAACTGCTACAGGCATGGTTTGAATCACAGAATGCAGAAACTGTTGAGCAGTTTGCAGTTGTTCTTCTATCTGTTGGCGCTCATGCAGTGCAGCTTGCCGTTCGCTCTTGTGTTGCTTTAATTGAGTGGTATATTCTAGAACCGCCTGGCGTAGTTCAGCATTATCTGTTTTTAGTTGCTGAAGGCATTGACGTAAGCTGGTTAACTCTTGATTTAACTCTTCAATAGACATACTGATTCACTATTTCTTAGTTTTAGACATTGAGAAAGCTATCTATATCTCGATACAGTGAATTGATTTGTCTATTACCAGAGTAAAGTAACTTGAAAATGCAATAGCCATGCAGAGATTTTGTGTTATTATAGTTGCTCATATCTATAAATTTGCTGGCGAAGAAGTTATCGTTAGAGAATTTAGCCAAATTTACTGTCCTGAAAAGAGTCTGAGATCATTTTGCCCAAATAAATATCAAATATTAACTAGTAGTTATATCATTTCACCTTAGATTTGGCGGAACGTGGATGTTGCTGTTGCTACCGATCGCCTGGGTGGTGGGGCTGTTTATGGGTGCGATCGCCACCATATCCTTGTATGACTGCACTATTGTGACCAGCGTACTCACCCCGCGTTAATTTAATTTAATATGCAGTCAATAAAAAAGTTGCAGGGAAAGTCATATGAAAGTTGCTGCCTACATGGCAAAAAAACTAGACCCTAGTGATGCAAAAATTCTTCAGCAACTTTTTGAGCAATGTACTGACTACGCTATGATGACAGATGGGCATCCGCCTCTATCTTCTGCGGCTGCTGATGAATTTTTAGCCTTACCTGAAGGTAAAACTATAGAAGATAAATTTATATTTGGTTTGTTTACTCCAGATAACAGCCTTGTGGGAATGCTCGAAAGCATTCGGGATTATCCTGATACGAAAAGTTGGTGGATAGGGTTAATGATGTTGGCTCCAGAACACCGAGGCAAAGGATTAGGTTCTCAATTTTACCAAGCTTACGAAAGTTGGGTGGCACAGCAGGAAGCGCAATCTGTATTTTTGGCTGTTTTGGAAGAAAATCAGCCAGGATTCGCTTTCTGGAAGAAGTTGGGTTTTGAAGTGATACGTTTAGCACCACCTCAGCAATTTGGCAACAAAGTTCATCAGCGCTATGTGCTGCGGCGACAGGTAATCTCAATTCACCAACATCAGGCATGATCCTCTGTTAGTATGTCTGCGAAATAGGTAGGATGAGTGCAGTTGCTCATGTAGTTGCTATTCTCATTGCCGCGTTGAAAACCCATCTACGGAGCGTTAAGCTATTAAAGCTCAATCCGTAACATAGTTATTACTGTTGTTTTGCATAATCAGGTGTTATGACTAATCCTCTTTTAGACTACAACCCCAGCGGCGTAGGTGAAATCAATGGCAATCTCTTGGGTTTACCGTTTGATTACGAGTCTGCAAACCTGATTGTGTTTGGCGTACCTTGGGAAGTCACGGTTTCCTATGGTGCAGGAACCGCCAAAGGCCCCCAGCGGATTTTGGATGCATCCACTCAACTAGATTTGTTTGATTTCGATCATCCTGAAGGATGGAAACAGGGAATTTTTATGATGGAAATTCCCCAAGATATTTTAGAAAAAAGTGAATACTATCGCGCCTTAGCTGGCAAAATTATTGAGCGACTCGCCCAAGGTAAAGCACTAACAGATACACCAGATTTAACACCTGTACTCACAGAAATTAATCGAGCTTCGCAACAGGTGAATCAATGGCTGTTTGAGAATTGTCAGAAAGCAATCAATGATGGTAAGCGGGTTGCAGTTATAGGTGGCGATCACAGTTCACCCTTAGGTTACTTTCAAGCCTTAGCAGCTAAGTACCCCAATTACGGCATTTTACACATAGATGCCCACGCAGATTTACGGGATGCATACGAGGAATTTGAGTTTTCCCATGCGTCAATCATGTTTAATGCGATGAAAATACCGCAAATTTCCAAGTTAGTGCAGGTGGGTTTGCGTGATATTAGTCATGATGAAGTGCAAATTATTGACGAATCTCATGGTCGAATAGTCGCTTATTACGACCCAGCGATTAAACAAAAGCTCTACTCTGGCATAACTTGGATTCAATTGTGTAGAGAAATTATCAGCCAATTACCTGAATTCGTTCACATTAGCTTTGATGTCGATGGTTTAGATCCCAAACTCTGTCCGAGTACAGGTACTCCTGTTCCCGGTGGCTTGGAATTAGAACAAGCTTATTGTCTATTCCGGGAATTGGTGAACAGTGGCAGGAAAATTATTGGCTTTGATGTCTGCGAAGTTGGTGATACTGAGTGGGATGGTAATGTTGGAGCGCGAATTGTATATAAATTGGCGAATTTGATGGATTTATCTCAGCAAAAATAATGCAGGCGATCGCCTTCCTCTGGGTTAGCCACAAATTCCAAAAGGATGCGATCGCTCAAAACTACCACAGTTATGGGCGATCGCGCTCTCAAGTGGATCAATATTCATTTTGAGGTGCTTTTCTCGCTAATTCCACATAACTGTTTAGCCAGAGAAAAAAAACTGCCTTTAGATAGATGCGGTAATATTACTGAGTCTGCCACATTGGAAATGTGAAATCAACTTAACACTCACTGGAGATGAGTTTTTGGTTCGGTTCACCTAATTGGGCGCAGTTTGCGGCAAGCAAGGTGAAAGTCGATTGCAGATATGAAGGAAAAATCTTTTTCCTGTATCTGAAATTAAGTCCAAGTGACAGGACTTTTGACCGCTGAACCCTACACATTATGAAAATCGCACAAATCGCACCCCTGTGGGAACAAGTTCCGCCTGTTACCTATGGAGGAACTGAGCTAGTTGTGAGTCGTTTGACCGATGAATTGGTACGTAGAGGTCACGATGTCACGCTATTTGCTTCGGGTGATTCCCAAACTCTAGCTCGTTTAGAAGCTGGGAGTCCACGTGCATTGCGTTTGGATAAAGATATCCAAGAACCAGTAATGTACGAACTCATGCACGTTGGTAAAGTTTATCAACATGCTGGCGAATTTGATATTATTCACTCCCACGTAGGGGTTTGGTCATTGCCTTTAGCTAGTGTAGTCTCAACACCAACAGTGCATACACTGCATGGTATCTTTACTCGTGATAACAACAAAGTATTTAGGCAATACAACACGCAACCATATATCAGTATTAGTGATGCGCAACGTCTGTTAAACATTAATTACGTTGCTACAGTTTACAACGGCATCAGCGTTGAGAAGTTTCCCTTTTTTGTTGAACCTCAAGATCCACCCTATCTGGCATTTTTAGGACGTTTCTCACCAGAAAAAGGGCCACAACACGCTATTGCCATTGCCAAGCAGACAGGATGGCGCTTGAAGATGGCGGGTAAAGTAGATGTTGTAGACAAACAGTTTTTTGAACAAGAGATTGCTCCTCATATCGATGGTAAACAAATAGAGTTTTTAGGCGAAGTTAACCACGAGCAAAAAGCTGAACTTTTGGGGAATGCGGCGGTTACACTCTTTCCTATCACCTGGTGCGAACCATTTGGGTTGGTGATGGCTGAATCTATGGCGACTGGTACACCTGTCATCGCTATGAATATGGGTTCTGTATCAGAGGTAATTGCTAATGGTGAGACTGGTTATGTCTGCCAAAGTTACGAGGAAATGGCGACGATGATACCGAAAGCGTTGAAACTCGATCGCCAAAAATGCCGCGAACATGTAGAGAATAAATTTAGCGTTACCCAAATGGTTAACGGCTATGAAGCAGTCTACGAAAAAATCGTTGGCGATCGCAACTGGCGGCATTGGTTCAATTCTGCAATCAGAAATTCCTTGGAATCAATTACCTCTTTGACACGCTAGCCAGTAACTTTGCTTTAGTAAATATTGCTTGGCGTTACTTTAATTAACATCCTTACACAAAGTAAACAGTAAATAGTTTGCAATCTGCTCCCTTTACATGGGAGCTTTTTTTATGGGAAAAGAAATACGTGGCTTAATTGTTCACCAGTCCTTAGGCTGGGCAATGCTAGTCTTCTTTATATCTTGGTGGTTCAAAAATATTTTAACTATATAGGCGCGCAGCAACTTCCCCCAAGGTAGACACAAAGTTAAAGAGAATCAGCGCTAGGGTTGGGTGCCTATAGAGCGTTTTCACACCCACATCAGTAAGATTAGAGTTAAGCTAGGTAAAGTTCAGGTTGCTGTTAATAATGCTTGATATCAAAGAGCACGTAGACATTCTTGCTAGAAAATTTGTTCCATCCTATCGATTTCTTCGCACCCAAGAATCCACAATTGATCGCAACCACATACTGCAAACAGAACTGAATGGTTTATCAATCAAAGTCCTGAATTGGAACATTGCCAAGAAAAATTATGATAAAAACTGGGTAAGAGATTTTTTAACTATTCTTGAGCAATACCAACCAGACCTAATTTTTTTGCAAGAATTCCGTCTAGATGTAGAGGCAGAGAACCTAGTGGAATTGATAGATATGAGTTGGAACTTTGCACCAAACTTTATTGACGCTCATCATCAGACTTATTCGGGAATTTTAACAGCAGCTAAGATCAGCCCGCTTAATAAAAGAGCAATCATTACCAAACATTATGAACCGATTATTAAAACTCCTAAAGTTTCTCTAATGGCTGAATATCCCTTATTTAACAAGAAAGATAGTCTTTTAACTATCAATAGTCATCTAATAAATTTTGTCAATATACATAAATTTAAAACCCAATTGCAGGAGTTAGAACTAGCACTATCTACACATCAAGGCCCGATTATATTTTCAGGAGATTTTAATACTTGGAGTCGAAAAAGAGCATTTTTATTGTATAAAGCAGCTACTCGATTGAGATTAATGCCAGTAGCTTTTGCACCTCATCAGCATAATAAAATTAAGCGCTTTTTGTTATCACCACCTCTAGACTATATTTTTTACCGAGGACTTAGGGAACACAAAGCTAGTGCTAGAGTACTAGAACACATTTGCTCATCCGATCACAAGCCATTATTGGCGGAATTTTTTATATAAATACTTAATAACAAATTGAGATGTTTGTAGATAGTGGTGCCATAACTATTGTTAGTGCGGCTACGGTCGTTGTTCATACCTTGGGAATTGCTCATGCTGCCCATGCAGTGATGAATGTGCGTTCTTCTCAAGGGGCGATCGCCTGGGGAATTTCTTTAGTTACCTTTCCTTGGTTAGCTATTCCATTGTATTGGATTCTCGGCAGAACTAAATTTCATGGATATGCTGAAGCCTTGCGCTTAGTTTACTCACAACACTATCAGCTAGCTCACCAAACATACAATGAAATTGCCCAATTTCAAGTTGCACCACCAGATAAGTTAGCACGGTTACAATCACTAGCTAAAGCTTTTACAGGAATTCCCTTCACATCAGGTAATGCAGCCGAATTGCTGATTGATGGTCAAAAAACTTATGAGGCAATGTTGAAAGCGATCGCATTCGCTACAAATTACATTTTGCTGCAATCATACATCGTTAATGATGACCAAGCTGGTCAAGAATTTAAAGAAGCGTTGATTGATAAAGCAAACCAAGGAGTTAACATCTACTTTCTCTACGATGAAATCGGTTCTAACAAACTATCTCGCTCCTATATCCAGTCTTTAAGCCAACATAACATTCAAGTGAGCGCATTCCATACCACCAGAGGTAAAGGTAATCGCTTCCAACTCAACTTCCGCAACCATCGCAAAATCCTCGTAGTAGATGGTGAAATAGGATTTTTGGGAGGTCTGAATATCGGTGACGAATACTTGGGAAAAAATCCCCACCTAACTCCTTGGCGTGACACTCACATGAAGTTGCAAGGCCCGGCTGTTCAAAGTTTACAAGCTTCCTTTGTACAAGATTGGTACTGGGCAACGCGAAAAATTATTAATGTAAATTGGCAAATTAAAACTAATCGAGAAGCTAATCAAACTGCATTTGTGCTTCCTACAGGCCCCGCAGATCAGTTCAAAGCCTGTAATCTTTTCTTTGTGAATGCAATCAATGAAGCTCAAACTCGCCTGTGGATTGCTACTCCTTACTTTGTACCGGATGAAGCAACTTTAACAGCTTTGAAACTAGCAGCGATCCGCGGTGTAGACGTGCGAATTATTTTACCCAATCGCCCCGATCACTTATTTGTTTATCTCTGTTCTTTTTCCTACTATGGCGAAATGGAAGCGATCGGTATCAAGTTATATCGCTATAAACATGGATTCATGCACCAGAAAATCATTCTGATCGATGAAGATATGGCAGGGGTAGGAACAGTCAATTTAGATAATCGCTCGTTTTTTCTCAACTTTGAAGTTATGGGTTTTGTAGCTGCACCGCAATTTGTTGAAAGTGTAGAGAAAATGTTAGAGGATGATTTAGCGGTTTCTGTTGCTGTTGATTTTTCTGAATACTATAGAAAACCTCTGTGGTTCAAGTTATCTGTGAGAATTTCTCGATTACTGATGCCATTGCTGTAAAAACATATATAGTATTGCCTATAGCGTTTCTCAGTGAGGTGCAGTACGCTTTTACCCCACCCCGCAAGTCTACGGTGTACACACAAGTACTATCTGCAAGGGTTTCAGGCGTTATAGACCCCTGAAATTGTCATTACAAGCGTAGCGATAGCCTAGCGAAGTAATCGATTGCTAAAGAGCGGGAGGGCTTCGCCTACGTCGTTCCTCCTCGCTGCGGACAGGCTCCCAGAGCGATTACACAACCTAAAGCTAGGCGACGAAACAAAACCTTAGGTAGGATTTCAAGACTTGTGTGTACACCGTAGGCTTGCGGGGAGGGGAGCGTTTGCGTTAGCAAATGTGGGGTGGGGTTCCGACTGTATTGCAACCAAGCGAGAAGCGCTATATACGCA
The DNA here is from genome assembly GCF_002154725.1 of Nostoc sp. 106C. GTDB lineage: Bacteria > Cyanobacteriota > Cyanobacteriia > Cyanobacteriales > Nostocaceae > Aulosira. The sequence goes on along the minus strand of NZ_MTAW01000119.1, from coordinate 159,265 downwards.
AGGCAGCTTGCCATTAGTCATTGCAACCCTATGTTAATTAATGAATTAAGAGATATTAATTTTATTATTTTTCCTGACTGGTCTAATTTAGAAACAGCGATCGCAGAAGACTTAATAAATGTTCTACGAACGCTTTTCACGCATCCAGCTAGACAAGACATAACCCTGCTAATTGACAGCCAAAGTTTATCGGATGAACTACAGGATAATGCTAATTCATTGCTTTTTGAGACAGTTCTGAAACTTAGCTTAGAGGAGGCTGTCTCTGAAGACCTGAATGTAGGGCTTACAAGCCAGTTAACCACACAAGAGTGGTCTGTGATTAAATCATTAATTAACTTTCGCATCCCAATTAACAATGAAGATAGCTACATTATCCAGCAACAAGAAATAGCACAAATTCCCATATGTGATTTGTCAGAAATTTGCCAACAAACTGTTTATGAAACTGCTCGTTTAGAATCTTGGCAAAGATGGGGTGATTATTTCGCAGATAGGGAATCACCTGAAAACGCTATCCAATATTACAGCAAGTATTTATCAATTTGTCCGCATCAGATTGACTATTATTTGAAGCTCAGCGACGTTTTGTGTAAAACTGGTCAGTTGCAAGCGGCTATTCAAACATTACAAAATGGTATTAGCAATTGCTCTCAAGCACAAGAACTTTACTTCTGGCTAATTATTCGCCTCAAGCAAAGCCACAAATATCTCGAAGCTCGTAACTTCGCGCAGCAAGCTACAGATCAGTTTCCTGAAAACTACATATTTAAGATGTTAAGCCATCTGATGCTGCCAGAAATTTATCATACTCCTCAGGAAATTGATACCTACCGGGCATGGTATCAGCATGGGTTAGAAAAACTTACTCAAGAAATTACTCTCAATAGCCCCGATGAGCAGAAAAAAGCTTTAATAGGAATCAGCCATCATACAAACTTTTTTCTTGCATATCAGGGCAAGAATGATGTGCTTCTACAGCAGCAATATGGACAACTCGTTCACCAAATTATGGCTGCAAATTATCCGCAGTGGGTTCAAGTACGTCCAATTCCTTCTATTAGCAATAATCGGCGAATTAAAATTGGCTATCTTTCCTATTTTTTGTGTGGTTGGAGTGGAACAGTTTTGTTCTTAAACTGGCTTAAATATGCAGATAATCAAAAATTTGAAATTTATTCATATCACATAGGGCATCAGTTTGATGCTGCTACCCAATTATTTCAATCTTATAGTACAAAGTTTTATCATTTGCCACATAATTTAGAACAGGTTTGTCAACAAGTTATTGATGATCGCCTTGATGTATTAATTTTTCCAGAATTAGGAATGGATGCCACAACACTGTGTATTGCTGCACTTCGGTTAGCACCGATCCAATGTATGGCTTGGGGACAACCTGTAACTTCTGGACTTCCTACCATTGACTATTTCTTATCCAGCGAACTGATGGAGCCTATAAATGGGCAAGATCACTACACCGAAAGCCTTGTACGTTTGCCTGGCGTGGGAATTTCCTATCCTGCCATTAAAGTTGACGTAGTCCGCCGCAAGCGATTATTTTTTGGATTACGAGAAGATGCTATTGTCTACATCTCCAGTCAAGCTGCCTATAAATATCTACCACAGCACGATTACATCTATGCAGAAATCGCCCGTCAAGTTCCCAATGCTCAATTTATGTTTCTGCGTTCTGGGATTTCTCAAGAACGTCTGAAACAGACATTTGCGGCTGTAGGCTTAGATAGTCTTGACTATTGTGTATTTTCTCCTGTTTTACCCCGTGAGGAATACTTTGACTTGCTTTCTTTGGCAGACATTTATTTAGATACATTAGACTGGGCGGGTGGGAATACAACACTGGATGCGATCGCCACTCACTTACCAATTGTCACTTGTCCTGGTGAGTTCATGCGAGGGCGTCACTCCTATGGTTTCTTGCAAGCTATCGGTGTTACAGAGACAATTGCAGATGATGCTTGGCAATACATTAAGATTGCAGTTCGATTAGCGGTAGATCTTGATTGGCGATACTCAATTCGTGAAGCTCTAAAACTTTCAATCAACGTTCTGTTTGATAATCCCACTGCTACCCAAAACTTAGAAGCATTTCTCAAGCAGGCGATCGCTGAATGACTTTGTAATATTTATTGCGATCTATCCCTCTGGCGATGAGCGCGGATGTGAAATCTCTTATCTTATAAGCTCATAGTCTATGTTTGTCATCCTCTATACTCTTCAGAGCCAAGGTAAGGTCTCATGCCTGCTCATCAATATGCACACCCGTTAATGCAAAATCGGTTGCTTGCCAAAGTCTCGCATGAAGAGCTAAACGCTTTGAGTCCTCACTTGAAGAAGGTTTCGCTCTCACATGGTCAAGCCATCATCTTACCTAACGAACCTATCACAGATATCTATTTTCCCCTCAACGCATTGCTCTCGCTAGTAACGGTGATGGAGGACGGCTCAATGGTCGAATCTGGTTCTGTCGGGCGTGAAGGAATGGCGGGTGTACCTGTGCTTTTAGATGCTAACGTAACTCCGATGCAAACGCTGGTGCAGATTCCTGGCGAGGCGATACAGGTCAAAGCGCAAGTCATCAAAGATGCATTTGACCAAGAAGGTAGTTTGCATTACATTCTCAACCGTTACATACATACCTTGATAGTTACAGGCTCACAATCAGCAGCTTGCAACTGTCTGCATCGATTGGAAGAAAGGCTCTGCCGTTGGTTACTGATGAGTAGTGATGGCGTTGCTTCAGATGAACTTAATCTCACGCAAGAATTTCTTGCCACGATGCTGGGTGTAAGGCGTGCCGGTGTGAGTAACGCTGCTATGAAGCTTCAGAATGAGGGACTGATCCAGTATAAGCGTGGAAATATCCAGATTCTTGACCGGAAGAGAATGGAGGCGTGTGCCTGTGAGTGCTATCGCGCGATCAAAGATGAGTGGGATCGTCTGTTATGCTGAAATTTAGGGTAATACAGTTGCTAACAACTAATTATTAAAACTTTAGCCCTAATCATAATTATTCAAGCGATCGCGATATGCAGTGTATTTGTAAAGTGATCTACAAAACGCGATCGCAAGTAACTATGATGACTAGGTTATAAATTATTCTTCGGATGAGATCAAGGCGGGGTCAGCAATATTGATAGGCCCTAGCGAAGAATATCCACAAACATAACCATTCCAGCGATACTTACTGAATTGTTATCCAAGCTGCAACATGCTCTAGGTATGAATCCTATATCTATCAAAGGCAGGGTTAACTTCCTGAAAGCATTTATTAACTTATTTGAAGGAGAGGAGATTACTTCCTTCATTGAATGCAATTCTACTTTGGAACATTTTTATGACTTACACAACGAACAATACCACCCGAGAAGCTTTGAATGAGTTTAGCCGCTTTGATGCAGACACTAAACTTGCTATTCTTTGGTATGGCTATCTGGATTTGAAAGACCAACTAAAACCAGATCCTGGTTTCTCTGTGACTGAACCAGCGACTGCCTTATATGACCAAATTGCTGCTCAGCCTCAAGAGCAACAACTACAAGCACAAAGAGATATTGTCAGTGGTAAGAATTCCGCCTTTACCCAGGCCTACAATGCTCTAGCGTCCAGCGCCAGGATAGAAGTGTGGCTACTACTAGCACAGGGTATGGAGCAAGGCACTGTCATTCAAGTTCCCTCCAACTACAAACTGCCTGAAGCTACCAATAGCTTTGTGAACCGGATCAAGCAACTCGATTTTGAAGAGCGAATTAACTTTACACGCAGTGCTGTAGTTGATATGGGAACAGCCAAGCAAGAAGGTCAGAGAGTGTAACTTCCACGGTACTTTCAGGGGTTGTTTTTTCTAGCTATTAACGCAAGAATTGTGTGATGTAATTGCTTTGGCGCTACTTAAGAGCTTCACAACAGCTTTTGAGTAGCGCCACAATTTTGCAATAATTAGCAAACGAGTTTATTTTAATTAAATAGTTTGCGCTATAAAAATACAAAATACGCGCTCTCAATTGCTATACGCAGCTTGACTTATTAAGTAATAAAAATACTTCAAAGTTACTAAGAAGATGTTTGTTTTCAACGTAGATGCAATTTATATTTAAAAATTTATTTTTAACTTTTAGTTCACATTTGCCTTATTGGGGTGAGTTTATATTGAGAAAATATACAGATTTTTTCTGATTATTTCTTACAGCAAAATTTATCAATAGGATATAGAGTCTTTAACGGATTTTTAAAAGAGAATTCTAAAAAATTCTGAGTGAAGACCAAAATAGTATGGAGAAATCTTCATATTAAACCTCTTGCAAAAATATATTTTTGCAAGAGGGGGAAAGGGAAAAGGTTAAAGGGAAAGGGTTTTGAATTCCTTTCCCTTTTTCCCCTTTCCCTTTTACCGATTTCTGCAAGAAGTCTATTGAACTGATTTATCCTGCATGTATTGCAGTGCCGTATTTCAATTATTTAAAGTTTGAAATGGGAAGAAGCATTTTATGAATATGAATGAGCCAACAACACCAATACATACATTGCGCAGTCAAAATTCAGCCTATCGTCCCCACGGGAGCACGTTACGGGGAGCAGAGTTTCCGCCCAAATCCTCCCTATTTGAAGGAAAGTTTGGGCGCATGTTTCGTACCCTACCTGCGGCTACTTTTTCAGAAGCTGCGCTTGAGGCGCTTGGCAAAGCTATGACTGCTGAGTTTGAAGAAGATGGCCCAACCCCAGAGACCGAGGTAGATGATGAAGAAAACACAGGAATAGCTGCTGGATACACCTATCTAGGGCAGTTCATCGATCACGATCTCACTTTCGATCCTGCCAGTAGTCTTCAGAAAAATAACGACCCTGAAGCCCTAGAGGATTTCCGTACTCCTCGCTTTGATCTTGACAGTATTTATGGTCGCGGTCCAGACGATCAGCCATATCTGTATAGAGATGATGCAGTCCACATGCTTTTGGGACGTAAAGTTACTGGAAGTGCATTTGACCAAAATACGAGAGATGTTCTTCGTAATATACCTGAATCAGGAGAACCTGCGCGAGCGCTCATTGGCGATCCGCGTAATGATGAAAATACGATTGTCTCCCAACTTCAGTCCACAGTGTTGCGTTTTCACAATCGGGTGGTCGATTTTCTCACCAAACGGGATGGCAGTATACCGAAGTTTGAGAAAGTTCAGCAGGAGGTACGATGGCATTATCAGTGGTTAATCTTGCACGACTTCCTGCCTACTATCATTGGTAAAGAAACTTTGTACTCCGTATTGCCACAGCTTAAAGAGGAGGCAGATGGTCTGTGTTTTCACTCCTTCACTCCGAATTTAAAGTTTTTTAAGTGGAAAGAAGAACCCTTCATCCCAGTTGAGTTTGCGGTTGCTGCTTACCGATTTGGTCACTCTATGGTTCGCCCAATCTATCGGCTAAACACGAGTAATTCAGATCGCTTTTTCATTTTTCCAGTCAAGGATAAGGATGGTAAGTTCACAGATGGATTAACAGGCTTTAAATCTTTTCCAGAGGATAGAGCGGTTGACTGGACATTGTTTTTTTATATTGAAGATCGACCAAAACTAGGGTCGAACCGTATTCAGCCTGCCTACAAAATTGATACATCCTTAGTTAATCCCCTCGGTTTTCTTCCCCCCAGCGTAGCGAAGGATATCCCCTCCCTAGCAGAACGTAACTTGAAGCGCGGTCTACGTATGGGCTTACCCTCTGGGCAGGCTGTAGCGCGTTTAATGGGGATACCCATCATTCCTGATGAACAACTACTCGTTGGCAAGGCAAATGCAGCCGATGGCGCTAATAATCAAGCTATTACCAAGATATCATCAGAATTCTCCAATAACGCGCCGTTATGGTATTACATACTAGCCGAGGCTCAGCAAGAGGTACAGAAGGCTGCTCAACATTTACCACAGAATCCTACCAATGAACAAAAAGACAAGGTCAATAATATTCCTGTTCGGCTTGGTCCAGTCGGCGGTCGAATTGTTGGCGAGGTGTTTGTTGGGCTGCTTTATGGAGATAGCCATTCCTATTTGCGGCAATATCCAGGCTGGAAACCTATTCCAGAGTTTTGTAGAAATGGTCATTTCGGTATAGCAGAACTGATCTTGCAGGCTAAGGAAAGTAAATAGCGCTCTTTAATCACTCTCTCCAAAAAATATTTTGGAACCTTTACGGCAAAAGGCTTTACGCAATAATCAATAGACTTCTTGCAAAAATCCGAAGAAGAATAAAAAAACCACAGATGTAGACACGAAGTGGCTTCCCGTAGGGTACACAGATAAACACCGATATTTATCGGTGTTCATCTGCGTTTATCTGTGGTTCGATATTCAAAAAATCGACTTATGCAAGAGACTTCATGAGCTGCGTTCACAAGGAACAATGAAAATCTTAACCCTTCCTTTTCTTCTGCCTCCTGCCCTATTTTCATAGGAGGTCTAATGTCTTAGGCGTTGTATGAGAATTTAAAGCCCAAACCTCTAACGGTATTTTGGTTTCAGATTTTGCGTTTGATTTTTTCTCACCAAAGTGATAGAAGAGCGATAGGAAGTCGCTTAACTTACCCTGGTTTTATCAGTATTAGGCGGTTTTAATCCTTCGCCAAAAATGTGTTAGATTTTGGGCTATTTTTATGAGCTTATTTTTAACATTCAACACTTCTGCTTCTTAACATATTTTGACAGTTCACCCTGCCTTAGCATACATACCCCTCTCTCACTGCTGTTTTCTCTCAACAGTTAGATGTACCCGGTTTTGCATCATGTAACGCTATGAGAGCGAGTTCTAACCATTTTTTGGAAAGATAAATTTGTGGATATCAGCAGACGGGATTTATTGAAAGTAGTTTCCACTTCCGGTTTAGTTGCAGCCGGGTTGGCTGGTGCGGAAGGTTTATTCTCACAAGTCTCAGCCCAAAATAGACCCGCTCCTACTCAAACTAGAAGCGGCGAAATGATTTATAGAACTTTAGGACGCACGGGAGAAAAAGTATCCGTAATCGGTTTAGGCGGTCACCATATTGGACGACCAAAAGACGAGCAAGAGGGTATCCGCCTGATCCACACTGCCATTGATCGTGGCATCAATTTCATGGATAACAGCTGGGACTACCATAACGGAGGTAGCGAAATTCGCATGGGAAAAGCCCTTCAAGGCGGTTATCGTCAAAAGGTCTTCCTCATGACTAAGATAGACGGACGAACTAAAGAGGCAGCTACTAAGCAAATTAACGATTCTTTAAAACGGTTGCAGACAGATCGTATCGATTTGCTACAGCATCATGAAATCCTTCGTATGGAAGACCCAGACCGCGTCTTCGCTCCTGGTGGGGCAATGGAGGCGGTGGTAGAAGCACAAAAAGCAGGTAAGATTCGCTATATCGGATTTACTGGGCACAAAGATCCTCTAGTTCACCTGAGGATGCTGGAAGTTGCTGCTCAAAATAACTTTCATTTTGACACAGTGCAGATGCCGCTGAACGTGATGGATGCACATTTTAGAAGTTTTGAGCAACAAGTTCTACCCAGATTAGTCAAAGATGGAATCGGTGTGCTGGGTATGAAATCAATGGGCGACCAAAATATTCTCAAGAGCAATACGGTTAAACCCATCGAATGTCTCCACTACGCCATGAATCTGCCAACTTCAACCGTGATTACAGGCATTGAAAGTATGGCAATCCTCAACCAAGCATTTGAGGCAGTACGTACATTTCAGCCAATGAGCCAGGAACAAGTTAGGGCACTTCTCAATCGCACTCGCCAGGTTGCAGCAAAAGGTCAGTACGAGCCATTTAAGACTACTAGTCAATTTGATAGTACAGCTAAAAATCCAGAGTGGTTAGGATAACTACTATTGATACTAAGTTGCAATTTATTGTAGTAGTTTGACATTGTTGAGATTGCTTCCCTCCACTGCGTTCCGGTCGTAATGATAGATATTACTTTTAATTGGAATTTGGGATGAGGTTAGGGAGCATCTCAAACATGCAAAATCTGCACTGTGTAGGTTCAGCGCAGATTCTGGAATTTTAGCAAGTACTAAGAAAATTGTGCGATCGCAAATCGCAACTACAGCATCAGGAACTTACCGTTTTACTGTGTTAGAGATATCTCTGCCTGCTTGTGCTGCACTATCTTTGACACCCTCAGTGGTTTCCTTAGCACCTTCTACGTAACCTGAACCAAATTCTTTAAAAGCTTCTGCTGATTGCTGACCAATTCGCTGAAGTCGTTCACCAGGAGCGTCTTTCGTTTCGCGAGCTTCCCTATTCCATTGCCCTGTTGTTTTGGGTCTTTGAGCATCATTTTGTTCTACTCGTTCGCGAGCTTGATCGCGCAACTCTTTGTTACTGCGCCCAGTATCTACATTTGTAGTTAGTACTATCAAACCAACTAGGGCAACAGCCAAAAAGCGTTTTACTTGAAATCCCTTAAGCAAAGAACTGATGTGAGCGATCGCGCTAGAAATCAAATTTGTCATGCCAATACTCCGTTGGTACATTCTCGATGTTTTTCAAATTTTCGAGATATCATTGGCTCACTCCAAATTTGGTTAATACCATGTGAAACCAAAATTAGTTTCTATCTTGTAATTAACCTAACCAATGGAGTTATAGATTTAGTAATGAAATAGGGTGTAATACAGCCTATTTGCAGCCAATTGTCTCTTTTGATTACAAATCCAGCGTAACTGGAATCAATAAATAATCCCTCTAACAAAAGTCATAGCTTGGTGAGAAATAAGCAAATTTTATTTAAGCCGATGGTATAGCAAAGAATCATGAGCTACTACCAATAACACTGATTTTGATGGCATTTAAAGCCTGTATAAGGCTTGTTTTCAGGCATCAAGTTATTTGGTTCATACTTGCGTCAACTCAAAAGAGTCAATCAGCAGATATCGTCCTGCATTTTCATGTTTGCGATTGATTCTAGATGATGTATTTGAACAGAGATTTCAGTAATATTTAAAATTTTTAGTATTAAAAATAACCTTGTCATTTTAAATTGACAGTGCCAGACTAGAAAAAATTTAACTTTATTTAAGTATTTGAGCATCTCTCGATTAAAATATCACATGTCAAAATTACATCGTCAGGCTGGAAAAAACATTCGTGACCTTGCTGTTAAGAGACGACTTAAGGCAATTTGTTCCTTTCTCTGTGCTGGTTTAGTTGTCCTTTTTCCATTCTTTTTGGTAGCAATCTTTCAGAATTTTTTAAACCAGGTATCATCGCTTAACTCATCTAAGGCTCAGGCTCCAACATTGCAATTGCCCATCCTCTTATATGTTCTTTTTATCTTCCTAGCCTTAGGGTTGGTTCTCAATGGCATTTATTTCTGGCGGAAGGCAAACCTTGCCGATCAAGGTGCTAAAGGAGAAGAAGATACAGCTCAAGCCTTGATTCAGTTAGAGGTAGAAGGCTGGCAAATCGAATATGGCATGTTGTTGAAAGATGGTTTAGGAGATGCTGATATTGTTTGTGTTTCCCCACAAAGTCAAGCTTATGTTGTCGATGTCAAATCTCATCGAGGTGAAGTTGTTACCGATGGAAAGTATCTATTTCGTCGTATGGGAAATACGACTCATAATTTTGAGAAAGACTTTCTTGAACGGGCTATGAAACAAGCTTTGCAAGTTAAAAAGCAAAGTAAGTTTAATTTTGTTACGCCAATTATTGCTTTCTCTCAAGCTAAAGTTTCAGTACCATCAAGAAAAATAAGAGGAGTATATGTGGTTGAAAAATCTAGTTTGCTCTCATTTTTAAAGTCTCTAGGTTAAAGCCTTGCGACTGCTACCCTGTGGGAAGCCCTTCGGGTTCGCCAGTTCCTTTATGCCGGGGAACCCGTCCACTGGACTGGCTCACCACTTCGTGTCTACGTTCCTCGCAATGACATATTAAATTTATTATTTAATCGAAAAATAAAAACTGAGATGCACCCATCAACGATAGAATTCCAGATGACGCTTAGTGCTAAATTGGTAAAGAGAAAGATGAAGTATTTATTAGTAATAATTATATTATTAATCATTGCTGGCATAAGAGCAAAAGTGAAAATAGAGTTTGAGACAAAAGCTTATAAGGAAACTTCTAACCAACCGCTAAAGGTGTTATTCATTGGTAATAGCTATACCTATTTCAACAATCTTCCCAAATTGACGCGACAGTTAACTTTATCAGCCAAAGAAACCAGAAAACTAGAAACTGAAATGGTTACGGTTGGTGGAGCTACATTAGAGAATCTTTGGAAGCAGGGTAAAGCATTAAGTAGAATTAGGGATGGACGATGGGACTACGTTGTACTGCAAGAACAGAGTACTTTACCTATTACAAATCCTAAATTGATGTATGAATATGCTCGATTGTTTAACGCTGAAATTAAGCGAGTTAATGCCCAAACAGTGTTCTACTTGACTTGGGCAAGACAGAATCGACCAGAAACGCAACAAGCACTAACCGATTCATACATAACAATTGCCAAAGAACTCAATGCAATTGTGGCTCCTGTGGGCATAGTTTGGCAACAAATTCAACAACAAAACTCAAACTTGAGTCTTTACAATGCAGATAAAAGCCACCCCAGTTCAATTGGCTCTTATGTCGCAGCATGTGTGTTTTATGCAACATTTTATGGTAAAAGCCCAGAAGGATTAAGCTATAAAAACGACAGCAATCAATTGAACGCTCCTCAAGAAAATAGCAGTTTGGAATTAGGGAGCTTAAAAGTAGCGGATGTTGAAATGATTCAACGTTTGTCCTGGAATCTTGTCAGTAAAAAATTATTTTAAATCCCCCTATCTACTTGCTGTTATCAATGAGTGTACAATCTCGTCATGTCAAGCATTAATCATAAAACTAACCTCGATAAGCAGTGCAAAGCTAGAGGCTATCCACCTTGAGAATGTTTTTAGACATTGTCATGTGACGCTCAATTAGCCTTCCCTAAGTAGGACAGCATATCAAGTTATTGCTGTCCTTTGGGCAGAAGATTTTGATGTATAGAACCACTAATATTTGTGCTTAATTATGGCAAGTCTAGCCTAAGCGCGATGTTTTTTGATTTGTCGCTGTGGGTCTATGCACTTTATTGACTTGTGTCAGGTTAAATAGTTGGGAGACTTTTGGTTATGCGTTGGGAATTTGGTCGTAGAAGCACCAATGTTGAAGATAGGCGCGGAACTGGGCTTTCGGCCCCTGTTGTGGGAGGTGGCGTTGGGGCAGTAATTCTGTCACTGATAGTTGCCTTCTTGGGTGGCGATCCCAGTGTAATCTGGGAGCAAACACAAAGACCGAGCGATCGCCCTTACTCGCAATCTCCCCAAACACAACGTTCAGCGGCAGAAGATCGCATGGCGGATTTTGTTTCGGTTGTCTTGGCTGATACGGAAGATACATGGCACAGTCTGTTTCAGCAACAAGGAAAAACATATCGAGAACCAACCTTAGTTCTCTTTTCTGATGCGGTGGAGTCAGCTTGTGGCTTTACGCGATCAGCCGTTGGTCCATTCTATTGCCCTAGCGATCAAAAGCTCTATATAGACTTAAACTTTTATCAGGATTTGAAGAATCGCTACAAAGCACCAGGAGACTTTGCTCAAGCTTACGTAATTGCTCATGAGGTTGGGCACCATGTCCAGAATCTTATGGGCATTTCCGATCGCGTGCGAGGATTGCAGCGTCAAGCCGATCAAGTAGAAGCAAATCAACTTTCAGTCCGACAAGAGTTACAGGCGGATTGTTTCGCTGGCGTATGGGCATATCATGCCGATCGCTCGCGACAAATCGTGGAAGCAGGCGATATTGACGAGGCGCTGAATGCTGCTAGCAGTATTGGGGATGATCGCTTGCAAAGTCAAGCAAGAGGCTATGTCAGACCTGAGTCTTTTACGCATGGTAGTTCAGCTCAAAGAGTCCGCTGGTTCCAACGGGGCATTCAAACGGGTAATCCTGCACAATGTAATACTTTTGCAGTGGCAAATCCTTAAAATTTCACCATCAAGCTTTTCATCAGAATGTGTAGAGATCATTTAGGAAATTGGCATCATCTTTCCTGCTGGCAAGTTAGTGTTAATGACAGCAAATTCCACAAATACAGAGATGTGATGGAAGAGCAGCTTCTTGGGCTAGTTAGCGTTAGCTCTTCTTTGGGCTGTATAGGAGCAAGTCATCGGCTTTGCCAATTGCCATCACCAGTAATAGTTCCTAATAATAGAAAACACCGCCCTCTCTAAACAAGGGACGGCTGCTGAATAATTGATAAATTCTGTATGCCCTAGGCATATAAGTGATTTTACACTTTTGCTTGGCGAATTATTTCCTTAAATAGTCATTGGAATATACTCACCTTTGTTTTCTTTATCAGAAACATCTGTGAGTTGCTTTAAATTTTATTGTAGTATTTGCTGTTATTTCATATTTGATATCAACAAATATAGAGGTAGTTGCCAACCCTGCTAACCACTATAGTTTTGCTTTTAATGCATTTCGTCGTATTCTGGTGCTTCCACTCGTCTTGCTTCCATCCGAGGAGGCAAAAACTCTGTACGACGTATAGGAACTAAAGGCTGTGTAGGGCCTTGGTAGGGATGAATTACTTGTACAGTACGGGTAGGACGCTGTTTTGGTGAAAATAAAGCCAACACTCCAGCTACTACAACACCACCACCAATGGTTAAAGTCATACCTCCGACTGCCCAAACTATCGGTGAAGACCACCAAGGGGTTTGAGGTTGTAAAGGCGTTTTTTGATTATTTTGTTGAGCATACAGCTGCTGTTGCTGCTGGTTGTAACTTTGAAATTGCCACTGAAGCTGTTGATTTTGCGTTCTCAACTGCTCGTTATCGCTTTTTAAACGCGCCAACTCCGACTTTACAGATTCAATATCCGCTAGTCTCTCGGAATTAGGAGCCGTCGGAGGCTGATTATTGGGATACAGCGGTTGCGGATAGGGATATTGGGGCGGCATCACCTGGGGCACTACAGCAGCAGGCATCTGCGGGGTGACAGCAAAGTTAGGTTGTAGGGAATTACCTGCCCCTTTGAGCAATACGAGAGCCGCCAGCCCAGCTACAGCGACCCCGCCGATAAACGCCATACTTTCACTCATCGCCTAAGCCCCTCAACTGCGACGGAATTATCATCATTTGTAACTGACTCACACTCACACTCATATTTTTTCGCCTATTTCACTTCATATAATACCCAAACTATAAGCGATGCTCTCAGCTAGTTTTTTTACAGCATCATATTTGCTGTTATTATTCAAGATTATATCTGTTAATTTGTCTACCAACCTTAGGCAGAAAAACTACACTGTTATATATTTTTAATCTACTTTTCCTATCTCATCAAGACTAGTATTTATACTAGTGTCACTCAGTCTTGATAGCTGTTTTCAGATTTTGACAAAATTCAGCGATCGCACTCAATCCATCTGTTGGTGTACCTTCTGCTAAACGTTTCACAAACGCGCTGCCCACGATCGCCGCATCAGCACCCCAATCTTTGACCTGACGCGCTTGTGCGACTTGCGAAATCCCAAAGCCTACACCAATGGGTTTCTCCGTAACACTACGAATTTGCTTCAGTAAATCTGACACTCGCGTTTCTATTTGCGATCTAATACCAGTAACCCCAGTAACACTTACGAGATAAATAAATCCTTGAGAGGAGTGGGCGATCGCTTCTATCCGTTGGGCGGAACTGGTTGGCGCGACTAACAAGGTTAAGTCAATTCCGATCTCACTAGCTGGTTGGAGTAAGCCAGAAGCTTCTTCCAGAGGTAAATCGGGTACTACCAAACCTGCTACTCCAGCAGCCGAAATCTGCTGGAGAAACTTATCAATTCCCCGGTGCAAAATTGGGTTGTAGTAAGTAAACAGGCTGATAGGCGATTTTAAATCCGGAGTAGTAGCTTGCAACATTTCCAGCACACTATCTAATGTAGTTCCCCGTTGCAAAGCGCGGGTAGCAGCAGCTTGAATCACTGGCCCATCCGCTAAAGGATCGGAGTAGGGAACCCCTAATTCAATAATGTCTGCCCCACTGCGATCAAGAGTTCGCAAAGCTGCTGCTGTTGTTTCTAAATCAGGATCGCCAGCTGTGATAAACGGAATTAAAGCACACTCTTTATTGCGTCCAAGAGTTTCAAAGCAGTGGGAAATGGCAGTCATTGGTCAAGATTCAAAAGTCAGTTGTCATATAGTATCAAACAACGGACAATCAACAAATGACCAATGAGCACTCTAAACCTGAGTTTGTTTTTCTTGTTCAATCTCAGCTTGAATTTTTGCTAGTTCTTCGGGCGTCAATTCGTCCAGCCGCTTTTGGAAAAAGGCTTGTTCATAATCTTCCCGCTGTTGATGGTAGGTCATTTTTTGCCCCACCGCACGGAAAACATAGGTGGCTAACCAGCCAAGCAATCCACTGATTAGTAAGACTTGGCTCCATATACCAGCTTTTTGACTATCTAAACCTACTTGCTGCAAACCTAGATATGCTATGCCTCCAGCAACAAAAACGCCAAAGCCAATTCCTATAGCATCAATGCGTCGCATGAGAGTTATGACCTACCAATCTTGTTAAACTTCAATTTGTCGCCGCTGGGGTCGAAAATTTAGAAATGGCGATAGAACCAACAAACCTGGAAAGAAGAAGAACACCAGAAAGTACATAAAGGTGCGTTCTATGGAACTAGCCACATACCAGCGCTGCTTCAGGTAAAACAGCACAGCCACTGGGATGACTAACAAGTAAGCTCCAGCCAAAATCAGATACAGCAGGGCAACAATCATAATTCTTTCTCTAAGATAGACAAGAACATTCAGTACATCTATTTCCCATCATAGGCTGAATGCCTAGTCTCAGGGAAGTAGGCCCACAGGGGAAGCATTTTCTTACTTGTTACTCATCCTTAATTATTATTTTTGCTTGCGATTAATTATTTGATTGTGTTATCCTTGGAAAGGCTTTTGCGAAAAAGGTCAGGTACACCCAAAATTAAATGGGTATAACCTTTAAGGCGGCGATAAAAAAAGGAAACTTTCAAAGCTGCAATGAGATCGCACAATACTGTTGATATTTCAACAAGTATTCGGCCTAGTCACCAAACCAGTACAATTGCTTTTTGTGAACAAAATTTTTTAAATCTAGTTGCACAAAAGACGCAATTGATGCTGGAATGTATGAGGAGGTATTTGCTACTTTCAACTGACAATTAGCTCCTAATTAATATTAGGGGGTGTGGCGGAATGGTAGACGCTACGGACTTAGTTAACTGAGCCTTGATGGAGAAATCCTTCAAGTGGAAGCTCTCAAACTCAGGGAAACCTAAATCTGGTAACAGATATGGCAATCCTGAGCCAAGCCCAAAAATTATAGATTATGACTTTTGTTTTGCGATTGCGCTTCAATCCAAAATTCAAAATCTAAAATTGAGGGAAGGTGCAGAGGCCCGACGGGAGCTACCCTAACGTTAAGTCGAGGGTAAAGGGAGGGTCCAATTCTCAAAGCCGAAAGCTGTAAAAGCTATTAGGCAGTAGTGAAAGCTACGGGAGAATGAAAATCCGTTGACCGTAAAAGGTCGTGAGGGTTCAAGTCCCTCCACCCCCATTAAAAATCTAGAATCTGGATTCAGTTTACTGTGTTTACAGTGACAAGTTATCTGTTGTCGTGACAAATAATTAGTCACTGTACATCAGATTTAGACATGAAGAATTTGTGAGGCGAAGATTAAAAAAAAATTAAAGTTCACTGTGTCCTCAACTCAACCCAATAGTTGCTGTAGTGGGATACTAGTTTACGCAGGCTACAATGCCTATTGAAGCAGCCTTAAGTCAATTTTTAAATTTATGTTTCAGTAATTTCTAGGAAAATTTATCAAATTTTTACTATTTTAAAACAAATTTTGCGAAAAAAATTACTTAATTTTTGAACAATAGATTGATGCTCTTGTTCACCAAGGTTAAGCTGATAACAATAAAATCAGCAAGCTTTTGGGTCTTTAAAACTGGCATGACAACTAATAGTCTACAAAGTAGTCAGGGACATCAAGATCAAGATATTGTTAACTCTAAGCCCAAACAGAACAATCTCCAAGTTGCCCAGGAAAGGCTCTACAGCTTTTTGGTAGAAATTGTCCAAAAATGGCCGTCAGAGGAGGTTTTACGTGAGTTTAAACGTTTATTTATAGATTTTCTTGATTCAGTAAATTTGGGTAAAGCTACTGGAATCTATGGAATTTCTTTTTTGGAAAACGAGCAGGATTTTTATCATACAGTAAAGCGTTGTTTTTACATAATAGTTAATAATTGGGAAGCACAAAGAAAATATAAGCAAATTCAAGAATTAATTAAATTATTTGACAACTATAAACCTTCGATAGAGATAACTCATCCGCATACCAAAGTTTTTCAAGGCTGGCTGAAAAATTTTGTTGGAAGTCATGATTACAAAGAACTAAAATTTTTGGCTTCTAAATACAAAAAACAAGCACTCAAGCAAGAAGGCAAAAATAATTGGGCTAATCGCTACACTTCTTATTTATTAGTAGCTCAATCTTATGATGGTAAAAGGCCTAGAGAGCAGCAAGAAGTAGCTAGAAAGCTCTCCAAGCAGATGAAAGACAAGTATAAGTTTGAACTAGCAATGTATATTGCTCGTTCTCAGTCTGCTGCTTCAAGTGTGACGCGCTATAAAAATCCTAGCATTTTGGGAGATAATGTTTTACGTATTATCAAAATGATAGTAGTTAAAAAAGGTGTATTTAGTTATGAAAATATTGCCAATATATTTCTCAAGCAAACCAAGAATCAAACATTAAAAAAATTTAAAGATAGTATCCAAAAATATTTGTTCTTTACAGTAGAAAATCAAGAATTAGTAATTACTGTAATGCAGCATTTATCAGAAAAGCTATCTACTTGGAAGCAAGAATCTAATGAAGATATTATAAATAATAACTTAATACTCAGAACTTGTAACCGAGTAATTGATTGTTTGACAATAGAAACTGGCAAGGAGCCTTCACCATTATTTATTTTATTGCTGGCTGGAGGTAACCCATTAACATTAGTGATTATACTGCTAAAAATTATTTTAATTTGTAAAAATGCCCGCAGCCATTTAGAAATTCGCATTGCTCATTTAATTAATTATTACGAAAACTATCCAGAAGATGAATGTACATGGTTTATTAATTTCCTAGAATTTTTTAATATTACATTTGCAATTTATGCTGAGAATGTAGAATACAATTTGATTAATATGAACGCTGATGAGCAAAGTTGTAATTCTCAGAATCTTGATGATTATCGTGTATTTTCACAATTAAAAGTAGATACTCAAACATAAGAATTGCTTTATTCTAGCTAAATCAAGACTCAGCTATAGACGTTCATCAAGCCAAGCTAGGGCAGCACCAGCAGTTTCAGCGATAATACTAATGAGACGATATAATGCGATCGCACTAATAACTAGAGCCGCAGGAAAATAATGTTGCAAAAGTGCGATCGCAGTTGCTTCAAACACACCTAACCCACCAGGCGCGCCGGGAACTACAAACCCTAACAACCAAGAGAAACTAAAAGCCCCCAACAACAAAGGAATCTGGCTCGCATTTAAAGGTCCTAAAGCAAATAGAGTTAAGATAAAGCCTATACCCCGCAGTCCTAAAAAGCCCAATTCTCCTAACAAAGGTCGTAAGGGATAACGTTCAATATTGAAATTAACGCTTGAGTTGGTATTCTTATCAACCTTTTTTGCTTTGAATCTGTGTACGAAGTGAATAACTGGGTTCAAAAACCAGGGATGAAGGGCGCAAAGTATCAAAACCAAACAGAAAAATTGTAATATTTGCCACCAAGTATTAGCATTAGTAGCCGTAAATTGAGTGCCCAATAGCACAATAATGATTAATGCAGCCGCTGTCATCAGTAGTGCTTCTAGGACTACGCTTAAAGTCGCTGCACCTAAAGAGCCTGTAGCATTTTTGACTTCTACAATTCGCCCATAATGATGCCAGACATTACCAGGTAAATACTTGGCTATATTTGTTTTTAGGTAAACCTGGATAAAGTGTAAAGATTCTACAGGTTGATTTAACTCTTGCAGAACCCAAGTCCAGATCCAGCCTGCCCACGTATGTGCCAGTAAAGTTACACCAGTAGCGATCGCCAGAATGGCCCATCCTATTTGATCAATTTGGATACTTGTTACTTCTAGCCAGTGATCTTTTAAGGCTTTCCCCAAAAAAAACAGGGTTCCGCCTAAAATCATCCAACGTAAAATTTTCTTCCACATTCCAGTAATTTAACGGTTAATTCTTCTAAGGCTGAACATGTCAATTTTTATCGTACATCAGCTACATAAAGAAATTTTTTATAAAACATGTGATGGGTTTAAAAATTCTTATGTATTTCTTTTAACCATTATTTTGAATTTAGTACTAGTTAATATTTTTTTATTAAATAAAAACCTTTGATGATTAGCGTTGCAGTTTTGACATGGTCAATTAGCAACAGTCAATTAATTATTAGGATTTATCATTTCAGCTATATTTGATATTATATAAATTTGTTACATTAGTAAACATAAATTGAAAGTTCAAGTCAAAAGTAAAAGTAGATACTACTGAAAATAGCTTAAATAGCTGCAATCAGGATTGGTAGCTATTTATCTTAGATAATATCTCTCTTGAGTTAGATAAAAATAGTGTATTGAGCGTAACAAAAATGTGGCCTACGCTAGAGGAAAAGATTTTTTAAAAGTCATATTGTTAATAATTGTTGAACAAAATTAGTCAACTAAAAAATCAAGGCCGAAACTCACTGCTTTAGAAGTAAACTTCGGCAGTAATTGGCTTGCTTATAGTTGCAAGGAGGACTGAGTGAATCGTTTGACCACTTTATTGAAAAAACTGCGGCTGCGCCAGATTTTAACTGTATTTTTGGCAAGTCTATTGTTGATAGTTAGCACTGCTTGTAGTGGGGCAAACGCCCAAGGTGCAAATCCTCAAAATCCAGCCGTACAAGCTGGTGGTGCAAACAATCCATATAAAAACGGTGGAGATAAATATACTAAATATCAAATGTCCACCGATCCAAAAGTTACTAACTCTAGCAACCAGAGTCAGCGCGATCAAGCTAGCTTACTACAGCCTAGTTCACAACTATTGATTGCCACAGCTGCAAGCAATAGAGAATCCGAAATACTTTACCCTGGTGCTGAAACACCAGCAGGTAGAGCACAAAAAGAAGCAGAATTACCACTGATTACGGAAAAGAATTTCCAACAACCCGAACCAGGTGGTTTAATTCAGCGAGAACCAAATGTAGGCACTCGTATTCAAGAGCGGCTTGAGACTGTGAAAGAAACTGTCCAAGATGCCTCCAGCTTTTTGAAAGATAAAGCAGATGAAGCAGGTGCTAGACCTGAATTACAAAAAAATCCAGCAGTAGGCAGATAGAAATTTCGTTTTCCGACTGGATTTCAACAGGGTGAACATACCCTAAAACCATCTTGGTTAACGTTTAAATTGCTCAAAATAACGTAAGGAGTAGCACAATGAAAAGAGTTATTGCTTGGCTAAAAAACATTCGTCCTGCAAAAGTTTTAACGGCTTTTGTAGCTAGTATGTTCCTATTTCTGACACAAGCTTGTAATAATCCAGGAATAGCTGCACAGCCACCACAACCCGGTTCTCAACCCCCTAATGCTGAAAGATACGATCCCACAAAAAGTTACGATCTCAATTCTCCTAAAGGTGGGATGAACAACTTTAATGATGTAGATTCCAGAGCAGATGGAGATCAACGCGGAGCAGAATTGAGGGGTAAAGCTCTGCGGGACAATTCTCAAAGAAACATTGATGAAAAAGGCATTGATAGTGTAGACCAATATAAGGAAAATTACCGCCAAGGTACACCCTTTGGTCAAAGAGTGAAAAACCTAGGTGAAGATATTGGTAGCTCTGCCTCAGAAGTAGGGGAAGGCGTTGCTAAGGGAACCAAGCGTGGAATTGAAAATATCAAAGGAAACACCCAGAATGCTGCTGAAGGTGTAGGCAAAAATGTCCAACGTGCAGGCGAAGATGCTAAGAACAATGTTCAACGCTCAGCGGAAGATGCAGCCGACGCAGTAAAAGGGACATTTAGATAAGCTAATTTAAATTACTCATCGGTTACAAACAGGGGTAAGCAAAATGCTTGCCCTATTTTTTATTTGTAGAGTTAAGCGCTCGCACTTCTCATTTGAGTCTTTCACTGCAAACGATATCAATCTTTTGTCATTTGTTATTCGGTCTTTGTAAATACCAAATCTGTAGCGCTAGCCGCTGAATTTCGCGCCAGGGAATATTGTATTTACTTGCTAATTCTGCACAATCTTCGTATTCTGGCTGCACGTTAGCAAGAACATCTTTTCCCTGCCAAGCTACCTTGATGCGCACTTTACCATATTCAGTTTCTACTTGTTGAATCTCTCGTTGTAGGATGGCGCGTTGCTGAGTTGTGCGGCGAATTCCTAAAGTTGTAGTTTCACGAAATAAAACTGCTTCACAGTTAGGTAAATTATGTGGATGACAGATTGTAGTCAGCAATATCCCCGGACGGGATTTTTTCATGCCTATAGGCACAGTAAACACATCTACTGCACCCGCAGCAAACAATGCTTCAAATACATAGCCAATTGCTTGTGGGTTTAAATCATCAATTTGAGTTTCAAGCACCGATATAGTTTCTAAAGTTGGGCTAGTATCGCCATAATTGGTAAAATCTGACTGTAAACTGCTGCTTTCACCCAGCCATAGCCGTAGTATATTGGGGATGGGCAAATTTATCGAACCTGCTCCCAATCCTACTTGCTGGATGGTGATTGGTGGTGGCGAACCGAATTCTCTGGCTAGAGTAGTAGCGATCGCGGCTCCTGTAGGTGTTACTAATTCTCGTTCAATACCGTTGCTATAAACTGGACAACCCCGCATTTCCCACAACTTCAAGACTGCGGGTACAGGTACTGCCATTTGTCCATGTGCAGCGCGGACTGTTCCCCCACCTGTGGGAAATGCTGAGCAGTAGAGTAAGGGCCATCCTTCGTGATTACTGCCAATACCCAACCAATCTAACCCCAGACAAGTGCCAACGATATCCACAATTGCATCCACGGCACCCACCTCATGAAAGTGAACTTTTTCTGGGGCAATGCCGTGTACAGCACCTTCTGCTACTGCCAGTTGCCGAAATACTGCTAAACTCCAGGTTTGGGCCCTTGGTGGCAAATCTGCTTGGAGAATCATACGCTCGATTTCTGGCAAGTGGCGTCCATGATGGTGGCTGTGTTCGCGATCGTGGTGTTCATGAGCGTGTACTAAATCCACATGGACTTTACTCGCTTGCTGACCATGACGCTGGACAAGTTCTGCCCTTAACTGATACTCCTGTTGAATTCCCAATCCGTTGAGTTTTTCAATCAAATACTCCAGAGGAACACCCAGACTTACCAAGGCTCCCAGAAACATATCACCGGCAATCCCCGATGGACATTGAAGATAAGCAACTTTGGTCATATATGAATTACTCATCAGTACATAGTAATCAGTTAACAGTACACAGTACACAAGCTGATAACTTACAACTGACAACTGAATCACTGACTATTCCTGATTACCAGCCTTAATATAGTCGTATTCACTGCCGTCTTATTTAGTATTTAATTTTATATTTTCCTGACAATGCAAAACCCCCAATTTTCCTTCCCAAATTTTTTATGGCAAAAATTTTCACAGTCCATCCTGATAATCCTCAAATCCGCCGTATAGAGGAAATAAAATCGGCACTCTCTAGCGGCGCAGTAATGCTCTACCCTACTGATACGGTCTATGCAATTGGTTGTGATTTGAATGCCAGGTCGGCGGTGGAACGAGTACGGCAAATTAAGCAGCTAGCGAATGACAAACCACTGACATTTTTATGTCCTTCACTATCAAATGTGGCGACTTATGCCTTCGTAAGTGATGTAGCCTATCGAATTATGAAGCGCCTGATACCAGGACCATACACATTTTTGTTACCTGCTACTAAATTGGTACCAAGACTAGCGCAAAACCCCAAGCGAAAAACTACAGGTATTCGAGTTCCAAATCATACTGTATGTTTGGCATTGCTGACAGCCCTGGGAAATCCAATTATTTCTACTTCGGCCCATCTGCCGCCAGATGAGCTAGATAATGGCATAGTTGGAGCCAATCCAGAATCTAGTCTGTCTCTGGTGGAACTGTTTGACCGTTTAGATAACTTAGTAGATGTAATTGTAGACACTGGCGAGGAACCCACATATGATGTGTCTACAATTTTGGATTTGACGGGAGATCAACCAATGATTACACGACAAGGTTTAGGTTGGGAAGCAGCAGCAACATGGGTTTAGCAACGATACATCACAGGCTCATTCGTCAATTTCGGAAAATTTAAGTAAAAACGCTCCAGTTTAACAATTGTCCTAATTACAGGGGCTAGCAACTTATAAAAGCGGATGAGAACAAAGTTCGGCACAGTAATCGTTTTGGTCCAATTTTAGAACATGATAAATACCCCTGTGCCATCTTGATGAGGTTGCTTGTTAAAAAACCGACACAATGCTAGCCTGTAACTTTTTCAGATTTCTTACAGTCATATATGTGAGTACTACTCACAGCGAGTCTTGATGGATGAATACCAAATTCATTAACCAAGACTAGACTCAGGTGCTGAATGGACATTGTTATAAAGGTGCAATACCACTCCTAGTAAAAGTTATGAAAGCTAACCTTGCTAATCTGCCAATCTCTACATCTGCTTTTGACTTCCACGCTTCGACCAAAGAAGTAACAGCCAGCAACATCGATACTCTGATGCAACTGCTATTTGATGAAATCCAAGCTCAAGTAAAAGCCGCACCTGGGTGTGTGCAAGCGGTAGCAAAACGTATAGCTAGAGAAGTGGAGCGCATTTGTGATAAAAGTGCCCGCATCCAAACATCTGGAGAAATCCAATCTTGGCAGCTTACCCTTGCAAGACATCGTCTGCAAAAGTGTCTGCGTTACTACCAACTGGGTTCACGCAGAGGACGTGTGGAATTACATAGCAATTTGGGTGCTATGGTTTATCGCCACGTTACTGTTTCTGGCTCAGATATGGGATTTCAGGGACGTTACAACCTGATTGAAGATTTTTTACAAGCATTTTATATCGAAGCTATCAAAGCTTTCCGCCGGGAAAATGAACTAGCTGAAGATTACACACCGCGGACTCAGCTGCAATTAGCAGAATACATGGCATTTACAGAACAATATGCCAAGCGCCGCATCAATTTACCTGGGAGTGCTAGTCAGCAGTTAATTATCTTACGTGCTCAAGGCTTTGCCCGTCGCCAGCCTCAGGAAACTACCGTAGACATCGAAATGGCGGTAGAGTCTGCCAAGAGTGAAGAAGGAGAAGCTTACCAACGCAACTCGGCAGTGCAACAGCTAAGATCGCAGATGATCGCGCAAAATAACTTCGACCCATCAGAAGAGTCAGAACGCGATCGCGTGATTGCTGAATTAATCAGTTATTTAGAGTCTCAAGGTCAGTCTGACTGCGTAGATTACCTCACCCTGAAACTGCAAGACCTTTCAGCACCAGAAATTGACCAAATTCTTGGTCTGAGTAGCCGTCAACGGGACTATCTGCAACAGCGTTTTAAATACCATGTCGAAAAGTTTGCCAAGCAACATCACTGGCAATTGGTACATCAATGGTTAGGTGCAGGTTTAGAGCATAGATTGGGTCTTTCTGCGCAACAGTGGCAAACATTTTTAAGCTTGTTGTCCGAACAACAACAGCAAATTTTACAATTAAAAACTGCACGCCACAGCGACCAAGCGATCGCTAAAACCCTTAAATGCACCCCCAAGCAACTGCAAAAGCGCTGGACTCAACTGTTAGACCTCGCATGGGCTATTCGCAACGGTAATACTCAAGTTCAGACAGGCTGAAACATTTCTAGTCAAGAGTCAAGAAGGTAATAATTATTTATCTCCCTTGTCTTCCTTGTCCCCTCATCTCACTTTACCTTTTCAAATGTTGCAGTAAAAGTGAATTGCGATCGGGCTTTCAGCCATCTCGTCTGTCTTCTCTGATTTAATCTCCTATCTACTTCATCTTGTGGAAAAAATCAAATATGTTACTTAATCTCCATCCCTTCTGATTACAACAGACAGGAATGGGGGTAAAGTCATTGCCTAGCATTCATATTAATAAGAAATTAAGAGAGAATAAATAATATGATGTCCGGTAAATTACCCTAAATATGTCATTGCGAGTGGAACGCAGTGAAACGATGCAATCACAGAGTTTTTGAGATTGCTTCCTACGGTCGCAATGACGGTTATTTGAACGGACATGATATACCTTAAAGCAGAAGAAGAAAAAATGAATAATTTTGATTTTTTAAGTTATTTTCAAAACGAACAAAATTTATCAAATGAAAAATTAAATGACATCATTTTTACACCATATAAAGTAGGAGAATTAGTTTTAACTTCAGGAAAATTAGTTGCTTGCGATCCCCTAACATTAGCAGATAGCGAACCTTTCACATTTAATTTCGTGCCAGATCGTTACCCAGTGATTTTGAGCATTGCCCACATTCAATGGAACAACTCTCGAAGAGTTGCTTATGCAATGCTTTGTCTTAGCGAACAAACCCCAGTAAGGTGGGAAATGGCGACTCACCCTGCTGAAGACTTAAGTTCTCTACAAGAAGATGAATTTTTTGGTTATGGCGTTGACTCTGGAACTGGTTGCTTCATGGATGCAGATACTGCTGAAATTATTAATGACTCAATTTATTCTAAAAACACATACCAAGAAACCTTAATTTACAAGCTTAACTACGAGTTAGAAAAAAATTACATTCCTACATATGATTGGGCAGATATGTGTGTAGATCACTCAACTCAAGCAAATGTCATTGCCTTTTCGTCTGGATGGGGCGATGGTACTTATCCTACTTATTTCGGATTTAATACAGAAAATAAAATTGTTAAAGTCATAACAGATTTTCATCTGTAAACTCATTACTATACTGACTTCCTGATAAAGTCATCAAACTAGAAAAAGAGTAGCTGGTTTTACAAGATAATTCTCAATAATTGTAATTAATAAAATTGATTAACAGAAAAATTAGGGCTTGTAGAAACCCTTGATATCAACTTTTCCATATGTGGTGAAAAGTCAGAGCAATAATATTTCTATTTACAATATTTGGTACAAAAGTACTAACAAACTGGGATTTTCTCTCTCTTAATTCAGCCTTGTTGATGCAAAATTAAAAATTCATATCTTGTGTGGCTGCTTTCGTGGAATCCTAGAATCAAGAGCGATTTTGGCAGAGGGATTCAGGATGACTATGACTCAAGGCGCACGGGCAAATAAGTCAGGAAATATTTTAGAAGGAAATATCGAAGCCGTCTTGAATGGACATGATTATTTCCAAATCGGAAGCCATGTCACCAAGGAATTCCTCTTAACTGCGACCTTATTACCAAAACGCTATGCAAAACAGGTTTACATTGGTGCTGGAATTTATCAAACTACCCTAAAAGTAGATTTTTATGTTGTAGGTTTATCAGCAAACCCGTCAGGATTAATTATTGAGTGTAAATGGCAAGAAAGTGGCGGTTCTGTTGATGAAAAATTCCCTTATTTAAATTTGAATATTCAGCAATCTTACCCAGCACAAACTATTGTTGTGATCGGTGGTGAAGGAATGAGAGAAGGAGCAATTAATTGGCTGCGGCAACAGGTTAAGTATAATCGAAATTTATTAGGAGTTTACAGCTTAGATAGATTTATAGCTTGGGCAAATAAATATTGTTAATAGGAAGTAATTAATAATTCGTAAATCGTGCCGCGTTTTTTAGTATTAGAATTAATTGACCTGGCTGCCGCGATCGGATAAATATTAAAATTAATTTCTTGATATAGTTTTCTAATAAATTCACAATCAGAATTACATATCATCACTTTAACACCTCGATTCGCTAATGTGCTACAAATATCTCGCAAGCGTTCTTGGTCTGCTTTACCAAAAGAATCACGATTATAACCTGTAAAATAGCTAGTACTACTTATCGGATGATAAGGCGGATCGCAGAAGACAAAATCATCACTGTTAGTTGCATGATTTAACACCTCAACAAAATCAGCCTGTTTGATTTCCGTATGCAAAAGTGCTGCTGAGGTTGCTCGCAGCAAATCTTCATCACAAATATTAGGATTTTTGTATCTGCCTATAGGCACATTAAATTGGCCCTTAGAGTTGACTCGATAAAGACCGTTGAAACAGGTTTTATTGAGATAGATTAAACGAGCAGCTTTTTCTAAATCAGTATTTTCTTGATTGGATCTTACAGTATAATAGTAGTCTCTATTATGTCTAATTTTATGTTCTTTTAATAGGCAAATTAATTCCTCAACTCGGTCTCGAACACAGCGATAGGTTGTAATCAATTCTGCGTTAATATCAGTTAGAATTGCCGCTTGTGGTTGCAAATAGAAAAAAACAGCACCACCACCGATAAATGGCTCATAGTAAGTCTTATATTTTTTGGGTAAATAAGGAATATATTGTTGAATTAACCGACTTTTACCACCTGCCCACTTCAAAAATGGACGTGGGCAAATTTCTTTAGGAATTTGACTTACCATTTGATTGCAACTAAGTTACTAAATCTAACAACTATAAACTAACGAATCATATTTTATCGGAATTTATTAATTTTCTGGCGGTATAGATTACAATTAATTTAAACAAGCATATCAAAACAAACTTATAGTCTATAACAAGGCAGTCTAAATAAATGTTTGACGGATTCTGGGATAACGTCTTTCGCTACCCCCGCTATTTCATTACCATCCTCTTGGGGCTTTTTTTAAATACATTTGAGCCATTACTACCACTATTGAAACGCCCAGTCACCTTGATTGCCCTAGTAGGTTTATTTTTTGGCGGACTAGCCTTCATTGCTTTCACCCTCCGTGCAATGCTGGGCTTAAATACAATCTAGACTGGAGCTATACAGGAGTTTACCCTACAGAAAGTTGGACAAGCACTGTCCTCCCTGATTTCTATCTATTGTATGTTGTACAACCTCTGTGAGGAGGCAAATTTTTTATGGCTACAAATCGCCGTGTTTCCCGCGTTGCTGAATTGATCAAACGGGAAGTTAGCCAAATGCTACTTAATGGCATTAAGGATGACCGTGTGGGTTCAGGAATGGTAAGCGTTACTGATGTTGATGTCTCTGGCGATTTACAACACGCCAAAATCTACGTCAGTATCTATGGTACAGAAGAAGCTAAAGCTGAAACAATGGCGGGCTTAAAGTCAGCAACAGGTTACGTCCGCAGCGAACTTGGTGCGCGGGTTAGGCTACGTCGCACCCCAGAAGTGACATTTATCGAAGACCGTTCTCTAGAACGCGGTACTAGGGTGCTGACCCTATTGAACCAACTTAAGTATGAACGTCCATCCGCAAATTTGTCAGACGAGGATGACAACAATGCAGACGAATATGATGATGAATTCTCGGAATAAGTAACTTAAACAACAAAGTAACTTCTAAAACAATTAATCCCGGAAAATTCGCCAAACAGTTTACAGACGTTACTAGATAACGTCTGTTTTAATATGACTATAGATGCTTCAGGGAATAGTTATTACATCAATAGGCTTGCTGTTTATTTTGGTTATTCAAATCGACTGCGAACACCGCACTCTAGGGAATTAACTTGCCTATATGTATAATGCTTAATTTATTAGTTCTATCTCATGGGCTAATTTCGCAATTGTAATTTTTCATTTTCTATCAGGATGGGAGGGAATTGTTTTGTTGTACTGCGGGGATCGCTAATGTAGATACTTTGATCGCAATCTCTTGGGTTGTACCACTCGAACAAGCGATCGCCTCACCCAAACTATTGCTACCCTAAAAGAAAATTATTCCACAAGACTTTCTGCTTTTGTTTAGTACCAAAGTTAACACAGCAAATCAGCATTTCTTTAAGAAATAATTAACAGATGCCAAGCTGCAAAGTTTCCTGATGTACGTTAGCCCTTATATTTTGCAACAGTTTATACCCTAATTTCTGCTAGAGATTACTGCTTAATTTTCATTCTGGACAAATAATCACAAAGCTAGACCAGCTTTTACAGCACCAAGCTGTTTTCTATGGACAATTCCCATTCATTCAATTATGTTTCAAGTCTTTCGCTGCCTGCTTTTGAACTATTTTGCATAAAAAACAAATAATCTACATAGCAGGTTATGTTGACTACCCTGATATTCTTATATGAAGCGGTTTTACCGATAATGTCAGAATTTGTTGACTTTATTAACATTTCTTTAGATAATTTGAGGATATGTAGCGTCAAAATGAAATTAGTTCCGTATAGCAAACTACAAAACCTTAGCTAGAAGTCTAATCGTTGTAATGTTTGTTCCAAGTAAATATCGGGAACACTATCTACGTGTAATTTGTGAGTAAAAATCATGAGTGTGAATACGGTGCCCTCTATCAGTTACTACTCTCTAGATATAATTCAAGACGAAGCACGCCGACTGGTGCAGAAGGGAATGGTCAGCCGGCAACAGCCAATATATACACTCTGCCAATACATCCCTGCGAGAGAGTGGGTTTGCGTTGAATGTGAATTAGAAAAATGTGACTTTTTGTTACGCGATCGCATCGGCGATCTGATAGGTCGTGAAGAATGGGACAACGACTAATCAATATACTCAACTTCAGATTCTGGAGCCACTGCGTTGGTGTTAGAGTTAGCGATTCTTCTGCCAAGAGCAGACGCTAAAGGCGATAGCGCAACTTTAGCGAGTCATCGAGCGTCACGAGCGTCAGCAGTAGCGACGTAGGAGCGTCGATAACGAGGGATTGGGGTTTTCTCCCATGAACGAGTGCCGAAGAGGATTCCTAGCTTTTAGACGCCTTAAGGATAGCTTAAGGTAGGGCAGCAAGTGGACTGATTGTGAGTTAATTTTGGATGTCTAAATTTGACAACAAATAATTCAATAGCCGAATTTGAGGGATAATCTCTGGTTTCTAGTTAGTATTACTCCGATCCAGAATCTTTAATTCCCCATTAAGACAGAAGCATTAGAGTTTCATTTTATACAACTTTTTCAGTAGCGATCGCATCGACATTTAGTTGTGCTTTACATCCGATGCCGCCATCTGAGTATAGTATGTACATTCCCTAACCGGGGCAGTTTCCAATCGTAGACTGCTCCGGTAATTTTTTACAGAAATTTACCCACGCTGAACAAACTTAGCCAATTTGCTCTAAATACTGATTAACGTCTTCAATAACGTGAGTCAGTTCCGCCTCTGTGGTTAAACGAATATTCACATCACGGATAGTAAGCAGGACTTTAGCTGCAAAGGGAGTAGGCCAGATATTAGGATTACAGAAAATTTCTAAAAATACCTCACCAGTGTAGCGATATTCTACAGGAGCCTGAGGAGCAACTTTTCCACCTCCTGGAGTAGTTTTAGCAGCAACAGTTTTGAGGCGAGTCATCAATTCATCTAAGGCTACTTTTAATTCCTGTGCTCCTTGAGGTGAAAAATTGAAAGAGACAGAACCTTCACCTAGGTTCAATTTTAGGGGAGTAGAAGACATAAGCTATTAATTAAGACTTATTGATAATTACTCATGTTACCGGAATAGGTCATCATGCCTGTTAAGCTCATACGATCCCTGCCTGAAAAATTAAAGCTTAGACACAAACTAAACTCGTAGAGGCTTGAGGTGAAAGTGTTAGGGAAGAATTTAGCTTCAAATATCAAGGATTATTGCACCATTCTATGGTATTGGCGGTCTTTCGGATAAATGAAAAATCTCCTACCTAATTTGCTAACAACATCATTCGTGGATAGGGTTCCTCTACACCCTTATTCCCTGACTAATCGATAGCCGTAGGGAAGGGAAGTTTTGCCACCAGACAATACAGGCGTGGGGTTCTGAGGAATTACTTGGTAATTTTGGAGATTAAATATAACCTTATTACAAGGGTTTAACCTGAATTTAATACAGGTAATGATTGTTTTGCCCCTACGATTTAAATATTAATAAACAGGGTGATTTTGATGAATTTCCCAGAAGGAAACAGTCAATTAGAGCATCACAAACCAGTCTATCAAGAGCTTAATTTTCAGATTATCTGTGCAATTTGTCTAGTTGCGGTGCTGGGAGTTTCTAGCGTAACTCCAGTTTTCCCTACTTTAGCAAAAGCATTAAATATTAATCCTAAAAGCCTGGGTTTATTAGTGACAGTATTCACATTACCGTCTCTGATTTTCGGACCTATTGTGGGTATACTTGCCGATAGATTTGGTAGAAAAAGAATTATTGTCCCTGCCCTATTTTTATTTGGTATTGCAGGTACAGCTTGTGGCTTCGTTCGAGACTTTAATTTATTGCTATGGTTGCGTTTGCTGCAAGGAATTGGTGCGGCTCCTTTGCTATCTTTAAGTATCACATTAATTGGCGATATATATAAAGGAGACAGGCGTACTACAGCAATGGGTTACAATGCTAGCGTCAGTAGTGTGGGCACAGCAAGTTATCCGACACTGGGAGGTGCATTAGCCACACTCGGTTGGTACTATCCGTTTATTTTGCCCGTAATAGCGATTCCTCTGGGCTTTGTTGTATTTTTTGCTCTCAAAAATCCTGAACCAAAAGGTGATCGCAATCTGAAAGAGTATTTACAAAATGCCGCAAAAGTGCTGAAAAATCGTAAATTGTTTGGATTATTTATTGCTAGCGCGGCAAACTTTATATTGCTTTACGGTGCTTACGTGACTTATTTTCCTCAGTTAATTAACGATAAATTTAAAGCTGCACCTGCTGTAATTGGTATCCTGCTTTCTAGTGTTTCTATCGCAGTGACTATTACATCTTCCCAGTTAGGTAGATTAGCTAGAAGATTTCCAGCGACAAACTTAATTCAAGCATCCTTTGTTTTATATGCTTTAGCTCTTGTGATTGTTCCCTTGATGCCAAGTATTTGGTTTTTATTAATTCCTACCACAATTTTTGGTATTGGTTTAGGGCTTGGTTTTCCTAGCATTCAATCACTTTTAGCAGATTTGTCACCAAGAGAATATCTTGCAACAATTTTATCAGTGAATGGCACATTTTTTGGCTTAGGGCAAACTTTAGGGCCGCTGTTGATGAGTATTGTCTTTGGTTTTGGCAGTATTAATAGCGTATTTTATGCAGGTGTAGGATTTGCAATATTGATATTTTTCGTCTTTAGATATTTTACTTGTTCTGAGATTTGAAGTTAAAGCGATGCTAACCTTTGAGATATCCTCAGGTAGGTAAATTGTTTTTTGCTCAATTATGGTTCTCAATCAAAGCCAATTAAAAGCCACATTAACTAACAATAGTGTTAACTCAGATGCGCTAGAATTACTTTGGGAAGTTGACTCATACAAGATTTACGGATTGAGAGTTTCTGGATCTGAAGCTATTCAGTTTTGGCAACGACTTCGCCAGCTTGTTGATGAGACAGGACACTATCCTTTGTTGTTAGGTAATGAAAATGAAGTTGAATCTCACTTGGAAAGCATTCAATTCTATAGTCACGATTCCTCAACAAATCAATATTTAACTATTGCGGAAATCATCAATCAGGGAACTTGTTTAAATGCTAACGAGTGGCTGAAAAATACAGCGCAAGAACGGCGAGAAGAATGGGGAAATCATGAGAACATAATTTTAAAGCCAGTAAAATTAGCAGAAATAGGAGATTGGAATGAGCCGATTTCTGCTGCTGATGAAGAATACACTATTCCCTATGATATTTTGACTCGATTACCACATCCAAGTATAGTTGTGGCATTAGTGCCAACTACATTTAGCTGGCAAGTTCCGGCTTTTCTCAATTTTGGTAATTGGAATGACTGTCCTGCATCAGCAATACACATTTGTCTGATGAAGTATTGGCATCAGAAGTATGGTGCAGAGGTAGTTGGGATTACCAATGATGTAGTGGAAATGTGCGTTAAGCATCCTCCTAAAAATCATGAGGCTGCATTTCACCTGGCTCAAGAACAGTATATTTACTGCTACGACATTGTAGACCAAGGAGTACAAACGCTAAATAAATTAGCAAATCTCTTACTATACAGAAAAGTCTGGTACTTTTGGTGGGATTAAGTTAATAAAGATGGTGCGTTAATGAAGTAACACACCATAAGAATATTGGATAATTTATTTTTTGGTATTACCTTAGTTAATCTACTTACAATCTTTTTGCAGTATTAACTTGCTGAAACTCTAGTCAAGTAACCACATTTGAGAAGAACTATCTTCAGACTCATCTGGTTGTGTGGTGGCTAGCTTTTCCGAAGTTCGGTAAGATTTTCTGTAGTTATCTTGGTGATAGCTTTGTTTTACTGGTTGATAGGTTGGCTTTTGTGGCTTCAAGGAACTACTTTCTTTACTTTGTTCTACAAGCTTGGCATTAGCTTCTGCAAATTTTTCCTTTTCTTGTTTTAAAGAGTTAATTTCTTCTATAAGCTTGGAATTAGATTCTGCAAGATGCAATGCGGCTTTTTTCGCTTCATCAAGCTCTTTCGTCAGTCGTTTTGCTAATGTTTTTTGTTCAGACACAGCTGATTGTAAATCTACAACTTGTTTTTGGAGAGTGGCTTCCTGCTGATGAGATTGTTCAAGAGATTCTTTTAACTCTTTGATAGTTACTTCTAAATCAGCCTTAGTAGGGTTTGCACGTCTAGCTGAAGTTGATTGTTCCGGTGTATGTGTTGGTGATTCCTCTACTTCCGAAGCATTTTGTTCGACAATTTCCTCAGCATTAACTTCGATAGCTGATTCATCTTCGGAAGGAGTAAATTTTTGTGCTTCTTCTTGTAATAAGTCAGAGAGACGTTTCTTAACCATTATTTCCTCCAGTCAAGCTGTAATTCATTGGCCACACGGCGATAGTCAGATTCCGCTTCCCGTGCATGTTTTCCTCGCCATTGAGTAATCGGTACACCCTCAAGTGCTGCTCGTTCGTGCGCTTTATAGGCACGAATAAAGGTTTTAAAAGCAGGAATTCCTAATCGCATGAGAGTGTTTTGTGCCTCAACTGCTTCCCCCAAACTCCGCGTATCAACTTTAGTAAGCAGCACCCGGTGAGTAACTCCCACAGGAGTGACAGCTTTTCTGACTGTCTCAACTAGAACAGCTAGATCCATTGCTGCTGGGGGTGTAGGTAAAACCAGATAATCTGCGATCGCTACTACCGTCGCCAATGCTTCAGAGCGCAGCGCCGGAGGCGTATCCACTACTACTAAATCGTAACCTGTTAGCTTTGTTAAATCACTTAAAAGTTTTGGATTGGTTTCTTGAGACAGATCAAATCCCATACCATTCTGATTACGCCCAAACCACCAACTGGCAGATCCTTGAATATCTGCGTCAATCAGAATCACCTTTTGTTCTTGGGCAAAGTTTGCAGCCAGATTGACTGCGGTAGTCGTTTTACCGACGCCTCCTTTACCGTTGAGTATAGCGATGATCTTTGGCACTGCTTACTTCCGACGCTGCCATACAAGAATATACTGCTTTGTGCCTCCAAGACTTATTTTGCTAACACTTGCTTACAATCGGGAAATAGGAGATGGGGGAGTGTGGGGAGGGTGGGAAGTGTGGGGAGAAATAAATAATAACCATTGATCCTTGACTGATGACAAATGACAAATGCCCATTGACTGTCAATCATCGAAAAACTTGTCACAATAAAATCCGGAACTCATCATCTGTGTTGATATGACAGTCACTAACAGCCTACCGGATGGCCCTCGAATGTCGCGCTTTTTGCGGTTGGTAAAGTTTATTACTCAGCCAGTGAAATACGTCGAAGATTTTGCCAAAATTTATGGCGATCGCTTTACTATTTGGGGTAGCAAAGATACTCATATTATCTACTTTAGCCAACCTGAAGCACTAGAACAGATTTTTACTGCCGATCCTAAGCATTTTGCTTCTGGGACAGGTAATGGGGGTTTAGGATTTTTACTGGGTGACAACTCTTTAATTTTACTGGATGGCGATCGCCATCAGCGCCAGCGTCAATTACTAACTCCTCCCTTTCATGGGGAAAGAATGCGCGCCTACGGTGAAGACATTCGTCAAATAACTGAGCAGGTAAGCAATGAATGGAATATAGACAGACCTTTCAATATCCGTAGTTCGATGCAAGAAATCACTTTGCGCGTCATTTTACGGGTGGTGTTTGGCTTAGATGAAGGACAGCGTTTTCAAGAACTTCAGCATTTGCTATCTTCTCTATTAGATTTCATGGGTACGCCCTTAATGTCCACCGCCTTAATTTTTAACTTCTTACGAAAAGATTTAGGTGCGTGGAGTCCGTGGGGTCGAGTAATTCGCTTAATACAGCAAATTGATCGACTTATTTATGCACTGATTAAAGAACGTCGCACTGAAACTCAGCAACATCGGCAAGATATCCTCAGTTTAATGATGGCTGCTCGTTATAACGATGGGCAACCAATGTCTGATATAGAATTGCGTGATGAATTAATGACATTGTTAGTTGCAGGACATGAAACTACTGCTTCTGCATTAACTTGGGCTTTTTACTGGATTGACCAGTTACCAGAAGTGCGTGAAAAGTTGCTGCGAGAACTGGATACTATTAGTATCAACTCAGACCCGAGTAGCATTGCCAAGTTACCTTATTTGACAGCAGTTTGTCAGGAAACCTTGCGGATTTATCCAATTGTGATGAATGGTGTACCACGGATTGTCAAATCCCCAATTGAAATTACGGGCTACAACATTCCTGAAGGAAATGTAATTATTCCCGGTATTTACTTAGCACATCATCGCCCAGAAGTTTATCCAAATCCAAAACAATTCAAACCAGAACGCTTTTTAGAAAGGCAGTTTTCTTCATACGAATATTTACCTTTTGGTGGTGGTAATCGTCGCTGTATCGGTTTAGCATTTGCTCAGTATGAAATGAAAATCGTCTTAGCAACAATTCTGTCGCATTTTCAAGTTTCATTGCTCAACAAGCGTCCTGTAAATCCTGTGCGTCGTGGTTTAACTGTCGCCCCACCCGCAGGAATGCGGATGATTGCAAGACCGCAAGTAAAGCGTGCAAGTACGCCAGTAGTGGTGTAAGTAAGAAACAAATTCCCCCAGAATTTCAATTTATTTTTGAAAGGGGGAAATTTTTCAATGCTCTATATTTAGAGTTGATTATCAAAATTATTAGTTAATACTTCAGTTTTGCTTTGCTCACGAGCTAGTCGTTCATAGTGTTCTCGATCGCGGTATTTGATTGTTCTCATAGGTTGATTTCCTACAATTGCTAAGGGTTCAACATTAGCCGTTACAACAGTACCAGCTGCTACAATTGCACCATCCCCAATCGTGACTCCTGGAATAATTAGGACATTTCCGCCAATCCAAACATTGCAACCGATAACTATAGGTTTATGAATATAGACGTTATGTTCATAGGGAAGGTCGTTACTTTGATAGTCATGGTTTGCAGAGAGGATAACAACGTTAAATCCTACTGTGGTATTATCCCCAATCGTGATTCCACCACGACCATCCAATAAAACATTTTGTCCAATATATACTTTATTTCCCAAAGATATATTTTGCGGGTAATTAACTATAATATCTCGCTTAAACCGAACACCTAAACCACAAAGCTGCAATTGATCCTTCAGTTTCTGATGTTTATAATGTCTGATCTTAGGTTCTAAGTATTCACTCCACCGTACCATGCGAGGTATTAAACTTTGTTCTAATAAACGCTCCAATTTATTAGTAACTTTATTTTTTATCTGTTTCATAACGGTTTACAGCATTGGGTAAATCAGACGGGTACTTTATCACCCGTCATATTAGTTAGCTTTCCCCAAAAAGCGTATTTTCTCCCGTGTAAACACTATTTATCTAAAATTAGGATTTTATAGCTACCCCTTAAATAGAGAGCTTTTTCTCTACACACCTCTGCGCAACTCTGCGTTAAACACCAATCTGCTCACTCATCCGCTGTTCTAACAATTCCAATAACCCATCGACATCTTTACCAACTTGCTCAAAACAAGTGGGTGGTGCTGGTTCTGGTGCAAACTGAATTAACTTAATTTCACCTTTACCAATACCAATCATCACAACTTCAACTTCTGGTTTGTGATTCTCGACAATTCCTAATATTTCTTGCAGCCGATTTTCAACTTTACTATTTAATTTCTCTATCTCATCTTTAGGACAATAAACAAAATGCGGCGCTGGTTGTAAATCAATGCCGATAGTACCCAGGCTATTACCATTTGCTAACCATAATCCCCAAAATAGCGCCGCTAATTCTTGTTGATTTGCTTTGACAAATCTATCCAATTGGCCACGCCACTTACTATCTGCTGATTCCGGCTGAGTACTACCAAAAAACATAAATAATTCGTAATTGATAATTCGTAATTAAAAGACAGAGAATCTCTGAGTTATCTCAAACCACTTTGGACACGCCAGAGACTAGCGTAAATACCATCTTCCTCTAGCAATTGTTCATGGGTTCCGGACTCTACTAGTTTTCCATGTTCCATGACATAAATGCAATTGGCATTGCGAATAGTAGAAAGACGATGAGCGATCGCAATTGTGGTTCTATTGACTGTAATTCGTTCCAGCGATCGCTGAATTGCGGCTTCTGTTTCATTATCTACCGCCGAGGTCGCTTCATCTAAGATCAAAATTGGCGGATTTTTCAATACTGCACGCGCGATCGCAATTCTTTGTCGTTGTCCACCAGACAACTTTTGCCCTCGCTCCCCGACGATTGTCTCATAACCTTGGGGCAGGTGAGTAATAAATTCGTGTGCCTCAGCTACCTTAGCTGCCATGATGATTTCTTGTTCTGTCGCATCAAAGCTGCCGTATGCAATATTCTCTGCGACAGTACCATGAAATAAAAATACATCTTGACTGACTAAACCAATACAGCGGCGTAAATCCCGCAAGTTTAAGTTTTGTAGCTCAATACCATCCAAAGTAATGCTGCCGGTGCGCAATTCGTAAAATCGCAACAAAAGTTTGACTAACGTGCTTTTACCGGAACCAGTGGAACCCACAATCGCAATGGTATTACCTGCCGGAATTTGCAAAGACAGATTTTTCACTACTGGTAATCTATCTTTATAAGCAAAAGTCACATTTTTAAATTCCACTTCTCCTCGTACTGTCTCAACAGGTAAGGCGATATTTCCTGGATGAATTGCAATAGGAGTATCCAACAAATCCATGATGCGATTAGTAGAAGCCATTGCCCGTTGATATAAATCGAAGGTATCGCCTAATCTAGTTAAGGGCCAGAGTAAAAGCTGAACTAAGAATACTAATGAACTGTAAGCACCAACAGAAATTCTCCCGGCGACTGCTTCCATACCGCCAAATAGCAGCAATACTGTAAAAGCTGCCAAAATCAGCATCCGAATTAAAGGGATAAAAGCCGCAGAAAGTGCGATCGCTTTGACGTTACTCTGGCGATAGGCGTTACTTTCCACCGCCACCCGCGCCGACTCATAATCTTCGGCTGTGAAACTTTTGATCGTAGTGATCCCGCTCAGATTATTAGATAACCGTCCATTGATTAAACCGACTTTTTCCCGCACATCGGCGTAACGCGGCGCTAGCAATTTCTGAAAAGCTACCGAACCCCAAAGAATAAAAGGTATAGGTATGATTGCCATCCAAGCTATATTGGGAGCCAAAATAAAGAAGCCACCGCCAACTACTACAATAGTTGTGACTACCTGGATGATGTCGTTTGCTCCCACATCCAAAAAGCGCTCTAATTGGTTAACATCATCACTGAGGATGGACATTAAACCGCCAGTGCTACGTTCTTCAAAATAAGCTAACTCCAACTCTTGAAGGTGTTTGTATGCATCCAGACGCAAGTTATGCTGAATATTTTGCGCCAAGTTGCGCCAAATCAACTTGTAGCGATACTCAAAAGTCGATTCTAGTATCCAAGTAATGACGGTGATTAAAGAAAGAATTAAAAATTGCCCAAAGATATCCTTGATTCCTAACTGAGCAATAATCGAATCTTGTTTCTTAACTACCACATCTACGGCAATCCCCACTAATGCCGGTGGTGCTAAGTCAAAAAGTTTATTTAAAATCGAAGCACCAGTTGCTAGCCAAATTTGTTGACGATACTGATGCCCATAATCAAACAGACGCTGGAGGGGATGCACAGAATGTCTACGTTTTCTTGATACCTGATGAGATTTAGATGCTGTAGCCACAGTTAGTCTCAGTCACGTGCAATTGATATTACCACGAGAGGGGATGAGGAAGTGTGGGGAGTGTGGGGAGTGTGGGAGATGAGGGAAGGGAGACAAACTGCATTATAAATTGATGATGCCTTTTGAGGCTTTTAGCTCGGTGAACGAGACTAGCCTGAAAGTTTGAGCTTGACCACTAACAAATGACAAATGACCAATGACAAATGACTCTTCAAGCTAACTACGTGTCACCATAATACAGAAGTTGCTTGCGGAGAACAAAGGAGATGAAAACTTGAAAAATCAGCAATTTGCGAATTGGCAAACCACAGTTTTAGGCGTGCTGTTGGCAATACTGGTGAGTATCGGACTGAATTCGTTTATCATTATTAACCCAGGACAAGCAGGAGTAATCAGTATCTTGGGTAAAGCGAGAGATGGTGCCTTACTGGAGGGTATCCACCTAAAACCACCCTTCATTTCGTTTATAGATGTATATGATTTAACTGTGCAAAAATTTGAAGTACCGGCGGAGAGTTCTACGAAAGATCTACAAAATTTATCTGCAAGATTTGCCATTAACTTTCGCCTCGATCCGACTCAGGTAGTGGAGGTGAGAAGAAAACAAGGTACTTTAGAAAATATTGTCTCGAAAATTATTGCACCGCAAACGCAAGAAGCATTTAAAATTGCAGCTGCCAGAAGAACTGTAGAAGAAGCAATTACCAAACGTAGCGAATTGAAGGAAGACTTTGATAATGCTTTAGGCGATCGCTTAGATAAATATGGGATAATTGTGTTGGATACTAGTGTAGTTGACTTGACTTTTTCCCCAGAATTTGCCAAAGCAGTGGAAGAAAAACAAATCGCTGAACAGCGAGCGCAAAGAGCCGTTTATGTAGCGCGAGAAGCAGAACAGGAAGCACAAGCAGAAATTAATCGTGCTAAAGGTAAGGCGGAGGCTCAAAGGCTCTTGGCAGAAACTCTCAAAGCCCAAGGTGGGCAATTAGTGCTGCAAAAGGAAGCGATCGAAGCTTGGAAAACTGGCGGTGCTCAAATGCCGAACGTTCTAGTTATGGGTAATGACGCAAAAAGCAGCGTACCCTTTATTTTCAATCTAGGTAATACTCAAAATCAGCCCTAATTTGAGTAAATCATCTTAGTATAGTAGGCAATCTCAACTTCAGATCCAAAATCATCACCAAGAACCTCAATAAACTAGATTCATGTCAACTCCTAATCATCCCAATCTCACGGCTGAAGACGCCAGAAAAATTCTCAATAAATTCAACTGTCTCGATATTGCTCCTGTTCTCAAGCCATCAGAAAAAGTTTCAGTTAGGCGGGCATTAATTTTGATCACCAGTCTTACTGATTATCAAATTTTGGGTATTTGTGCTGATACGGCAGAGGAAGGAAAGCTAGCCATGAAAACTTATTCACAGGCTTTGGGCTATGAAGTACCTAGCAATCTACCCGAAATTGATGGTCCGGTTTATATCAAATTAAATGGCAAAAACGGCTTGTGTTATATCGATTCCTATTCAGGACATCATCGTGGAGTATTAGTCTCTTGCCAATCTCACAATCCTGGGGGAATCAACGAAATGTATGGACATTTACCCCTCGATTTATTTATCTAGAATTTGGCGGTTCTAGGTAGGGCAAATACCTTACCTACGAACTAAATTTGCATGACCAATTACTAACTTTTATGAGTATTATTACCCTCCAATCAGTTAATAAAGACTTTGGCATCAAAGAAATTTTAAAAGATGCTAACTTTAGCTTAGATGCTACTGATAAAGTTGGCTTAATTGGTACTAACGGTTCTGGTAAATCAACTCTATTAAAAATGATCGCTGGGCTAGAACCAGTTGATAGCGGTCAAATTTTAGTTAACTCTAGTTCTAAAGTTATCTATTTGCCCCAACAGCCAGATTTAGACGAAAATCACACAGTCTTAGAGCAGATTTTTGCCGATAGTGGCGAACACATGGCTTTAGTGCGGGAGTATGAAGAACTTTCCGATAAATTAGCCCACTATCCTGAAGATAGTCAGCTGATGTCTCGTCTTTCAGCAGTAATGCAACGGATGGATGCAAATGGCGCTTGGGAATTAGAAACAAACGCCAAAATTATCCTTACCAAGTTAGGTATTTCTGACTTTAATGCCGTCATCGGTACTTTATCTGGAGGTTATCGCAAGCGGATTGCTCTAGCAACAGCTTTGCTATCAGAACCAGATGTTTTACTCATGGATGAGCCAACAAACCATCTTGATGCTCTTTCTGTGGAGTGGTTGCAAAGTTATTTGAATCGCTATCGTGGCGCATTGTTTTTAATTACCCACGATCGCTACTTTTTGGATCGTGTCACCAATCGGATTATCGAAATTGACCGAGGTGATATTTACAGCTATACAGGTAATTATTCATATTACCTTGAAAAGAAGGCTTTAGCTGAAGAATCTGCTGTCAGTACTCAACGTAAACACCAAGGCGTATTACGCCGAGAATTAGAATGGCTCAAACGCGGACCTAAAGCCCGGAGTACCAAACAAAAAGCTAGAATCGATCGCGTTCACGCGATGCGAGAAACTGAGTTTAAACAGGCTAACGGTAAAGTAGATATTTCTACAGTTAGTCGGCGGATTGGCAAAAAAGTTATTGCTATCAACAATATTTCTAAAGCATACAATGAGCGTACGTTAATTAAGGATTTTACCTACGAATTTAGTCCAGAAGACAGAGTTGGGATTATCGGTGCTAATGGTGCAGGTAAATCCACATTAATGGATATGATTACCGGGCGAGTTCAACCAGATGCGGGTAATGTAGAAATTGGTGCGACAATTCATATCGGTTATTTTGACCAACATTCTGAAGAATTGCTCACAGCTTTGAACGAAAATCAGCGCGTGATTGACTACATCAAAGAAGAAGGCGAATTTGTGCAAATAGCCGACGGTACTAAAATTACTGCTTCGCAAATGCTGGAGCGATTTTTATTTCCTGGTAACCAGCAGTATGCACCAATTCATAAACTATCTGGTGGGGAAAAACGGCGGTTATTTCTGTTACGCGTACTCATGAGTGCACCCAATGTCTTAATTTTAGATGAACCGACCAATGATTTAGATGTGCAGACATTAGCTGTCCTAGAAGATTATTTAGAAGATTTTTCAGGTTGTGTAATTGTAGTTTCCCACGATCGCTACTTCTTAGACAGAACTATAGACACAATTTTTGCCTTTGAAGAAGGCGGGATTCTCCGCCAATATCCTGGAAATTACTCAGTTTATCTTGACTATAAAAAAGCTGAGGAAGCAACACAGCAAGAAACTGCTATCAAAGAAAAGTCTAACAAGGTAGAGGTGGAAAAAATTGCATCTCAACCAAACGATTCAGAAAATAAAAAGCGACGCAGACTCTCAAATTGGGAAAAGCAAGAGTTTGAAAAGTTGGAAGGAAAAATTGCTCAGTTAGAAGTAGAGAAAGCAGAAGTAGAAAAAGCTTTATTAAATGTACCGCCAGGAAATTATAGCCAGGTACAAAAATTGTACGAGCAGGTAGAAGCACTCAAGCAAGCTATTGATACAGCGACTGAGAGGTGGTTGGAGTTAGCTGAGATTGAGTCTTAAATTACAGCTTTGAGATTAAAGGATTTGCTAAATTACTGACAATGGCAAAAATAGTTCCAAAGATGCATCTTCCAGACTTACGAAACCATAACGAGAGTAGTAAGTTTTTGCACTTTCATCTTTTGCATCAACAAATAAGCGAATACCTCCCGCATTCTCCGCAACAATTAGAGCACACTGCATTGCCTCAACCATCAAAACTTCGCCAATTCCTTGTCGCTGATAAGCTTGGTCAACTGCTAATCTTGCCAGTTTGACACCAGGAACTTTAGAAGGATATTTCTTGAAGAATTTCGCTGGAAATTTGTCTACACGTACTTCACATAATGTCAATGTGAAGAAACTAATTACGATCTCTGGCTGTTCTGTATCAACTAAAACAAAAGTACGGGAAATACCTTTTTGGATATGCTGTCTTGCTGTTTGTTTAAGAAATTGATTTAGTGCTTCATTACCACAATCAAAGCAATCTCGATCGTGCTGCTTACCCAGCAATTCAATGGCTCTCACTAAAAAATTCCTTGTGCTTTTCAAAGCTGCTTTTAACTTTGCATTTGCTACAGGAGGATTTTCAATCAGGCTAAAGACCGTATCAGCATCAGTTTGTGACAAAAGAATCACTCTTTCATCTTCTATAACTTTTTATGCTTCTTTCAATGCTGCCTGAATCATAAACTGATTCAAGGTAGCACCTGATAATTCTGCCGCTTTTTGTAGAGTTTCTTGAATCCTCACAGGAACTCTAGCGGTTATCCTAACTGTATTTTCGTGTCTGTTAGACATGGAGAATTAAGCCTTATGTTCTCTTAATTTTAGCTAAATGGTGCCAAAATGGCACCTGTGAATTCTCAGAAATTATTCTTGCTGACATATCAGCATAGGTTGATCTGACTCATCAGAATACTTCTCCATCCGATATAATTCAGATTTAGCCTCTTATCATAAATTAATGAATAAAAATTATGCTCAATCTCCCGACTCAAGAGTTACGCGATCGCGCTATTCATTTTTTAGAACAAACTCCTCTACAACGGCTGCAAATTCTCCAAGAATTAGGTATATCTCGATATAGTTTTTTAACTCAAATGCATCTGAATGAAGCGAATATTATCTGTATAATCAGGTTTTTAAATAATCCTAGTCAAGTCAAGTTTCCTAACTTAAGTGGCGCAGATTTATCTAGTTTAAAATTAGATGCAGTAAATTTTATTCGCGGTAATTTATCGGACGCAAACCTGCAAGGTAGCAGTTTAGTCAATGCAGACCTATTATTTGCGAATTTTACTAGAGCCAATTTGAGAAATGCAGATTTAACAGGTGCAACGTTAAATGAAACTATTTGGTTAGATGCACTAGTAGATAAATGTCAGTTAGGCGTGGGTATTGGTTTGTCTCATCAACAACGTAAAGATTTACAAATGCGTGGCGCTAGTTTTAACACTTCAGCAGATGATAATTAAATGCCTAATATTACTCAGATTTATGAATAATTCGATTAAATTACCTAAAAAACTGATGCTCTTAGGTGCAGGAGAATTAGGCAAGGAGTTTGTAATTGCTGCTCAACGCCTGGGTAATTATATAATTGCCGTCGATCGCTATGCTAATGCTCCAGCAATGCAAGTTGCTGATTGCTCGGAAGTAATTTCCATGCTGAGTGCTGATGATTTAGAAGCTATTGTGAGCAAGCATCAACCTGATTTAATCGTACCAGAAATTGAAGCGATCAGAACAGCAAAACTTGTGGAATTTGAGCAACGAGGAATTACAGTTATTCCTACTGCCGCTGCCACTAACTACACAATGAATCGTGACAGAATTAGGGACTTAGCAAATCAGGAATTAGCTATCAGAACTGCTAGATATGGTTATGCAACTAGCTTGGAAGAGTTGATAGTAGCTTCTGATTTAATTGGGTTTCCAAATGTGCTGAAACCTGTGATGTCATCCTCGGGAAAAGGTCAGTCTGTAGTGCATAATAAAGATGAGGTTGAGCAGGCTTGGAATTATGCGATCGCGAATTCTCGCGGAGATACCCAAAAGGTAATTGTCGAAGAATTTATTGATTTTGAAATTGAGATTACTTTATTAACAATTAAACAGTGGAATGCACCGACAATTTTCTGTGCTCCTATTGGTCATCGCCAAGAAAGGGGAGATTATCAAGAATCTTGGCAACCAGCAGCAATTTCTGAAGCCAAACTATTAGAATCTCAAATAATTGCTAGAAAAGTTACCGATGCCTTAGGAGGAGCCGGAATTTTTGGCGTAGAGTTTTTTATCACCAAAGATGAAGTAATTTTTTCGGAACTTTCCCCCAGGCCCCACGATACAGG
Organism: Nostoc sp. 106C; assembly: GCF_002154725.1. Classification (GTDB taxonomy): domain Bacteria; phylum Cyanobacteriota; class Cyanobacteriia; order Cyanobacteriales; family Nostocaceae; genus Aulosira. The sequence continues at coordinate 114,867 of NZ_MTAW01000119.1, read as the reverse complement.
CATGGTGACATTAATTTCACAAAATCTCAATGAGTTTGAACTACATTTAAGAGCTGTTTTAGGGTTACCCATTCCTAACATAGAACAATTCGGACCATCAGCTAGTGCCGTAATCTTAGCTTCTGAAGAATCAGATTCGATTGCTTTTACAGGCGTAGCAAATGCTTTATCAGAAAAAGATGTAGATATCCGGCTATTTGGTAAACCAAGCGCCTATCCTTATCGACGCATGGGAGTAGCTTTGGCGAAAGGTGTGAATGTGCAAGAGGCACGAGAAAAAGCAACGAGAGCAGCCAGTAAAATTAAATTAGTTTGATAGACTTCTTTAAGAATTTGTGATCTGCTAATCCTCAAGATGTTGACAGCGCAATAAGTAAACAGATAAATACTAAAGCTAAGAGCAAAAGCAAGGCTTGATTGCGTTTTATCCAAGTTTTTACAGTTATGCCAAAGCTTTTATGAGAATCCTGCTGTTGTGATTGTAATTTACTCTCTTCAATATTTTGGTAAAGAGTACAATCTTTAGCGTAGGGACGTTGGGGAAAATTGCAAGTATCATCAGCATGATAGGTGCAGCTATCGCACAGATACTCGTTTCCAGCAGCACGGTGCAATGGAATACCAGGATGCCCGTAAGCTTTGAGAGTCATGCGGCAATAAGGACAAGTTATAGCCTGACCATCGACGGCTTGATGGCAGCGGGGACAAGATACAGTAGCCACAACTTAAGCGTAAATAAGTAAACAATTTGATTTTAGCTATTTCCCAGGCGAATGTTGAGTTGAAATTTTTCTCTAAAAAGTAGGGTTGGCATTGCCCACCTACACTTACTTTAAATTCTGATTGCTACAAGTACATGATTATCAATTTTGCTTCCATAACTCAGAATTTCTTAGCAAACTTAACCATTCATCAAAGTTATCATTTACCAGTAAATTCTTATCTATAGCGTCTACTCCTTCAGATCCTACAGTAGTAGCAATTACAGGTAAACCTGCCTCTAACATTTCCAGAGTTTTTAACTTAATACCAGCCCCTTGCAATAAAGGTACAATCCCTACCTCCGCTTTCTCAAAATATGGAGTAGGATTTTCTACAAAACCTGCGATCATAATCTGCTGGCTGGCTAATGCTAAAACTTTTTTAGAGGGACTAGCACCAACAATATAAAGTTTAAATTTTGGATCTTGCTGCTGCAAAGGTCTAAAACATTTATTGATAAATATCAAAATGGCTTGTTCATTTTCTGGCCTATTCATAGCTGCCCAAAATAGCAAACTTTTTTTTTCAATTTTGGCTGGATGACGCTGGACTTGATAAACAAAACTACTGATTTTGGGAGGTTTAATAAAAATTTTTGCTTCAGGAATGCTAAATAGAGAGTTCAAAATATCGCGGTCTTTTTTAGATAGTACCCATAGTTCATTGACAGAATAGTATAAGGTTCTTTCATAAGAAAATAATCTGGCTGCTTCTATGCCAAAAAGTAGATTATTCTCTGCTTTTCTTAAAAAAGATTGAAAAATAATATCATGTATACTAATTATAGTTTTAGTAGACTGTAAACTAATTAGCTGTTTTACATATTCAAAGTAAACAGCTGCATGAGAATATTCAAAATGAATTACATCATAGTGATTGTTTTGCAGCAACTCTAGCAATTTTTCTAATACTGCATTTTGCCAACGAGTAGCAAACTTAAAGGGAACATAAAAATGAGATAAACAACTTATAATTTTATTGATTCTTTTAATTGGATAAGTATAAACATTAATGCCAACTAGCGAAAATAAGTCTGTAGCAGTAGTGATTTCTATTTGATTAGCAATAACTAGAACATCAACATTTACCCCAGTACTAATATAGTTCTTAAGATGCCTCAATGCTATCTTTTGCCCAGCTTGAGGATAGATTTCTGTAGGAGCATGAGCACAGATAAACAAAATTTTTGCCATAAATTAACTACCATTTACCGTAATCATCGGAAATAGGGCTTTTAATATATCTATTAATAAATTTTTTCGCTTTTCTTGCTAAGGGTGGTTTGAGAAAATATCTGGCTGGAATTGCAAATATCTCATGAAATATCCATATTATATAAGCTTGTATCCTTTGTGATTGTAATTCTCTACCCAAGTGTAAATATGCTTTGTTACTCACTAACCAAGATTCTCTAATTAATCTGGCTCTATCCCAAGGTTTAGTAGAGGAACTCATTCCATTTAGCGAATAAGCAGCCAGAGGAGAATTAACAAAATGAAACTTGAGATTAGACAAATATAAACGCAAAATTAAATCATAATCTGCTGTAATTTTATATTGTAAGTCATATAATCCTACTAAGTTATAAGCTGTTTTTTTAATAAAGCAGCTAGGATGATTTAGTGTAAATCTAATTGGTAATTTATTTAAATTACCTGGAAGAAAGGTAGCAATATACTTTCCAGAGAAATAGTTATCTACAGGTGCATAAATGATATCAATATCTGGTTTTTTACTAAATTCTGTTTCTATTATTTTAATTGTACCTTCATAATACCAATCATCAGAGTTAATAATCCCGATAATGTCTCCTGTGGAACGGCTAACTCCTTTATTCATGGCATCATAAGGTCCGGCGTCAGGCTCAGAAATAAATAAATCTATTAGGTTTAAATATCTTTTGATGATTTCACAGGTGCTATCTGTAGAACCGCCATCAATTATGATATATTCTATCGATGAATTATTTTTTTGAGAAATCACGCTCAGTATTGTTTTTTCAATAGTTCTTTCCGAATTAAAACTGGGAGTGATGACAGTGATTTTCATCTTAATATCCAAGCCTATTGAATAATGCTATTCTATTTTGTTTCTCATTATCAATAGACATGGCTAAAATACTAATAAAAAGCAATGGAGCAATTCCTTGCAGTCCAGTGTGTAGGAATAAACAGAAAAATAGATAGGAAAAAATAAACTTAAAATTTTCTTGAGTGCAGTAGCCGCTAACTATTCTTAAAAAGATGAAAAAGTAAAGGATTCCCAGAGGAATACCAGTATAGGCCATTACTTCTAAAAATGAGTTATGGATAATCGCACCAATTGGTCTGAATACAGATTCGTAGTTTTCACCGTAGCCTTTTAATGCTAAATCTAAATTGTTAGCATAAGAATTAATTAAAAACCGATTTGCTTCAAATCTAAATAAATTGGATTGGTCGTTGAAAGAAAATAAGCGATTTATACTTGTATCGTAAGCAAATCCAACTTCGACTCTGTTTAAAAAAAACTCTCCTACAAGCAAACCAAATAGATTACCTAGGATAAAGATAATAGAGATATTAATTTTATTGACTATTCTAAATAATGGTTTTTCTAAAGAAGTTAAAATAAAGAAGATGCATAAACTGATAAAATAATTACGGCTGGCGAATAAAACTGTAGATACCAAAGCTAAAATTATACCTGGTTTAAATTTAATTTTTATACATAAAAAGAAGAAAATCAGCATAAATAAGCCGGAGACATTAGGATCGCCATTACTTAAAGCGATTCTTTGGCTACCATCAAACTCTAAACGTCTATAAAATATCATTTGGTAAATCATCGCTACAGTAGCGCACCAACATAAGCCAACTAAATAGCTGCGTTTGATATGAATTTGAGGGCTACCACTAAAACAGATGGCAATTAGACAAATGGGTAAACTATATCGAAATAGCTGATATGTAGAAAAATTCAAGAACGTTACTACTAGAACAAGACATACAGCTAAAATATCAACAATTAGTAATTTACTTCTGTAATAACAGAGTTGGAGAATTAAAATAATTGTCAGTAAAGGTAGACAAACTTTTGCGTATGGCAGTTTTAGTTCATAGGGAATAAGATATAAAACTACTATGCTATAAAAAATTAAGCTGTAGAAAAAATAGTTGGTTTCTGTCTTGGTTATGTTGGTGTTGATATTCAAGATATCCTCTCTAGGATTTGATTTTAGATGCAGAGTTGAATATTGGTATCGTTGTAAGTGTTACTTACTAAGCATCTCACTAAACAAATGAGAGTAGCGTCGTGCTTGCAAATCTTGTGAGAATTCTTGTTCGGCTTTTTCACGGGCACGTTGTCTGAGGCGTTGTAGGCGATCACTATCTGCTAAAATCCAAGCAATGCCATGTGCAAAGCTTTCTACTTCAAAAGGTTGAGCAAGGTAGCCATTTTGCTGGTGTTCAATCATATCGGGCATTCCGCCAATGTTGAAGGCGACACAGGGAGTACCGCAACTTAGCGCTTCCATAACAGTATTTGGCAAGTTATCTTGCACGGATGGGGCGACAAAAATATCTCCAGCTGCATACACTAGCGCCAAGGTTATATCATCGTTGAGGTTGCCTAAGTAATGTAACTTAAAGCCTAAATTTTTCTGTTCGTTGGGTGGGGATGAACCAAAAACAACTAATTCAATCTTGTCTTGATATCCAGCTTTGTGTAAACTTTCTATTGCCGATAATAAGTAGTGGAAACCTTTTCTGGGATGATTGGTTGAGGCGGCACCAAATATTAGTAGTTGCTTATCTTGGGGGAGATTTAGCCATTCCCTTGCTATTTTTCTATCTATCGGTTTGTATCTTTGAATATCTAAGCCGTTGGGGATAACTTCAATACGAAAGTTTTGCAACAGAGAACTTTTTTTAGCACAATCAGCCAACCAAATACTTGGTGTGACAATTGTACAATTCATCTGCTTCCATGCTTTAGCTTTGCGTTGCCAGATCCACCGCGATAAATCCTGCTGTTTTTGACTTTGAAGTTGTACACAAGCACCACAGGATTTGAGGTAGCGATCGCAATCCAAACTATAATAGCAGCCACCTGTAAACATCCACATATCATGCAATGTCCAAACCAATGGCTGAGTAAACTTAGCAACAGTCTCAATTTGTAGATAACCGCAAGCCCAGTGGATATTAATAATATCTAGAGATAGTCGTTTTATTTTAGATTGAATTAAATCAGGGAACCATTGGGGAGAAAATTTCCCAATGGTATCATTTGCATACAAATTTAGTGGTAAGTTATCTAAAGTTGGTCGCATCTGATTAAGCCATTTCTCTGGCTTGTTTTGCGCACCAATTACTGTGCGATCGCTGCTAGTCTTATACTGTACTAGCATTTGGGAATCTATATTTATTTTTCTTAGTCCTTGGTGAAGACGAAACGCTGCACGCGCCGCGCCGCCAGTGATATCAAAAGTACTAAGAAGTAGAGATTTCATTTAAATTACACCTTTTTGGAGCAGAAAACGTAGCTATCAAATATGCCATTTTTCCTATCGAGATAATTAGAAAAATCTATTTTTGTTACAAAACCGATATTTTTTAGTAAATCAAAAATATCAATGCCAAATGTTCGATATGCCAAAATCTTTCCGCGAATTTTGTCTCCATGATATTCTGGCGGTAGGAGATGAATATCTTCTTTCCCAGAAGTATCAACACGAACAATAGTTTCTCTATCAAAGTTACAAGGAACTGTAAAAATATGATAACTACCCGGTTTTAAAATGCGGTGTACTTCCTTGAATCCCTGTTGATGATTTCTGACATGTTCAAATATATCTTCGGTAATGACAATATCAAATGTTTCATCTGCAAAAGTCAAATTTTCTAAATCTTGGCAAAATACTCTTGGACGCATTTCTGAGCCAGGTTTAAATTCAGGAGAAAATGTAGAACAGATATATAAGTTGCGTTGATGTAATACTTGATAAAATGCATCATCGATATCGGCATTATAAATACTCAATGCTTGTGTTTGGGGAATCTCGGCTATTGTAGAGACAGTTTTAATAACTTCATGAATAATGATTTTAGCCACGTGTCTTTTACGTGATGAACTGCGGCAAAAGGGGCAATACATATTATTGCGAATCGATTGAACATCAATACAAAGAAAAGCAGTGTTTTTACCACAGATATTACATTTACCAAATTGGTGATTGTCTAAGTTTTGGAGAACTCTTGGAACTACATTGATAAGTTTCATCTGGCTAATGTATTGAGGAGATGCAAAAACTCTAGTGAGTTTAAAGAATTTTTTATCACGCTGAGACGCAGAGGTGTAATTAAGAGTTGGCTTTCCGGCAAAATAGCTGGGTAATTGTGATTAAGAAAATTTTAAAATCTTGCCACAAAGACCAATGTTTTAAGTACTGCTGTTCTGCATTAAATTTATCTGCTAGCGATAAGCCAAATTGTTTTTTTACTTGCCATACTCCTGTAATACCTGGCAAAGCATTTAATAACTGCTGTTGTGGGCTAATATTGATAGCGTCGTACAAAGTCTGACGGTATCGTCCCACAAAACTCATGTTGCCTTGAAGGACATTGAATAACTGGGGTAATTTATCTAAGTTGTATTTCAGCATCCAACTCCCCCAGGTTGTAGTGCGAAAGTTGTAAAGGTAAAATAGTTGGCCTCGTTTGCCTACGCACCATTGCTTAGTTATTACTGGTTCTGCTGAACTGATGCGAATTAGGGCAGCCAGCACGATAAAAAGCGGACTCAGTATAATTAATAAACTCGCTGCGATCGCCCAGTCAAGCGATCGCTTTAAGCACCAGCGAATTGGGCTAAAGTATTCAGGTAGTTGTCGGTATCGTGGTATCCGCAAGAATATTCTTTTCCCAAAACGGTTACATAGGTTTGCCCAAGTTTTTAGCTTTAACTCGCCAAAAGCTGTATCTATACGTACCAAACCAGCTGGAGAGTATTGCAACCACTCAGCCAAAAATTGCTCATTGCGATACGACAGCAGATGAATTTCTTCTATTTTATCAGCCTGTCTGACTAGCAGTTGTCCTTGACGAAGTTTGACTTTGTAGCCGAGGCTGGTATTTCCGACACTAGATTGAGTAGCGTATTCTTTAAAGCTAGTAGCTTGATAATCCCAATTCACCTGTGCTAAAAATTTGTTCTTACCAAATAACTGCTTATCCAAGTCAGGTGTAGCAGTCGCAGATGTTGACTTGTGTGAATCAGCCATATTTTGCACAGTAATATTTTTATCACCTATGTATACAGGTCATTTACAAGGCTATCTGCTAAAACTGATAATTGCATAGACTTTGCTATCCCAATCACAGGTGGATAGACGTCCGAATATCTGCATCAGTTGAATCAAAGCTAGCTAAAATACTGTGTACCTTGCTTAATTTCATACTTATCATAAGGAATAAAGAATCTATTTGGACTTAGTAAAGCAAGGTTATATATTCTGTAGTATTTTAAACATGTTCAACAGCCTCAGCAGATATCTTTCCACTGTTTACAAATGATTAGTAATACCTATAGCTTCTTCAAAGTAAACATAAAAACAATTAATGAGCATCTCACTAACTCCATTGCTTGATCTAACACAACTTGACTCAAAATTCTAGCTATATTACCGCAGAGATCCTTAGGTATATTAATCAAGCCTCATTGGTATATAACTTCCAGCAAGCAATTTTTTAAATCTACTCTTTTTACTTGCTAAATAAATTCCCTACGGAATTATAACTTTGATTATACAGGAAAGTTAACTTATTAACTGGGTACTTATGTGTATTTTCTCAAAAAGCTGGATTTTACTTATACAAGTTTGGATTTTAAATTTGAGATTTGAGATTTGGAATCGCCTTCTGCGCCTGGGTTTGCTGAATTCAGTCGTTGCAATTATTTTTTAGATTGGTATTACTTTGTGGGCTAAAAATTTAGATAGATAAATATTTTTTTGTAAAATAAAATACATAAAAATATTTAATGTTAACAGTTAGATCTGAAGTTTTTCGGCTAGTCAACAGGATTTTCTACAATATCATCACCAAAAAAATGTATAAAAAAATATGATTTTACTGAGGTTGTAAAGTAGTAAATTAGTGAGAAGATAGTAAAATTCAGTAGAAAGAGTTGACTCTGTAAAGACTTTTATTCTAATCTCGATATTCTCAGTTGAATAAAATTAATACTTCGATGAGGAAAATTGTGATTATCTAACATAACTAGTTGACAAAGTTGCTTGAATATCCTAAGTGTGTAGCATGGATTGCTATCTATATAGCTATATATAGGTAGAAAATAATTCAGTAATTAAACGTTGTATTTTACTGCCAAGATGTTTCCAAATTAACTTCGTGGAGGTAAAACCGTAAATTATTGTCGGTATCAATTTATCCAAAATTTAGTTAATTGGATGCAGAAGGCAGCGTCATCGCCTTTACACACAAAGGAGTGTTTATTAAGGTGTGTAGATAAATGACATTGATCAACGAGCTTTCTTTTATTATTGTTTCGTGGAACTCGGCTCAGACTTTAAGAGGTGCAATCGAGTCATGCTTGACTGTAATTCACCAATACTATCCACGTACAGGCAGAATTGTAGTTTATGACAATGCCTCTATTGATACTTGCCCTCAAATTCTTGATGAATTTACCAGAAAATATCCCCACACGTTTATTGGAATTAAAGGTAAGCAAAACTTGGGCTTCGCTACAGGTAATAATCGAGCAGTTGCAGCTTCACCCAGCAGAATGTATGTATTGGTAAATCCAGATGTCACATTTAAGGCTGAGGTAATTACCAAGTTAGCAACCACATTAAATTCAGATCGAGATATTGCGATCGTTTGCCCCAAGCTAGTTTATCTTGATCGTTCAGTACAACCTTCAATCCGTAGATTTCCTACCTTTAGTTACTTATTGCTCAAGCAGTTATTAGGTGAAACGCTGCAAACTTTATTACATCCCTTTGACTACTACTACGATCAGATGCCTCCTCCTCAAAAAGCGGTTGAGGTCAACTGGGCAATAGGAGCTTTTATGATGGTATCAGGAGAGTACATTGCACGGTATGGTTTATTTGATGAACGTTTTTTCTTATACTTTGAAGATGTAAGTTTATGTTTGGATGCTTGGCAAAACGGTTATAGAGTTTTATTTCAACCCGAAGCATCTGCACTACATCTTTATCAACGCTCGAGTACCAGTTCACTATTTAACTACCTGCGGCTAGTACATATAGTTTCAGCCTTGAAGTTTTTTGCTAAATATAGACCTTATCAAAAAAGATGGCAGTTAGTACTCTGGCTGCTAGAGATGAATTCTAAAGTAAAAAATTCTCTGCGGTTACTAACCTCAGTCATACCTCGAAGGTTGCAAAAAAATATTGTTTCTATCAGGCGACCGATTTAATCAGTACTACCAGCAACCTAAAATTATTTATGCAAATTGTGCTGCCTAAACTTATCCACAGAATCCTCTTAAAAACCAAATTTTGGCAGGAAAACTATCTAATTATCAAATTGTTTCAGCCATTGAAAGGAATTGCCACTATAGCGGTAGTACTCACCTTGATAGGAGCGTTTCTAGAGGCAACTGGGATTGGTTTGGTGGCATTTTTATTACAATGTTTAACCAATACTAACCAGCCACCGCTACAAACTGGTATCGGTTGGTTAGATATTTGGATTTTAGGGACAAATGCTACTGTATCTGAGCGAATATATCGCATATCCGGGTTGATTTTAATCAACGTTTGGGCGCGTGCTATCTTTACTTACTTGGGACGTTATTGCGCAAAATACTGTGAAGTAAGTTTAATAGATAGTCTGCGAAAACAGATTTTTGAGCAGTTTCAAAATCTCAGCTTAAGTTACTACACACAAAAGCGTTCTGGAGAACTATTTCACACATTTTCAACTGAAGTGAGTGAAATTAGCTACGCTTTAAATGAAGCGATCAATTTTGTTAGCAAAAGCTGCATTATTTTGGCATATACTATTGCCATGTTTGTAATTTCTTGGCAATTGACCTTAGCCACAGTCATTCTATTTAGCTTACTAGCAGCAGGAGCGTCAAATTTAATCCGGCGAGTTCGCGCAGCTAGCGTAGAAATGACAACTGCTGCCAGTGAGTTAGCATCTACGGCTGTAGAATATGTTGGGGGCGTGCGCACTGTACAAGCATTCTGGACTCAAGATTTTGAACGTAGACGTTTTTATAAAGTCGCAGGGAAGGTTTTCAAAGCTTGGATGAAAATGAATTCAATTAGTGGAGTTGTTCAACCATTAATTGAGGCGATTGCAACAACGATTTTAATTGCGATGATTCTAGTGGCAGTCACTACCCTCGTAGCTAGTGGTAAACTGCATGTAGTCTTGTTGCTAGCTTTTCTGTTTGCCCTGTTTCGCCTGTTACCGATTATTGCCCATATGAACAGTTCTTGGGGCTTAATTGCTACTTATTACGGTTCAACAAAAAATGTCCAAGAACTGTTAAGAACTGATAATAAAACTTACCTGGAAAATGGGGAATTAGAGTTTTCTGGATTAAAGCGATCGCTCGAATTTATATGTGTATATTTTAGCTACGACGATCGCAAGTTAGTATTAGAGGATATCACGCTGAGCATCGAACGCAATCAGATGGTAGCATTGGTGGGGGCTTCTGGTTCAGGTAAGACTACCCTAGCAGACTTGCTGATGCGCTTTTACGATCCGACAGCAGGCAAGATTTTAGTTGATGGTATGGACTTGCGGCAATTCCGGCTAAAATCACTGCGATCGCGCATGGCGGTAGTCAGTCAAGATACGTTTATTTTCAATACAACCGTACACAACAATATTGCCTATGGCTTAGAAGGAGTGGACGATGCAGAAATTGAGAAAGCTGCTATACAGGCGAATGCGCTGGAATTTATTTTAGAGTTACCGCAAGGATTTAATACAAAACTAGGCGATCGCGGAGTTCGTTTATCTGGGGGACAACGCCAACGCATTGCTATAGCCCGCGCCCTGTTACGCAACCCAGAAATTTTGATTCTTGATGAAGCCACCAGCGCCCTCGATTCCGTTTCCGAACGCTTGATTCAGGATTCACTGGAAAAGCTAGCGGTGGGTAGAACAGTAATTGCGATCGCCCATCGGCTATCTACTATTTTTAGAGCAGACAAAATTATCGTACTAGAACAAGGGCACATCGTAGAACAGGGAGGATACCAAGAACTTTTGCAACAGCGTGGCAAATTCTGGCAATATCACCAAATGCAGTATCAGTTAGGCCAAATTAGCTCTAATTGAAAATTCAATTAAGCTGCTGCGGAACTTCAAAACTACTTTTTATCTCCTATACCTCTACGTTTAAGTTCAGTAATCAAATCGGATTGCTATATTTTTAACTCATATTTCAAAAAATCTCATGTTCTCATGAATCAAATAGATTTGAAAATGTAGTTATGAACACGGCTGTTGCCTTAATCATCTTTAATAAACCAGCTACTACGGCAAAAGTGTTTGAGGTAATTCGTCAGGTTAAACCTCCCAAACTTTTAGTGATTGCTGATGGGCCTCGTTCACACCATCCAGAAGATATCGAAAAGTGTGCTGCTGCCAATAAAATTTTGGAGAGAATTGATTGGAATTGTCAAGTAATTATAAAATCTTCTCATATCAATCTTGGCTGTAAACAGCGGATAGCAACTGGTCTTGATTGGGTATTTCAGCAAGTAGAAGAAGCAATTATTTTAGAAGATGATTGTTTACCGCATCCGACATTTTTTGACTATTGTGAGGAATTATTAGATAAGTATCGCCACGACCAACGCATCATGACAATCTCCGGTAATAATTTTCAGTTTGGTCGCCGACGTACCGAAGATAGCTATTACTTTTCTCGCTATCCACTAATTTGGGGATGGGCAACTTGGCGAAGAGCATGGCAACAGTATGATTTAGAAATGAAGCATTGGATAGCTATTAGAGATGGTAATTGGCTACAAGATATACTTGATGATTCAACCGCTGTTCGCTACTGGCATAGAATTTTTCAAAATTGTTATCTAGGCAATATTGATTCCTGGGCTTTTTCCTGGACTTTGACATCTTGGCTACAAAATGGTTTAACTATTCTGCCAAATATTAACTTAGTTTCTAACATTGGCTTTAGTACCGAAGCTCACAATACAAAAGATATTTACAGCCCCTTTGCTAATCATCCAACTCAAGCAATGGAATTTCCTATTAAACATCCCCAGTTTATAATTCGTGATGCACAGGCTGACAAATTTACACAGCAAACTCAGTTTCGTTTTAGTCTGATATCCCAGCTTAAAAGTCAAGTCAAAAAAAAACTGCAATTTTTCAGTTAATTCATTGTTTACAAGTAGGGTAGGCAATGCTCATCCTACAAGTATTTTATGTGACAACATAAATTATGAAAACTGCTGTTGTTTTTATCATCTTTAATAAACCAGACACCACTGCAAAAGTGTTTGAGGTCATTCGTCAGATTCAACCTCCCAAACTCTTAGTCATTGCTGATGGGCCTCGTCCGCATCGCCCTGATGATGTACACAAGTGTATTGCTACTCGAAAAATTATTGAACAACTTGATTGGGATTGCAAAGTATTAAAAAACTACTCTGATAAAAATTTAGGAACTAAGATACGTATAGCAACAGGACTAAACTGGGTATTTCAGCAAGTAGAAGAAGCAATTATTTTAGAAGATGATTGTTTACCACATCCGACATTTTTTAAATATTGTGAGGAATTATTAGATAAGTATCGCCACGACCAACGCATCATGACAATCTCCGGTAATAATTTTCAGTTTGGTCGCCGACGTACCGAAGATAGCTATTACTTTTCTCGCTATCCACTAATTTGGGGATGGGCAACTTGGCGAAGAGCATGGCAACAGTATGATTTAGAAATGAAGCATTGGATAGCTATTAGAGATGGTAACTGGCTACAAGATATACTTGATGATTCAACCGCTGTTCGCTACTGGACAAAAATATTTCAAACTTGCTATCAAGGCAACATTGATACTTGGGATTATCCCTGGACTTTGACATCTTGGCTACAAAATGGTTTAACTATTCTGCCAAATATTAACTTAGTTTCTAACATTGGCTTTAGTACCGAAGCTCACAATACGAAAGATATTTACAGCCCCTTTGCCAATCATCCTGCGCAAGCAATGGAATTTCCTATTAAACATCCACAATTTATGATTCGAGATACAAAGGCTGATAAATTTACACAGCAAACTCAGTTTCATTTGAGTCTAATATTTAGACTGAAAAGCAAAATTAGAAATCTACTTGTCAAGAGTTATTTTCGTTTACTAAAAACCAGCTAATTGCTTTTTATTTGCTTGATAATATTTTAGCCAAGCTATGCAGATTTTTACATAGAATGTTTGGTATCAATTACAGCAAAAGAGATTTATCAAATTGTTTTTATTTTAGTTAGATATAAAACATCAATTATAATTAGTCTCAGTGTAATCATTGAAAATTGTTTATTTCTTTGCGTGAGGAATCCTTTAGACTAAAATGGCGTCTATAGTTTAATCAAAATTCACCTCAAAAAGATTTTTTTAAAATCTTCCTGATTTATTATTTCAAGATTAGAGGATTTTATAGTGACTAACACTAGTCTAAATCAAGGGCAAATGCTCAATAACTCTCCACAAAACGCGGTTGACATCAAACAACTCACTACAATTCTGTTTCACAGACGTTATCTTATATTGGGTATTTCCTGTGCAGTGATGTCAGTTGCAACCCTGTTGGCTATCTTTGCCAAACCGACTTACCAAAGCTCGATGCAGATACTGGTAAGTTCTAACTTATATGAAGGAGTACGCTCAAATAATGTTCAAGGAGGTGCAGACAGCGATTTTACAGATCCTAACTTTCAAGTTGTGGACTATACAGCTCAGTTAAAACTAATGCTGAGTTCTAAGTTAATCCAGAAAGCTGTAGATGTGCTGCGTCCTAATTATCCAAATATTAGTTTAGAAGATATCAAAGGAAAAAAAGAAAAGGGACAAAAATCACCTTTAGATGTAACGCAGATAGAAGGTGGAACGGGGATTAATAAAGTACCCAGCCAAGTATTTGAGGTTTCATTCAAAGATAAAGATCCAGTTAAAGCACAAAAGGTACTGCAAGCACTACAAACTGTTTATCAAAACTACAACATAGAACAACAAAACGAGCGTTTACATAAAGGACTTTCTTTCGTTAATGCTCGCTTACCCGAAATCAAAAAAGAAGTCAGCCAATCTGAAAAAAATTTAGAAGAATTCCGCAGCAAGCATAATTTACTCGATCCAGAAGTACAAAGCAAAATTCTGCTAGAATCTTTGGCGGATATTCAAAAACAGTTACAAACTACTCGCGCCCAACTTCAAGATATACGAGCTCGCCAAGCAAACTTAGAGCAAAAAATGGCGTCTTCATCCCAAAACGCCATAGTTTCTTCTCGTTTGAGTCAGTCAACACGCTACCAAACGCTACTGAATGAGATTCAAAAGACTGAACTAGAGCTGGCTCAGCAGCGGCTACGGTATACAGATAATTCTCCAGTAATCCAAAATCTCAAGCAGCAACGCCAGAGTCAAGTGGCGCTACTCCGGCAAGAGGTAGGAAGATCTTTAGGAGATAAAATTACAGTTACACCAAATCCCCGGCAACCGCTATTGACCCAAGGGCAGATGGTAGGTGTCGACTTGAAACTGGTAGAAGAGGTAATTGAAGTACAAACAACTTCCCTAGGGCTACTTGCGAATGAAAAGAGTTTAGTTGAGTCCGAACAGCGACTCCGCTCTGAACTTAATAAATATCCTCGCCTCATAGCCGAGTACAATCGTCTGTTGCCACAGGTGGAAACAAATCGTAAAACCCTGGAACAACTGCTCCAAGCGCAACAGTCTTTAGGGCTAAAAATTGCTCAGGGAGGATTTGATTGGCAAGTATTAGAAGAACCAGATCGGGGAACCTATATAGGTAGTGGCAGATTATTCTTGTTAGCTGGGGGATTAATTATTGGCCCGATTTTAGGTATTGTGGCAGCCTTGATTTGGGAACTATTTCATGATGTTATCTATTCGCCACGACAATTACAAAGGCTGACAAACCTGCGATTACTGGGAACAGTGCCAAATATTGCCGAACGTGGTCTGAAGAAGCGCCTTTCTCGGCTTTCTTGGAATAAGCAGCAAAAAATAAGTCCTTTAGGAGTAGAAACTAGCCCCAGGTTGCCATATCACGAAAATTTAGATATGGTCTACCAAAACATTCAAATATTAAAGTATCCTCTGCCTTTTAAATCGCTAATGTTGACTTCAACACTAGCAAGTGAAGGAAAAACTACCATTACTTTGGGACTTGCGGCTAGCGCGGCTCACATGCATCGCCGGGTACTAGTGATTGATGCCAATTTGCAGCATCCTAGCCTGCACAACATCCTTGAACTTTCCAACGACTGGGGTTTATCTCTGTTATTAGTCGATGAAACTAATACCCCGGTTGCAGATTACATTCAACCTATTCATCCAGACATTGACGTGTTAACTGCTGGCCCTACACCAGAAGATACAGTCAAGCTACTCAGTTCGGCACGGATGAAAGAGCTAATTGAGGTGTTTGAGCAAACCTACGATTTAGTGCTAATAGATGCTCCGGCAATTTTGGACACAGTTGATGCCAGAATCGTGGCATCCTTATGTAATGGGATTGTGTTGGTAGGGCGTATGGGTCAGATTACTCAAACTGAACTAATTCAAGCTAGAGACATTTTGAGCAAGTTGAATTTAATTGGCGCGATCGCTAATGATGTCAAAGATTCTCCCAAGGTATAACTGCTTTGGAGAGTTCGCTGAGGTCAAGTTCAACAACAAAGCAAACATTTCAAAGATTTTGCTACTAAAAGGAATGGTAGCTTCAAATGGTCGCTTAATATTTTGCTTTTTGAGTCCATAATTGCTGTAATTTTTAATACTTTGGGTATTGCAGGACTGTTAATTACTAGCGATCGCGACTGTTTTTGGGGAATTTACGTTATTGATTTGGACTTTTACTAACTTTTGATGATTAGATAGTTTCACTATTTTGCCTAAAAGCATCTTAATGAAGTGTAGCCGCATTTGGGTTTAGCGATATCAACAACGCCTACTATCTTAGGTATGAAATTAATTAATAACTTTAGCTAGTAACAGAAAAAATACAACATAGATAACATAGCTTAAATATACTTTGAAATCTTCTGTTGCCAATGCTGGGTAATAGATTGCCGTGACTCGAAAAGCAATAAAAACTAGCGGAGCATAATCTATGAAGCCAGATGAACTTCTAAAAAACTATGCCGCAGGCACAAGAGACTTTACTGGTGTTAACCTCAGCGAAGCAAATTTGAGAGAAGCCAATCTCAGTGGAGCAATTTTAAATAGAGCGATTTTAGATGGTGCTAAGCTCAGCCATGCTAATTTAACCAAAACTAGTTTGATTGAGGCAGATCTGAACGGAGCAGATTTAAGCAATGCCGATCTCACTGGTAGTAATCTCACTGGAGCCATCTTAGATGGAGCCATTTTAGATGGTGCAGTTTTGGATGGAGCAAATTTGAGTCAGGCTGATTTAACTGTCGCCAAGCTGATTGAAGCTAACCTCAGCGAAGCAGAATTGCATGAAGCAACTTTGGTAGCTGCAAATTTAGATGGGGCTGATTTAAGTGGTGCAGACTTAACTGTAGCTGACTTGACTCAGGCGAATCTTGCTCAAGCGGACTTGAACCAAGCCAATTTAAGCGGTGCAAATCTAGATAAAGCTAATTTGGAAGGCACAATCTTGGATGAGAATGGTTAAATTGGGCATTAGTCATTTGTTCTTTGTCATTGGTAATTTGTCTCTCTTGTCCTCCCATTCCCTACTGCGGAAATTCTTACGGTATGATACTGAGGACTAGCTTGTGATTGCGGCGCAGAACTCTGAATTGCGATGTTTCACGACAAGCCGCTACGCGTCTACGCACTTTCACTGTTTCGGGTGTGAAAAATTTGTGCGTCATATCAAGTCCGTTTGAACACTTTTCATTGCCTAGGCGAAGCCTTCCCCAAGGGTACAAGGAAAACCAGGGAGGAATTTCTTCACTAAATCCCCCTTGTCCTCCCCGTCTTCCTACTTTCCTGTTTCTTCTTTTTTTAATCCTGGCAAGAAAACCCGATTTGACTACCGTCCGATATGACGACTAGCCAGTTGAATGGCGTCAGAGATATCAACATCGCCATCATTGTCTGCATCCAGGAATGAGTTAAGTACTGGATTTCCGCCTGATTGGGGATTTTGTGCATTCGCACCAGACTGTAAGAAATTCAGTACCACAGGCACTACGAAAGGTAGTAATTGTTGAATCATACCAGTATCCAAGCCAGTCCGCTGAGCAACAACCTCAGCCACTTGTTGAATACCACCACCAAATACTGAATCAACAGCTTGAGAGTTAGGAGAAGTACCTGCAAATTGATTGACTATAGATTGCACTTCTTCATTGCCCTGTGTGGCTTGCTTTTGTTGTAAAGACGATCGCACTTGACTACCCACAACTGACAACACCGATTGGATAGTAGAAGGGTCTACACCAGTGCGATTACTCAACTGATCTACAGTGCTAATAATACTTCCCAATTGCCCTAAACTGCCTTGTTGATTGGGATTAGCAACGGCACCGAGAATTTGATCAAAAAGTCCCATAAGTTTTTTCTCCTTGTGTTAGTCTCAACACCAGTGGTTCTGGACACATTTGAGATGAACTACGCCTAAAAGAATAGTAGAAGAATCACCAATGAGACATCAGCCGCTAGCCGTGATGTTAGTAATGATTGCCGCGATATTAATAACGTTATGCGGATGATGCTGATTTGAAACCCAATGATGCCTCAACTCATGTACCAACCACCATTGACGTTTATTGTTTGCCCTGTGATGTAAGCATTTCGGGCAAGCATCACTGCCACGTCTGCCACTTCTTCGACCTCCCCAAATCGACCGACTGGAATTAGGTCAGGACGGATACGAGGATTATCGGAGATCATGTCTGTAGCAATCAGTGCAGGAGCGATCGCGTTCACTGTAATTCCTTCTTTCGCCAAAATAGAAGCATAAGCGTGCGTTAGCCCCAAAAGACCAGCTTTGGAAGCGGCATAGTGCGGACCAATCACCCCACCTACTTGAGCCGCAACCGAAGACAAATTGATAATTCGGCCCCATTGCTGCTGTCGCATAGGCGGTAAAACTGCCTGAGTGACCAAAAAAGCAGATTTAAGGTTCACGTTAATTAATTCATCCCAGTCGGCAACGCCGATCGCCTCTAATGGTTGAGGACGTGCAATACCTGCGTTGTTGACGAGAATCGCCACTGTTCCCAAACTTTGCTCAATTGTTTCCACAAGGCGATCGACATCAGCCGAGTTTGAGACATCCGCTTGCACGGCAATTGAGCGACCGCCGAATTGTTCAATTTGTTCGCATAGGCTATTCGCTTCGTGCTCACCATTGCGATAGTTAATTGCGACGTTAGCCCCAACTTGAGCCAAAGCTTGAGCAATTGCTCGCCCAATCCCGCGATTTGCCCCAGTCACAAGTGCTACTTTGCCTGAAATAGAATCCATATGTCAAATCAGCACGTACCAAAATCTAAAATTAAAAATAGTATAAGCTGGTAACAGTTTTCACCAGACTGGGATTAGCGAATACCAAGCTTTACATTTGCCGCAGCAATCCACAAAAGGAGCAGATACATGACAGCGAAGAACACAGCGCTGGTACTGGGTGGACAAGGCATTATTGGGCGCAATTTGATCCATTACCTTGAGGGCAGGGAAACATGGCGAATCAAGGCTATTTCCCGCCGCGCTCCTGGTTTTGAAACGCGCGCAGATTTCCAATCTATCGATTTGCTTGATCCAGATGCGATCGCCAAGAAACACGACTGGCTCAAGGACATCACACATATTTTTTATGCTGCCTATCAAGAATATAAAACTGCCGCCGATCTATCGAAATATAATGTTGGTATGCTGCGTAATATTGTCGAAGCGGTGGAAAAGGCAGCAGACGGCTTCCGCCATATCACATTCATCCAGGGCGGCAAGGCTTATGGTGCGCATTTCGGACTGTACAAAACGCCAGCGAAGGAAACCGACCCACGCCATTTCCCTCCCAACTTCTATTACGACCAAGAAGATTACCTGCGCGATGCAGCCAAGGGCAAGCGTTGGGGATGGACGGCGCTGCGACCTGACATCATCTTTGGGTTTGCAGTTGGCAACCCGATGAATCTCAGCAACTTGATTGCCGTCTATGCGAGCCTGTGCAAGGAGCTAGGCGTGCCGTTGCGCTATCCCGCTAGCCCTAAAGCCTACCAGATTCTCGCCAATGGCACTGACGCAACCTTGCTAGCGAAAGCGATGGAATGGGCAGCGTTGAACGAAGCGTGCTATGGCGAGATCTTCAACATCACCAATGGCGACGTGTTTCGCTGGAGCCAAGTCTTCCCACAGATTGCCGAATCCTTTGGCATCAAATGCGCCGATCCGCAGACCTTCTCACTGACTGAGGCGATGCAGGATAAGGAACCAATCTGGTTCGAGATGGTGCAAAAATATGGACTTGCACCGAATTCACTGAAAGACCTTGCTAACTGGCCGTTTGGCGACTTCATCTTCAACGTCGAGAATGACGCTTTCTTCGACGTGAATAAGGCGCGGCGCTTTGGTTTTCACGAGATGCACCTCGACAGCGGCGAGGAGATTGTAAAGTTAATGAGCTATTTGAAGGAACAAAAGATCATCCCGGTTTAGAACAGCTTGTTTGATTGAGATGAACTTGCACGCTCTAAGTGTACAAAGAGCGATCGCTTTTCCCAAAAATCCAGAAGCGATCGCACTTTAAAATAGGTAAGGTGAATTATAAATATTGCCCAGAAGCTTATTTTGTAAGTGTTTGGGTTTAATATCCTGCTGTGAGGATTTCTTGATTATTCAGTAATTTATTGGGCTTTACCAACTTTTTGGAACTTTTAGTTGGTAGATTATGAACTAATAAATTAAAAAACCTTGAGATACTGTAAATGCATAGTAAACGTATCTTGGCTTTTGTAAGTTGGGTGCTAGCCTCGTTGGTACTATTCATTGCCTGCAATCAGACGAGTACACCTAACCCTACCTCAATTGCTAATCCAAAAGCCCAAGCGGTAAGTTTGACGGTATCAGCCGCCGCTAGCTTAAAAGATGCAATGAACGAAATCAAGCCTCTTTACAGCAAAGAGCAGCCAACGGTAAAACTCACCTATAACTTTGGTTCATCAGGTGCTTTGCAACAACAGATTGAACAAGGTGCAGGAGTTGACATTTTCATTTCAGCAGCAAATAAGCAAATAGATGCCTTAAATCAAAAAGGTTTATTAGTTGATGGCACCCGCAAGGACTTATTAAAAAATAAATTAGTGTTAATTGTGCCTCAAAGTTCTAATGATGTAACTGATTTCAAAGATTTAACTTCCTCACGCATTAAGAAAATTGCTTTGGGTGAACCCAAGAGTGTACCGGCGGGACAATATGCCCAACAAGTTCTCACTTCCTTAAAAATTGCCGACCAAATCAAAAGCAAATCAGTTTATGCCAAAGACGTTCGTCAAGCCCTTAATTATGTAGAGTCTGGTAATGCTGATGCTGGGATAGTCTACCTTTCAGACACGAAAAGCACTCAAAAAGCAAAAGTTGTAGCAACTGCACCTGAAAATAGCCATTCCCCCATTGTTTATCCCATTGCTGTACTCAAAAGCAGTAAGCATCTTGATGCTGCGAAAAATTTTGTGCAATTTTTATCTGGAAATGCAGCCAAAAATGTATTTGAAAAACAGGGTTTTAGCCTAGCTGGAAGTTAAAAAAAGATAATTTTTGACGGCTATGTATTAATTACTTTAGTACTTTTTTAAGCCTTAAAAGTTAGACGAAGAATTATGGTGAGTATTGCCCAACTGACAACTCTACCTTCTACTGAAATTCTCCATAAAAAGCTATGCCCCAGGATTTATCTCCTCTGTGGATATCACTGAAAACTTCTTTGTTAGCAACATTCATTACTTTCTTTTTAGGTATTGCTGCTGCCTATTGGATGTTGGAATATCGCGGCAAAGGTAAATCATTAATTGAGGGTATATTTATTGCGCCTTTAATTTTGCCTCCTACAGTTGTCGGCTTTTTGTTACTGCTGTTTTTTGGCAAAAATGGCCCTGTAGGGAAACTTATGCAGCAGTTTGACTTCACAATAGTTTTTACTTGGTATGGTGCAGCGATCGCAGCTACAGTTGTATCTTTTCCCTTAATGTATAAAACTGCATTAGGAGCCTTTGAACAGATTGATAGAAATCTGCTGCGAGTAGCGAAAACTTTGGGTGCTACAGAGAATAATATCTTTTGGCGCATCAGTTTACCCTTAGCACTGCCAGGAATTATCGCCGCCACAACTTTGGCTTTTGCAAGGGCTTTGGGAGAATTTGGTGCAACCTTGATGTTGGCTGGTAACATTCCTGGGCAAACCCAGACGATCCCAATGGCGATTTACTTTGCCGTAGAAGCAGGTGCAATGGAAGAGGCCTGGTTTTGGGCGATCGCAATTATGGTAATTTCTCTATCGGGAATTATTGCAGTCAATTTCTGGCAGGAAGTTAGGGGGATTGGGAGGCTAAAGGACAAGGGGACAAGAGGACAAGGGGGACAGGGGAGTGAATTATCTTTGTTATATACACCATCCTCTTCAGTAGGGCTATTTGTAGATATTGAAAAACGACTGCCGAGTTTTCATCTCAAAGTTACCTTTAATACTGATCGGCAACCCTTGGGATTGTTGGGGAGATCTGGTGCAGGTAAAAGCATGATTCTGCGTTGTATTGCTGGGATAGAAACACCGACCAGAGGACGCATAGTTTTAAATGGTAGAGTACTGTTTGATTCAGAACAAGGAATTAATCTGCCTAGCCGCGATCGCCGCATCGGTTTTTTAGTGCAGAATTATGCTTTGTTCCCACACATGACTGTGGGTGAAAATATCGCTTTTGGTTTACCCAAGGGACTATCTAACGGCAGTATCCGCATACAGGTTGAAGAGCAATTATTAGCGATGCAGTTACAGGGATTGAGTGAACGCTATCCGCACCAACTTTCTGGCGGACAGCAGCAAAGAGTAGCTTTAGCAAGGGCGTTAGCTAGTCAGCCGGAAGCATTGCTTTTAGATGAACCTTTCTCTGCACTCGATACCCACCTGCGGAGTCAACTAGAACAGCAAATGACAGAAACTCTAGCTAATTACCAAGGTGTAGCTTTGTTTGTCACCCATAATATGGAAGAAGCTTACCGGATTTGTCCTAATTTGTTGGTATTAGAACATGGTAGAGCAGTTCAACATGATTCCAAATACGATATTTTCGAGCATCCTGTAACTGTAAGTGTTGCTCAAATCACTGGTTGCAAAAACTTTTCCCGTGCAGTGCTTTTGCAAGCATCACAAATAGAAGCGATTGATTGGGGCTGTAGCCTCCAAGTTCTGGAACCCATTCCTCAGGAATTATCTCACGTCGGTATTCGTGCCCATCAAATCACCTTTACCACAGACTCCAACCAAGAAAATACATTTTCCTGTTGGTTAGTCAGAACTAGTGAAACACCCCACCGGATAACTTTGTTTTTAAAACTGCATTCTCCTGCTACTAGCCCTCATGATTATCATTTACAAGCAGAAGTCTTCAAAGAAAAATGGGCAACCATGAAAGACCAGCCTTTTCCTTGGTATGTGCGTTTAGATTCCCTACGCTTGATTTTGATGGAATAAACTAAAATCAGAACTGGAATTTTATGAAAAATCTAAATTTTGGGGAATCGAAATTATAAATTCAGTGCCACCTTCTGGACAAGAGACGCATTGTAATGAACCACCATGTTTTTCTTTAACAATCTGATAACTGATTGCCAATCCCATTCCAGTTCCTACACCAATTGGTTTAGTTGTAAAAAAGGGATCAAATATCTTTTTTTGAAGCTCTTTTGGTATTCCTGGTCCATTATCAGCAATGCGAATTAGAACTTGATTATCTGTTGCTTCAGTACGAATGTGAATTGTGGGATGTTCATTATTTTTCTGATTGATAGTTAATAATGGGCAACTACGTAATGATTCTTCCAAAGCATCAATAGCATTACTAATAATATTCATGAATACCTGATTTATTTGCCCAGCAAAACACTCTACTAGAGGCAGGCTGCCGTATTCTTTAATGACCTGAATTCCAGAGTTACCAGGCTTACCCTTCAGCCTATGCCCCAGGATCATCAGTGTACTATCAATACCCTCATGAATATCAACATCTTTAATTTCCGATTCGTCTAAGCGAGAGAAAATTCGCAAAGAAAGAACAATATCTCGAATCCGTTTCGCTCCAATTTTCATTGAGTCGAGTAATTTGGGTAAGTCCTCAATGAGAAAATTCAAATCGTTTGCTTCTATTTCTGCCTGAACCTCAGAAACAGGATTGGGGTAATACTGTTGATAAACTTGTACTATTCTAAGTAAGTTATGAATATATTCTTGAGCATAGGTGAGGTTGCCATAGATAAAATTAACTGGGTTGTTAATTTCATGGGCCACACCTGCTACCAATTCACCCAGGCTAGACATCTTCTCACTCTGGATAAGCTGGGTTTGTGCTTGTTGTAATTCTTGGAGTATTTTCTGGAGTTCAATTTCTGCTTGTCTGCGTTCTGTTACTTCTTGGAGCAATTTTTCTTGAGCATTCCTAAGTGCTAAGTGAACATTAACACGGGCTAGAACTTCTTCAACTTGAATTGGTTTAGTAATGTAATCTACTGCTCCCATTTGTAGCCCTTTTACTTTATGCTCTACATCAGATAAAGCAGTCATAAACATTATAGGAATATCTTTTAGGCTTGCATCTGCTTTCAACCGACGGCAGGTTTCAAATCCATCAATACCAGGCATCATCACATCTAGTAAAATCAGGTCTGGCTGGATTATTGGCACTTTTTCTAATGCCATTTCACCACTCTTAACGACTGAAATATCGAAGCCATCTGCGTGTAAAATATCAAATAGCAACCGGATATTCATTGGAGTATCGTCAACAATTAAAATAGAGTTTTTTTCAACAGTTTCCATAATTTATTTATTTGATATATATACTTCGACTAAGGAAGCGATCGCTTCTATTTCAAACTCCTCAGCAAGCGCCAATAACTTATCAGCAAAAGCTGTATACTTCGTATCTATTTGCTTGATGTGGTTAGTCTCTAATTGGATATTGGCAACATCACAACGTTGAACAGCTTGATAAAGCGCCATGAGTTCGGATGCAGGAGGTATAACCATTTCTGTAACCGAAGCTGAAGCATTTTGATTTTCATATTCATAAATCCATGTCAACTGCAAATGGTTTTGTAATTTATCCAGCAACTCTTGAGCTTGTATGGGTTTAGGCAGAAAATCATTGCAGCCAGCGTCTAGAGCTTTTTGGCGATCGATGTCAAATACACTTGCTGAAGAACTTATGACGATCGCATTTTGCAGAGCCTTTGACTGGCGTAGGTGTTGAGTCATCGTCAACCCATCCATGACAGGCATTGCCAAGTCGGTAATTATTAAGTCTGGCAGAAGTTTGGCAGCTTGTTCTAAACCTTCTTGACCGTTGCTAGCTTCAAAAATTTCAAAACCGATGGGTTCGAGTAAATTCACTACAACCGAACGATTTTCCCAACGATCGTCCACAATCAAGATTTTCCTGGTTTCGCCTTGAAAACCGACAATATTACTTTTAGGAGCAATGATAGATGCTTGTGTCCATTCTTCAGTTTCAGCTAGCTCTACCTCAAACCAGAAAACGCTACCTTCTTTGTATTGACTTTGGACATTAATTGTACTGCCCATGAGAGCCACAACCTTTTGGCTAATAGCTAACCCCAACCCTGTACCTTCTGCTTGCTGTTCAACGCTACCAGCTTGCTCAAAGGGCCGGAAGATTTTCTCTAGTTGTTGGGGAGTCATACCTACGCCGGTGTCTGCAATTTGAAAGCGAATTTTTTGCAGATTTTGTTGGCGATCGCCTACGACCTCAACATTAAAAGTAACGCCACCGCGATCGGTGAACTTAATCGCATTACCCAAAAGGTTAATCAAAACCTGTCGCAGACGTTTTTCATCAGCACAGATGTTTCGAGGAAGTTGTTTACTTGGCTGATAAATGAAGTAAATTCCCTTCTGTTCAGCCCGGATGCGACAAATTTCCACTACACCTTGCAGGAAGTTGAGAAATGGAAAATCTTGAGCATGAAGTTCCATTTTTCTAGCTTCGATTTTCGAGAGGTCAAGGATATCGTTAATTAGTGTCAGTAGCTGAGAAGCACACTGATGAATAATATCAATACCTTTGTGTTCCTTCTCTGTTAAAGTTTGGGAGCGTTGGAAGATTTGAGCATAGCCGAGGATACCGTTGAGGGGGGTACGTAGTTCATGGCTCATGTTTGCCAAGAATTCGCTTTTGGCTTGGCTTGCACCATCAGCCAGAATTTTAGCTGCTTTGAGTTCAGCAGTACGCTCTTCTACCCGTTGTTCTAATTCATCTTTTGCTTGTTTGAGTTTTGCTTGTGCTTTCCTATTTTCATTGAGTACAGCCGAGAGTACAAAGGTAGTTAAGGCAACAACACATATAAAAGATTGCAGTAGCAAAAGAGATTGATATACTGATTCTTTTGCAAAAGATCCAAAACCGCGAGCTGTTCCAAAAACTGCGATCGCTGAGATGACAATCACAAGCAACGTTGATTCCCGTTGTCTAAATCTAAAAGCTGACCAGAGTAACAGTGGAATCATCATATATTCCACAGGAAACCCACCCCAAAAGGCTATCCGACTGATAACAATCAACGATAACAGTAACAGTGCAAACTCTATAATCTGTTGTTTTTGGAGTCTTTGCTCCTGTGGTGGCTCTAGTAACCATGCTAGGACTACTGGTGTAACGATCAGTGTACCGGCAAGAACCGCTGTCAACCAAGCCCGCCAGACATTTCCATATTCTGCCCAAGGAGTACTGCCAGTTAGACAGAGTACACCAATGGCAACAGTAGAGCTAATCACAGGATAAGGTACAATCAGCACCACAAATTTGAAAACATCCTGTGCCCTCTCCAGCAAATTGCGACGACCGATAAAGCGATTGATCAAAAAAGCCATCATTAATGGATCACTCATGTCGATCAAGGAGATGCTGATACTGCTTAGAAAGTTGTTTTGATAAAAAATTAAAAAATTAGCAATTAATTCACTCAGAAGAATAGCAGGCCAAATACGGTACCCAAACACTAGAATAGTACCTAAATAGACACCTGTTGATGGCCAAATTGGCGCTGTTCCATCTTGAAAAGCGATTGTTGCTGATAACTTACCAAGACAAAAGTGAATAACAGGAAGAATTATAAAGGCTATTAATACAGCGCGGTCTGTAATAAATTTAAATCTTTTGTACATAGAAATTGGTTACATCACTCTTCTTCAATTAGGTATGCTACTTAATTAGTAAAACTGAGCAGATATAAGGCTGAATTCAGTAATAACTAAATGAGGGGTGTTGTTCAGCAATTCCACACCTTAGATGTGCAACTACGCTACCCTGAAAGGCATTACTAAATGCTTCAGTTCCGGCCCATATTCAATAATTCCCAAAAAATGTACTCAATTAACAGTTTGGTAATATAGGACTCATATTTGATTTTTGAAAAAAACTCAGTACACTTTTATTCCTTCTTCACTGTTCCCTGTTCCCTCCCTACGCAAATAATTTCAGGCATCAAAACGGATTCCTATATCTATAGCTCATATATTTTTAAAGTGATTGAAGAGGTTAGGAATCTGCGGATTAATAAGCTAACCCGCCTTTAAGTTGCAGAATCCTTAGCCTCAGAAAGACGCGGCGACGCGGAGAAAGGGAGACGCGGAGATGCAATTTTAATGATTATTAGCTTAGTGTCCCAAGCAGCTGGGTTTTGACTGCGCTCAACCCTCAGCCGTCGAGAGTTGAGCGCAGTCGAAGCTCGGTTTACTGGTACTTTATTTTCATGCAAGTTCCTTATCTTGCAGAAAATGTAAAGATTGACGAATCAGATAATAACTTTGCCTCTGACTGTCAGAAAATTATTAATATTAATTAAGTTTATAATTTATAAAATCCTTGATTTTAACATTCAAATATGTGGAAAATATGAGGAAATCAGAAAATAGTTAAGATTAGTAATTTGTTAGTAGGAATTTATTACCTAAATCTAGAATTAAACCTCATCCAAGTTGAGAATTCAAGTTTTTCAAAAGGGAATAGAAAATTGGGAATATAGGACTTATATTTGATTTTTGAAATTAGACGTAGGGGAGCCAGCGCCGTGCGTGGGTTCCCCCCGTTGAGGCGACTGACGTTGCGTTAGCCTTTGGCGTAACGCACCAAAACCTTTGATTGGTGTGTTAGGCTACGCCATAATACACTCTACACATACTTAGATTGATTCAAGAATCAAATCAGATTGCTATAGTATAGAATTTGGAAGCAAAACTTGCTCAAGAAAAAACTCTGGGTTTCAAAGTAGACGCAGTTTAGTAAATTTTTTAAATCTTTGCTGATTACTGGTAGTGTTTTGTAGGAAGGCTTGGGAGTCGGCGTTTTCGCCAACGTTGAAGCCGAGTCCACAGCAACACGCAGGCGAACACCAGGGTTGAAAGTAACACTACACTAGCTCCAGAGGCGATGTCTAAGTAGTAGCTGAGGTAGATGCCTACAAAGGCGATCGCAGCGCCTAAAATCCCAGAAAGAATCATCATCAGACCAAAGCGATCGCTGAGCAGCCGAGCAATTGATGCGGGGATCACTACCGCAGAGATAATTAAAGTTACTCCCAACACATTCAATGTTGCCACTAGTAAAGTTGCTAGCATCAAAGCAAATAAGGTATCCATTGCAACTACAGGGACACCATGAACTTGAGCAACTTCTCGGTCAAAAGACCAAAACAGTAAAGGGCGATAAAAGAAAAATACCAAACTCAAAAGCACAACAGTTACTACCGTCACCACCCACAAATCACTAGGTGAAACACCCAAGACATTACCAAATAGAGCCGCTTCAAAGTTTTGGCTAAACTTGCGATAAGTGCTGATGACGGCTACCCCTAAGGCAAAGCTAGCTGTTGTGACAATTCCAATGGCTGCATCCGAGTAGACTTTGCGCCCTGTCAAGTACTGAATTAGTAAAGCGGCAGCAAAACCCCAAATTCCAGAACCAATATAGAAGTTTAAGCCCAGCACGTAACTCAGCACAGCTCCTCCCAAAATCGCATGAGATAGACCGTGAGCAATGTAGCTCATGCGACGAGTTGTGATATAAACTCCCATCACACCGCATAATAATCCCGCCATCATCCCAACTAAGATGGCACGACTAAAAAAATCGTAACGAAAGGGCGCTAGAAGAAAATCCATAAGTCAATTTTGGATTTTGTGATTTGAATTTGCTTGCTTCAAGATTTGAGGCAAGTTGTCTTGCATTTGATGGCGTAGGGAAGTCCCGCCACTAGCAATTAAAATCCGGTCTTCTTGTTGAAAAACTACCATTTCTCCACCAAAAGTCTTTTCTAGATTGGCGGGAGTAAAGATATCAATCGGTTGACCTTGACTGATTAAGCCGTGGTTGAAACATATCACCCAAGGTAAATGTGTTGCTACTGAATTGAGGTCGTGGGTAGAGAGCAAAATTGTTAAGCCTTGCTGATTCAAATTAGCCAACAGATGCAAAAGTTCGTGTTGAACGTGTAAGTCAGAACTACTTGTTGGTTCATCAAGAAGGACGATTTCTGGTTCTCCCACTAAAGCGCGGGCGATAAAAACCCGTTGTTGCTGTCCGCCAGATAAATCGCCGATAGGTTTATGGGCAACATTAGCAACTCCCACACGTTCTAGAAGTTCTTGCGCCGCAAGGCGATCGCTTAATGAAGCCCAAGGAAACATCTTCTGCTTTTGGTAACGCCCCATCATCACCACTTCCAAAGCTGTGACTGGAAAAGTCCAATCGACTGTTTCCACTTGCGGTACGTAACCCACCTTTGGCGGTGCTACTCCTGGTTTTAGCCGCCTTCCCCGGAACCAAATTTCCCCAGCCCAAGGATGAACTAACCCTAAAATTGCTTTGATGAAAGTGCTTTTACCGCAGCCTGAAGGCCCCACCAAGCCAGAAAGTTGACCAGGATATAGCTTCAAATCTACCGCCGTAAATACTGGCTGATTTTGATAACCGCAAGCTAAGTTTTTAACTTCAAGTATTGGTTGCATTTAATTGCGATACCTTTTTACTTAGCTGTTGTGGTTGTGGCGGTTGCTGTTGGGCCTACGACATTGGTTGTATTGAGACTGTCAACTAGCTTGGAGTTACCCTTCAAACCATCAGCGATAATTCGCATATTGTTAGCCATCATGCCAATGTAGGTGTGCTGAGGATTAGTATTTTGCATTGCATTCGCCGCTCCCTGTCCAGGTAACTCGTCATCAGCAGTGTTGGCTGTTTTGACCTTAGCTTCGCGGGCAATTTGCTCTTCTACCTTGCTAGGGTAGACTTCAGAGCCAAAAATTGCTGGAACGCCGACTTTACGCACCTGATCGATCAGCTTTGCCACATCTTGGGCGGAAGGTTCCTTAAAATCTGAAGGTTGAATAGCACCAATTACTTCAAAACCATATTCTCGTGCCCAATAAGCCCAAGAGTCATGGTAGGTCAAAAGTTTGCGGTTCTTGGCAGGAATACTGGCTACAACTTCTCTTGTTACTTTGTCGAGTGCATCAAGACGTTGCAGGTAGTTTTTCAAATTAGTTGCATAGTAATCCTTACCAGCAGGGTCTAACGCAGTTAACTGTTGAGCCGCTAGTTTAGCGTAAGCCTCAGCATACTTGGGATTTACCCATAAATGTGGGTTAGGGTCTCCCTTTTCTTTAGGAAAACTGAAATCAAATAACCATTGGTCTTTAGTGATTGTATTACCACCAAGTTCGTAGATTTTAGTGTCTTTAGGTTTAGAAGCTTTAGCTAGTTTTTCCGTGGGGCTTTCCAAGTGTAATCCATTAACAATTACCAAATTAGCCTTGGACAGCACATCACTATCGCTAGGACGTGGTTCAAAAGTGTGGGAGTCGGTGCCTTCAGGAATGATACCTTTAACTTCCACGCGATCGCCTGCAATATTACTAACAATATTGGTCAGTGGAGCTACTGTTGTGACCACTAAAAGTTTATTTTGGTGGTTGTTTACAGGTTTTGCAGCCGTGGAATTTTCTGATGGGCTAGGAGCTACAGCTGTGTTCTGAGGCGCACTGCAAGCTACCAGTGTTAAATTCATTACTAACAGCAATGCAGAGATCTGTTTCATTTCTAAATAATTAATGAAAATTTTGATAACTAAATTATCAGTAGACCAATTTCTAGTTTGGTCAAGCAATGCCCCCTTAGGGCATTTTTAGGCAATTTTTAGGTTTTTTTAAGCTATATCTGCTTTTAGATGGAAATATCGTATGAATAATATTGATAACTTCCTTCTTTAGAAGGTAGATTTTTTTAAAAAAATGCGATTTTGTAAACCAGCTGCTAATTGCTGTCACTATTAATGGTGTTCCATCACTCTGGAAAAAGAAAAATTGAATAACATTTCTATACTTAGTGAAGTAACCTGAGTTCGGGTTAAGCCAGAAGCTAAAAAGCTTATTGTGTATAGATTGAGCAAAATTCTAAGTGGTAAAAGAAGTGATTAAAGTGGAATCGTTTCGTCAATAAGGTTCACAAATGAGATTAATATCAACAACATGCCTTTTTGAAAATATATGAAAACAAAGTTTCAGACCGGACAACGAAAAATCAAGGGGTTTGAGGATTTCTTATCCCGAACTCAGGTTGAAGTAATAATCGCAGAACAGTGGGAAGCCTCTTTGCGTCTAACCTCCACTTCGTTGCACTCGCTGCGGACAGATCACAAGTAATTTGCTGAACATGATATTACAGATGCGATCGCTATATCCTAATGCAGACATCTACAGTAATCAGGCGATCGCAAATCATACCCAAGGCTCTTTCTAACACAAATTTTAAATTAAACCGTATTTATAAGTAAGATAAATAGATTTTTTAGTATCATTGTATCCATTTATCCAAGACATAAAACTTACATTTTCCCTCTTACCCAGTTGGAGAGCTTTTCCTTTAGCTTTATCCAATCTTTACCATAATCATCAGCATTATGCCAAATGAAGATGACATTTCGATTCCTCTGCCGATATGCTTAATTTATAACGAATTTGCATTTAGAGCGAACCAGAATGCTTACAAGTAGCGTCATGCAACGATTGACCTGTAGTTCTCTAATTATTACATCTTTCCTAGCAATAGCAGGACAGTCCGCTATGGCGCAAAGTCCGATAAATCATCCTCAAATGGGGATCAAGTATTCACAAATATCTACCGAGTTAGATAATAACACTGATATAAAAGTTTCACAGACAAGTAGCAGAATTGATGAAAAAGCAGCTTTTAACTTAGTTTGGAAACTTCCTCAAGTCAAACGTAAAGCAAAGGAAATTGAACGCCTTTCCAAAGGAACTATCCGCGTTGCGGCAATTGTTGATAGTTCACCAACCCCAGAAACGCCTTACTACACAATTCGAGTAGTGGAAAATCATGTAGACCACGTTGACACAATATATTTATTTCGTGTCTTAAATCCTACTGGCGTCATCCAAGTTTACGATATTCTCAAGGATGAATATATATCATTACAAGATTGGAAACCTAACTGATTTTAAAACAGATAAATATCTGTGCTTTGATATCCAGAATATCGACTTTTGATGAGTAGTAAGATTCCTGACTTTTTCAAGAAGTCGGGAATCTGGTAATTGTTGGATTTCGCTACACAGTTGAGATGGAGCGAGCAAATAGCTGTTAAGCTAAAACTTGTTAAACTACATCTATTTTGAGAACCATAGTTTTAAAAGTAGTGGGAGCATCTTGCTCTCTGCTCTTCGTAGCGGGAAAGATGCGCGCACTACTCCAGGTTTCAAAATGGACAAGGTTTAAAAGATAATTCTTAACTTTGGTTGTTCACAACAATGTCCGACAAAAAGCCCGTAAGTCCTTGGAATTACAAACCGTGGTGGTGTCAGCCCTGGTCTATACTGCTCACAGGTGTAAGCATAATTAGTGGTAGTTGGTTAATATTTAAAATCATCTGGCTAACAGTTCTAATCTCTATACCTATATTGATATGGATGGGCTTTTTTATATTAATCTGGCCGCAACTAATTATTCGTAGTGGCATTTTGGATTCATATCAAAGTAACATTTTAGACGATTGATAACTAAGTGGGTGGAGTTAAACCGAAGTATATATAGTTTTCTCAGGGAAAGGATTTTTTACTTTCCCCAAGCAAAATATAGTTATGGTTATGTATATTTATCTAGTCACGTCAAGCATTAAATCTCGTAGAATGTCTAAAAATTTCTAATTTCCTGATTTATACATTATTATTAATTTCTCCTCAGCCTCTTGGGGTATGAGAATGATTCATAAGATATATTTATAATATATTTAATTACAAAGCAACTTAATATAAAACAGCACTTTAGTTAGAAGTTTAGTAAATAATTAACTATTAATCTATTTGTTGTGCAGTTAACTTAAATTTCTGATTCTGAAAATTTTGCTTCTAAGGAACAACCAGAGCTATTTTTCAGGGACATACATAAGTAGTTAAACATAATTAATTACCCAATGTCATTGCGCTAAGCGAAGCCATGCCCGAAGGGCTTTATGTAGCAAAGCGAAATGTAGACGCGCAGCGGCTTCCCGCAGGGTAGCAATCCCAACCCCCATGATTGCTACCCTGGGGGAACGCCTTCGGCGCTAAGCGAAGCTATGCCCGCTAGGAGAAGGCTTTACGCTTCGCTCGCAATGACTGTAATTAATTTTGCGTGGTTACTTATCACAGATGAAGGTTTTTTACTTAACCTGCACTATTCAAATTTAATTACCGAACTTGTTTGAGAGGTTACTCTATGCAAAAAGCAAATGACCAACAAGGCTATTTCCTGAAATACCTTTCCCTCGCACCTGTGCTTGCGGTTCTGTCGATATCAATTGCTTTTTCTACTTGGGCAGTGTTTAACTTTATTTTTCCAGATCTGCTTTTCCATCCTATGCCATAAGGGGTACTGGAGTTAAACTAATCTTTGTCTTAGCAAAGCCAGAGAAAAGGAACAAAACAATCTGCGATCGCTCTTGTAAAGCTGTGACAACAAAGCCAAGTCAGGGGCGATCGCTCGTAGCTAGTTTATACTATTTAATTTCTTGCATATTTTTCACAATTTTCGTTACTAGATTTCTCGGTGTAAATCTAACAATTTCAGCAAGTAATTTATTTTTTAACCCAGGAATAGCAACAGTTTTACCTTCCATTAAAGCGCGATAACCGATTTTAGCTACTGTTGCTGCTTCCATCATGTTATTATTTTCTACCTGTTTAGCACCCGCAATCCCTGTTCTTTCATGAAAGGCTGATTCTGTTGGGCCTGGACAAAGGGCTGTTACAGTAACACCTGTACCTTCTAATTCGCTCGCCAGTGCTTGTGAAAATGATAATATATAGGCTTTAGTAGCGAAATAAACTGCCATTAAAGGGCCTGGTTGAAAAGCAGCAGCAGAGGAAAGATTTAATATTTTTCCTTCACCTTGCTTTACCATATCTTTCAGGAATAACTTAGTTAAATGGGTAAGACATACTAAATTTACCTGTAGCATTTCTAATTCAGTATTCAAGTTTGTTTCATTAAATAATCCATAAATACCAAATCCAGCATTATTCACTAGCACATCAACTTTGATAAATTCTTGTTGTAACTCAGTAAAAATCTCTTCAGGTGAGGTTTTTATAGATAAATCTTTGACAATAGGTTTAACAGAAATACCAAATTCGTCTCGGAATTTATTAGCAACTTCAGCTAATTTGTGCGCCATTCTGTCTACTAATACCAGATTGTAGCCATTAAAGGCAAAAATATATGCTAGTTCGTAGCCAATCCCATTAGCTGCTCCAGTAATAAGAGCAGTTTTTTTGGGGTTTCGTTGATGTGTTGTGTTCATAATAGAAAATATGTGAGTTTTACTTGATGAAGCTTTCATACATTTCTAGTATTGCTCTATTACCATAGTGGCTATTAACAATAATCTTGGAACAAACAAGAAATGTTTTTGGTCGTTACTTTTATATATACTTGTTTGATGTTGTACTTAAGGCTTAAATTGTTCTAGTAAGACAAACACTTGGATAATAAATGTTCAGTTTGTACGCATAAGACTCTAGTAAATTGCCACAAAAGATTTAACGAAATCTCAAACTTTCAGTTAAATTTTTAGCTTCTAAGTTTAGAAAAGCCAGGATTTAAGCCAGTCTATTTTGAATATACTTTGCTGAAGAGAAATCTATTGTATTTATGAGAACAAACTGAAAATTTTATAAAGTTATGGCTTGCCAACAAAAAAATTATCTAATACCAAAGTAGGATTCTTACAATCCGTAGAGTAATTTTTTGTATTTCAGATATTTTCCCACCTAAAATGCGCTAAAATAACTTAATTTTTTAGAGCTTGATGTTTTTACTCTGAGTTCTTATATCTACATATATTAAAAAAAACTCATCCAAGGCTGACGTTTGATTATTAACAAGTTCATGTATGGATATTTATATAGGTATAAAAACTAATTAGTAATTAAAGTAACAATAAAAATTCCTCTTAGTTAGGTGGTAATTTTTTCATATTTATTGCCTACCTAAGAGGGTAAAAATATAGTGATTTCTAATTGAGTAAAGTACAAATTTTTAAGGTAATGCTTACCTATTTCCTGCTTTCTGTGGTTTATCGAAGTCAAAACTTCTATAAGTAATTACGTTGCTAATTTACCACCTGGCTACCATGACTGCGTGGATCATCTTGGCTAGTTGTTGGTGCAACTGGTGCTGAGAATTTGGAAACTTGTCCGCTAGCTTGGGCGTAAGGTAAAGAGGAATCAGTTACTAAAGCTTCTAAGTTGCTAGCCATGACAGCGCGTGGTTGATCGCCGATCGCCTGCGCTATAGTTTCCCCGTTTTTACCCAAGAATACAAAATGGGGAATTCCATCAACCCGATATTTCAACATTTCCGGCAGCCACTTGGTGTTATCCACATTCAGCATGACAAAATTTAGCTTGTCAGCATATTGCTGTTCTAACTCAGCCATATCTGGTGCCATTTTTTGGCAGACAGTACACCAATCAGCGTAAAACTCCACCAGCGAGGGCTTACCGTTGCTGATAGCGACTTCTAAGGGTATTGAGGCTTCATCTAACTTAGTCAGGGAAGCCGAAGTTGTCTCAGTTCGCAGCCCTAAAACCAGGGCGACGCTGAGGGCGATCGCGACTATCGCAATTAAGAAATTTCTCACACGCGCCCCCATAGTAGATTCAGGCTTTGCTGGAGAATTAACAGGTGAATCCGGAGTCATAACAGAATTATTAAAACTTATTAAGCAGTATGATCTTCACTCTAGTAAGTTACTGGGATATTAACAACCCCTACATTACTGTAGGGGTTTAGCATCAGGTTTTAAAAATCATCACAGTTTTGACAGTACCAAACCTCGTCAAAACTTCCCCAGAAAACAGAATACTGCTGACATCTTGGACAGTATTGTGGTTCATTAATGCGTTTATCGCTTAACCACTCATTATCTAAATCGTCCGTTGGGTCATAGCCAAACTGCATCTCCGTATTCATTTGACTTAATTTTTGAGATGACAGACGGGCATAAACTGGATAATCTTGTTGTTCACTCATTTTGCGATCGCTCTGGACAACTCCCGAAACAAAATATTGGCAACTTTGGCCATCAGCTTATTTTGCAAATGCTTACCGTTAAGTAACTGCTTACCAGACGCATCAACAGTGCTTTTAAGCGTGTTCTTGTAATCACCTATTTCCTGACCGATAGGACTGTCAGGTAAGCGTCCGTCAATTTCAATTTTGGTGATCACGTACTGCCAAAAGTTCATTCGGCATAGGGATGATCCACTACCTTTTTCAACTAGCTTGTCTCCCGACTGCTCTAAAACGGTTCCCATACCTAGCCTGAGCTTGAAAGCATCCCTGGAGCGATTGCGTTTAACCCGCTTCACGTCGCCAGGAAGAAACTTAACTACAGATTTCCCATCTTCACGGCTTACCTGTTTTTTCTTAACTTCCCGCACTTCCCGCTCAATCAACGGCTTGCCGTTGGTAAGGAACGCTTCAAATGGGTAAATTCGACTCAGCAGGCGGGCGCGAATTCTCAACCCAAAATTGAACTGATCAAAAATTTGGTTGTAAATTTTGAATTGCTCATCGTTGACTAGGGGTTTGAGTTTGGCTTCTAGCCGCTGCTCCTCAACATCGATGTCACACAACCAATCAGCATGAAGTCGCACAAGTGGATCTATTTGCAGTCCAAGTTGTACCGCTATGGATTGCTGGTATTGTTTGGTAAGCGATTTGTAACTTTGGGGATGTACCTCCAATTCGCGCTGCGCTAACCAACCCCATAACGGTGGGACATTGCCCAGCTTGGTGCTTTCGGTCTTACTGTGTGCCTTTTCTGGGAATTGCCAAGCTAGTGCTTGACGGGTGTAGTTGACAATTGGATTCTGCACACGGTTAAGGTGTTCTAGTTGCTGTACCAGTTCCCGCAGTTGGTCAATTGACTGTGGTCGGTGCATAAGAAACGATCGCGGGTTAAGTTCGCCAGTTTCTAAATAGTTTTCTTGATCCAAAGCATAGGACGCCATAGCTAAAGCATCAGCAGCATCGGATTTGTTTGGGAGGTTTTTACCACCGCGATAGCGACGTAGTTCAATGTGACCAACCCAAAGGATTTTTATTCCTAAGCTTTCGAGAATGCTTGCCCACAGCCTAGAGTAATGATTACCTGTAGGTTCCAAAATAGAGACATCAGGCTTGTTTTCTCGCACATAATCAGCAAAGTCAAAAGCTGATTTTTGATTGCTTTTAGGCTTAGGATTGGAGTAGAAGCTGGGAAATAAATTATTAGCTTTAGTCCTGGTTTTTTGCCAATAGTTCTTTAATCCTCCGACTGGATATGATGTTAAAATATGACAAGTAATGCTTGATTTACTAACATCAACTCCCAAAGATGTAATCGATTTAATTGTCATGGTTCTGCTGATAATTGGGGTTTGCTATTCGTGTGCCACCACGAAAATTTAAAAGCCCAGTTTTGACGCTTGAATCCCCTAACACCCCATCAATAGAAGGGCGCGATTCACTCTTAACGCTGGGTTTAACCCGGTAGCCTTAGGATTGGTGCGCTTGAAGATCACAACACCCCAAAAAATAGGCGTGCGATTCAGTTTTAACGCCCCACTTCCTAAAACAGTGGGGCGGATTGCTGTGGACACAATCCGCGACGGTGGGACGTATTGCCCACCGTTTCGGCTACTGTGTCAGGTAGCCATCATCAGGCGGTTAGTCATCGTCATAAGCTAATTGCTCAACAATTTCTGTTAGCTTTTCAGAAGTTGGATTAAGCAAAATTCTTATCTGCTCGTCTATTTCAGAGTCTGCATCCTCGTTGTTTGCTATGAGCTTTAAAGCAGCATTAATTTTGGCTTTAATATGATGTAATGAATGCCAAAGAATGTAGTAATCCCATGCTGGATCTGGTTGGGGAATATTTTCAATTTCTGAATTTTCACTATTCATAAATGTCATCATCCTCATCTACTTCATCCCAACCCACAAGTGAATAATTGTTATCAGGGTCAGTTGCATTGAGAATATCCACCATTGCCCGACCAGTTAACATATCAAAAAGTGAGTAACCACTAAGCATTTGATTAATTCGGTTTTGTTCCAATGCTTCTTCCTGACCGTCCATTCGCAGGCGGGGGTCGATATCTTCAACTGAATTAATTGGTTGTGGTTCCTCGTTACCTGAGATCCACCGTTGGTGTTGGTCGTCGTAAAATTCTTGCCAAGCTTCGGTTGATAGTGGTTGAGTTCTTCTTTCTAAGAAATCAGCCATTTCCTTACCTCGCTGGAAACCTTCGGGGCCACAAGCCATTGATTCTACCCAGTGGTAATTCATCGCAAAGCCACCTTTGGAAGCTGCCTCGGCTGCAACTTCAGTTGGGGTTGCGCCGCGATGGCGAGCGATAATTTGAGCGAGTGCAATTGCTTGAACACTGCTGAGGCGTTCTAAATCAATGATCATCAAAGCTACTTTTGCATCGGCTGATAGCTCAAGCGGGAACGGATCGCGCATGGGAATCATGCCATCTGGGAATAAATCCAGAATTGGCTCATAAGGATTGCCGGGTTTTAATTTCACCCAGGTATCATGTTTAGTCATAATTTCTCTGGTGTGCAATTACAACGGTCTTGGGCATCCTGCCAAGCTTGGAGAATGGCTGTAGCATCTTCACCTTGAAAGGGTTGACTATCGCCGTTAACCCAGGTGATGACTACTAAATCGTCATTGAAAGTCTCACCGGCTGGTGAAAATTGCAGTTGGCGAATTTGGGCCAAATTTATCCATCCGGAACCGGGGGTTTTGCAAGTGAACACGGTGGGAACTGATATTATGGTGTGCATGGTTCAGGCTTGAATCCAATAGCTAAGTTGGGTTGAGCTTTTGCGATCGCGCTCTTCTCCCAAAAACCGCGATCGCAAAAAAATTAGTTAAAAATTGCCGGGGTCGCTACTTGCAGTACCCCCAGTCTCAAAAGGGATATCGGGGTTATCCTCCTTTGCTGGTTCATCCTTGATTTTTCCAAGCTTGATTAGCTCTTGCTTGAGGTAATAAACCTCGTCAGATAACTTGTTTCTTTGGGCTTCTAAATCCAAAATCTCTTTCTGGAATTGCTTACCAATCTGGGAACGGATGTTACGCTCTACCAATTCCATCAGTTCCAAAATGGCAGCATTTTCATCTTCACCTAGCGCTACTTCTGCAAACAAC
The DNA here is from genome assembly GCF_002154725.1 of Nostoc sp. 106C. Classification (GTDB taxonomy): domain Bacteria; phylum Cyanobacteriota; class Cyanobacteriia; order Cyanobacteriales; family Nostocaceae; genus Aulosira. The sequence continues at coordinate 75,870 of NZ_MTAW01000119.1, read as the reverse complement.
TCCAGGTGCTTATTTTCGTAATTCCCTAGGTTTAAAACTCGTTTGTAACTGATACTTTTAAGCTGCATAATTTACCTTGTACACGTTTGACGTGTTTGAATCAAAAGCGATCGCACTCCCAAAAAAAGCGCGATCGCTTTTGAGTGAGTTATCCTTGTGAAACCTCAACTGGTTTATCGAAAACCACCTCAAACCTGACACCAGGATTTAGCCCGCGTAAAATGCTCATGTAGGCTTCGGCGTCAGAACGAGCGCGAAAACGATTAACGCAGACATTCTGAACTGTGGATTCACAGCGAAAAACACCCCACGGCTTGAGGTCGGCGCGGTAAGTCATAATTTAATTTCCAATTTTTCAAAAAAGGCCAGCGCAAGCTTTACCAGCCAGCGCTGGTGTTTCTCAATTGCGTCTGTAGATTACAAGCTCCCCCAGGTGGAGGAAAGCGCCAGTAGTAACCACTGGCGAATCATGGTTTGATTTTGAATCGCAAACTGAGAGATAAAGATTAGCGTCTAAATTTATACCTCCAACGAGACAGCATGACTGTGCAGCGCCGGGTGAAGCGAAAGCGCTATTTGACTGCGAACATTACATAGTTAACTGCGAACATTGCACAGTTAACTCTGATGATTACGAAGTTAGCTCCGATGATTACGCAGTTAACTCCGCGCTAATGACCAATAACTATTGACCATTGACTCTGGACTTTTGACTTAGGGTGTTTCCGCGCCGGGGCACTTTGGCAGTGGCGCGGGTGAGTTGCTCCGGAACACACGCAAGGTCTAGGCGTGGGGGAGTTAAAAAAAGTATTTTGCTAATGCAGAATACATAATGTATATTAAGCATGAGCAGAACTCTTGTCAAGCATTTTGCTCATGCTTAATTATTCTGCTCATGTAAAATGGAGGAAATGCATGGATAGCGTAAATGGCAAGACCAAAGAAATCGGCAGAAGACGTAACCACAGTGGGACTCAAGCTGAGTCAAAGCGCATGGGAGGAGTTGCAGAAAAGAGCCAAAGCGATGGGACTAACAAGATCAGCGCTAGTGGAGAAGATAGCAACAGGGGAAATACCGATTGGAAGCTTGCCACAGTCAGAGACACAACTGCTGGGAAAATCCTAGAGCGCCTGGAAGCCCTGGAAAAGCGGCATTTAGAATACGTGCATTCTCACCAAGCTCGGCTAAGGGCGCGGCTGGGAGAAAGTGAAGAAGCTGAAAATGAATTTAAGGAAGAGTCAAACCAGATAAAAAGCGACATTTATCACCTGGTGGCTCGCGAAAAGACTGGAGATGACGTAATACAAGTCAAGTAAAACCGTCCTGCCCGCATGGGTGAGGGCGGTTTTTAATGGGTGCATCGCCCCTCACCTCAAAGTGCGATCGCCGTTGACTAATGACCAATGACCAATGACTAATTCCCCCGATTTCCTCGATCCAAAGAAATACACCCAAGCAAACTACTTAATCTGGGTATACGCCCCAGACCTTGGACTTAATGAGCCACAAATTGTTGACAGAGAACTGCTTTTAGAAATGATGTTAAAACCCTCACAGATTGAATTCGGGGGTTGGTGTTGGCGAGAATGTGCAGATTATTTTGAGGAAAAGTATGGCTATGAGTATGGCTCTTAGTAACAGCTAACAACCTGATTTTTAATACATAAAAAATTAAAATGCCTCCTAGAGTTACCAGCTACTAAGAGGCAAACCATCAAAATCTCTACTCTCATTATGACATTAAAAGCATCAAAAACTCTGTCACCCAGGACAGAAAAAGAACTCGCATTTTTCCTAGAACAGAACACAATTCCATTGACTCAAGCACTGTGGGAATGGATAGCATTACAAGGAAAAATCGGTACACAAATAGAAATTGATTTAGAAGAGTTTGAGCAATTTGTAACTAAACACCGTGGTACTAAATTTGCTCGGTGGTGGCTCAAGAAGCGCTTCAAATGGCTGATAAACCATAGAATAATCCAAGTAATCAAAGAGTTCAGTAGTACAGCTTACAGAATAGTTTTAAGACCCTTTGACTGGTTAAAACCACGTAAAAAAAATTCGCAAAATCACTTGCAAAACTGCAACTCGTCTTGCGATTTAACCACCTCAAACGACCAATCAGTAAGGGACGGGGTTAACAACAACAACACTTATATTCCTAAGATATCTGAGAGCGAACGTGAAGAGTTAGGGAAGATACTTGAGGTAGTTAAACTCTGCGAACAATACGGTTATCAACCACCTATTACGAAAATACCTGTTAACCTTTCCATTGCTGAAATCAAGGCTTCTTTAGAGCAATGGTCAAGTGAACAATACCAAGAATTAGAAAGACGCTACGACATATTAAAAATTTGTGCTGACTATGGGATTTATTACCATCCCCATACGACAGGCACTCAAGAACTATTCTCTTATCAGATTGAAGAAGTTGAACTAGCTATAAAACACTTCATTAAAGCTGGTGGATTTGAAAAGCGCGGCAATGGCAAACCAATTATTTCTAATCCTCAAGGTTGGTTAATTAAGTGCTTACGCGAATGTTGGTACTTCACTTGGCCGGATAAAGTTGAAGACTTTTTCAATATCTTGGGCAATTTATTACCACAGAACATCCCTAGAGATTATTCCTAAAACCCAATGAGAAAAAAATAGCCGCGAAAAGCGGCGCACTATTCAAAGGAGATTCACATTATGAATGATTCACACTACTTGTTCGACCACCAACAGGTGGAAATTTTCAAAAACTGGATTCGCAGAAGATTCATTGATGAAGTTGACTTTCAACAGATGCCAGTAGCTTTTACCCTGGCTTGGTCAGCTGCACTCAAAGAATTGTCCGAGACAGTTACTCACTCCATAGTCCCGTTTCACCGCCGTGGGGGTGAGTCATGAGTCCTGAGCAGCTAACTTTGTTTAATTTGGACGCGATCGCTCCTGTTGCGGCTGCCCCTGTATATGACCGTGCTTGGGATAAACATGATACATTTGACCATCAATTAGCCAGTAAAAAGGTAGATAATTCCTCTGCTCCTGAGTGCCCATCATCTCAGGAGTGTTTTTCTGACGATCGGTGGAATCCTGCTGATTTCGGGGAAGTGCCACACAAGGCAGACGGCGATCAGCTGACAATTTTCTACGATGACAGCAACGAACCGCCCGATCCGGACGATTACCAAAATCTCGCTGAGTATGAGCAAGCCTGGTACGAGTGGCGATTACGTGTTGGTGAGCAAGTAGAGAGTGATACTAAACCCAATACCGTAAATTCTCTTGTTGGTGAGCAAGTTACCACTAATACTAAAAAATCTGCTCACCAACACGATAAGCAAACCCATTGGGTAGAGAAGTACTGGGTACAGCGTGAAGGTAACAAGTATTGGTATTACCGTTATGCCTGGATGCTCGGGCGAAAAATTCACCGCCGCTACATTGGCTCGGTTGAGAGTGCGATCGCCAAAAATCGAAAATCTGAGGTTGAAAGTGCGATCGCTGATGGGGAATCGCCCACAGAGATTGAAAATCTAATTTGCTCCTGGCGTAAGTCCTAGCGCTTCTGGATTCTCTTGTAGCAGCTTCTTAAACTTCCGCAACTCATCCCAGGCACGAGTATTAATGTCCAGTTCTCTGGAATTTTGATTCGGGTGGTAGTTGGTACGCTTGTAATCAATGTACTTTTCGATTACTTGCAAAATCAAAAAAATATCCCCCGCGCGCTGGGAGATATCGCCTCCATTATGTGAGTCAATCGCTCTAGCATAATCCATCACTGGTATTTCTAGGGCAATGGGTACGCGGATAGTTTTAGTTTCGCCATGCTGCCATCTGCTACCACTGTCCCAGGTCGTGCTAGTCCTTGCCATGCTATCGCCTCAAATGCCGTGTTACACGGCAATTTACCATGATGTTTATTGCCAATTGGCAATAAGACATCAATATTCCCTGTCCCCTTGTCCCCCTATGCCCCAATGGAACACTATTATTCAGTTGGCGATCAAGTTTGTATTTGTAATAGCAGATGGGGCACGGTAGTTGAACTCCTGCCATATCAGAACATTCCTAAATACAAAGTTGCAGTTTTGGCTCAAATCCAAAGCAACATTAAACTCAAAATCAATTGCACAGTTTTAGAAACTCAGATCACATCATCCCTAGTGTCAAGCATTCTCAATAAGTAGAAGCTGGGCGATCGCCGTTTTTGAGGCCCATCAACAGCGGTCAAAGTATTGATTTTTTGTTAGCAAAGTGCTTAAACGCAAATTTTTTATTGCTAGCTAATGCCAATAGTGTCTGATGAAAAACGCGATCGCCTTTTTTAGAAGCCCATGCTAAAAATGTGAAGTTCAACTACCTGATGTAAAAAAAATGGACTTCACCGCAATCAACGCTCTGTTCGATGCAGCTGTAGCTTTCATCTTGGCTGCCGTAGAGCGAGAAAACAGCTACAAGCAACAGTTAGCTGCAAAAGACGAGCAACTTGTCCAAAAAGACCAGCAAATAACTGATTTACAAGCGCAACTTACCACAGCTAATGCTCTTGTCAGTGCAGATACAGCCGAACTCACCTCACTGCACGATAAGCTTACTCAACTGTCTGGTATTCTCATCCCAACCGAACCAGCAGCAGTTTAGTTTTTAAAATATTTCCATTCAAGAACTCACTTGTTGGCATCTAGGTAAAATCTAGATGCTTTCTTTGTTTAAGCAAAAAAATATCCCCCACGCGCCGGGAGATATTGTAAATCTTTCCTCTAATGCAGTTAATGAACCCAGTAAAAGCGATCGCCAAAATCCACAGCAGCGATCGCGGTTTACACCAGGGTGCATCTACCGACTACACGATAACCCCTAAATTTTTAGGGGTCAATTCTGAGACTGGGTTGCAGGCTATCAGCAGCCACATCGTAGGCAATGCCTAAAATCCGTTGTAGCTCAGTCTTAATAGTTTCTAAGTCTGTAATCCGTCCGTTGAGTACCTTGGGTGCGAAGATAATCACTTCAGCTGCAAGTGTCTGGTTCATAAAGTTGCTAGTTTTTTCTGTTTAAATAACAGTTATTCGTGTATAAATCAGTACAGTTTAGATGAAGTTTATTTAAAGAGTTGCGATCGCCCCTTTGACCTCATCAATTTCAACATCTATATAAGGATCAAGTCCTTTGTTGTCACGGTGTCCGGTGATTTTGCGAATCACTTCAGTTTTAGTGCCTTTTTTACGAAGTCTGTTTACCAGACTCCGGCGGGGCGTGTGCGTAGAAATTCCCTTTGAACCGAGTCCGGCCCCTTCAGTAGCTCTTTGGAGAATATCGTAGGCATTTCGCCAGGTGATTGGTTTAGTCCCGCAGCGCGAAGGAAAAAGCCATTCGCTTTCGCCTGGTTCAAACCTAGAGAGCGATTCGCGCAACACCTCATGAACTGGAATTTCTACATTGTCCGCACTACCATCTGGTCGGTGCTTGCGAATGATGCCACGAAAAATCAGCATCTCCTTGGGACGGCCATTCTTCTGGTACACATCACTCACCTTCAGCTGAATCAGCGCCCCCCAGCGCTCACCCGTGTACCATGCCAAGTCCCAAAGTAATTTATACTTATCAGTTTTAATTTGGCGACGAATTTTTGAATATTCACTGTCTGTAATTACAGCAGCTTTCCCTTTCCTGTTAATCTTGGGCATAAGAATTGAATTTCGCGTATTCCGCTTTTACCTTAAGAACAGGTGAAAGCGGAATTTTGTTAATATTCACTATTAGTAAATATTTGCTCAATCCTAGTGCTGACAATAGTTACACGCCATCGGTGAATATGCCACTTCTACATAAAACTGGAATATTTACATAACTTTGAATCACTCATAAAACTGATTTATTCACTTCAATAAAAATCAGCTTTTATGGCAGAACCAACTTTAGCGCAAATTTTTGGCGCGAACGCCGCACAAAACTCTACTACTATCACAATCGCCAAAGCAGATTTAACTAGTACTGGATTTGTTGCCTCAAGCAGTAACACGGCTGAAAGTATCCTTGCTGCCATCGTTGCATTTGCCCAACCAACACTAACCAGCACAAATCAAGCATCTAATACAGACCAATCAGTAACGATCAGCGATAGCAACGATTCACTAACAACTCGTTCAAGTGTGACTTACCGCCGAAAAACCAAAATTATCACCTTTGACAAGACTGATTCTGGTTCAACATTCAACCCTGGCGACTACTAAATGAATCTCACTTTGGCTCAAGTATTTGGCACAGGAGCCAGCCAAACTGCAACCACAGTGACGATTCAAAAATCTGGGTTAGTCGGCTTGACTCCTAATGCCAACAATCGAGCCGAAGAAATTTTCGCTGCAATTATCAAAACAGCTACTCAAAATTTTGAGGGCTACTTAACAGATCCATCTGGAAACGCTGTCCTTTCTCCCAATCAAATGAGCGTTGATTATGACAACAGTGTTTTGTATGACGTAGCTGGTTTACATCAATGGCAGACAGCAATTTTTAACAATAAATGTCGGTTTACTTTCTTGCTAGATAGCTACTCGACTTATGCAAATTAAGGATTATCCCCTTAAAAGTTCTCCGGTAGGTTCAGATTTATTGCTGCTCCAAGATTCATCTGATAATTCCTATGAATCAGCCCCAATCAGTTCAATATTAAGTCTTGTCCCAACTGGAACAAATCTAAAATACATTCAACTTCTAGATTCTAGAACCAGTGGTACGGCTGGCGGTAGTTTTACTTCCGGCTCTTGGCAACCAAGGACTGTTAATACAGTCGCAACAGACCAAACCTCCCAAGTAACTCTTTCTAGTAATACTTTTGTGCTTCCGGCTGGTACTTACTGGTTGGATTGCAAAGCCGCTTTTTATCTAGGAAACGCCACAAAACTAAGATTACAGAACACTACCGACAACACAACAATACTACTTGGTTTAAGTGCATGGGGGTTCAATTCTTCCTTTGATTCAATTAATTTTTTAAGTGGTTGTTTCACAATCGGTTCTAGTAAAAATCTGCAAATTCAATACAGGGTATCAGGTACAAATATTCAATCACCAAACTTAGGCGATGCAGTCAGTTTTGGTGTGAATGAAATTTATCTGATTGCTGATTTATTAAAGTTTTCATAATTAATTATGTTTTGTCAAAATGCCAAAAAAGGCAAAATTACTGTTAAGGCAAATAACACTACTCAGGAAATAGAAATAACAACAATTCCATTCAATATTAGCTGTAGTGCTAATGGTGTTTGTGGACAATCGGGTACAAGGACTATCACATATTACGGTGCTAATCCTAGTACAAATTGTATTAATAACACTGGTGAATCTTTTAGTAGTTTTAGAGATGAAACGCTATTTTTTAAAGCGATTCCTCAAGCTAGTGGCACGTATGACGGTAATAGATACGAGCTATGGGGTAAATGTCCTGACGGTAGCGAAAGACAGATAAGTTCAATCGTTTCTTTTAACTGTGGTGCTATCACTATCACATCAAATACTTTTACGGCAAATTTACAAAGCGGATTAATTGTCACAGATTCGCTAGGTAATGTTCTTTACAGCATCAATGTAGATAAATGTGATTTTAGCGTTTCATGTGATGATGATTGCCCTAATGGATACTGTAAGATTGATTGCCCAAGTTATCCCGGTTACTGCTGCATAAACGAAGCAAAAATTAAAAGTTTAACTAATCAATTAAATTCATAATCAATGGCTAGCTGTACTGATATTGAAAGTCTACTAAGTCAGCTAGTAGCTGATGTTAATTCTCTTAAAGGACAGGTTGCATCTTTAAGGGCACAACTTGCTGATATTTATCGTGCAATTGCTCAAAATGAATCAGAAATTGGTAGCGTTAACACCGAGCTACAAGACCTTAAAGCTAAATTAATTGCTTTTGGCGCTGGACTTGCAGCACTCGTTGCCGTCGCGGCTGCTCCATTAATTGCAGCAGCGCTTGAAGGTGTTTTGGCAGCAATTGCAGCTTTGGGGGTTGAAGTAGCAGCCGCATCAGCAGCCGTCGCAACAGTAGAAGCTGAATTTGTAGTGTTGGAAACTCAAATAGTATCGCTGACAGGTGAAGCAACTTCCGCCCTAGCATTAGCAGGCACAGCCGAGGGAACCGCAACTTCCGCCCTAGCATTAGCAGGCACAGCCGAGGGAACCGCAACTTCCGCCCTAGCATTAGCAGGCACAGCCGAAGGAACTGCAACTTCAGCCCTAGCATTGGCAGGTACAGCCGAAGGAACTGCAAATTCAGCATTAGGGACTGCACTACCAGCCTTGACCCTAGCGCAAAAAGCAGATTTAACAGCTGATTCAGCACTAGCATTAGCAGGCACAGCCGAAGGAACTGCAACTTCAGCACTAGGACTAGCAACGACAGCTGAGGGTTTAGCAACTACAGCCGAGGGGTTGGCAACGACAGCCGAAACAACTGCTAATGCAGCTATGGCAGAATTGCAACCACTAGCAGCCAGAGAACAAGCATTAGAATTGGCTTTTGCTGAGGAACGCCCAAAACTTCAACTTGCTCTCAACTTAGCAACCGATGCTGAGGGCAAGGTGATTATTTTAGAAAGCACCGTCGCAGCTGAACAAACAGAGATTGCAGGACTTCAGGGTGAAGTCGCAACAGCTCTTAATCTAGCAACTGATGCTGAGGGCAAAGTCATTATCTTGGAAAGTACAGTTGCAGCCGAACAGACAGAGATTGCAGCACTGCAAGCTGAAGTAGCTACAGCAATTACAACTGCTACCACAGCCGAAGCAACAGCAGCCGAAGCACTAGCCACAGCCGAGGCAGCACTTGCAAAACCACTGATTCCAGGACCTCCCGGACTACCAGGACCACAGGGTGAACCAGGTCCGCAAGGTGAACCAGGACCAAAAGGTGATCTAGGACCAGTCGGACCGCCGGGACTACCAGGTGAAACAGGATTAGGAGAGCCAGGACCACAAGGACCACCCGGAATCCCTGGTGAACCAGGACCAGTCGGACCACCTGGAATTTCAGGTGAACCAGGACCAGCCGGGTCACCAGGACCGCAAGGTGAACCAGGACCTCAGGGAATTCCAGGTGAACCCGGACCAGCAGGACCGCCCGGACTACCTGGTGAACCAGGACCATCAGGACCCCAAGGCGAACCAGGACCAAAAGGTGAACCGGGCGACAGTATTTTTGGACCACCAGGACCCCAAGGTGAACCGGGTCCTAAAGGTGAACCGGGCGACAGTATTTTTGGATCACCAGGACCCCAAGGTGAACCAGGTCCCAAAGGTGAACCGGGACCACAAGGATCAGCCGGTGAGAATGGCAAGGACGCAGAAGTGAATTTATCTACAATTACCGTTCCAGTATTTGTTGGTTGTAGTGATACCCATGAGCCAAACTACGAAGCGCGACCTATAACCGTGATTCAAGGCACTGAAGTTCAAGAAATATTGAAGTTTCAACAAATTGCTCAAATTGCTGGCGAACAATGTAAATTAGACAACTCTCGCTCATCAAATGTGATTGCTATAGCGTCGTTACCTGAACGCTATCAACTTTCGCCAGAGGGGCATATTCCGCAATTAGTTTGTCTATTTCGTGAGTTAAAAGGTGATGGTTCATTAGGTAGCGATTGGTATCCAATCACAATTCCACATCCACAGAACACCATTGAAACTGAACAAACCTCTCTACCAAATTACAAAAAAGGTTCATGGGAATTAATATTAGTTTTAAAAGACAATAGCAAAGTTTTTGTCAACGCATTCTCTAAAGATGATGCCGAACAATTGCTGACATCTATTAAGACTCAAATTAATCCTACCTATTTGGAAAATGCTACTCAAAAGATAGGACAGAGAAAGGGACAAGCGTTAAAAGAAATAACCGTTAAGATGGTCCGGGCTGACTATTACCCTCAAGGCACTGCCAATTCCAAGCCAGAGTGGTCAAAAAGGTTTGTCTAACGGCTCTCGTTGAGCATACGTTGCTACGGAGCCTTAAGCGCTCCGTTCGTTTGAGAGTCGATGACGAGGCTATCTTTGATGAAAAGCCTCAAACATACTTCTCATATGGCTAATCTGAAATCTTATTTACTAGTAATAGACTCTATCAATTACGCTTTGCACCTTGATAGCAATATATATGAAGGCATCAAAGATATGGTAGGTCTTCAAGACATGCCCGCCACACCTCCCGCATCTTTGCGACAAACTTCAATTGCTGAACTAGAAAAAAATGGACTAGCACACAAGATTAGTGTGGGACTTGCAACGACAGCCAATGGCAAGATTACAAAGCGAAAAATAGTAATGTGCCCATCTACTAAACCATTCAAAAACATGATTGGTAAACAGATTGCTAGCCTTTACGTTAAGTCTGCAAGTGTTAGAACTCACCGTAATTTCATCTAACAAATAACGTCGTAATTATCTCCAATAAATATCAAGAACAATATCAGGAATAATCGAAACAATATATGGCAGGACTTTACGCAATACTAGCGGTTACTGGTAGTCAATTGGCAACTGATGGAACTGAAAAGCCTTTCACTTTTTATTTTCGTGGTGCTAAATCTCTTTACGAAGATGCTACTTGGAAGACAGCCACAGGCATTACTGATGTAACCGCAACTCATGCTAATCAAGTTGTTCTCACAGATGTGGGCGACTTGCTTTTACACGGCATTTTAAGAACAGCAGAAGTTGAACTCATCGATTCTGACAGCAAAAAAGTTCTAGCAACGAAACGTGTACGATATGCCGGAACTAAAGCGGCCACAATTGAAAACAAAACTGCTGACGGTGGCATTGTTGGTCTGACTTGGAAAGGCGCTGGTAAATTCAACGGTAAGCCAGTCGGCGCTGTTATCGAAACCAGAACAGCAATTGTTGACTAAATATGAGTAACCCAGTTTTGGATCTGGGTAATTCAGCTAATTGGGAACAGCTTTATTTCACGTCAGTTGATGCGGTGGGTGCAAATAGTGCTTTATTTGTGCCCATTCCCCCTATCACTGTTCCCATTTTGATTGAATCCCATATAATCGCTCTTTCTATTACTTCTACTAATGCCAAAAGTAGCTGGAATTTTGGCGGGTTACTTTCTCAAAAAGTTGCACTAGGGTTAACTGTTGGCGGATTACCTGATTCAGCAGCAATCCAAAAATATAAGCTTTATCTCAACCATTTAACTTTACTCATTCTGCCAAAACTTACCACTAATTATTCTGTAGAAGTTGCTATTCCAAAATGGTTTAAACAAGTATCGCTCGTACTTTGGCAGTACATTGGAACTGAAAGTGATACTACAGAAGATTTGATCAACCAAATTAAGACTGTAGATTTACCCAGGATTGAAGGGAAGATCGATTCTATTAATGATGTGTTGGGGGGTTAAATGCCGTATACAGTCAATGATGATTTAGACCCTAACAATCTACCCAACCCTACAAACATCATTAAAGCTATTAATCTCCTTGCCTATCAAATTAAGCAAATTACCGGTAAGGAAAGCTGGCTAGTAAAACCTGATATTTCAATCTCCCAACTTTATGTAGTACCAGTACAAGAGCATACCTTGAGCTATGTTTCAGATGGTGATACAAACGGCGTTTTTTATTACCTGGGAACAAGTAAAGGAACTCAGGGATGGATAAATCCGCACAACTCCGGTGCTCTTGAAATATCAATGAGTTCCAAGCTTGCTGGTTTTGACACAACGATAATGGAGTCAAGAGTTGTAGACAGGCACCCGACAGACCAGATAGCTACGAATAATGTACCCGATGGGTACATTGATATCGACCTAAAAACAGCCAGGCTGAAGCTAAAAGATTACACAGTCCTAGGTAGGAATTGGTCAGATAATCACCCGTTCCATTGGCTCGTAAAAGGTTCCAATGACCAAACTATGTGGACAACATTACAAGATAGAAATGGCGCTGCTTTAATTCAAAACACTTGGGACCATGAGGACGTGAATTCTAGCACCGCATATAGATATTTTAGGTTTCAGCAAGTCGGTATAAATGCAAGCTCTCAATACTATTTTTGTATTGGTGGATTGGAATTATATGGTGATATAAGCTTCTCGTAACAATCCTACAAAAGATTTAATTTGATGTTCTAAGGAGTCCTCCATGATTGGTATTGATGTTGCCGCTGCTGGTTTATTTTTGGCAGCAATCACATTTTTCTTTAAGGCAACTGGAGAAATGAAAAAAGATGCGGCTGAAGCTGCTACGCATCGTGAGCGCACGTCAGGTCAGCTTGAAATTATTGTGTTTCGTGTAACCAGGATTGAGAAACACCTGGACGGGCAGACCAAGCAAGTATAAATTGTTGGAAATTCCTACTGTATAAAAATTTTCTGTTAGGAGAACTCATAATGCGAGCCAAATTTTATGTAGAAAGCGTAACCAAGCATTCTAGCGGTAGCACTTCAGTTACTCTCATGGCAGTATCCAGGGGACCCAATGAAAGTACAAGATTTTGGAGAGCCACACCAAATGGCAAATTAGAAATGTGCATCACTAATCCTGATGCCCAAGACTTTTTTAAGGTAGGTACAGATTACTACCTTGACTTCACTGCGGTAGAACCGAGTGGGGATTCAGTTTAACGGGGATTGGGGATAAGGGAGATGAGCAGGGGCAAGGGGATAAAAAATGCGACTCACTACAGCGCGACAGAAATAAAGATACGTTAGAACAGAGATAAAGTCTCTGCGAAATCAGTGAAAAAACGAGTTACTCTTACTTTTCCCAAACGCGCCATACAAATGCCAGTTACTTATCGGCTGGCAAAAGAGTTCAATGTTGCTGCCAATATTATCCGTGCCCAAGTCGCTCCCAATCAAATTGGCAAACTAGTTGTCGAACTTTTAGGAGACATCGATCAGTTAGATGCTGCCATTGAGTGGATGCGATCGCAAAATATTAATGTTTCTCATACATTGGGTGAAATTATCATTGATGAAGAGGCGTGTGTCGACTGTGGCTTGTGTACTGGGGTTTGTCCGACTGAAGCCCTAACCCTAAACCCAGAGACATACAAGCTGACATTCACGCGATCGCGCTGTATTGTCTGTGAACAGTGTATCCCCACCTGTCCTGTGCAGGCGATTTCCACCAATCTTTAAATTACCTCCACTATCAGGAAGTTAATTGTCAAGAGTCATTTTTCCTCCCTACCCTGCGGGAACGACTTTGTCGAACGGGTGATGCTCGTACCGACGCTCGTTCACCTTTGACTTCTCCCCTACTCCTCTATCTTTTTGTACTAGTCAAGTTGAACACATCGGCTATGACTGTGTTATCATCTACCAGCCGATTCTTGGCTATTATTGGATTTAGGTTTTTTACGCTTGTAGCTGTGGGAACCTACAAACCATAGGTAATAATCTGTACAAGCAAGCCCTTCAATATTAATTTCCTCAGTTTCTGGTACAGGTAAACTAATAAATTTTGCTACTCGAAAGTGTTGATAGTCTCCAAAGTTGTTAGTATCTATTAAATAGAGTCTTTCAATGGTTGAAGTTTCATTTGAACCCAACCAGAGCTACTTATGTGAGGTTAGCAGTAATGCCGAAAGGTCTTTTCTGCGTTTTTGAAAACTCTTTGTAAACCTCAGAAAGACTTCTTCTCTTAAATAAGAGTTATACATTTTACAATGTTTTTAAGTATTTGTCGCTTTGATTATTAAGCTAATAATCATTCAAATTGCATCCCCGAGTCTCCCTTTCTCCGCGTCGCCGCGTCCTTCTGAGGCTAAGGATTATGCAACTTAAAGGCGGGTTAGCTTATGTCAATATTTTAAATGATACTAATTTTACCTATATAAATATTAGCTAATTTACTTTTTTGCCAGTTATCATAGTTGATTTAAAATTAGCGATAACCACAAAAATCGTGGTGAAATTTACAGTGGATTTCCAGATAATAACTTCTTCAGTATTATACTAAAATTTTTTATAAAAATTTAACTTTAAAAAAATATCAAAAGTTATATATGCGATTTTTTGTCTAGTGCTATTATGCAATAACCTGATTCAGTATGAGATTGCTGTAAATTATGAAATTAGATACAAATGCAACGGTGCAAACTCTTGGAGACTACGCTTACCAGGCGATTCAAAAACATTATAAGAAAACCTTAAAGTGGGAAAAATCAGTTAAGAAAGATGAAGATCCAGAAGCTTTGCATCAAATGCGAGTAGGGATGCGACGGTTACGTACCGCTGTAAGCAGGTTTGTCATAGCCTTAGATTTATCAAAGCCGATTAGTGATAAAAATATCGGTAAAATTGCTCGCCGTCTTGGTAATCTCCGAGATTTAGATGTACTCAAAGAAACCCTAGAAAAAGATTATAAACCGCGTTTATCTAAAAAAGAACAGAAATATTTGCATACAGCATTTGATGCTATATCAAAGCAAAGGGAACAAGCACTATCTACAGTAGAAACAACATTAAAGGATGAATCTTACAAATCCCTAAAACAAGAATTGGAAGAATGGTTAGAAAAACCAAGCTATAAAGATTTAGCATCGATTACTATTCAGCAAGTTCTACCAGATTTACTTTTACCAGAAGTGAGTCAGTTTTTGTTACATCCCGGTTGGCTCGTGGGAACCGAAGTCGGAGAATCGGAGTTAAAAGTTCGCAAAGGGTGGGAAGCAGACAAGGTAGAACAACAATTAATAAATAACGGTGAAACACTTCATAATTTACGCAAACAAGCTAAACGGGTTCGCTATCAAATGGAGTTATTTTCTGATCTATACAGTGAGTCATACGCAGCTTATATTGTAGATGTCAAAAGTATCCAAGACATCTTGGGTGCGATGCATGATAGTGTGGTATTGACTGAGTGGCTAGAAGATGTGTTTAAGTCAGATATGCATAGTCATCTGCATGGATTGACTAAATTATTAGCAGAAAATCGTTACCAATTGTGGCAGCAGTGGCAACCATTACAGGAGCGCTATTTGAAAACCGAAACTCGACATGGTTTTCATTTAACGATACTGCATCCCAAGGAATCTGGTTTTTCCACTGAAGATGAAATTAGCGAGCAGACAATTGGATAGGAGCTTCAAGCGACAAAACATAAACACTGCTTTGGGGAATTTGGACAATACGGGTATTTTCTGCCGAACGCAAGCCTGAGACTAATCCAATGGCGCTCCCTAGCATTGCACCTCGGTCAAACTGTTCAGGATCTCCATTGCTCAAAAAGCCCAAGGTACTTCCGGTTAGTCTACCCCAAACAGAACCGTTTTCTACAGCTTTATCATTAGCTCGCTTTTGGGTAATAGTAGTGCCAGGAATCATCTGACTCGATGCTTTAATTGAGACAATTCGACCATTAATTACCAGCGATTGTGCAACAATTTTAGCCCCTCCATCAGTGGGTTTAAGAACAATGGTGACGGGAGTATTTTCTGGTGCTACAACATTACCTTGAGCATCTTTAATCGCACTAGCTAAAGGAAGTGTCAAAGGATAATCTTTCTTTTGCCCAACATCTACAGTGACAGATGCAGGAAACGAGACAATAATTGCTGTATCTTGAGGAATAGTTAGATCTTGACTGACTGCTTGGGGCTGAGGCTGCACAGTGGGTTGAGGCGATACGCTAGGAACTGGTTGAGCGCTAGCTGGTACTGTGAGAGCACCCAAAAGAGACATAGAACAAGCAAGGCTTAACAAAATTTGAGTTTTCATGACCGTTTTCCTTTTGATGTGAGCAGTGTTTTCCAGGTTTCAACCCCTTCACTCAATCAATAGGTTAGCGATCGCTAGTTTATGCAGTCTGATGTCACTCAGTTAGGTATCGATAATTGTAATTTCTCAATTGTATCTGCTGCGATGTCTGCGACTGGCTACGCCTACGCACTTCGCAAAATCGCTGTTAAGCTTTCTAAATCGGCAATTTGGGCAATTTGGGGCATTAGTTGTAACCCTTCACTGCCAAATTTCATCTCCAATGTCATTTCAATGTTCGCTAGCATTTGTTCACGTCTTCCGTGTTGTTCACCGCGTTGTTCACCACGGATTTCACCTTCACGCAGAATTTCTTGATACCAGGGTGACTCGCGCAATATTGTCATATCCCACCTCATGATTTGTTTAACTAATGCACTATCTATTACAAACGTAGCAAAAAATGCTAATACCGTTTCTAGTTGACTTAATTGTTCTTCAGCTTGCAATAAAAGTAATGCTTTGGTAATGATAGCCTTAGCGGTCTTATTAGAAATTACAAATAATATTTAACAGCTTCTGACATTTTAAAATGCAATAAACTTTCATGACCAAGTTCTTGGATTGCTTCAGGCTTAGAGGGAAGTATCCTCAGCGCCTTCATGATTTCTAATGCTATTGACTTGGCTAAAAAAGGAGGTACAGAGTTACCAACTTGGCGGAAGCCGTGCCATTTAGTTATATGAAATCTAAACCAATCGGGGTATGAATGCAGCCGCGCCGCTTCTCTAACTGTGATACATCTGGGCGTGAAAGGATGAATTGGTCTAGGAGAAGTAAAAGAACCTCGATACATATCTGTACCTGCTCTTAAGGTGTTACAAACACCAGATGGATGTAATTTATGAAAACGACTAATTGGTTCTCTTTCCCCTTGAACTGTAGCAGCAAAGCGTTCAATAGTTGCACTTGAGTGTTTAGTACGGAGGCTGGAAGAGAGAATTCGGGAATCAAATTTACGTGGGTATGAATAATCATTTTCTAAAGTCTTAATACTGCGAAGTGTCAGAGCATAATTACTGGGTTTGCCATACTCTGCTACTACCGAATCTCTTAGCAGTAACTCTGAATATTTTTCGACTTCCGGTAGATCTCCAATTGCATCCCAGACTGTAGGACTAATTGGCAGTAAAGATGAATTTTGTGAGGAGTGATTTGGCTTTGCTACTTGGGTAATGCGTTGGGGATATTTTGGTAAAGCTACATCCTCCCGTGCTCCTAGGAGAAATAATCTTTCCCGCGCTTGTGGTACTCCGTAATGAGCAGCATTGAGAACTTGGTAATTTTCTTCTACTTGATAACCTTTAATTTGAAACTCGCTAATCAAAGTTTTGAGAATTTGTTTATGTTCGCCGATTGTGATACCTCGGACATTTTCCATCACAAAAAATTTTGGTTGTAACTCCAAAACTAGGCGATGAAAGTGAAATACTAAAGAGTTGCGTGGATCGTCAAAAGCTCGTTTACCAATAATAGAAAAACCTTGGCAAGGACTCCCACAAATTACTACATCAATTTCACGATCGCCAATTTGCGATCGCTTTCTAATCTCATCCCCGGTTGTATCCACAACGTTTTGGCATAACACCGTCCAGAAAGGAAAGTTAAATTCGTGGATGGCACAATGAATCGGGTCAATTTCTACCGATGCGAGTACATCAAAGCCAGCTTGTTCAAAGCCAAGAGTCATGCCGCCTGCACCAGCGAACAAGTCTACCGCGATTGGTCGTTGCTTTCTCAACTCATGAGCCATGACACCTCTAAGCTGACTCTGAAATTTTTACAAATAACTCCCAATCTAAAATCTAAACTCTCATATCCGGTAGCATTTGCAAAATTTCTTGAGCAGCGCGATCGCATACTCCTACTTCTCCCAAACATTGCCGCATTTCTTGATAATCGGCTAGAGTTTGCTGTCTCTTATCGGGATTGAGCAGTAATTCCATTGCGGCTTGGATAATATTTTCTGCTGTAGCTTGCTCTTGTAAAAACTCTGGCACAATTTCCCGCATCACCAGCAAATTGGTTGGCGATGCAAAGGGGATAGAACCTTTAAGAATGTTACGGGCAATCCAAGCCGTAATTGGGTTTAGACGATAGACAACTACTTGCGGTACATTTAACAGGGCAAGTTCCAGGTTGACAGTGCCTGATTTGGTAATGGCAAAATCAGCAGCAGCAAAAACTTCTTTTTGTTGATCCGATACGACTGTGGCCCGTAAACCGTAACGCTGAATTCCTGCTGCAATTGGTTCTCGGAATTCTTCTAAAGATAGGGGAATCCAGAAATGAACTTCTGGTAATTTCGCTTGAATAGTTTGGGCAGCTTGAAAAATTACTGGTAAAAGATATTTTAATTCTTGATGACGAGAAGCAGGCAATAGAGCGATCGCAATCGCCTCTGGGGAAATACCCAATTTAGCGCGGGCTTCCTGGCGGCTGGGAGCAGTTTGCATCCGGTCAACTAGGGGATGCCCCACCCAGCTAACATCGGCACCTTGCTGGCGAAAATAACGGGCTTCTTCGGGGAAGATGGCTAAGAGCTTATTTGTAAAGCCAACAATGCGATTAGTATTACGCAAACTGACCGACCACACCCACTCTTGGGGAGCTATATAATAAACCACCGGCACTTTTGGTAAATGCTGTTGCATATAAGTACCAATGCCGAGATTTGGGCCCATATAGTCAATTAGCAGCACCAAGTCAGGGGGATTTTGCTTCAAGTAGGCGATCGCTTTTCGTTGCACTAGAAGAGTAGGTACAAGATAAGGCAGGGATTCTAAAAGACCCATTGAGCCGATATGGCTAGTATCGCCCAGTATGGTTGCCCCTGCCGCTGCCATTTTTTCGCCACCCAGTGCCACAATCTCTAACTCCAAGCCAGCAGCCAGCGCTTGACGCTTCAGTGCCGCAATTAGTAAAGAACCTTGCAAATCGCCAGATACTTCGCCAGTGCTGATAAATATCCGCATTTGGTAATTGAGGAGAAAATAAGGGACAGGAAAACATCTTTTTTGTCTCACGCAAAGTCGCACAGAAGAACGCAATAGAGTAATCCTGTACTTACGCACAATCTCTTTCAAACTCTTATTTCTACCCTTCGGGAACGCCTCCGGCTAACGTGACCTTTGCGTCTTTTGCGGTTTGTTATTCTAAGTTGAGTTGGGGATTTAGACCTCAACTCAAACTTCTAACTGACTTAGGATTCATCACTAGCGCTTGGTTTACCTTTTCCAGGAATCAAACCCCGTCTTCCTGGCATTTTAGAGAGTAGTAAGAAGCGTCGCAGGTGTTGTAGCTGTTCGGTATCACCTAGCAGTTCCAGCTGTTCCAAAGCCTCTTTAAAGGTTAAGTTAGAGCGATAAAGAATCCGAAAAGCTTTTTTGAGGGTTTGCAACTCGCCCTGATCCATACCAGAGCGTTTTAGCCCTACCAAGTTGAGGGTTCGCACTCGCGCCGGATTACCCTCCACAAGCATATATGGCGGCACATCCCGGTCAATACGTGCCATACCCCCGATCATTGAGTGCTTGCCAATACGCACAAATTGATGGACTCCCAAAACCCCACCAAGCCTAGCGCGTGATTCTATATGAACATGACCCGCCAGCGCTACGGAGTTGGGAATAATCACATGGTCTTCAATAACGCAGTTATGAGCCACATGGACATAAGCCATCAATAGGTTGCCGTTGCCAATGACTGTCGCTTCCCCTGCACCAGTAGCGCGGTTAATGGTGACGTACTCACGAATTTGGTTATTGTCACCAATTTTGACCCAGGTAGGTTCTCCCACATATTTGAGATCCTGGGGTTCCATGCCGATAGTTGCACCAGGGAAAATCTGATTTCGCGCCCCAATTTCACAGGGTCCTTCTAGCACTACATGAGCGCCAATTATTGTTTCAGGACCTACTTTAACATGCGCTCCAATCACAGCATAGGCACCGACTTGCACTGATGGGTGGAGTTCCGAGTTAGGATGAATTACAGCAGTTGGGTGAATAAGCGTCTTCAAGGGTGAATCTCCAGAACTGTCTTGAGAGCCTGCGCCTTTCTGGGTTTAGGCTGGCAGCGTACTGCTAGGGTTTCCCCGTTGAGGCGACTGGCGTTGCGGAACATTTAAGCTCTCAGTTACTGAACACAAGTATTCAGTTACCGAAAGTGTCGGGCAAAGCAAGTTAAGTGTGAGGGCGACGAAATTAAGAAATTATAAATTACTCTTGTGGCTAGTTAGTTTTACTGCTATCCTTTTTCAGGTTTCAGTAAAGGCACTTCACGGCTGTGCCCTTACCACAAGAGCAGGTTTTTAGTTTACTAAAGAAAACATTAATTCGCCTTCAGCAGCTATCTGACCGTCAACTTCAGCACGACCCTGCATTTTACCGAAACGACGCTGTTTTACCCACAACAGTTCCACGGTCATGATTAGCTGATCTCCTGGAACTACTTGGCGACGAAAGCGGACTTTATCGATACCAGCAAACACGAATAGTCCACCTGCGTCATAATCTGGTAGTTGCGTCAGGACTATACCGCCTACTTGTGCCATTGCTTCAACAATTAGCACTCCTGGCATCAGTGGCCTTCCTGGGAAATGACCTTGAAATTGAGGTTCATTTACAGTGACGTTTTTCACACCTACCGCTAGTTTTCCTGGAACATAGTCAATAATTTTATCTACCAGTAAAAACGGGTAGCGGTGAGGCAGGAGGTTTTGAATTTCTTCAGTGGTGAAGATTTTTTTCGGTTCCGGTGTGCTTTGAGCTTTAATGCTATCGGCTTCGGTGAGGGTTGTCATTGGCTGTGCGCTTGTTTTTCAATCTGGAATCGAACAGCGAAGGAATTCTAAATTTGAAGGTTAAGATTTGTGAATCAATCCAAAATCTAAAATCCTTTGTGCCAGTTGAATATGTAAATTGTGGCTGGCTTTATACGCTAAGAAGTGAGCACGAGGAAGATTTCCTAGTAAACTCAAATCTCCTACTAAATCCAAGATTTTATGACGTACTGGCTCATTTGCAAATCTTAATGGTGGATTTAACCAACCATCAGGGCCGCAGACGAGTGCATTCTCCAAGCTACCACCCTTGATTAAGCCAGACTGCTGCAAATGTTCGATTTGATGCAACAAACCAAAGGTGCGTGCGGGAGCAATTTCTGTAGCAAAGCTAGCAGAGGCATTTTCCAGATCGGCAGTTAGTGACCAGCTGTGCCATTGGTTACCAATAGCAGGCAGATCAAAGTCAATACCGTAGCTAAAACGGGTTTCTGATGCCGGGAGAGCACAAGTAAAGGCATCTCCCTCATAAACCCAAATTGGCTCTTTAATAGCCACGGATAGTTCGCGGCCAGTTACGGCTTGCGATCGCAAGCCAGCTTGGGCGATGCTTTCTGTCCATACCCTCGCCGAACCATCCAGCAGTGGCACTTCCGGCCCATCAATTTCAATCCGAGCGTTATCTACACCCATACCCGTAAGAGCTGCCAATAAATGCTCGACAGTACGGATGCACGCCTCACCTTTACCCAATTGGGTTGAGAGAAGAGTTTGACTAACTGCTGCAACTTGGGCTGGGATGATTGGTGAATTTGGTAAATCCACTCGCACAAAGTAGCGCCCGCTACCCACATCGGCTGGTAGTATCCGAACGTGGGTATTCACACCGCTATGCAGCCCCACTCCGGTTTGAGTGAATGGTGCAGCTATTGTGTGTTGTTGCATAAACAAAAAGTCAGTATCTTGCGGTTGGTATTGTTCATATTCAGATTTAGCTAAACCTGCGAACTGCACCTGAAAATATTAATAATTCCTGTTCTAGGGTCAAGAGTCAAGAGTTCTTAGACTTTGGACTCTTGACTAAGTTAAAATCTTTCGCCAATCCCAAAATTGATCCGGCTGTCACCCTCATCGTTGAGACCGTAGTCAATGCGAATTGGTCCTAATGGTGATTGCACACGAACACCAAGACCATAGCCATAGCCAGTACCATTTTTGTTCAGTAATTCAGCTGCTCTGGTACTGGTTCCTAAATCAGTACCAAAATCGAAAAATAGTGCCCCACTGACTACTGAGAACACAGGGAAGCGATACTCAACAGTGGCTTGCACATAACTGCGAGCGCTAGTTAATGTACCTTCTTCATAACCACGAACGGAATTACTACCACCTAAAGTAAAGGCTTCATAAGGAGGTAAGTCACCTAAAACAGTGCCTCCTTGCAAGTTAAAAGCCAGAGTTTGCGGCCCTTTGCTGAAGCTAATTAAGCTGACCGGAACATATTGGCTGTAGCTACCCCGTAACCGTGTGAGGAAGATACTACCTTGCCCTATGGGAACTGACTGATCGACCCCGAAACGAAGATAAGAACCATTAGTGGGTTGCAAGGGGTTATTACGGCGATCGCGTTGTGCTCCCAGTTGAAGTAGCAACAAATCGTCGTCACCTGTCCCAGATTGGGTCAGGGGAATTAATTCTGTCGGTAGTCCATTCCTATAGATTGTGCCTTGGGTTCTGCTATTGCCATCAGCATCTTTGGTGGAAACTCGTTGATATTGGAAACCCGCTGAAGCAGTCCATTCGGAATTTGCGTAGGGATTAGCTGAAAGCGGACGGGTAAAAGTTACACCACCACCTAAACGAACCACACGGGGGCGATCGCCTTCGGTATCACCAGGTGCAAAGGTCTCAATATTTTCATCTTTGCCATCAAAAATCAAGGAAATTGAACGACGACGGAAAATATTAGCTGTGTAAGAAGTCCGATATGGATCGCCGTCAATCCAAGGATCTGTAAAGCGTAGGTCAAACAGCAGTTCCCGTTCACCTACTTGTAACTCAGCTCCTAGACGTTGGTTTCTACCATTGAGGTTTTGCTGCTGATAACTAATAGTGCCGAATAGTCCACTGGCAGAACTAATACCCGCACCTGCGGCAATAGAACCGCTGTTGCGTTCAGCCACATTCACCACTACATCTACTTTGCTGGGGTCACTACCAGGATCAAGAGAAACGTTGACATCTTCAAAGATCCCTAACCCATATACCCGTTGTAGGTCTTTTTGGACAGTGTTGCGGTTAAATACCTGTCCTGGCTTCAACTCCAACTCTCGCGTGACGATGTATGGCTGTGTTCTTCCCCGGATTGGTTGTCCCTTCTCGTCTGTATCTTGACCTTCTTTATTGCGAAACCGGACTCTAATGTTCTCTACTACCCCTTCAGCTACCTGTAAGGTAACAATTCCATTTTCTGAGACTTGGGGTGCTCCGATGACATTCGCTAGCACGTATCCTTTGTCTTGATAGCGCTTGGTTAATTGCTTGATACCTTCCTGCAAGTCACGCAAGTTGAGGATCTTGCCATACTGATCGCGAAAAACTTCATCCGCAGTGGTTTGTGGGAGTACAGAAGTAACACCTGTACCAGGATTTGCTTGGATTTGCACCTTGGTGAGGACTGGGTTTGGCTGGACAACAAAACTCACCCTTACACCTAAAGGTGTATCTTCTGGCACTGCTTGGACATTCGAGAAGAAACCTGTACCAAAGATGGCATTGATATCTTCTTGAAGTTGCGCGCGGGTAGTCGTCCTTCCTGGTTGGGTACGAATCGCTGAGTAAACTTGATTTTCCAGTTCTGGTGCTAGTTGCCCAGATTGGGATCTCACCGCTACTTCTGATACTAGTACGCGGGGTTCACTTGATTCTGGAGTAGTTTCTGGATTAGTGGGAAATACAGGTGCCCCTACTGGTGGGTTGGTATTGTCCTGGGATGGAGCGTTACCAGGAGCCGGAGCAGGTGCTGGTTGTTGCGTACCTGGGGTGGGAATGTTGGGAAATGGTGCTTGTTGGGGAGTAGGCTGTGGGGTTCTTTGTTGTGGGATTGGCTGGGGAGTAGGTTGGAGAGTAGGTTGTGGCGTTTGTTGGAAAATTTGTGCAGTTTTTGGTGTTGTGCTTGGCACTAATTCTTCTGCTGTCCCAGTCTCTGCTGACTGATTTGGTAATGTAGCGATCGTCCGAGGCTGGAGACCTTCTAGTGCCCTTACCCCGGCGCTAGGGGGTTTTTGCATTTGTATCGTTGTGGGCGTTATAGTCCCAGCTGAGCGATTGGGGAATGCTGCCACGATGGTCCGGGGCTGGAGACCCTTCAGTGCTCTCACCCCTGCGCTAGGGGGTGTTTGAGGAATTTGTGTAGTTTGTGGCCTTGTTGTGGTTGGCACTATTACTGCTGATGTCATAGTCCCCAACGAGGGATTGGGGAATGCTGCCACGACATTAGGAGAATGGAGACCTTCCAATGCCGAAATCGCTGGGGAGTGCGCGGAAGATTCCAGATTTTCACTAGAGCGTTCTTGACCGATGTCATTTTCAGGCTGCTGATTTGTCGTCGGTGTAAACACCTCTGCTGTCTGTTGGAAATTGTTAGTGGCTTGTGCATTTGCACTTAGCGGGGCACCTAAAGGAGCGGTAATTGTTACCGCTGCCACTAATACGGGAGATAAACGCATTTTATTTCACTTCCTCATCACGTCCACACACCATCACAAGGCAATCATGCTCTCATGTAAAAGGTAAAAAATAAAAATGGTATTTTTACCGATTTTATTTAATTTAGGCTTTCTACTGCTTGTAATACTCTTTGTAAAACCTCCTGGTAGGCGTTTTCTACATTTCCTAAGTCTTTGCGAAAGCGGTCTTTGTCCATTACCCGGCGGTTAGTATCCTCTTGGGCTGTGTCCCACAAACGGCAAGTGTCGGGGCTAATTTCGTCCGCTAAGAGCACTTGTGCTTTTGAGTCCAAGCCAAACTCTAGTTTGAAGTCTACTAGGGTAATACCGCAACGCAGCCAAAAGCTGCGCAGAAACTCATTAATTTGCAATGCTAGATGGGTAATTGTCTCAACTTGTTCCGGAGTTGCTAGTTCCAGCAGGTAAAGGCGATCGCGAGTCAGTAAAGGATCGCCTAATTGATCGTTTTTGTAATAAAACTCTACCAACGGCTGTTTTAGTATTGTGCCCAATGGCAGCCCTGTTTGCTCACATAGACTCCCAGCTGCAATATTTCGCACAACGACTTCTAATGGCAAAATTTTCACTGCCTTCACCCGCATTTGATGTGGGGCCGGGCTGTCAATATAGTGAGTTTTTATACCTTGTGTTTCTAAATGCTGAAACAGTTTACTGGAAATACTACAGTTAATATTTCCTTTACCTATGATACTGCCACGTTTTTGGGCATTAAAGGCAGTGGCATCGTCTTTAAAATCAGCCAACAAGACTTCAGGATCATCCGTCTTGTAGAGGATTTTTGCTTTGCCTTCGTATAACTTGGAATAAACAGACATGGTGAGCGGTAATTTTACAGGTGATGGCCAGGTTTTGGCTCTTAAAGCTAAACCATTTTATCTTTAGTTATTAGTAATTAGCCATTGCTTATGAATCAACGGTCAATCACAACAGGCAGTTAGCACTGTTATTTGATTGATGAATTTACTCGTAGAGGTAGACAATAGGTAACCCAGTCTTAGCGTTTCCCACGCCACTTGCTACGATAGCGAACTCGTCTCCTGGGGAGGAAAACTTTGTCGCAGCCCTAGTCTTTTTAGCAGCGACTGCTTTGGAAACCAGCGTAACGTCCAGCTTTTCTATGAGCGACTGGCGAATCAGAAGAGCAACAAACAATCTACAGAAAAGAAAGGAGGTTCAAAATTAGGTCTTTTTTTTCATCAAGCCAGATTCCTATAGCAGTGTTAAATTATCTTTGGCGCAAAATAAATTTTTGAGTCAAGTGTATTTTTTGACAATGTAATTAAATTTATCTATGCAAGAAAAAATATTTTGTTTGAGCAATATAGTATATATTAATACCTTAACAATCAGGCTTTTAGCGTAGTTAATGGTGGTCGTTATTTCGTGCAATCATGCATTAAGATGTAATGAATTGGCAACTAGCAGGAGTAAAGT
The DNA here is from genome assembly GCF_002154725.1 of Nostoc sp. 106C. GTDB lineage: Bacteria > Cyanobacteriota > Cyanobacteriia > Cyanobacteriales > Nostocaceae > Aulosira. The sequence goes on along the minus strand of NZ_MTAW01000119.1, from coordinate 50,128 downwards.
ATCCTACCTACTTTTGCAACGTTAATTAAAACCTTCTTAGTAAATCCCGATATTTAATGGTTTTTAGCTTTGATAATCTCTGCCAAAACTTAAAATTGACAAATTTGCTCAAAAAGTTTAAACAAGAGGGATTTATTTTTCAATTACTCCCGACTGGATAAAACAGAGATTTAGAGCGGCTAGTGATTCAGCTTCAGATATAAACACAGGGGGAGTTGAATAAGTGGAGAAAAAAATAGTGAGTAAAGATGATTTTCTCTATCCTCGTGGCCGCTACTACGGTCACGTAAAGCCAGAAAACTTAGTTTTCAATGCAAATCTACAGGAATTTGCTCAGAAAGTAAGTTATATTTGTAACTTAGAAACAGGGGGTAAATTACCGCCAGAAGAAGCTTACGAACAAATAAAAGAGCTTTGGAAACAGTTGAAACGTACAAAAAAACAACTAAAAATTGGTGAAAGCCCTTTTCAGGATGACCAGGATAACCAGGATCAGCCTGAAGGATAAAGCTAGAAATATAACTAACACCACCCTCCGGAGCAAGCGAAATTCTCAATAAGAAAGCTTTAATTTTGGTTTTCTGACGTTTTTTAGAGGCTCCGGCTTTACTCTGCGATAATCATCAACTCCAAAGACGCAGGGTAGATTGTCTTCATGCCCGCGATCGCTGTATTTAGTAAAATTAAATACAAAATCTAACATAGAAAAAATATCTAAATTTGTTTGGTATACTTATACAAGTATTCACGGCAAAATACTAAATTGGTTTTCTATGCTTCAATTTCAAATGCTATTAAGCCTTGCTTGTTAGGCAAGATTATTACTTGAACGTCTGTTACTTAGCAGTCATAGTCCAGACACCATCCCAAGAATCAGGGGGTGGTGTTTGTTGGTAATTATGAGCACGTTCTAAGTGAATATTTACGGCTTGGTCTTGAGGGCGAATATTCTTGGCAGCTTCAAAACAGGCGATCGCACGTTGGAAGTTACGTGCTAAATAAGCGATTCTTCCAGACTGATAATAGAACAAAAAATCTTGCGTGACATCATCTAAAGGAGTAGTGCGATCGCTAATTAACTCATAGATATTTACTGCTTGATACTTACCTTTGACGCGGATTTTATCTAACTGCCGCGCCCAAATGCGATCGCTACACAGTTGATAAGTAAATTCACTCAAAACAATGTCACAACCATATTCTTTTGTCACACCTTCCAAGCGGGAACTTAAATTGACGCCATCCCCAATGACGGTATAATCCATACGTTTGTGGGAGCCAATATTACCAGAAACTACTTCTCCCGAACTAATTCCAATGCCTATATGAATTTGTGGCTGTGCTTGAATAATCCGGCGCTGATTAAATTCTGCTAACCGTTGGCGCATATCCAATGCAGCTTGCACGGCTCGCCAAGCATGATTTTCTGTGAGGGGTAAAGGCGCACCAAACACTGCCATTAAAGCATCGCCAATAAACTTATCTAAGGTGCCTTCATGGTTAAAAACTGCCTCTACCATTGTTTCAAAATACTGGTTGAGTAACGATACCACCTCAGCTGCACCGAGATTTTCTGTAAGGGTGGTATATCCCCGGATATCAGAAAATAAAATTGTTACTTCCTTCCGTTCTCCCACCATTAAGGCATCTTCCCCCAAAGCCATCACTTGCTCGGCAACATGAGGTGTGAGGTAGCGGTACATAGTAGTTTTCAGGCGTTTTTCCTGGCTGATGTCTTCCAACACCACCAAACCACCCCGGACTCCACCCTCTGGGTTAGTTAAGGGATTCACAGTCAAATTGGTGCTGCGTTCGACTTTTTGCACCTCATTCGCACTCAAAAACTTAGATTGGGGAGTAAGGGGTAGATTCCAGGGAATAAAAATATCTGGATTTTGGCGATCGCACACTGCCAAAATTAAGGAACCAGGGGTGTAAAAGAGTTCCCCTAATGAAGGCGTGTTGCTTTGGTTGTGACGTTGCTGTGTCCATCCCGCATCCATTTCATTAGGTACTCGGCACTCAGAACTTTGGATGTGGTACAGTCCCACAGTTAAACTTTGCTCGGGAACGTAATGTTTTGCTCCGGTTTTTAGACTATCTTCCAGCCGCATTTGCAAATTTTCAATGGGCACAACTTCCCAAACTAAGCGCCCAAGCAAATTTTGTTCCCACAAATGTTTATTACTTTTTTGATGAGTATCTCCTATCGGACAACCAAGTAATTCCAGTGCGGCATCATTAATAGTGACAATTCGACCTGCCATATCTGTAGAAATGACAGCATCAGACAAACTTTGCAAAATGTCTTTTTGATACTGTTTTTCTAACAGCACATTTTCAAAAAGGCGAGCGTTTTCCAGAGCAATTCCAGCTTGGATATTAAAAGCTCGCATGAATTCTTCATCAGAAGCAGTAAAACTACCTTGTTGCTTATTAATTAACTGAGTTACACCAATTAATTCATTGGCAGAATTAAAGACTGGTAAACATAAAATATTGCGAGTTACATACCCAGTCTTTCTATCTGTAGATGGATCGAAGCGGGGATCTTTATAAGCATCTGGGATATTCACCGCTTCACCAGTGGAAGCCACATAACCAACAATTCCGCGATTAGATGGCATCCGAATTTCAATTGAGTTTGTCCCATCTGCTGCCGCCGCAACCTTTGTCCAAAGTTCCCCCATTTCTTTACGATGTAAAAATAAGGTGCTGCGGTCTGCTTGCATTAAAATCCTGGCTTGCTCCATCACTATCTGCAAAGTTGCTTCTAAATCTAAACTTTGCCCTAGGGTTTGAGTTGCCCGTAAAAGCGCTGTGGCTCCCCGTTGATTGCGAGCTGCTACATAGAAAGTTTGGCAGCTTTCTAAAATAATGCCAATCGAAGAAGCAAAATCTCGAAATCGTTCCTCATCATCATGATTAAAGGGAATATCCCCAGCTTTATTAGCCAGTTGTACCACTGCTACGGTTTGGCCTTTGCTACTAACAACTGGCATACATAAAAGATTGCGAATTTTATAGCCCATTTGTTTTTCTAGCTCTGGGCTAAATAAAGGATGAGTAGCGGTTTCAGATATATTTAAATATTGACCAGTGCTAGCAACATGACCAGGAATACCAACTGTAATTGGAGTGCGAATTTCTAAGAATTTTTGACTATTATCTTGGGGAACTTTTGACCACAGCTGGCCTTTGTCATAATCTACTAAAAAAATTGCCGTGTGCTCTGCTTGAAGAATTTGACCAATTTTTAGTGTGATCGCTTCTAAGACTTTCTCCAGCATAGTTTCTAGAGCTTCATTATTGATCAGTTCAATTGCTCTGAGAAATTGCTGAAACTCAGCAGTAATAAAATCGAGTAAACAAACAAATTCGTTAACAGAAAGATCTTTAACACGACGCAGTAAAGCGTGGGTACGATTAACTTGCGTAAGTTCAGTTAATGTAGCCAGGACGCTACCAGGATTAGGGAGTGTCATGGGAATTTTAATTTTAGATTTTAGATTTATATTGCTATACACCATTTAACTAAGAATTACTACAGCACACAAAAATCAGCCGAAGGGGGACGCGAAGATAATTTTTCTCAAAATATCTCAATGTCCCCACATCTTGCTTTTGCGCATCCGCCTGATGGGTTAACTTAGTGCCATTTGTGTTCAAATGCTTACCTAGATAGCTCTAGTCAGCTTTTGAGAAAATAGCACCTTTTGATAGTAATCTTGTAGCTGGCGTGTGGCGTTTGCCCATCCCCACCTTTCGGCTTCTTTTCGGGCATTTTGACGGATCAGGTCACATTCTTGTTTCTCCTGTAAAAGGCGAACAGTAGCGGTAATTGCACCTTGAATATCTGCTGTTGGCTCAAAGAGATAGCCATTAACCCCGTCTGTAACAATATCAGGAATTCCGCCTGAACGAGCTGCGACGACAGGACAACCAGCCGCCATTGCTTCTAGTAAGACTAATCCCAGTGTTTCTGTGCGGGAAGGAAAGATAAAAGCATCAGCACTCGCAAAAGCAGAACCTAACTCCCGTCCCATGAGATAACCAACAAAGTTGGTGTTCGTGCCAGCAAAGTGTTTTTCTAATGCTTGGCGGTGAGGCCCATCTCCTACCAATGCCAAACGTGCTTGGGGAATTGCTTCTAAAATTGGTTTGATGCGCTCAATTTCTTTCTCGGCAGATAGACGACCAACGTAGAGTAGCAACGGACTTTCTGGGTGATTTTGTGTTAAACGCGATCGCATCTCGACACTAGCTAAATCAGGATGAAATAATTCTGTATCCACCCCTCTTTGCCACAAGTCTACCCGTTCAATACCATGTGCTGATAATTCCTCCACCATTGCCGTGGAAGTGCATAGATTTAACTCGGCTTGATTATGAGCGCCTTTGAGTAATTCCCAGAGCAAGCCTTCCAACATCCCCAAGCCGTAATGCTGAAGATACTGGGGTAAATGGGTATGGTAAGACGCTACTAAAGGAATTTTTAGGACTTTGCTATAAAATATCCCAGACAATCCCAAAACTGCTGGATTTACAACATGGATAATATCTGGTTGAAATTCTTCTAAGGCGTAACCAATGGCTGGCCGAGGTAGTGCCATTTTTAACTCTGGATACAATGGCAGAGGAAAGCCAGTCACGCCGTAAACTTTCGCTCCTTTATGTTCGGTGATACCGCCTTCAGGAGCAATTACTAAGACTTGATTTCCATGACGCTGTAGATGGTCAACGGTGTGACGCAGGCGCGTCACAATGCCATCAACCTTGGGCAAAAAGGTTTCAGTGAATAGGGCTATTTTCATGCAAAACTATTCAGTCCAAGCAGATAATTCCAGCTTCTTTTGCGTTTCTTTCTCAATCACAGCGTAAACTGTCTCCCGTGGCGTAATCAATTCTGCACAGTCAGAATTAATGTTTTGCCGCTGTTGTTGGACAAAATTGGAAATGTCTTCAATATTTAAAATCCAATCTTTGGCATAAGTAGCTAGGACTTTTCCTCGTAACCCTAACTGAATAGCACGGCGCTCTAACTTGGCCCCAGATGGGTGATGATCGGGGTCCCATTGTAAGCGTACCTGTGACTGCTTCAGGGCTGTTTGCCATGCATTTCTATTTGGATAAAGTTCTGGAATATAGCTGGAATGAACAGCCATCGCTAAAATTTCATCAAAGGCAAAACGTTTAATCCAAATAGCCAACATCACTTCTTGCCCAGTTTTTGTACCCCAACCGGAACGGTACATCATCCACAAGAAGTTAGGCTTGATCCAACTCATGCGCTCAAGACTAAACTCTCCACCAAAATAACCGTGTGCAGCAGCAAATTCACCAATAGCTGGACGATACGCCTGATAAACAACAATTGAATGGTCGTCATATTGCGCTAAGATATGACGACCAGTGTTAGGCCAGGAACTTACTTGACTTAAATAAGGTTCTGTAATTAGCCGCACACACAATTTACCCTATTTTCTATGCCAAGAGACTTTGGGTAGAATTTGCTGATTATCAACTCGTTTCTGATACTTGATAGCAAAGTTTAACAGAGAATCAAGTAGAGAATCAGAGAGATAGTGGGGTTGTAAACCTAAATCGAGTAGTTTGGTGTTTTTAGCGTTGAAATAATGTTCTTCTTTCTCAACTCTGGGATTATCTAGGTGATTGACTTCTACATTCAATCCCATAGCGTTCCCGGCTTTTTTCACCATCACCGCTAAGTCGCCAACGCTGAATTGTTCGGTAAATTGGTTAAAGACACGGAATTCACCAGGTTGGGCAGGATTAGCGATCGCTAGTTCTACACACCGCACTGTATCCCGAATATCTAAAAATCCGCGGGTTTGTCCGCCTTTACCGTAGACGGTGAGGGGATGACCAATAGCTGCTTGAATGCAGAAGCGGTTAAGTGCTGTACCAAACACCCCATCGTAATCAAGGCGATTGATTAACAATTCGTCCATTCCCGTTTCTTCGGTTAAGACGCCATAAACTACACCCTGATTTAAGTCTGTAGCCCGTAATCCCCAAATTCGGCAAGCGAAGTGGATGTTGTGACTGTCATGGACTTTGCTAAGGTGATACATTGAACCCGGTTGTTTGGGATAAGGCAATGTATCTTTGCGCCCGTTGTGTTCAATGGTGATGTAACCTTCTTCGATGTCGATGTTGGGTGTACCATATTCACCCATTGTTCCCAATTTCACCAGATGACAGTCTGGGAAATCTTCCCGCATCGCATAAAGCAAATTCAAAGTGCCGACTACATTATTGACCTGAGTTAGAACTGCATGTTCACGGTCAATCATTGAAAATGGAGCCGAACGCTGTTCCCCAAAATGAACTATGGCACTGGGTTGGAATTTGTGCAGTGCTTTGTTGAGGAATTCGTAATTAGTAATATCGCCAACAAACAAGTCTATGGATTTACCAGTTAAGTCGTACCAGCGCTGGAGACGTTGCTGAATTGGCGCGATCGGAGTGAGAGTTTCGACACCTAGCTCGTTATCCCAGTGCCGCCGCACTAAACTATCTAAAATCCCGACCTCATAACCTTGATTTGAAAGGTAAAGAGCAGTCGCCCAACCACAATACCCATCGCCACCAATAACCAGGACTTTCATTTTTACCAGTTTTCACTCGCTGTAAGCTAAATCTACCAGGTTTGTGTCACCTCTCAACTATCCAAAGGGAGAAACTACTCAACAGATGTTTTTTCAAAGTGCTGTTTGCCATAGCTGGGAAAAGGTTTTGAAGGCAAAAGGAAAAAGGAAAATTTTATCGCTTTCTGCTTCAGCTTTTTTTTGCTGCCCTTTGCCCAACTTCTTGAGGAAATTTATAATTAGTGTTGATGCTCAATCCGAAATTTTGTCAAGGTATGACACAGGTAATTTCGTGAAAATTAATATAATTGGCTACTTAAGTACTTTATATTGCTGGGCAATGTAGTAAAAAAAACGATAGTAAGCAGTAAAATCTTGGCTTTGGCTTCTTCCTTGCCAGTAGTATTTGATTTGACCCTGAGTGATTGTGAGGGTCATTGAACTTACTTGCTGACCTACTTCTACAACCATTACCCCTGACAGTCCTTGAGCAGTCTTAAAGTTGGGATTCACAGTGATTTTGGCATTCCCCGCTTGGTTAACAGACTCTGGTAGCCGATTACCCGCCCAAGAGCGAATTTGTACTATATTTTTTTCAGGGGAAACAAAGGCAATCCCATCGTCATTGTCTGGTGCTGGTAAAGCATTCCAGTTGTTAGGATAGGGAAATTCAAAGCCGTACCGGGTATTAGTATAAATCTTCCAAGTGACATTAGAGGCATTAAAACCAGGTGCTGCACACCCCCACAGCATCATTAATAAAGCGATCGCTCTGCCAAAGCTGTGGGCGTTGAGATAAATTTTTCGCCCCAAACTACAAGCCTTAACCGTAGCAGTAGACATTATTGCACCTAGTTACCAATTCTCGAAAATTGGTTTTAGTTTATACTCAAAATCTATTTTTAGCATCTTGAATTTTTGTTTGAGCATGACAAACGCTAGAATTCATATTGCTTGAGCGCTTCAATATTTCCCTGCAATTGCACCTTGAATTTACCCATAAATGCGCTCTTCTGAGGGTAATAGTTATCTACAGCAACTTGTATAATTAGTTGCTCACGCTTAGTAATCTGGAAACTACGACCGTTGTGTTTTTCACTGCCACGACCTTGAGGCAATGTACTGATGCTGCCTAGTTCTCGGTGATTTTTATCCATAACTATGGCTGAGACAGTTCCAGTTCCGCGATCGCTTTGAGCGTCGAGGCTGACACCCAATTCCCCAGGATTGGCAATGAAAGTATAGTAGTAATTTGATTTATTGTCTGTTGTCCAAGAATTTTGGACTTCATTCACGGTAATCGCAACTGAATTATCTGACGATATTTGTACCGCCTGGGGTGCTTCAATATTTCCCTGTAATTGCACCTTGAATCTACCTAAAAATGTGCCCTTCTGTGGGTAATAGTTGTCTACGGCAACTTGTATAATTAATTGCTCACGCTTATGAATTCGGAAAATACGTTCGTTGTGTTTTTTGCTGCCAGATACTTGAGATAATGTACTGATACTTCCTAGTTGTCGGCGATTTTTGTCCATAACTATGGCTGAGACAGTTCCAGTTCCGCGATCGCTTTGGGTGTCGAGGATGACACGCAACTGCCCAGGATTGGCAATAAAGGTATAGTAGTAATTTGATTTATTCGCCGCTGTCCAAGTGTTCTGGACTTCATTTGCGGTAATCGGTAGTTGATTATCTGAAAATATTTGAGCAGTTACACTAGTTGTGGAAAAGATAGATGCTGCTATGACTGCCAGCGCTGCACTAGTTCTGTAGCGATTTGAGAAAATGTGAGTTACGGCTGTAATCATAAAACTTGTGGGCGCACAAATTACGCAAAGTAAAAAAAGGTTTTAGAAAAAAAGATAAACCTTGTCCATTTTGAAACCTAGAGTAGACGGAAAGCCCGCTACGAACAGTAGGGAGCAAGATGCTCTCACTACTTTTAAAACTATGGTTCTCAAAATAGATGTGGTTTAAAAATTTTTTCCTGTTTCACTACATTGGGAGTGATTATTATTTCGCCCAAATTTATTAAACTTAATTGACTCAATCGCCACGCCTAAATGCTTGCACCAGTTTCTTTAATTTTGAGAGCAAATTTTATATGCATACACTTGAAAAAAAGTCAACAAAAAGAGCCTGGTCTGGTGCGATCGCCCAACCTGCGGCAGAATTTCCTCCTACAGAATTATCGATTATTTCTGGCAATATCCCTGAAGGCTTACGTGGCACACTTTACCGCAATGGCCCTGCACGACTAGAACGTGGTGACATTCACGTAGGACACTGGTTTGATGGAGATGGGGCAATTCTGGCTGTGAATTTTAATGACTCCGGAGCCACCGGAGTTTACCGCTACGTCCAAACTGCTGGTTATCAAGAAGAAGCAGCCGCAGATAAACTGCTTTACGGTAACTATGGTATGACAGCTCCAGGGCCAATTTGGAATCAATGGCGTAGACCCGTAAAGAATGCAGCCAATACCTCAGTGTTGGCATTACCTGATAAACTGCTGGCACTTTGGGAAGGTGATAACCCTTATGCTCTCGACCTTCAAACCCTAGAAACTAGAGGTTTAGATAATTTAGGTGCTTTGGATAAGGGATTACCCTATTCTGCTCATCCCAAAATTGACTACCAAACTAGAGAGATTTTTAACTTTGGCGTTAGCCCTGGACCAAGTGCCAAACTCAATGTCTATAAAAGCAACTTTACTGGCAAGATTGTCCAGAAAGCTGAATTTAAGCTAGAAGGCTTTCCCGCAATCCATGATTTTGTACTAGCGGGGCAGTATCTTGTATTTTTTGCGCCAGCTGTGCGGGTGAATGTTTGGCCTATTCTCTTTGGAGCTAGCTCATATAGTGATTCACTACAATGGCACCCAGAAGTAGGTACTCAAATTCTGGTTATTGACCGTGAAAACTTATCTTTGGTAAGTCGGGGACAAACCGAACCTTGGTTTCAATGGCATTTTGCCAACGGTTATGTCGATGCTAGCGGTACAGTAATTGTTGATATTGCCCGTTATCGTGACTTTCAAACAAACCAATATCTTAAAGAAGTAGCCACAGGAGAGACTCACACCCCTGCTAAAAGTACGCTAACGCGAGTTCATCTGCATCCAGACACAGGTAAAGTTACAGTAATTCAAGAACTAATAGACAGACATTGTGAATTTCCGAGTGTACCTCAGCAAAATGTTGGGCAAGCATCGCGCTACACATATATGTCTTCATTCCGCCAAGAATCAGATATAGCCCAAGAAATATTAAACACGATCGCTCGTTTCGATAGCCAAACTGAAACTTTTACCGAAGCGGATTTAGGCGAAAATCGCTATTGTTCAGAACCCATTCACGTTCAAGATGCACAAAATCAAGAGCAAAGTTGGGTGATAACAATTGTTTACGACGGTAATTCTGATAGTAGCGAAGTTTGGGTATTTGATAGCGATCGCTTGGATGAAACACCTGTTTGTAAACTCGGATTACCCAGCGTTATTCCCCATAGCTTTCACGGTACGTGGAAACCAAATTAATTTTGCAGATTTCCAACATGCCCAACTTTTTCAAGAAGTCGGGCATCTAAAATTTATTGGAAGTAATTATCAACTAACTGTTGCGATGATTGACTTAACTGTTCAATCATGCTTTGCCGATCGGCATCCTCTAATGCACTAAAAATACTTTCATACTCTTCCATGAAGTTTTCTAATACATCCTTAACTAATAATTCCAGCAATTGCTGCCGCTGTTTTTTATTATTTGCAGAAACTCTACCCACTTTAGAAATAACATTGTTCAACCTAGTAGGTGTTACCAACGCTAGCATCTCCTGGCTCAATTCTTTTTCTATACTCATCTGTTGAGTAATTATTGGCTGTGGTTTCACAGTCCATTTTTTTGCCTGATGAAATCGGCTATCTTCTGCAAATTCGGGAATCTTCTTTTTCAGAATTGGACGGATTCTCTGTTTACCTATCTCTATATAAATAGAAGTTAGCGGTTTAATAACAATTCCTTCTGCCTTATTTACCAAAGGTAACTTAGGTAAACCTAAAGCTTTTGGAATTGTAGATTCAAACTCAATATTATATGCTAAAGCTTCTTCATATTTACCGATAAATAATGGTTCTGCTGCCATTATTTCCACGTGTTGAAAGAGCTTGAGCGCTATTTGATAATCTAAATAATATCTCCCGGTTACACTTTCACTTACCATTCCAACAATATCAAAAGCACAATATTCTATTTTGGGTGAGTAATAAACACCAGTCTGCACAGCTTGAACATGATTAACCGCAGGTACATCTGGATGAGGATACTCTCCGCCAAATAATTCTCCATAAACATATATTTTTTGCAACGGAGTTTCGGACTGCAAAATTCGGAAAATCTCTTTTACCTGCTGCGCTAATTTATCTTTTAAAGATTGATAATTAAAAAAATCATCTTCTGGCTGTAAGAACTCTTTCCTTTTGGCAAAGCGGACTTCTGAACCATTGGTAGTTATGCCAAAATTAGCACCATGAATTTTTTCTATGACTACCCAATCTGTTTTGGCAAACAGACGATAATCGGATTCTGCCAAACCCCATTTATTGGGATTTTCCGGAATTTTTTCATAGCTGATATACGTCCAGTCCGTGACGTTGCTATCTACTGCGTCCATAGCATCAAGGAATCTGATGTTGCACAGTTGAATTCTACATTAGAAGGTTATAAACAAGTGATCAAGCAGCAAACTGGTTTCCAATGCCTGCTATTTAAGTAACATTCTCCAGTCAACGCTACAGTAAATTTAGAGATAACATCAACCAGGTAATTGATTAGGGTCAATTCCCAAAGCTCTTAATTGTGCTGCTAGTTGTTCTGCTCTCTGTTCAGCACTTTGTGCTCTCTGCTCAGCTGCTTCAGCATGTTTTTCTGCCTGCTGTGCGCGTTCTGCACCAGTTGGCAAAATATTGCCTTCTTGATCGCACCAACGTAGCCAAATATCTTGCTTTCCTTCAAATATACCTTCCCATAAAGTCAGTCCTAAACCTACTTCTTCCAACCAGAAGGTTTCCATCTCCACATAGCGTCTTACCGCCAACTGGTAAGTACGCAGTATCTTGTCTCCCAAGATTTGCAAAGGATCAAAAACAACGTAGTATCCTACCCCCATCCGGGCATAGTCCCTCAGCTTACTGCCTAGTTCATTGCCTTCACGATTAGAGACAATTTCGATGACGACATCGGGAGCTTTACCAAACTCCCAGATAAAATAGGTACGGTTTTTCTTTTCCCGCCAGTCTTCAGGCATGGTAACATCCAAGCTGAGAAACACATCTGGCACTAATGGCGGTAAGCCGATACTGTAGAATACTCCAACATTCGCAGCTACTATAAATGCCTCAGCATTTGGAGAATTTAGCCAAGAAGTATATAAAACTTCCGTTAACAGACGCTGTTGTTTTTCAGAGCGAAAGTTATCCACAGGTATATCATCTTCGATAACTAATTGGCTAATGTCTGGGGCGGGAGCGATATCAGTTGATAAAGCTTCTTGAACCATTGGTGCGATCGCCTCCTGCTTCGGGTGGACTTTTCTATACTTTAATAGAATAGAAATAAAGCTTATATAACTTACGCTGATTAAGCATAATTCCCCATGACCACTTCTAAACGCCGCTATCACATCACTACTTTTGGTTGTCAAATGAATAAAGCCGACTCAGAGCGCATGGCTGGCATTTTAGAAGAGATGGGCTTTGAGTTTTCCGAAGACCCGAATCATGCAGATGTCATTCTCTACAATACCTGCACGATTCGGGATAATGCCGAGCAAAAAGTATATTCTTACCTGGGTAGACAGGCGAAGCGCAAACACGAGCAACCTGATTTAACATTGATTGTTGCTGGTTGCGTTGCCCAACAGGAAGGCGAGAGTCTATTGCGCCGCGTCCCAGAATTAGATTTAGTGATGGGGCCGCAACACGCCAACCGTCTCAAAGATTTGCTGGAATCGGTATTTGAAGGCAATCAAGTTGTGGCTACCGAGCCAGTTCACATTATGGAAGATATTACTCAGCCGCGACGGGATAGCAAAGTTACGGCGTGGGTGAACGTGATTTACGGCTGTAACGAACGCTGCACTTATTGCGTAGTTCCTAATGTGCGTGGTGTAGAACAATCCCGGACACCGGAAGCGATTCGCGCCGAAATGGCAGAACTAGGAAAGCAAGGTTACAAGGAAATTACTCTACTTGGTCAAAATATTGACGCTTATGGTCGTGATTTACCGGGAGTGACACCAGAAGGGCGTCATCTGCATACGTTCACAGATTTACTATATTACGTGCATGATGTCGCAGGAATTGAAAGACTACGCTTTGCTACTAGTCATCCCCGCTATTTTACTGAGCGTCTGATTAAAGCTTGTGCGGAATTGCCCAAGGTTTGCGAACACTTTCACATTCCTTTTCAATCTGGGGATAACGAATTGTTAAAAGCAATGTCACGAGGTTATACCCATGAGAAATACCGTCGCATAATTGACACAATTCGCCGTTATATGCCAGATGCGTCAATTAGTGCAGATGCGATCGTGGGTTTTCCTGGGGAGACAGAAGAACAGTTTGAAAATACCTTGAAATTAGTAGAGGATATTGGCTTTGACCAATTGAATACAGCCGCATATTCCCCACGTCCAGGAACACCAGCTGCTTTGTGGGAAAATCAACTGAGTGAAGAAGTAAAAAGCGATCGCCTACAAAGATTAAATCATTTAGTAGGCATTAAAGCAGCTGAGCGATCGCAACGTTATTTTGGACGTATTGAGGAAGTGTTAGTAGAAGACCAAAACCCCAAAGATCCAACTCAAGTAATGGGACGCACTGGCGGTAATCGTCTGACTTTCTTCACTGGCGATATCAAGGAACTTAAAGGGCAATTGGTAAAAGTTAAAATTACGGAAGTTCGTGCTTTTAGTTTGACTGGAGAACCAATCCAAGTCCGAGAACCAATGCCTGTCTAATCGTAAAACGCGATCGCCTGCAAAGATAAAATCATTTACTAGTCATGAAAGCAAGCGATCGCGTACTAAATACTCTGAAATACTACAATTGAACAATATATATTGATATTTTTTATGAAATTAGCGATTGTAGCTGAACCTCGAGCGCAACATCGTCAGAGGCTTGCTGCAACGTAACCCAAATCTTGATATTGTCAGAGTTCAAGACGTTGGTTTAATAGCATGGAATTATGGCTAGTTGACATTAACCTCACATTAGTTGAAGCGTGGAAGAAAGCTTTCACAAATTTTGATGGTGTTCGTATCAAACATGGCAATATTCTTGAAATAGCCGAGAATACTATTGTTTCTCCAACTAATAGTTATGGCTTCATGGATGGTGGAATTGACCTACTGTATACAGAGTTTTTTGGGATGACTCCGCAAACACGCTTACAAGAAGCAATCAAGAGTAGAGGTGAAGGTTATTTACCAGTTGGGGCTAGCGTTTTAATTCCTACAGATAATGCACTAATTCCTTACATGATTTGTGTATCCACAATGCTGACACCAGAATCGGTACCAACCTACAATAGTTTCTATGCAATGATTGCTGTTTTGAATACTGCATCCCGTTATTCTCAGATAGTTAAAAAAGTGTTTTGTCCAGGCCTTGCTACGGGTGTAGGTGGTGTAGTACCAGAATTAGCTGCACAGGAAATGGCTAATGCTTATCAAAAGTGGAGTTTGAGAAGAAGCTAATCAAAGTCGTGTTTCTTACCTCAACTCAACCTATTGGAACCAACAGTTTGGTGTTCCAATCAAGGAAATTGTGAAACTATGCTATCTCTTGAACAATTAACAGAACAAATAATGTCATTACCCAGTGCAGCAAGGGCATTGCTACTATTGAGGCAAAGAAGTCAATTTTTCTGTAAATTGCAGCATCAGCAACATAAGACGGTGATCGCGCATCCTCTGATGGTAAAGATGGAGTTAAATTCTGTAAAACATCAGGATAAAGGTGTATTCAGAAAAACTATTTTTTCAAAGAAGCGCTAGGTAGGTGAAAAAGAATGCCGTTTCGCTAGTGGTTGTGTCGGTAGGGATTCTAACTGCATATATTGGTTTGTTTACGCCTGCCAATATTTATTTCCTCAACTATCGTGAAATGAGCATTACTGGGTGGTTTTATTTAGAAACCATTATCGGTCTAGCATTATATCTTCTTGGGATGTCTACGGCGGCTGTTGTGTTTCAGCAGATGTCTTCCCAATTAGAAATTGAGCCATCGTTTCTGGTGTTAGGTGGCATCATCGGTTTGCTAGTTGGTAGCTTACCCCTCTCTATCAATTTACTAACCCAGAAGTCATACCAATTTATTTCACCCTTTGTTATCTTGCCTGTTTCGGTTGTGCTATCTATTTTAGGCATTCGTATTGCTTGTAAATTACCACGCCCAAAATCTAATTCCCATCAGGGAGTGTTATTATTTAGAACCTTAATCCCGTCTCTAGTTGCTCTACTTGCCTTAACTGTTATCTGGGTTCACAACAGCAGTTTTCCTGGTGTAAAGGCTGGGTCTGTTGTTCGACAGGAATGGGCATACAAAGAATTTAACAACTACAACTCAGTTGTGGACACAATCAAAACTTGTCAGCCTATTATAAAGCGAGTAGGCACCGTGAAATATGCTGCACCGACCCAAGGTAGAAACTATGTTATATATGATTCAGGTAGTTCGGGTCATAGCGGGGAATTTACTTTAGAAGTAGTTGGCTCCAAAGGTATAGGTGTGGCTAACTTTAGCTTTCATCTTGATACTGCGGTTTCGCATGGACAACTTACTTATCAGGGCAGGAAAAAAGAAATAGTCTGTCAAAGCTAAAAGTGAGCTATCTTGCAACAAGTTATTCGATGACCAAAATGATTTACTGTAGGATTAAATCACAATAGCAAGTTAATGCTATAGTGCCAGCACCTCAAAGTTCAACTGAATGCTCTTAGAGCAACCAGAACCAAACTATGCCTAACAAGTTTGACGAAGAGCAATTTCTGCCTGAAGAACCGGAAAAATTTTTTACAACTCAACACCTGAAAGTCTCTCAAAATAGCGACATTGGGCAGGTGTTGATTTGCGAATGTCGCAACTGCTTGTCTGCGCTATCTATTGAAGTGATTTTTCTGACACCGCAAAATTCAAAACCTCGACCAAAAAATAAAGTTGATAATCAGCAGGATGATGGGTTGAAATGTCCTAACTGTGGACGAATTCCCATATTTCTGGAGAACTGTTCTGTCAAATCGCTTGTTCAACTACCTTCCTCACCTTGGCAAGAGCCGCTGAATTTAGACGAAAGCGCTGGATAAGTTCTTTAATTAGAAAAATTCACTTTTTTTTCAGCTAGTCAGAAACCACTCCACCTTGCTTCTGACTACCTATTAATATTTTGTAGGCTGCTGCCGTTTACTTTGCTACTAAATTTGCCTCATCAACTGAGCCAAAAGCGATCGCAATTTACCAGACCTATGAATTGGTAATACAAATTAAATACTCAGCACTTGGTACTCAAGGCTTGTTCTTACTTGCGTTGACTGCTTAATCGCGAGTTAGGCTCTCCCAGTAACATAATTGAGCATTTCAATTCTCTAATTACTTCGGTTTTCACATGGCTAACAGCTAATCCACCTGCTGTGCGATAACGAGTAGAACATAATACTGCTAAATCAAATTTCTGAGCTTCTCGAATGATAACTCTAGCAACATCACCCTTAATTGTTTGAATATTTGTTTTAACTTGTAACTGACTGTTAGCAGCAATATCAGACAATTAAGAGGCAAATTTTTCTACCAAGTTTGGGAGTGTTTTGCGATCGCTCTTGAACAAAGAAAATTCAGAGTTGTATTTAGTGTGAAGGGTAGCGCATTAGGAACGCTAGTAGTAAGCTAGCGATCGCTATATGAGAAAGCTTGTGATCACCATAGAACAATTGTACTATAAACAATAAGATTAGTTTCGACAAGATACCCTTGCTTAATTCCACGCCAGCAAGTGTTGAAGTCTGCACTTGACCGACTATTATGTTATTAAATACACATTAACCTGTAAATATTACGTATTTTTGGAAATGTTAATTAAGAATTAAAAGGTGAAGCGCTATGACAGACAACCAAAATCAACCGAGAAATTATGATGCAGTGCTGGGCGGACAATCTCCGCCTCCTGTGTATGGAGTAGTTTTAGGCGGAATTGAGGGAGTTAAAAATTGCTTATCAAATCCTGTGATTGAAGTGCGAATTGCTGCACTTAGCGAAGCCTTAAAATATGGCGATGCAGGGTTAGATGTAGTAAGACAAGCGTTGCAAGATGAATCAAAATTGGTGCGGCGTTTTGCTTATCGACTATTGCAACACAGAGTGGAACCGCAAGTCATCCAAGCTTTGCAAGCATATAAACCTTGGAACTTGGAAGAAAGATTAAACGAGTATCAAGGGGATAACGTTACTCAATTTGCTAATCGGCAAGTTGTAGAGTTCGATACAAATATAGGTATTACCGAACCTACTAACAAAGCTTACGCCCTGAGATGCGGGTATGATGAAAATGAGGAGGATTTACCGAGTCAACTTAGTAGACTTCTGCAAGAACCCAACGCCCACAAATTAGAAGCTTTAGTGTTGGGTTTGTGGGCGGAAGCATATGAACGTGATTCAAGTGAAATTGTTCAAGCTTTAGTTGATGCAAAACAATATTTAACTAATCTCAAAGCTATTTTCTTTGGCGATATTATTGGCGATGAATGCGAAATTTCTTGGATTCAACAAAGCGATATAAGTCCGATTTTGCAAGCTTATCCCAAACTCGAAATTTTACAAGTTCGTGGTGGTGACGGTTTACAATTTAGTCTACCAGTGCAACATAATCACCTCAAAGCATTAATTGTGGAAACTGGCGGATTAAGTCGAGATACTGTCGCCCAAATTTGTCAGATGAATCTGCCAGCTTTAGAACATTTGGAATTATGGTTCGGTAGGGAAGATTACGGCGGTGACTGTTGGATTGAAGATATACATCCAATTCTTTTTGAAGAAAAATTTCCTAACTTAACTTATCTAGGGTTACGCAATAGCCAATTTACTGATGAAATAGCCAATGCTATTGTGAGTTCTCCAATTATTAATTCTATCAGCGTACTTGACCTATCAATGGGAACGTTGAGTGATGCGGGTGCTGAAGAATTGCTAAATTGTCAGGCTATCAGTTATCTTGACATACTCAATGTGTCAGAAAGCTTTTTATCTCAAGAAGTAATTGAGAAGTTGTCAACTTTAGATGTGCGTGTCTTGGTAAATAATCAGAAACAAGAAGATGAGGATGGCTACATCCACAGTCGCTATTGTTCTGTTGCCGAGTAATTTATAAATAGGTGCTATCATCGTTATTCTCCAACTTGGGAATAAACTCAAGTTAAAATCAGCATTTGTCAATTTATCAAAGTAGCGAATATAACAATATATACAACATATATAAGCGTGATGCTTCGCAAATATAGCATCTATAGCAGGAGGCAGAAGTCTAATAATCCAAATCAACCCAGAAAATATGATGCGGTGCTTGGTGGAGAATTACTACCTCCGGTTACTAGTATCGTTTTGGGAGGACTTGAGGGGGTACAAAATCGATTGAAAAGTTCAGTGGTTGAGGCGCAGGTTGCGGCGCTTTCTGAGGCGTTGAATTATGGAGATGCAGGTTTAGAGATACTGATTCAAGCTCTACATCATTAGTCAGGACAGGTGAGATTATCAGCTTATAATATTTTGCGATCGCGCACCTAATCATCTGTACAACATGCACTGCAAGATTTTAATCCTTGTATCAGAAAGTATGATTCAACGATTGTTACAACTTAACTGCCAGGTGATTGCAGATGAACAGGAAAGCGAGGTGAAAAGAGGTTGTGGCGAATCGCGATACTCTGCTTTGCATGAGTAATATAGGAATTTGATTTAGTTTGTAAAACATATTGTAGGGTAGGCATTACTCACAAAAACTCGGATAAAGTGGACATTGCTCACCCTACAACTACAACTTTATACAGAGTAAAAATAGAAATAGATGATTGTGTCATGCTATCTCAAATTCAAAATTGATTGACTAAGCTCGTGCTAGTAAGGGAGCAGCAGCTAGTAGAGTTTTTGTATAAGGGTGTTGAGGATTGGCAAAAATTTGTTTTGTGGGGCCAAGTTCCACAATTTTGCCCCCATTCATTACTGCAATGCGATCGCATAAAAATCTTGCTAACCAGAGATCGTGAGTAATAAACAAATACGTCAACTCAAATTCTTCTTTTAATTGCAACATCAAATCGAGTACTTGCGACTGCACGCTAGCATCTAACATACTTACGGGTTCATCACAGATTAACAGTTTAGGACGGGTAATTAAAGCACGGGCGATCGCAACTCGTTGCTGTTGTCCTCCAGATAAATCTGACGGATAGCGCTGATAATAAACTTCCGGCGGTATTAAACCGACTTTTTGCAACATCCCCAATACTTCTTGTTTTGCTTTAGCAGCATCGGCAAGATTGTGAATTAATAAAGGATCGCCTATACTTTGCCCCACTGTCATTGCTGGATTGAGACAAGCGTGGGGATCTTGAAATACCATCTGCATTTGCCGCCGTGAAGAACGAATTTCTTGACGTGACAAAGTAGTTAATTCCCGCCCCAAAAACTCAACTTTGCCAGCAGTAGGACGAATTAATTGCAAAATAGTCCGTGAAAGCGTACTTTTACCGCAGCCTGACTCTCCCACTAATCCCAAAATTTCTCCAGGATACAATTCTAAATTAATGCCATCTACGGCTTTAATTGTCTGACTTTGCCCTTTAAATAATCGTTCAATCAAATTCGGTTCTATCGTGTAATGCTGCTTGAGTTCGGTAATACGCAAAATTGGCGATTGTTCTTTGAAGTTTGCTAAGTTATGTTGTTCATCATTGGCAAGGATTAATTCTCCACTCTCATCTACTGCTTGAATATGCAGTGCTGCTTGTAAAAGCGATCGCGTGTATTCATGTTGAGGTTGGCGAAATACTGATTGGGTAGAACCCATTTCTACCATTTTGCCCTTGTACATCACGCCAATGCGATCGCAGTACTCTGCAACCATTGCCAAATCATGGGAAATCAACAGCAACCCCATGTTTTCTTCACCGCATAGCCGCGTTAATTCCTGCAATATTTGGGCGGAAACGGTGACATCTAAACTTGTGGTAGGTTCATCCGCAACAATTAATTTTGGGTTGAGAAGTAAAGCTAAGGCAATTGCAACCCGTTGTCGCATTCCACCGCTAAATTCATGGGGATACTGATTCCACCGACTAGCAGGAATCTTCACCTTTTCTAAAGTGGCGATCGCTTTTTCTTTCGCTTGTCGTGCTGATAATTCTGGTGAGTGTGCCTGAAGTGTTTCTAGACAATGGTTGCCAATGGTCATCAACGGATCGAGGCGTGTCATCGGATCTTGGAAAATCAGCGCTACTACTTCCCCACGAAATTTCCGCATCTGTTGGGGTGTTAAATCAAATACTTTTTGCCCTTGAAATGTTACTAGCCCCTCAACTCGGCTAGATGATGGCAGCAATCGCATCACAGCGCGTCCTAAGGTTGATTTACCACAACCTGACTCTCCTACCAATCCCATCCTTTCACCTGCTTGCAGTGTGAAAGATACATCGTCAACTGCCCAAGTAAGTTCTTCTCCACTAGGCTGAGGATAGGCAACTCGTAGATTTTCGACACAAAATAAGGCTTCACTCATATATTAATTATCAGCCCTGAGCTACTAGTTTTTATAATTGCAAATTTAGGTTAGTCTAGCAGATTAGCAAAATTAGTTTCAGGGCTGATACTCCTGCCTAGTACAGGAATTGTTGGTTTATTTAACTTGCCAAGACTAAGAATAAGGATCGGAGTGTTGTTCTGGTGGGAGTGGTGGTGGTTCAGTCGGTGGTGGTTCGATTGGAGGTGCTTTGACTTGAGTTTGCAAAGCTTTACCAAGTACGTAAGAAGTACTGCTGATACCCAGTAATCCCAAAATCTGATCGGGAATAGCAGTTGGAAACGCTGGTGGTTTGTTACTGGTAATAATCAATACTAAACTCATTGAAATGACAAAGGTAAAGATTAATAGTTGAAAGCGTGCCAGGCTTGCATCACCTGAGCTTTCACTAATTAACATATCGAGATTAATTCCTCTTCTTTTATCAGGCTTGTAATTCCAAGTACCTTCCCAAATAAATATGAGAATGAATATTTCTAAAACTGCCACAAAAATAGTAATAGCACAACCGATAACCAGCGCCAGGATTACAAAAAGATCGTTAATGTTAAGCACGCTCTGACCTCCGTTCTTTAAGAATTGAAGATAACTTAGCCCAAAGATAAGCAAAGTTACTTCCTCCTAATGCAAACAGAAATTCTGTTCGGATTCTTGGCAGACTACACGGAATATTGGAAGTTTTGCATAAATTCAAGTTATGTCTAACATCAAATAGGTAGTAAACAACGAATATCAAACTAAATATCAATAGCTGCAATCGCTCTGGGCTATATTTGTGATTACCTGTCTTGTCATACAATAATCCTCTCAGATTTATTTTCTTTTTGAATATGAGAAAAAAAATAGAAGACATCAAGCCTACAAGAAATAGCCAAATCTCAACTTGAATAAATTTAGATAAGGCATTAAATCCCCATTGTGCTTCCAAAATTTAGCCTCCATGTTAGATATTTTGCTGTTGCAATCACTGCTAAGACAGTCAATATACTAAGGGTTGATTTATTTTTATACAATAGGTAATATAAAACTTATTTTTAGATAAATTAAGTTAGTCTTTCTTAAATATTATTCATTTAAAATTGATATAAAGAAATAATACAAAATAATTGCGATCGCCTACGCTAGAGGGCTTTATCTCTTAATTAAACTGCTTCGTAATACAACAAGCTTTTAAAAGATAGATAGTAGTTTAATCTTTTTTTAATTCCAGCTTTATCCGGTTACTGCAATACTTATACATATTTGCAGTATGTTGTTTCTTGACTCATCTTTCATAGCTCAAGCCAAATTTACCTAATATCTATCCCCCAAATAGTATGAGATGCTAAAAGCGAAAATTGCTAAGAGCAAAGGAATCACTGTGCTCAATTCCATTTTTCGTTGTTTTAGCATTTCTAAACAAGATATGGGAATCATCAGCGGCCAGAAGATAGTAGCAATCAAAAATATGACAAAAGATAAAAATTTGTCTTCTGGAGAAGAGGTAGGATGACGAAGGGAAAACACTAACCAATTACCAAAAAAATAGCACGAGATAAGTAGGTAACTGATAACTACAGGTAATTGTATTTGATTCACTGCCAACACTCCTTCAGCTAATACAGCAAGACGTAAATAAATTACCCAATGGAAATGTCTGAAAACCTTTATAAAAAGGTAATTAAGAATTAGTAACTGATAAGCGGATTGTATGTAGATAGAATACGCTACTATAGATCGTTATACCAATTCCTTACATCTTAAATCCCTAATTATTCTGCTACCTACCTTGTAGCGACCTGAAGGAGAAACACTTCATTTAGTTAAAAGACAAGTATTAATTTTAATAATCTGATATTAAAGAGATATTTTTCTATAAAATAAATATTAAACTAAGCCAGAAAATATGCAACCTAGTAATTTCACTTAATAAATATCACTCCGATGTCAGGAGTTGGAATAGCCACGCAGTCAAGATTGATAGACACATGAATAGTGGCCTGTCATAGTTGGTAGTAATGAGTATCAAAAGTATACAAAACTTTTTACGCTTGCATTGTGATTAACTTAGTCTTGAGAATTATTGTGAGGAAACAGATAAGCGATCGCAGCACAACCAGAGACAGTTACTAAGCTAACCAAAAATGCAGCCAAGATAAAAGTAGACATATCAATAATTAGTTTTTTGTATTTGTATAGCAATTACGCAATGTCTGTCATTTGATGCCATGACCGAACACAGACATAGTGTAAGACTCTGATTATTTACAGTGATATGTCTGATTAAGAGCTGCTGCCTACAACGTAAAGTAAGCTGGTCCTAGGCTCAGAATCATAGTCCAATGTGAAACGATCCTTCATATTTCAACATTCATTAGGAAAACTATATATTTCTGATTTTTAAGCTAACAATTGGATATGACACAGCCATGACTACCTTGTGTCAATCTATTGTATATGTATCAATTTGTACTAGTCATTAACTAGGCAAACTGCACAAATACTTTTGTGATAGTTATCCTACTAAGCTCATGGTGCATATTTTTGATTTTGGAAAAAAAGCGCCAATTCTTCTACCCTACTGCTCTCAACACAGGAACTTCGGTAACTAACAGCTGATTTTGGGTGTAAGAGCGATCGCCCATTTGTGACAGCGAATTTCAAGTTAGTGAAGTACAGATCATCAACCCCAAACCCAGGCATCAAGCCTGTTTTACTTCTGAATTTTGGATTCTGGCATCTTGATTCTGCTGTCAGTCTCAATAAAAGCTTTTTTCAAAAGCCCAACACCTGCATTGATTTTTCCAGCACTTCCTTTGGGCGAAATGGTTTAGTTAGATAGAGGTCAGCACCAACATCAATTCCTTTTTGTTTATCAAATTCCTGTCCCTTAGCTGTTAACATCACGATGTACACGTTGCTCATTTGCAGGTCGTGTTTAACAGTATGGCAAACTTCTAGACCATTCATTTTAGGCATCATCACATCGAGAAAAACCAGGTTTGGTTTTTCAGTTTTAATCGTTTCAAGAGCTTCTTCTCCATTTCTAGCAGTTAAAAGTTCAACTCCCTCGTCTTCTAATGCTTCTAGAGCTTGTTCCATCAAAGTCACGATATTCGGTTCGTCGTCAACAATCAGAATTTTCTGAGTCATACAATTTTGGATTTTGGATTTTGCGAAAAGTTTGCCAGTACGTTGGATGGGTTTCTAAGGCAGTCCGGTGAGTCCGGTACAGCCGAAGGTTTACCCGCAGAAGGAACTGCCGAAAGGGTTTCCCACGCCAGTCCGCACAACGGAGGAAACCCCCGCAAGCGGCTGGCTTGACTTGAGCGAACTTGAACAAGACAGATTTTGGATTGGAAAGAGGAAAGTATCAAGTATAAAATTTAATATTTCATCTTCTGACCTTCTTGCATTAGCGATCGGACAGCATAATGAAGAATACATTTTCTAACTCCTTTTCAAACCTGAGAGTCTTTACCAAGTCGGCTTCTTGAGAAAAGATAGAATCGATAATGATCATGTCAGGTTTGGCTGAGAGGGCTTTATTAATGCACTCCTGGGGATTGGAGGCTTCAATTACGCTATATCCTTGAGTTTGCAGTACATCGGATATAGTTTTTAATGTTGATGCATTTTTATCTACAACCAACACCTTTTTACTGGAAGTACCCTGAGAAAGCAGTGAGCCAATTTCATTACGGAGTTGCTCCTTATTGATGGGCTTGGTGAGATAGCGATCAATGCCAATGTGATAGCCCCGTTCCTTATTTTCCACAATTGACAGAATAATTATCGGAATATCTGCGGTATGAGGATCGTTTTTGAGAACTGCTGCCACGTCAAAGCCGTTGATTTGGGGCATCATCACATCCAAGAGAATTAAATCGGGACGGTTTGTTTTGATTTGATGAATTGCATCCATACCGTCTTTTGCTTCCCGAACGTTATAGCCTTCGTTTTCTAATTGTTGACGGAGCAGTTCCCGAATATTGACATCATCATCCACTACCAGAATAGTTTTGCGGTTTTCGTTCAGCACAGCGTTTGTGGTGATGACGTGTTCTTTAAGTTGTTTTACTAACGCATCCAGATTCAGATTGGTATTGGCTTTGTGCTCGCTGGTGAAAGTAGGAATGAGGAACGAGAATGTGCTGCCTTTGCCTGGTTCACTCTCCACCCAGATTCTACCGCCGTGATGATCGACAATTTGTTTGCAGATGGGCAACCCTAAGCCTGTGCCTTTGGGTTTGTCGGTAAGGGTGTCGCCAACTTGGCGGAATTTCTCAAATACTTTGGGCTGGTCTTCAAGTGCAATGCCTATACCTGTGTCGATGATACTGATGCAAACCCCATCATTCCTTTGTTTGATGCGACAAGTGACAGAACCAGATTTAGTAAACTTAACGGCATTAGAAATCAAGTTGATCAAGACTTGCAACAAACGGTTGCGATCGCCTACTATTTGCGGCAGTCCTGGTTCAATCTCGCTGACCAACTGCAAGCCATTAGTTTCAAACAACGCGAATGTGGAAGTGGTTGCCCAATCCAGTAACTCGCTGGGGTCGAGAGGCTGCATCTGCCATTCGACCTTACCTGCTTCCATCTTGGCGATGTCTAAAACATCGTTAATCAAAGATGTCAGCCGTTCTGCTTCTGACACAATGATGGTGAGATTGTCAGCTACCCGCTTAATTGTTTTCTGAAGCTTGCGGTCTTCGGTCGAAATCATCGGAAAAACATCAGTTTCCAGTTTTTCTTTAATAATGGAGGCAAAACCGAGAACAGAAGTTAGCGGTGTTCGCAGTTCGTGGGACACTGTGGAGATGAAGTCCGTCTTCATCTTGTCAACTTCTTTTTCCGCCGTTATATCCCGAATTAATAACGCCGAACCGAAGCAAGCAGCGGGTTCGTTGTCTACCGCTTTCTTGAAGATAGCGGTCGCTACTGCCTGACCAATGCGTTCTTTTGCCAGTGCAATTTCGGCAGCGAACACCTCTTGGGGATGGGACTGGGTTTGTTCAATCAGATTGGCTAAACCGGATATCGGCAGTTCTTGGTAGTGCCCGTTGATGGCGGTGGCTGTCAATCCATGCATAGCTATAAAGGCAGGATTGAAGTGAGTGATTTGTCCGGTGATATCTGTCACTAATAAACCATCCGCTAAGTTATCCAAAATCGCATTTAAACCCTGCGCTTCTGCTAAGGTATTTTGCAGGGCAGCCGTTCGTTCTGCAACTCTGGCTTCCAATTCTTGATTTAGTTGCCGCAGAGCGATTTCTGCTTGCTTCCGGGCAGTAATATCAGTATTGATTTCCAGTATGGCGCTGGGCTGACCATCGATATCTCGTTGCAATGTCCAGCGGCTCTGTACAGTAATCTGGATGCCATCATGGGTGAGGTGTTCTACTTCTCCTTCCCAATTTCCTTGTTCTAATAACTCAGCTACGATTAATTCCTTCGGTTTGGGAAAGGTTTTTTTGATAAATTTGTAAATGTATTGGTCTTTAACTTCTTCACGCGTCCAACTGTAGAGCCTTTCAGCACCTTGATTCCAATACAGGATTTTGTCGCTCATGTCACGTACAATGATGGCATCGCTAGAATGATTCAACATATCCAATAAACGTTGATTTTCAGCTTCTGCCAGCTTGCGATCGTGAATATCAGTACAGGTGCCAATCCACTCGCGAATGCTACCGTCTTCTTCTAAGACAGGGGCACCACAAACTGAGAAGTAGCGGTAGATGCCATCCTTGCCACGTAGCCGATATTCGGTTTCATAGATACCTCGGTTAGCTACAGCCGTACTCCAGGCTTCAAAGGAATGGGGACGATCGTCGGGGTGAATCGGATCGATCCAGCCCCAACCAGCAACTTCCTCTTCAGTCTGACCTGTGTAGGCGATCCAGGTGAGCATTTCACTACTTATCCCCAATCCTTCGGAAGTAGCCCCCCAGACAATTTGTGATGTGGCAGTCACTAAAGAGCTATATCGTTCTTTAAGTCGCTGATTCTCAGCTTCTGCTAGCTTGCGATCGTGAATATCAGTACAGGTGCCAATCCACTCCCGCACGCTACCATCTTCTTCAATCACAGGGGCACCCCAGACCCAAAAGTACCGATAGTTGCCATCCTTGCCACGAATTCGGTATTCAATTTGATACATACTTAGGTTTGCTACGGCAACACCCCAGGCTTCTCCGGTGTAGCCACGATCATCGGGATGAACGGCATCAATCCAACCTCCATTCTCAGCTTCAGCTAAAGTTTGCCCTGTGTATGCTATCCAGTCTTTCAATTCAAAGCAAATTCCTTCTGGTGTACTGACCCAGATAATTTGCGTGTTAGTTTTCACCAGAGAGCGGTATCTTGCTTCGCTCTGTTTCAAGATTTTTTCGGATTGTTGGCGTTCTAGGTGAGCACGCCTGAGGTCGCTGATGTCCTCCACACTCGACCAGAGCAATCGCTCTCCATCCTTCTCAATTATCTGTCCGGAGACTCTAACAGGAACTAAGTGCCCGTCTTTGTGAATGTATTCCTGCTCATCAGGCCCGTAGCGACCAGTCCGTTCTAAGTTCTCTAGTATGGCTTGCTTGAGCGCATAGTTTTCAGAAGTTAGCTGCCAGTAGCTAAGGTTTAGGGTTTCCGGGACAGTACGCCCCAAAATCGCAGCATAGGCAGGGTTGATATCAATCAGCGTCCCATCCATCCGGCAAAGTACCAGACCAACGGGGCATTTTTCCAATAACTGACGATTGTATTCCTCTTGGCTAGACATGGTTATTTCCTTATTGGTGTAGTTGGCTAGAATGAGGACAACAGAACCAGGACAACAAGGTAGCGTAAAGTTTTAAAGAAATGGGATGGCGTTGGAACATGTAGTAAATTTGAGCTGGTGATGCAGCACTAACCTCTGGATTCTGCTGGGAAAGTCGTCGCAGCAGTTGAGTATGACGTAGTAGCAACTCCGTCGGTTTGAGCATTGGAGTTGATGAGGGAATGAAGCCGTCTGCATCGGGAGTGGGGGATGACTCAGTTGTGGAGATTGGCGGGGCGAGCGCAAGGGTAGAAATCGTACTACTCTGCTCTTCAACAGCTTCCACCATTGAACAATTCACCGGAATCTGAATCCAGAATTCTGTACCTTTACCTGGTTGAGAACGACACTTGAGAATTCCCTGGTGTTTTTCCACAACAATTTGGTGGCTAATTGCCATGCCTAACCCGGTTCCTTTGCCAATTTCTTTGGTGGTAAAGAAAGGGTCATAAATGCGTCGGATTACTTCCTCCTTCATGCCTGGGCCATTGTCGGCAATCCGAATCACAATCTGCTGATTGTCGAGGAATTCGGTGCGAATGGTAATCATTGGAAGTGTCATTGAGGAATCGCCAATAACTGATGACTCTTCTAAAGCATCAATAGCATTTACCAAGATGTTCATAAACACCTGATTCAACTGTCCTGGGTAGCATTCAATTAGGGGAAGTTCTGCATAGTCTTTGACGATTTCAATTTCCGGACGGCGAATAGCTGCTTTCAGGCGATGGCGCAGAATCATCAACGTACCATCGATGCCATCGTGAATGTTGACGGCTTTCATTCGGGATTCATCATGGCGAGAGAAGTTTTTCAGGGATTGGACAATTTCCACAATGCGATCGCTGCCTACTTTCATCGAATCCAGCAGTTTAGGGAGATCCTCCATAATAAATTCCAAATCGATACTGTCTAGCTCTGATTCCAGATCTGGCGGAGTCACAGATAGGAATTTCTGATACTCTTGCAGCAGGTGCAACAAGTCTTTGGAGTAATCGGCAACATACCTTAAGTTGCCGCAAATGAAATTCACTGGGTTGTTGATTTCGTGAGCAACTCCGGCAATGAGTTGCCCCAAACTCGACATTTTCTCACTTTGAATTAACTGGGTTTGTGCCAGTTGTAAATCATGCAGAGCTTGCTGAAGCTTTTCGGTCTGGGCTTTTGCTTGGGCGGTTGCATCAATGCTTTGTTCGTAAAGCAAAGCTTTTTCAATGGCGATCGCAGTTTGTGAGGCAAAGATACTCACGAGTTTGAGGTGTTCAGCCTTGTAGGCATCAGTTTTGGGCGTTCCAATAGCGATCGCTCCCAGTACTCGCTCCTTTGCTCTCAACGGTACACAAATTAGAGCATTAATGTTTTTTTGACCTGATAATCGTGGATCGGCTTGCAC
Source organism: Nostoc sp. 106C (assembly GCF_002154725.1). GTDB lineage: Bacteria > Cyanobacteriota > Cyanobacteriia > Cyanobacteriales > Nostocaceae > Aulosira. The sequence continues at coordinate 21,478 of NZ_MTAW01000119.1, read as the reverse complement.
ATCATTGACGAGTTCTGCCCGACCAGATTGCACAATGTCGCCAATAAGACCCTTACCTGGTTCGGGCTGATTTTGGTCAAAAAACTCTCCAAATTCGCCAATGATTTCAAATGCAGTTCCATCTGAACTGAGGAGTAGAATCATTCCCGCAGACGATTCCATCAATTGACTTATTTCCTGAAGCACGAGTTGGGCAATCTGTCGTGTATCCAAGCTTGTTGTCAGTTGAGTCGAAATATCCTGAAACAAATCAATTTCCTGGTATCTCTCCAGTAGTTCTTTAGCGAGTTCTTTCTTTTCAGCTTCCTGTTTTGCCAAAAATGAGAGCAAGTCCGCTAGTAGAGTTGCCCGTTCTTCCCCAACAACCCAACCGATGATTTCTCCTGATACCTGGATGGGATAGCGGTTTTCTGATGTTTGCTTTCCCATACTGATCAGCTTCGTGCCATCTACCAGTTCAACACTAATTGCAATGTTGAGATGAGATATTAAGTTTTGCAATAGAAACGGCAATTCTTTTTTATTGAGAATCCTTCTGAGGTTAACTGCGGACATGAAACACCTCATCTAGAGCAGGTTGCAGATTAACCGCATCCAAAATAATCGAGTTATTGGTTTCGTTTGCCACCCCTGTCACTAAGTTTTTTAAAAGGAATATTATCTTTGTTTGTACTCGTTGCGGTCTTATCTGTTGATCAATCTGTGCATTTTTTAGAGAAATGCGATCGCTACTAAAAGCTTCTGTAGACTGTTTGATGACAAAAAGGAATTGGTGAGAATCGCAAACAGCCCGATCAACTTCTTCGGTGATTTGATAGTCGCAAATCTGAACAGTTGCTTCAGCATAGCTATCCGTTCGCCTAGCATCTCTAGAAAACAGAGGAATTCTCATAAAAGTCTAGGAATAAACTAATTTATTAATTAAGACTAGTTTTCCCAGAAACGTTGGAGGCGTAACGGTAAAATTAAGCAGCAACAAATAATCTTTAAACTCAGCGTTAAAGCTTGCTTGTATGCATACATAATCGAATTTGCCAAAAATTTATAGGAAGTTGGTCAATTAAGCGATTAAGCCAAAGGCAAAGAAAATTGAAACTTACTGCCCGATCCTTTATTGCTTTCAACTTGAATCTGACCGCTTTGTAGTTCAACTAAGCGCTTAGAAATAGTTAAACCAATACCTGTTCCCCCAGAATGACGCGCGCGGGAGGAGTCAGCACGCCAAAAGCGTTCAAATACGTGGGGTAGATCTTCTGGAGCGATACCAATACCAGTATCCACTACAGCAATCCAGAGTTGGGATGAGTCGGCCCAAACACGAATAGTAATTGACCCTTTGGTAGTATAACGAACTGCATTACCTAGTAGATTCACTAGTACTTGTTCTGTACGATCCAAATCCGCCAAAACAAAAGGCAATGAAGATGGACATTCCAAACGCAGAACTGGGCCGTCTTCTAATAACTGATCTGTAAATTTTTCTACTAATGACTCTAACAAAGGGCGTAAATTTACGCGCTGTATATTAATCGCTAAATAACCAGCCTCTGCCTTAGATAGTTCTTGCAAATCGTTGACTAAACGCTCTAAGCGCTTAGTTTCTTTTGCTAGCCGTCGATAAACATCAGGAGATGGTTCAATTTCCCCATCAGCTAATTGTTCTAAGTAACCGCGTACAACTGTTAGAGGTGTTCGCAGCTCATGGGTCATGTCTCCAATCAGTTCCCGCCGCCGCGCTTCCACTCCTTCTATACTGGCTGCCATGCGGTTAAAACTTGCACCTAGTTGGTTAATTTCTGGAATATCAGACATCGGTAGCCGTGCTTCAAAATGTCCCGCCGCAAACTGTCGGGTAATTTGTTCCATCTCAGTCAATCCCTGCATAATCCGTTTCGATACCCAGTAACTCAATCCGCCAGCAGCGGTGGTGCCAACTATCACCGACCAGATAGTGCTTCGTCGCCAAGCTGTTTCAAATCCTTGTACCAATTCAGTACGGATATCAATCAAATCCAACCCTTCATTTTCCAGTCGTTCCAAGTGAAGCACAAAGAAACGGGGAGAAGAGATTTTACTGATAATTACCAGGCTAAAGACCCCCACTATCATCACTACCAAGTGGGAGAATAATAGGCGCGATGCTAAAGGCAAGGACTTCGTCCAACGCCAGCCTTTTTTCATAATCTTCACGCCATAGTGGAGTCATCAAATTTATAGCCTACTCCTACCACAGTTTTAATAAAAGTAGGGTTAGCAGGATCAGGCTCAATTTTTTTACGCAACCTAGCTATGTGAGTATCGACTACGCGCTCATCACCAAAAAAGTTATCACCCCAAAGTTTATCAATTAGTTGGGTGCGGTTCCAAACTCGACCAGGATTGCTCACAAAGGTACTTAACAAGTTAAATTCTAAGGTTGTTAAGTCCAACATTTCCGGTGGCTGAGAATCTAACTGGCGACTGGCAGTACGCTGGTCTATATCTACAATAAAGTGTTGGCTGCGATTAACTTGATGTTGTCCACCTTGGCGGAGGCTACGGCGTAACAAGGCCCGCACTCTCGCAACTAGTTCTCTAGGGCTGAAGGGCTTGACCATGTAATCATCAGCACCAGTAGATAAGCCAATCACGCGATCTATTTCCTCACCTTTAGCCGTCAGCATCAAAATATAAGGATCTTTTGCACCTGGTTTTTGGCGAATTCTGGCACAAACCTCTAGCCCATCCAAACCAGGGATCATTAGGTCTAAAATGATTAAATCTGGTGGTAGCTCTTGAAACATCCGCAAGGCATTTATACCATCACGGCTAATCCGGCAGACAAATCCTTCTTTTTCTAAAGAAAGTTGGATTAATTGAGCAATTTCTGGTTCATCCTCAACAATTAAAATATCCATGTCAATACAGGGAGAGCAGAATACGCAGAGTTATTTCCTGGCTTGTAATTTTACTCTAGAAACTTGCTGCCAGTATGCCAGTAGCCAACTAACAGTCATTGTGTAAGTTGTAAGACTGTACTTGCAGAGTATACACCCAACGCAATGACCAATGAGTAATAACAACGCTCAAGAAATTGATTTACTTTATCTCATGGATATACTATTTAAATTTAAACACCAGAATTTGACAGAGTACGATAATTGTAGCCAAACTTAGAATCCTTTTGGATGTATTGTTTAATGCTATCTAGATCAAGAAAATAGTCAGCTACATCAATTAAGCTATCGCTGGTTATTGTCCGTAAACTGATAACTTCTACCCGGACTCCTGTGCTGCTAACAGCATTCACTGCATAAGCTAAATCTCCATCTCCACTTACTAAGACCGCTGTATCATAGTAAGGAGACAAGTTAATCATATCTACAGCAATTTCTACATTCAAATTAGCTTTTTTATAATTCTCGGAAGGTTGGAATTCTTTAGTAACCACACGATAGCCATTACGACGCATCCAGAAGAGAAAACCTTGTTGCTTTTCATGGGAACGTAGACGAATAGCAGGCGGTCGTGAGATATCAATTCCCGTATAGAAAAAGGCGCGCAACAGCCGCGAGTTTTCGGTTAAACAACAAAGTAATTTCAGATAATCAATTTCTAAACTTAATTGTAAAGCTGCATGAAATAGGTTTATGCCATCAATAAAAATTGCTACTCTACCACGATGAATGCCTTGGAAAAGTAAACTTGATACCGCAGAATCTTGTTGTTTGATTTCTTCAGCTTCGTTACCATGATTCATTAGCTGTTGTCCTTGCCAAGTTGTCTCTTCCTTCAGGGGTTTATCTTTATTTTTTTCTTTCGTAAATGTATTCATATTCATTGTTTGATGCCTCTAGATTTTCTATCACAAAGGGTTCTTGGGCAAATTAGCACTAAAGACTCTGTGCTGATTTATTAGCCTAGCAGGAAATACCATGCTGTTAATTGCTGCTAATAAACCGCACTGCTGTTGATTGTACAGATTTCAAAATGACAAGCCTGAGTTTTTGACTTGTGTCGAGACAGATTTATCGAAATATCCCCAATATTTATACATAGACCACTATTAACCCAATACTGCTAACTGTTGGCTTTGCACAGAAAACGCAGCATTCAATGCGTTTAGATTCCTTTGGGGTAAACGCTTGTGTGGTCTATGGGCATTTATTTGTATTGTACATCCATATTTAACGAAGCTTACTTGAAAAGATTTTTGTATATTGAACAGGTGATTTGTGTATACCAAAATTAGAATTAAACTCCAGATAAATACAGATAAACTTGTACTTAAAGTCTTTTTCATTGATGTGAATCACATCTGTCGTCAAGGCATAAAATTGTTATTGCTCCTAGAGTGTGGGTCTAGTTATACCAAATCAAATAATGTTTGCGACACATCAATAAATATTCTAGAAGTCACGGCAGTGACGTGCCCCTACAATCTGTCGCATTCTTTTTTCAAATTGGTATTAGCTGAAAATAGCTGTAATTTTAAGGAACATCAATGTATCAAAAAAAGAGAAGAAAGAAGTTAATTCTTCTTTCTTCTCTATTAATTATATTGTGCTATTTATCGACTTATGCAAGAGGCACCAGGAAGTAAAGTGAGCGCAAAGTGCACGCTACGCGAGCACAATAAAAGATGAAAACTTTTCCTTCCTTCTGCTTCCTGTCTGATTTTCAAGCTAAGTCTATGACTGAATCGCTGTTTTAGCCTTCCCAACTATCCTGGGAGAACTTTTTATGAATGGTACTAGACTTGTGTCCATCAGCAGAAGTTGCTGTCATCAGATAGTCGATTAAGCTATCTGAGAAAGGGATACGCAAATGGAAAGTACCATCCGGCTTCAGTTTAATGGCATGACCAGCAATATTTACAGTTGCATCTGGCTCTGTTGCCCCGTGGATAATGAGTTCAGCATCAGCTACAAACCAAAAATCTGGGTAGGGACGGCTGAAGACGCGAACAGTGGTTGAACGGGCTATTGACACCCAGCGATCGCTATCTGTAGCATAGCCAATTTCTACAATGTAGTCGCGATCGCTGGTGGGGATCGCCACAAAGCGATCCTGTGATAATTCCTCACATTCGTACTGCTGCACAAGCTGGGGATTTTGATAGCTCAAATCGAGATCGGTAACATCGTACAGTCGGATTGCCAGTTGGGAAATGTGGGAATTCTGCAATACCTGCTTTTCAGTGTCAGAAATGTACCAACTGACATAAGCCCATTTGGCTGTACGAGGTGTGAGAGTAATGCTGCTTTCAATATGGGTATTATTTGCATCTAGTAAGTTAGCATCATCTTTGTCTTCTATATAAGGATGGCTAAAGACGCGCACAATCTCGGAACGAGCTATTGATACCCAATGCTCACTATCTGTAGCATAACCAATTTCTGCGATGTAGTCGCGATCGCTGGCGGGGATCGCGACTAAACTATTTTCTGTTGCTGGGTCAAATTCATACTGCTGGATAAACTGAGGAGTTTGGTAACTTAGGTCGAGATCAGTAACATCGTATAGCCGCAGTGCCAATTGACAACCTGTTTGCTCCAATGCTTGCTTGTTAACATCGGAAATCTGCCATGAAACATCAGCTGATTCTGAAGTCTGAGGTGTAAAGCTAATGCTGTCCTCGACATTGGCTTCTGATTCATCAGCAGTTTCTTCACCTGGGATGTAGGGATTGCTAAACACACGCACAATCCCGGATCTGGCTATTTTGATCCAGCGATCACCATCTGCAATATAGCCAATTTCTGCGATGTAATTGCGATCGCTTTCGGGGATCGCAATAAAGCGATCGTGTGCTATTTCGTCACATGCGTACTGCTGCACCAGATGCGGACTCTGATAACTCAGGTCGATATCGGTGACATCGTACAGTCGCAGCGTCAACTGGGAACTTGAATTTTGCAATACTTGCTTTTGAGTGTTAGAAATCTGCCACGATACATAAGCCCACTTGGGCGTATGGGGTCTGATACTCACACTATCCTCGACATTGGCATTTGTTGAAGCAGTGGTTTGCGCTTCTTCTACTGATGCATTATTTGTGTTACTGCTTGATCCCGAATCTTCGTGAATGCCATAAATCTTAGCCCAAGCGTCAAATCCTGCGCTTGCTGTTACAGATGCAGCACCAGCTAATGCCCCTAAGTTAGTTACAGAAGGATCTTCTGGCAAGTTTGATGCTTCTTCAGCTGTCTGTTCTGGTAAATTAGAGACTATTTCGATAATATCTTCTTCTGTTCCGTCCGCAGTTGATTCAGCTTCGTCTGCCACTGCATCCAATGCTATATCAGGAACATCTGGCAAATCGGGAAGTGTTGCTGCTGTTTCAATAATTGGCAATTCCACATCCGCTGTTGATTCAGGAACATCTGGCAAATCAGGGATTGTCGCTGCTGTTTCAATAATTGGCAATTCTACATCCGCTGTTTGTTCAGGAACATCTGGTAAATCGGGGATTGTCGCTGCTGTCTCAATGATTGGCAGTTCTACATCTGCTGTTGATTCAGGAACATCTGGCAAATCAGGGATTGTCGCTGCTGTCTCAATGATTGGCAATTCCACATCCGCTGTTTGTTCAGGAACATCTGGTAAATCAGGGATTGTCGCTGCTGTTTCAATGATTGGCAATTCTACATCTGCTGTTGATTCAGGAACATCTGGCAAATCGGGAATTGTCGCTGCTGTTTCAATGATTGGCAATTCTACATCCGCTGTTTGTTCAGGAACATCTGGTAAATCAGGGATTGTTGCTGCTGTTTCAATGATTGGCAGTTCAGACTCTGATGAATCCCATATAGAATAATTGCTATTTCCTATTGGATTTCCACTATCTTCAGAATTTGACCCTGCACCAGTAACAGCAGACCAGGTAGCGGCCCCAGCTGCTAGTCCCGCACCACCTGCTAAGGCTGCATTGCTAGTTGAGGCAATATTTTCTGGAATGTTATATTCTGCCTGGGGTTGTTCTTCGTTCCAATTGTGGGTATCCGATGCAACTATAGGCACGTCTGAATTATCCAAATTTGTAGGTGGTACTTCAGCCTTGGGTAATTCACTATTAGATGTAACTGTAGACACTTCCGGCAAGTGTGGATAAGAAGTATTTACAACTGTCGCAGGTGCTTCTGTTTCCCATGCAGCTTCGCCGTTATTTCTTGTCTCATCAGTTAATCCTGTGTCAGAAAAGCCAGATGATATGGCTGCGCCTGCACCAGTAGCTAGATCTGGTGTTGCTGGTGATAGAGTAGGCTCTTGCGAGGCTGAGTCTCTATCTGCTGCATCAACTGCCTGTGGGCGTCTTTTCAGAAACCACCAATAAGACAATCCACCTAAGACAGCTATAACCAACAAAGGCAATAGCAACCAAAATGGTGCTTCCCTTTGCACAATTGCATTGTTATTAGCAGCAGAATTTGCTAATGACTCGTTAGGGGCAGTAGTTGCATTAGGATCTGTAGTTGTAGTTATAGCCTCAGCCGTAGGGGCGGTAGTAGCAGCAGTTGTTGCCTCAGGTGTGGGGGAAGTGGTAGCAGTTGTGGGCAATGCTTGCAATCCACCTTGAGCGATCGCAGCTGCTTCGGCTGATCTCGCTGCTTCTACGGCTTGCTGTCCTGGTGGTGCGATCGCATAACCAAGAAAACCAGCTATACCAGTACTGGGATTTTTCTTGTAGACGTAAACTAAAGGTTGCGAGAAGGGATATTTGGCATCTGTGGGTGAGGTTTGATGTACTTGGAGAACTCGCACACCAGGTAGTTGCGATACCTGATTAGCTAAGGCGTAGCTAATCCCATCCTTACCCAGTTGTTTGACGATTTCTGCGGTATTATCATCAGCCACTTGAGTTGCTGTAGAGCCTGTAGTAAATTTAGCAGACTTGAATGCTGGATAATTCCGGAAAGTATTGCGAGTGTCGCTGGTTGTCGGGCGATCGATGACTCGAATTTTACCTTTAGTTCCTCCCAATTGCGACCAATCTGTAATTTGTCCTCGGAAAATTCGGGCGAATTGCCTAGTAGTCAAGCTTCCTTGGAAAGGATTGTCAGCACCCACAATGATGGCAATTTTTTCTCGATGCAAGCGCACTTGCTCTAGACCTTGTGCTTGTTCTTGTGGGGTCAAGCCACGGCCGAGTGCTGCTATATCTATTTTCCCCTCTAGCAAAGCTTTCAGTGCGGCATCAGTGCCGTTAGCTGCAACTTCAACTTTCGTACCAGAAAACTGTTTCTCAAAACTTTGTTTTAGGTTTTGGTTGATCGCACTCAAGCTACTTGAACCATCAATCCGCACTGTAGTCCCATTTTCCAATGTTTTTGGCAATGGAAACGAGGGAGCATCAGTTGCAGATTGTGCCAGTATATGTGTTGGCACTAAGAGACTTGTTGCCATAGGCATAGTTCCTATAGCAAGCAGTAATGCCAGACGGACTATTGCACTATCTTTTTTTTCTTTTTGCCACATATGCTCCTTATCAGGGTACAGAAAACAGAAATCCGGCCAGCCTTAAACGTTATTTTTTATGTATGAAGGAGGAGACGCGCTAATTATACATCTCTATTAAGTTTCTTCTAAATTGTTTCTATCGTTATATAGATGTATACTGGGTCTAACTTTATCTCGTCTTCAGTAAAGATTAATAGGCTGTTTATTTTTTTTAAAGTATCTCAAATCAGCATTTCAACGTAAGTTTGTAGATAATTTCCAATATTTTATTTAGTTATATATACGAAGAGTTGAAGTAATCAACAATCATCTTGTTAATCCGTAGGAGCAATTATATTGTTATCAAAGGGATAGTTGACGAATACTAACTTGAGGTATATCTCAACAATTATTTAGCAATGCCAATATTATTACTTGGGTCATTTGATTATTGGCATCATCTTTTCAAGGCATATCAATAATTCTGAGAATTTTTTATCCTTCTGGATAGCTCAAAATTTCAGCTGGTAATTAAACCGAAAGCAGAAGGCTGTCCTGTTGAAAAATGTCCTGCCAAGCTTAAATCACTCTTCAGGTGAAGTTCGTTCCTTGCCACAGCTACGCTACGAAGATAGTAGCCACCCTTGGAGAGAGTACCACGTATCAATTCGATGTGTACGAAGTCAATCGGAAACAGATATTTATCTGTGTTTATCTGTGTACCCTACGGGAAGCCACTTCGTGTCTACATCTGTGATTTTTTTATTCTTATTCGGATTTTTGCAAGAGACTCCATGAGCTGCGCTCACAAGGAACAATGAAAATGTGATACATTTTGCTCAAGCAGTAGGTACAAAGGTCGGAATGACAGTGGTGCTGCGAGCCTGAGCAAGAGACAGACCTAGATGTCCGGTGGCACAAGGAAATGTGAAACCCCTCACAAGAGTGGGAAACACGCAAGGCAGAATCTTTTTTTAAGGACATCTTGCCATCTGTGAAAAAATCAATGGAGGTGAAATATGGAAGTCACCTACACTCACTGCGCGGGATTAGATGTCCACAAGAAAACAGTAGTTGCCTGCTGCATGACTCCCTTAATTAAGGGTGAAGTTAATATAGTTAGCCGTAGTTTCAGTACGATAACAGCAGGACTGCTAGAACTGTCTGACTGGCTGCATAGCAAAAGCATTCAACAGTTGGCAATGGAAAGTACAGGAGAATACTGTTCGACTGTATATAACCTGTTGGAATCAGGCTTTGAAGTTTTGGTTGTCAACGCCCAACACATGAAGAATGTCCCAGGACGCAAAACTGATGTACTAGATGCACAGTGGATAGCAGAACTGTTACGTCATGGTTTACGAGAGAGGTAGTTTGATTCCACCCTTGCCACAGCGAGATTTGCGAGATTTAACCCGTCAACGCACCAACTTGGTGCAAGAAAGGGCTGCGGTGGTCAACCGCTTGCAGAAAACATTGGAGTGGGCAAACATCAAACTCGCCTGTGTTGTTACAGATATCACAGGTGTTTCTGCACGGCAAATATTAACGGCAATTGTTGATGGGCAGGATAATGAAAAAGTGCTAGCAGAATTGGCAAAAGCTTCTCTGAGGAACAAACGCCAACAATTAGAGCAAGCACTTATCGGAAGAGTCAGGGAACATCATCGCTTTTTAATTGCTCAACATCTAATTCATTTAGACTTTTTGAAAGAGCAAATAGCGATTTTTGATACCCAGATTACAGAACATATCCAAGCCCAAACCACTACTCAAAACAACTTAAAACCGCCTACGCCCTCTGATTCTCCATCCTCTGCCGTAGAAATTTCATCGGTTAATTGCCCTTTGTCTTGGGAAGCAGCAGTGAGCCTACTGGATACGATTCCCGGCGTAGCACTTAATACTGCTGAACTGTTACTGGCTGAGATTGGCATCGACATGACTCGTTTTCCTTCTGCCGTACACTTGGCTAGATGGGCAAGGGTCTGTCCAGGAAACAATGAGAGTGCAGGAAAACAATTTTCTGGCAGAACTGGACAAGGTAACAGTTGGTTACGCAGTGCTTTGATTCAAGCTGCCAATGCCGCCAGTAGATGCAAACATACCTACTTGGCTGTAGTCTATCAACGTCTGAAGGCACGACGAGGTAGGAAAAGAGCTATTGTCGCTGTGGCTCACCGGATTTTGACTGCTGTCTTTCATATGTTGTCCACAGGTCAACCCTATAAAGATTTGGGGGTTAATCATCTCAATCAGCCTCAAAAACAGCATCTGCTCAAGCGGATGCGTTCTCGATTAGAACAGCTTGGTTACAAGGTAACTCTCGAAGCACAGACATCTGTTGCACCAACTTAAAACAAAAACTGCTTTGTACCATTGTCTGATGACACCTTTTTTGCTTCTGTTTGAAATCATGACAAACAGAGGACTTAACATTGCGCCAGTGCATTCTATTCTCTGTTTTATTTCCCTAGCCACTACCAACAGTTTTATTTTCAAGGCAGAAGTCTATTGAAGAAGGAAAAGTCTTTATTTCCAGATGCAAAGCACGAGAAATAGCGAAAAGTCGCAGCGGCGGCTACCCTTCGGGAACGCCTAAAGGCGAACCGTCGTAGACGCGTAGCGGTGAGCCAGTCCGGTGGATGGGTTCCCCGGCATAAAGGAGCCAGCGCGTTGGAGAGACAGCGCCGTGGGCGGGTTTCCTGACTTGAAGCGACTGGCGTGAACTGGCGTTAGCGTAGCGGGGAACGAGCGTCACCCGTAGGGCTTGCCGCAGGCATCCGAACTTTTCAAGATAATGCTTCCTACTTCAATCCCCTAACTTTAGTTATAGGTTACTCAATACTCAGTACACGGTACTCTTGAATCGCTAAGTACATGTGAAGAAATATAAAGTAATAATTAATATATGTTTAAGATATAACTACAAAAAAGTGATATTTCCAAAAATGCTACTTAATGTCGTTTTTAGGAGCCACTTCTTTGACTCCAGCCCATTGCCAACCGCCCTCAAAGTCTTAGTTTACCTATTACCCCTAACCTATACCATTATCTGAGTTATCCCGATTTTATTGGTAAGCGCGATCGCTCTTGCTCTTTGGGGTGGTTATAAATTTGCTCATCAGCAGGATTAAGGGATGGGGGATTGGGCATTTGTTATTTCTCCCTAGTCCCCTGTTCCCCTAGCCCCTAATCTCTAGTCCCCGTTTTCTCCCGTTTCTGAATACCACTAAGGAACATCGGCACAAATTTCTCCATAAATGCTTGGGGATCTCGCTGCCAAGCCCTTTGTGCTGCCTCAATCCTGAGTAACTGCAATTCAGGTGCTAGCAAAGTTTGCGGTAAACGTTCCATCAAATACTGGGGACGTTGCCACAGGGGCATGGTATTTGCAACTTCTACCAAGTTGGCAACTCGCCGCAGTTCTGCACCTAAAGTAATATCCATGCCTGACTCAAACGCCGCTTGTTCAATTGCGGCATACTTGCGCTTGGCTTGCTCGACTTTTTGCCGATGTTCTGGACTTTTATCTGCGATTTGCGCTAACCAGCGATTACCCCAGCGGACGTGTCCGGCTTCCTCTGGCAGAATTTTTTCAATGGTTTCCCGAATTTTAATATTTTCTTCAGTTTGCGGAGCTTTTTTCAATGCGTAGATGTGGGCGGAAAAATACTCACAACCCCGCTTTTCGGTGATGTTAATTGCTGCCAATGCCGCAATGATACCGTCCTCTAAGTTGCTGTTGGCATTAAAAGACTCTCGGTCTATAAGACGATCAAATTCATCAATATAGGAAGAGCCAGGAGGAGTTCCTAGATCAGCTCCCAAGTCTATCAGCAAGTCAGTCAGCCACATGGCATGACGAGCTTCATCCGAAATATGATGCGACAAATCCCGCACTAATTCCCGTGGCTGTCCATTTAATTGTTCAATTACCTCAGTCAGGTCTTTGCAACTGCGTTGCTCGCTGTAACGATAACGATTGAGGGTAATTAGATGAATTTCGCGATCGCGTACTACCCTTTGAAGGATATCCCTCGCACTCATCGCATTCTGAAATTTCCGTGGATAAATAACTGTCATAGCTTTATTAACTTTTATAAACTCTATTTTCATCTGTTTCTGATGGTAACGTACTTAGCCTTAACTACTACACTCGCGCTGCGTCGTTTAAAAAAAATACTCTAATTGCCAGAGGTAGAGAGTTGTCTGTATTTAGCGATCGCCGCCAAAAGATCCTATTCTCAATGCTGTAAAAGCCCAGAATTTAAAAATTTGAATTTTGTAGATACCTACAGACTCGCTTCCTGTAAGGTATTTTGAACTCCACGCACTGATTTTGAGCTTTCTGAGACTTTTACTACTCAAATATAAATAAGTGTAACGAATAAACAATCGACCTTGAGGCAGGTGTGAGTCTTGCGGTTAGACCACCCTAAAGCCAGATGTTTAAGTGCAATAGCAGTTTTAGCCAGATTAGTGATGAATTTTTTCGACTTTTCTCCCTAGAAAACTTTCAGCTTAATATTAACTTTTATTACAAAAGACTATTTTGTAACATTGGTTACAGAATTGTTTGCTATATTAAATAAAGAGGAAATTAATCAATTATCTATAAGTAAAAAATTAGGAAGGACTAAGTTATGTCTATTCAAGAAAAATCTCGTGCAATCATGGCGCGTCAATATCAAGAAGTCAAGAAGCGTCAACAATCGATGCTGATGCGTAGCGCACAAGAACTCGGTCTTCCTGAAGAAATGTCCCACTACTGGAACCCCATTCAAGGCAAGATAGACCAAGCTACTCGGACACTTTATGGCAGTAGCCATGCTGGGATGAGTTAGGTTGCAAGTGTTCTGAGCACAATTGAAGGAGACAATAGACCATCAATGGCAAATTCAGGTGTCTCAGCCTTCATAAATGCCCCCTTGATTTTTAAGCGGATTTTGCATCCGTAGCGTGATTAACTCTAAAAAAAAGCCACCCTCTAGGGTGGCTTAAAAATTAGCAGCAAGAAATATCCAGTTGCAAAAGGTAGAAAAACTTATCTCATCAGCTTTTTTCCTTCTGCTTTCTGCTTTCTCGTGCCAGTTATTGCAATTAGCAATCGTAATACATGTAAAACTCGTAGGGATGAGGACGTAGTTGTAGCTGCTTAACTTCGTTAACTAGCTTGTACTCAATCCAATTTTGGATAAAGTCTTCTGAAAATACACCAGTGTCTGTTAAGAACGCGTGATCGTTTTCCAGCGCTTCCAATGCCAGGTCTAAAGAACCTGGAGTAGAAGGAACCTTCGCCAATTCTTCTGGAGAGAGTTCATAGATATTTCTATCTAAAGGTTCGCCAGGATCGATTTGATTCTTGATCCCATCAAGACCAGCACAAAGCATGGCAGCAAATGCTAAGTAAGGGTTAGAGGTAGCATCTGGGCAACGGAACTCTAAACGCTTGGCTTTGGGGTTAGTGCCAGACAGCGGAATGCGCACAGAAGCCGAACGGTTACCTTGGGAGTAAGCCAAGTTTACTGGTGCTTCGTAACCAGGTACTAAGCGCTTGTAAGAGTTAGTTGTGGGGTTGGTAATTGCCAACAGTGCTGGTGCGTGTTTGAGGATACCACCAATGTAATACAGCGCTGTTTGACTCAAGCCAGCATACTTATCGCCTGCAAACAGAGGCTTGCCATCTTTCCAAATAGACTGGTGAGTATGCATCCCAGAACCGTTATCACCAAACAATGGCTTGGGCATGAAGGTGACGGTTTTGCCATACTTCTTAGCAACGTTTTTGATGACATATTTGTAAGTCATCAACCAGTCAGCAGCTTCGACTAGCTTACCAAAGCGGAAACCCAGTTCGCACTGACCACCTGTGGCAACTTCGTGGTGTTGCTTTTCAATGGGTACGCCGCAGGCTGCCATCGTCAGCAGCATTTCTGTACGGATATCTTGGAAAGTATCCGTGGGTGCAACTGGGAAGTAACCTTCTTTAAAGCGTGGTTTGTAAGCGAGGTTAGGACCTTCATCTTTACCAGAATTCCAACGACCTTCTACGGAGTCTACGTAGTAGTAACCTGCGTTGGCGGTTTGGTCAAAACGCGCATCATCAAAGATGAAAAACTCAGCTTCTGGGCCTAAGAAGGCTGTGTCACCAATGCCAGTAGAAACTAAGTAGTCTACGGCTTTTTGGGCAATCACGCGGGGGCAACGGTTATACCATTCGCCTGTGCGGGGTTCTTTAATGCTACAAATTATACTTAGTGTTGGCTCTTTCATGAATGGATCGATCCAGGCAGTGTTTGGATCGAGAACCATTGTCATGTCTGATTCTTCGATGCCTTTCCAACCCCGAATACTGGAACCGTCGAAAGGTACGCCATCAGTGAATGAACTTTCATCGATTTGATTGTAGTACACGGTGAGGTGCTGCCATGTCCCTGGTGTATCGATGAATTTCAGATCAATCATCTGAATTTTTTGGTCTTGAATCAATTTCAAGACTTCTTGTGGGGTTGTCATTGTTACTCCTTCTCTGCCAATTAAATAAACTCAATCTAGAATCTTCAAAGCTTGCTGACCCTGCTGAGCTGAACCCAATTGTGACACACCTGGAATATCCTAAGGATAGGAGATTAAAGAAATTTGTAGTGTTTGTTACAGATCTTCGAGTTTAGAGGTTATTTAACCTTTCCCTAACATCTGTACAAAACTCAAACATATCATCTCAGAGGGGGCAACTTTGGCATAGAATCCTTAAGTAGCGGATAGATTGTTTTGTGCCGAAACCTATATTGTAATTGGCACAAAAAGTGACTGTGCATGAAAGCAGCCAAATAAATATCAAACCATAGATAGTAATGATTGGGAGAAACCAGAATGCGCGATGCAGTAACAAGTTTAATTAAGAATTATGACGTAGCTGGACGGTATTTTGACCGGAATGCGATCGACAGCCTTAAATCCTACTTTGAAAGTGGTACCGCACGAGTCCAAGCTGCGGCAACAATTAATTCCAATGCTGCTGCAATTGTCAAGCAGGCTGGTTCTCAATTATTTGAAGAACTGCCTGAGTTGATTCGCCCTGGTGGAAATGCTTATACGACTCGTCGTTATGCAGCTTGTCTGCGGGATATGGATTACTACTTGCGCTATGCTACCTATGCGCTGGTTGCTGGCAACACTAATGTATTGGATGAGCGAGTACTGCAAGGGCTGCGAGAAACATACAATTCTTTAGGAGTGCCCATTGGCCCAACGGTTCGTGGTGTTCAGATTATGAAGGAACTTGTTAAGGAACAAGTGACAGCAGCAGGTGTGGCTAATGCCGCCTTTGTAGAAGAACCATTTGATCACATCACTCGTGAGTTGAGCGAGACCGATATCTAGATATTAGAGGCGGGCAATGTCCATCCTTTAAAAATATCAACAGCGATCGCTCAAAGAAAGTGTTAAAAAAAGCGATCGCTTTCTTTAAATAGCTATATAAGTGCAAAAAACACAAATTTTCAAATACAATTTAATATTTTTAATTTTTTCTTTACCTTTAGCTAGCGCGAGACAAAAGTTGATAAAAGATTAAAATAAATTTTATTTGTCAATGCGCAATTTTACTGAAAAACTTATAAAAATCAAAATAATTTTGAATATGACTTTTGAAAGTACGGAAAGCAGTTAACTGAAGATTAAGTTACAAATTTTTCTCGGTATTACATAGTCATATTCAGTTACAAAAATTAGTAATATTCGATTAGTAACGGTTCCTCAGGAATTAAGCGAGAGGCAAAATTAGACTTTTTACCTAAAGCCTTTAAAGAAGCTATTGCAATTGGAGATTTTAGCCGTTTTAACTCTTGCACTTCCCAAAAAACTGCCCAAGTAGGTTTGTCAGTTGCAGTAGATGGCGGACGAAACTTAGATTTACCTGGATATCTACCATTACGAGAATTTGCATGACCAATGTATAAGCCTTGCCAAGAAGCCTCTGAGTTTAGAGGTTGATCTATAGATTGTGAAGCATAAATTAATACTTGTACCTGTTTATCTCCACGTAATTCATCTGCTTTGCGAAATACCTCAAAAGCCATGCTACCAAAAGCTATTTTGATGATTTCATCGCTTAATTCATTTTCCAACTTGTCTATTGTTTCTAATGCAGACAGCAAGTGTATCTCTGGAACAGGTGCAAGAATCGCAAAAGAAGTTGTTTTAGCCATGTTCTGTTCCTAATATGTGAACTTTTGTAATTATAATTACATTTATACTCACTGTGCTGATTGTTGCAAAAGTCGGTGATTGCAACTGCGATCGCCTCAAATCCGGCACAATAGAAGTTGCTCACAATCATTAAGCTGTAACGCCACCGCAAAAGCAAGTTAATTGGCTAAACAACGACTCGATACACTCTTAGTAGAAAGAAATTTATGTTCTTCTCGCGCCTTAGCACAAAGGCTCATCCAGGCGGGAGAAGTGACTGTGAATCAGCAGGTTGTTGACAAGCCTGGCACAGAAGTTGATATTACATCTCAAATACAGATTAAAGAGCGATCGCGCTTTGTTTCTAGAGGCGGAGAGAAACTTGCTAAAGCTTTAGAAATTTTTGCAATTCCTGTGGAAGGGCGGATTTGTATAGATGGTGGGATTTCTACAGGTGGCTTTAGCGATTGTCTCTTACAAGCTGGAGCCAAACAAGTTTACGGCATTGATGTTGGTTATGGACAAGTTGACTGGCGCTTGCGCAATGATTTGCGGGTGATTTTGCGCGAACGCACTAACTTACGACAACTACAACCACAGCAGTTGTATGCGGAAACCGATCCTATCCCTGATTTAGCAGTCGTAGATGTATCGTTTATTTCGTTAACTAAAATTTTGCCTGCATTGTGGCAACTAACTCAACCTCCCCGCGAAGCAGTATTATTAGTAAAGCCACAGTTTGAAGTTGGTAAATCCCGTGTGGGCAAAAAAGGCGTGGTGCGCGATCCACACGACCAAGCAGATGCGATTTTCCATGTATTGCAAGCGGCTCAAGCATTAGGTTGGAAATACCAAGGTTTAACCTGGTCGCCAATTACCGGGCCTGCTGGAAATATCGAATATCTTTTATGGTTAAGAATGGATAGCGAAACACCATCGCCCGATTTAGAAGCAATTCAGCACATCACTAAATCAGCGATCGCTGATTTAAGAGAAAATTAGACATCATATATCAAGCACTCAACTGCTTCGGGATGTTGCTCACAGTAGCTTTCTAAATTGGTTTTGTGTTTTTTTGCCTGCTTTTGATGAGCTTTTTCGGCTTGCAATTCTTCGACAATTTCCCATGCTACAGCACAATTAGCAGAATCCTTGCCGTTGCGATCGCAGGTTGTACGCGCTTCGGTCATAGCCTCTAAAATGGCTTGTTCAATAGTTTTCGTGCCATTTTGGTCAGCGCTAACAGCAGCCTGAACTACTTCTAAAGTTGTCTGCATGATACTTTTACCTTTCTGTAGTGAAATAGGGATGAGACTCCTTGCAAAAGGTACTTTTGCAGGTAAATTCTATTTTGACAAATCTGAGAAGAATTGGCCTAAATACAATGTTTTTATTCCATATCTCCTGAAATTAGCATATGCAAATCGGTAGGAAATAATTATAAAAATTACAACATACAACGCACAACGGGCATATTTACTCTCATCTTTAGGAATACGAGAAATTCTGATTATTCAAGTAACTATTTTTTCTTTACTTACTGAATAAAAATTTAAAGTGTAGATGCTTCAGCAGACTCCGTAGAAGAGAAATTTTTTTAGAAATTTTACATTTTAGTGCACTTTTCTACTGTTGTTTAAGCAGATTTTTTTGTTTATAAGTAGTGTGTTTATAACTGTTTACTTTTCTTCATAAAGGAGGTAATTAAGGAAAAATTCATCTTTGTTTTGTGGTTCAGATAGGTAATTAATGTCAGAATGAATCGTCAGTCATTAGGGATTGTTTGGGATTTATTCAGCACCCTATTGTTAACTATTGTTAGTGCTCTTGTAGTTGGAACACCTACCATTAAATTAGTTTCTAGTAGTGTAGAGTCTATCTTAGGACTTAGCTCATCGTATTCTGGAAGACTCGACTCTCTATTTGCCAATAATTCTTCTGTTGGAGTACTAGCTATTTGTGTAGCTGAAGGAAATTGTCAGATTGATGGTAGCAAAACCCAGAACTATTTTCAAAATATTGATCCGGGTAATGGCTTGATAAATAGAGGTTGGTGTTCTGATCAAGGAAGAGGGGGTAGTAATTTGGCAAATGCGGATACTGGATGTTTAAGACGCATACAAAGCCGTATTCCTCGCCTTATCGAAAGAATGAAGCGTGTAGGACTAAATCCTGAACACTACTTAGAGGCATTTGTAAATGTAACTGATTTATGGAATCAAGCATCTCCCAGAGTCAGTGATGCTTTTCCTACTGCTTATCGCACCGCACTCAATCAGGGATTAGAAGGGCACGAAGCGATTTTGTGGGCACGAGTAGAGGCTTTTCGTGATGCCTCAGGGGAACTGTCAGCAGGCAACATAAATATCGAAAGAGGTGTTTATAGAGGTTTGTTTGGTATTTGTGCAAACCCACAGAACACTTATTACCAAAGCCGCTTGCAGACTTATCCTTTGATGTCAGAACGCTGGCGTTGGTCTTGTATAGCATTAGATCAAAAAAGGCGAGTCAAAGCTATTCAAAGTGTTTTCACTATAATTTATTGAAGCAGGTACTACTCTGTAATTAAATGCAATTACAAATGAGAAAATGGTCGAGATAGCAGGTAAATTATCCTTACTCCCATTTCCTTATATTGTGATATTGTTACTACCTTGCTGATTAATAACTAATCTCACAACTGACAGCACCAAAATTATTAAGAATAGCACTAGTCCAATTGTGCAAGCATAACTAATTTCCAAGTTACTAAATGCTTGCTCATACAAATAGTAAACAATTGTTTTTGAGCTATTAAGTGGACCTCCTTGGGTCATAATGTACACCTCTTCAAATACTTTAGTAGCAGAAATAGCTGAAATTACTGCTACTAAAACTAGATAAGGTTTCATTAAAGGAATAGTAATATCCAAATGTTTGCGGATACCATCTGAACCGTCAATTGCTGCGGCTTCATATACATCAGCAGGAATTGATTGCAACCCTGCTAGATAAATTACCATGTAGTAGCCTAACCCTTTCCATACAGTAACAGCCATAACACTTGCTAAAGAAATAGGCACAATGCCCAAAATTTTACTGGGGCTAGTTAGCCAGGGAATTCCTTCAGGAAAAATATTTACAGCTTTAAAAAACTGATTCAGTAAGCCATTTTCTGCATACAGCCATTTCCAAGCGATTCCCGCGACTACCATTGAAATTACCACTGGCGTATAATAAGCAGCCCTAAACCAATTCATTCCCCGTAGTTTCTGATTGACTAAGATTGCTAACCCTAAAGGAGCAATGACTAGAATTGGCACTACACCTACAAGATATAGGAATGTATTAGATAAAGTTTGCCAAAAAACTGCATCTTGCCAAAGCTTGAAGAAATTAGCAACACCTATCCATTGTGGTGGTTGGGCTATATCCTCATAGCTTGTAAAGCTGAGGTAAAATGCTTGCAAACCAGGCCAAAAGACAGTTAAACCCAAAATTAATAAGGCAGGTAGCAAAAATAAATAAGGAGTTAATCGCTGTTTGATAAAGATCAAATCTTTAGAAGACAATTGAATCATAAAAACAGGGTATTGGGTTTCTTTTCTGGGGAGCATCCAGTTTTGGCAGAAAGACTTAAATAGCAAGTAAAGCGTTAAGATAAGCACAACGAACAGAGAGAATTTGATTAACACTCTCAATATTCCACTGTGCGCCAGAAATTTTAATCCTGGCTCCAATCTGTTTAATAGCAGACTCAACAGCACTCCTATCCAATAGAACAAAGTTGTTCAGTTTGGTAATAATCGTAGTTGACAATGCGAGAGCGATGTTTTTCTAGATAAGTAATGAAGTTGTTCACCTGTTTGCTACGACAATTATGAAATAAAGCCTGAGTTGTTTCTACGTGACCTTGCCACAAAAGAGTTTCAGCAGCTTTGAATCGCTTTAACGAACCACCAACTTTGTAGAGATTTTCCTTGAGGTGATACCAATCCAAGATTTCTCAACGCTCAAAATGTTCTGTTTTACCAAACTCTTGGACTAGATTCCACACGCCATCATGACCATCCCCCAAGCAAACTAACGGGTTAACCAGACGTTGGCTATTAACATAATCTACTAATGATTGGTTGTCATGGTATGAGGAACATCTCGCAACCAAATCCATCCGAAAAACATATATTTCATGCATCAGCCGTGAGAATCTGTACTTGGATGTTTGCTAAAACCACAATTCTGAACCTTTTTTGGTGGTTTGTACTCATTCCCATTGCTTAACTGTTTCCAAAGCTCATCTCCATTATCATGATCGCGATCGCCCAAGCTCCCTAGCTGACAAACTGAGTAATGTTAGGTTCCGATATTTGAATCGCTTTTTTAAAAGCCTAACAAAAAAAGTTGTGATAACCCCTTGACGAATCACCAAGAGAGTTGTTACCTTAGATAAGTGCTAAGGGCGAGGCAAAAACGCCCAAGTAACCGAACCGAGAAAAAGAAATACTTTGAAAGCTTAAAATCAAACCAATCCTCGTCAAACAGGTTTTTTTGGGCAAAGCTCAAAAATCTAACCAAAATTTAACAGGATTTCTGAAAACGGAATTAAGTTTTCGGAAAAAAAACTCGAAAAAGAACAAAATGGAGAGTTTGATCCTGGCTCAGGATGAACGCTGGCGGTATGCTTAACACATGCAAGTCGAACGGTGTTTTCGGACACAGTGGCGGACGGGTGAGTAACGCGTGAGAATCTAGCTTCAGGTCGGGGACAACCACTGGAAACGGTGGCTAATACCGGATGTGCCGAGAGGTAAAAGGCTTGCTGCCTGAAGATGAGCTCGCGTCTGATTAGCTAGTAGGTGTGGTAAGAGCGCACCTAGGCGACGATCAG
>NZ_MTAW01000233.1 GCF_002154725.1 Nostoc sp. 106C | reverse complement strand
TCGTAGCTCATTGCTCTTTGTTTTTTGACCTGTATTTTTTCATGCTTACATTATTCGTGCAAGAGGTCTAAAGACGAGGACACTTGCGTGGGCGGGTTTCCAAAGCAGTCCGTTTGATCGCCGGACTTGTTCGCTCTCAAGCGTTTCCGAAAGGTAGGAACTGCCGTCGGCTTTCCGCAAGGTAGCAATTGGCGTCAAAGTGTCCGTCGCAAAGTTGTTTTTTATGTCTTTGTGTCTGGCAGAATAACGCAGAGTTTATCTCAATTCTCAAAAAGTGGACAACAGATTTAAACCCGATAACCCAATACGGTTCAGTTAAGGTGATCAGAGTTCTCATCTGTCGGACAAAAACCAAGATTTGGGGGATTTTCCCCCAAACCCCCGATTGGGTGACGGTTGCGTCCCCCAAGCCCCCTCCAAAATAATTGTTCGGTTTTTTGTTTAGTAATTATTTGTGAGCTTTGTTGTCAATGAATTTTCTTAACTGAACTGTATTGCCCGATAACCCAGATAAAATCTAACTTTCTTAATTACGAATTACGAATTGGTATTAAACTTTGAAAAACCAGCGTTGGCGATACATAATTACTGCAACTAACCACCAAAATAATACAGTGACAAGGGCAAACAAGAATGAACCGTTAAAGGTTCCAGCCCAAGAAGCGAAAATATTCTGGTAAATCCAATCGTAGGTGCTGGGGGCTTTTTCACCAGTGCCGATATTGGTTCTCACTAAGATTTTAATCAGTAAAACAGAAGCTACGAAAAGGGCGATCGCATTTAAGCCCATGATTTCAAATGGTTTACCCCAACGACGTATCCGCCGGACTTCGATGAGTTCGTAACAAGCAGCTAACAAAAGTAAAGCCCAACCACTGGTAAAGACAACGTAGGAACTTGTCCAGATTTTTTTGTTGATCGGAAATGTCCACCCCCACATCCAACCAATAATTAAGCAACCGATGCCAAATAAAGCTAAACCTATACTTATACGAGATTGTACTGTCTGGCTACGTATCCATTGTCCTGTGAAATAGCCAGCCAGGACGCTCACAATAGCGGGAATGGTACTGAAAAGTCCTTCTGGATCTCCCATGAAGTTGAAATTATCGCCCTTATACAGATGTGCTTTCGGTATAATCAATCGATCAATATATGCGCCGAGGTTACCTTCCCGTGTCAATACACCAGCACCATAACCAGGTACGGGTACATACATCATTGCCAACCAATAGCCGATGAGTAGCACGCCTGCCAATATCCATTGCCCTTTACGCGGTAACTTGAGAACTGTTATGGAAGCAAATAGGTAAGCCAGACTAATTCTTTGTAACACTCCCATAAGCCGGATGCTACTGAGGTCGAAAGTCCAAACACCTTTATTCCAAAAACCGTTTAGCAGCAAGCCTAAGGCAAAGAGAATTGCCGCACGGCGTAAAATCCGCCAGTAAACGGCTGATTGAGGTTTTTCACCTTCGGTGTACTTTGACAGCGAGAAAGTCATCGCCACACCGATAATGAACAGAAAAAAGGGAAATACCAAGTCAGTTGGAGTGCAGCCGTTCCATGCGGCATGGTCTAAGGGAGGATATTTATCATCTGCGACTCCCGCCATATTCACGAGAATCATGCCAGCAATGGTAATACCTCGAAAAACATCAAGTGAGGTTAGGCGCATAGCAGGAAATTTATCTTTTAAAGATCTAAGATTACTCCTGCTGTTGCAGACGAGCAAGGAAAGTTTTTAGACCAACATACAAGTTAAAATTTTGTAAAGGACTTGTGTATCAGTATTTGAAAGCGACCGGACACGAAGCGAGTATGTTAAGGTGCGATCGCGCCAAGCAAATTTGAGCGAATTAGAGCAAAACAGCGTATACTCAACGGCGGGTAAGACTAAAAGTTTATAGTAGTTATGTCAGCACGTTACACGCCGAAAGAGATAATTTTTGCTCTTGGTTTATTGAGTTTAAGCTTAACTGCGATCGCTTGCACCTCTAAAACTCAATTATCTAGGCAGACACAAAACAAAAACCAAGCCTTAGCAACCTCAATCTCAGCAAAAAAAGACCAAGCAATTCCTAAATACGAGCATATTTTTGTCATTGTTGAGGAAAACAAATCTTATGACCAAATTATTGGCAATTCCAATGCACCAATAATTAATCAACTTGCAAAAACCTACGGTTTAGCTAGTAACTTTTACGGCGAAGTACATCCTAGCGAAGCTAACTATATTGCCATGCTTGGTGGTAGTACCTTTGGCATTCATGACGATGATGCATTTTATTGCCAGGTAGGGAGTAAATACCAGTTTTGCCCAAGTTCTCACAGGTCAGACTACGCTAACCATACTATTACAGCTAAAAGCTTAATCGACCAGCTAGAACAAAAAGGTCTGACTTGGAAGGGTTATTTTGAGGACATTCCTACCCCAGGTTCTAAAGCAGTGTTTGCACCCAACAAAATCCGAGCGCTGTATGCCTCAAAACATAACGGGTTTATGAACTTTAAAAAAGTACAGGACGATCCTAATTTGCCTAGCAAGATTGTGGGTTTTGACCAACTGGCGAAAGATTTACAAAGCGGCAATGTTCCCAACTATAGCCACATCATCTTCAATCAATGCCATGAAATGCATGGTTTGCAGGAATGTCCCAACCTGCAACAACTGATTAAAACTGGTGATACCACGATTGGTAAAGTCGTCCAACAAATTACCACATCTAAATTTTGGAATAGTTCTGGTAATAATGCGATCGTCATTACCTGGGATGAAAATAGTAATCCACTTGTGAAGAAAGGGACACAAGGTTGCTGCGGTTTTGACCCCAAAAGTAATGCTAACTTTGGGGGTGGTCATATTGCGACAGTTGTAATTACCAACCACGGCCCTAGAAGTGTAGTAGATAAAACACCTTATAATCATTACTCCTTGCTCCGAACTACCGAAGACGCTTTTGGGATCTCCGAGTATCTCAACCAGGCGAATGAAATAGCTAAAGGAGTCCAGCCGATGACAGGGCTATTTGCTAAATAATTAGGAGATTATGCTTAACCTAGCTTCAAAGACGCAGGTGTAAGAGTGTAGCGGTGTCAGGAAAAGACCAAGCCGCTTAAATCTAAATCATAAAGCAGAGCGATCGCTCTGCTTTATGGTCGTCGCTAGCGAAAATGCACAGCCAATCTGAACATTACTCTATTACTAATTTGCAAAGAAACTTAATACACATTCTTTGCACACGTGTGCAAAAATAAAAACATGAACTAATGCACACGTGTGCATCAAGCATAAAACAACTATTTAACAATCCAAAATCGAAAACGAAGACATATGTCTCAAACTTCAAATGCCATAGAGCAAGCTCAAAACAATCCCTTGCATTCGCTAGAAGAATGGGAAGAAGACCTACTTAATCGCTATCCCGATCTGGACAGCATTGTTCAAGAAGGTAAAACTACCACAGAGTACAGGAATTACGAAAATACTACTAGAGACACAGTCAAAGAGTTTTATCGATTAAATCATATTAATCAAACCTATGACTTTGTATTAAAGAAAGAAGAAGAGTTTTCCAAGTTTGACAAGAAAAAAATGTCAATTTGGGATGCACTGGAATTTTTGAATCAATTAGTAGATGATTCAGATCCGGATACAGATTTAGATCAATTACAGCACTTGTTGCAAACATCAGAAGCTATTCGCGCTGATGGTCATCCTGACTGGATGGTCCTTACTGGCTTCTTTCATGATATGGGAAAGGTGCTTTGTTTGTTTGGAGAGCCACAATGGGCTACTGTAGGTGATACCTATCCTGTAGGTTGTGCATTCTCTAATAAAATTGTTTTTTCGGAATTTTTTCAAGAGAATCCTGATTACAATAACCCAAAATTTAATACTAAATATGGTGTGTATGAGCCGAATTGCGGATTAAGTAATGTACATATGTCGTGGGGACATGATGAGTATTTTTATCGAATCATGAAACCTTATTTGCCTGAACCAGCATTGTACATTCTCCGTTATCACTCATTTTATCCTCAACACCGGGAAAATGCCTACGAACATTTGATGGATGAACGCGATCGCGAAATGTTTAAGTGGGTGAAACTATTCAATCCCTACGATTTGTATTCAAAAAATCCCAATCCTCCAAATTGGGAACAACTCAAGCCATACTATAAAGATTTAGTGGCTAAATATTTACCTGCAATAATTAAATTCTAAAGCTTTAATCGGAGCAAAGATTAGGTGGAATCAATACTGCACACATTAATATCTGATACAGCTTGTCGAGATTAAAATGATTTCTGTTGCTAATCATGCGCAAAAATTATTGAGCAAGCTGAAATTAGGTGGTCTATTTTCCTAAATTTGGCACCGAATTAGTATCAGTACAAATATACAATAAGCGTGCAGATACCCTTGAAAAACAACCAAGAAAAAAATTGTTTTTATCACTATTTTACTACATTATATAGAAGAAGATAATCAATCTTTGGATTAAAGAATGTCTGTAATAGCGATAAAAAATAAGTTTACTTGACCAGTATATTTGAGCCAAGTTAGCAAATAATTCAGAAGGATTTTTTGGCAGGGTAATCTACTACATTTTATTAAGTTAAATGTTTGCCCCTGCTGCTTCATGATTTGTTGTTGAGGATTGTTATTATACAACAGCTTACTTGGCAAAATCCAGATTACAAATCAAATCTTTTACTACGATGCTGTTAATTTTTATGAATATGGTTTAATCTCTGTCCGTTAATTTAGCTAAACTGATAAATAACCTTAAATCCGCTTATTTATCTCCAATACTTCTCTAGAACTAGAAAAAGGGAATAACTATTATTCCTTTAGTAATAAACGGTGTTTTGAAAAAAAGTTTATTTTGGATTAACTACAGAATAAACGAAGAGAAACTTGTTTTCATTCACCTACTTTTAAATAAGTTTCACAAACAATGGTGTAAATATTTAAAGTAGTGTAGCGAACATCGTTTTCTTTTAAAAACCAAAAAATTTAATTTAGTGGAACTGTAGCCATAACTCCAATCGCATTAGAGCACGCTTTGAGAGGAGTTGAACTGGCAAAAGCTATTAGTGTCACTAAGTTAGGTCTGAAAACTTCGGGCCTAGTTCATAGTGGGATGACATTGCAGATTTATATGCTGCTGACCTTCCTGAAATAAAATTCGTTGTTAGATACAGATGAATATGAAGAGAATTGCGTTCTCCTCTGGTGTTGCGCTTCGCGCGATCGCAGTTAGCATCTTAGGTTTACTCAGTGGTACTGTTGTTGGTTGCACAAATAGCTCTCCCAATGACAACAGTGCTGCTAACACTGATACCAACACTGCAATCAACACTAGTGCCCAGACTAAAGCTAGTACTCAGAATGGCAAATTGCGAACAGTAGGTGTTAGCCTTGGCGACTTAGGTAACCCCTTCTATGTAGCAGTGCAGAAAGGCGCTGAGAGACAAGCCAAGAAAATCGGCAGTGATGTCAGAGTTAATGCGGTTTCCAGTGGCTTTGACTTGAATCAACAAACCAACCAAATCGAAAATTTTACCGCAGCGAAAACTGACCTAATTATCCTCAGCGCTGTTGACAAAAAAGGAGTCAAACCAGCAATTGACAACGCCAGACAAGCCGGTAGGGTTGTGATTGCGGTAGATTCAGCCGTTGATGCAGATGTCGATGCGATGATTAGCTCTAACAATACCCAAGCTGGAGAGATTGCTTGCAAATATATAGGCGATCGCCTCAAAGGCCAAGGTAACGTAGTCATCCTCAACGGTACGCAGATGGATTCTATAGTCCAGCGAGTTGAAGGCTGTATGACTTCATTGGCTCAATATCCAGGTATAAAAATCCTCTCTAAAGACCAGAATGCAGAAGGGACAAGAGATGGTGGACTCAGAGTCATGACAGACGTGCTCACAACCTTTCCCAAAATTGATGCTGTTTTTGCCACTAACGATCAAAGTGGGGTAGGCGCAGATTTAGCAGCCAAGCAAGCAAGACGCAAAGAATTTTTTATTGTTGGGGTTGACGGTTCGCCAGATGCAACCAAAGCAATGGAAGACAAAGATGGTGTATTTGCGGCAACTGCTGCTCAAAATCCAGCAGGAATGGCTGAACAAGCGGTTCAGGTTGGTAACGATGTCATCCAAGGCAAAAAACTGAGTAATTCTAACATTCTGGTTCCAGTCAAGTTAGTCACCCGAGAGAACCTCAGCAGCTACAAAGGCTGGTAGTTCTTGAAGCGGACAAGGGGGAAAGAGCTATTACTAATGCTCACTATCTATTTACCCTTGATTCTTGACTCAGAGATTTTTTAAATAGGAAATATATGAAAGTGAAAAAGATTGCGATCGCAGCTAGCATATTAGGCATTCTCAGCGGTACTGTTATTGGTTGCTCAAATGGCGCTCAGAATGGCAACAGTGCTAGTAACACTGATACTAACACTGCCACTAACACTGCAAGCAATACTAGCGCCCAGACTAATACTGCCACTGGTGATAAAAAATTACGTTCGGTAGCCTTCACTGCTGGCGATCTCAGTAACCCCTTTTTCGTCCTGATGGGGGACGAAATTAAGGCAGAAGCCAAGAGAATTGGCGGAAATGATGTCAAAGTTAGTGTGGTTTCCAGTGCCTATGACCTCAACCAACAAGCCAACCAAATTGAAAACTTCACTGCTTCCAACACCGATGTAATTATCCTGAATGCTGCTGATAAAACTGGCATTAAGCCAGCAGTGGATAAAGCTAAGCAAGCCGGGAGAATCATAGTTGCAGTAGATACAGGTGCGGAAGGAGTAGACGCCACCGTTACTACTAATAATGCGCAAGCTGGAGAGGTTGCTTGTAAATATATTGCTGACCGACTCAAAGGCCAAGGAAATGTAGTAATCGTCAATGGACCTCAGGTGGAATCAGTAATTCAGCGAGTTAATGGCTGCCAGAATGTATTGGCGAAATATCCGAGTATAAAAATACTCTCTAAAAACCAGAATGCAGAAGGCAGTCGGGATGGCGGACTCAGAGTTATGACTGACTTGCTAACAACCTTCCCGAAAATAGATGCTGTTTTTGCCATCAACGATCCGAGTGGTGTGGGAGCAGAACTAGCAGCCAACCAAGCACAACGTAAAGAGTTCTTTATTGTTGGGGTCGATGGTGCGCCTGAAGCAATCAAAGCGATCGCCAACAAAGATGGTATATATGCGGCAACTGCTACGCAAAATCCCCGAGGAATGGCAGCAAAAGCAGTTGACGTTGGTAACGACATCTTGCATGGTAAAAAACCAAGTAATTCCACCATTCTGATTCCAGTCAAGCTGATCACTAAAGACAACGTTGCTACAGAAAAAGGCTGGTAAGGAATTGGGCATTGGAAGGGAGATGAGGGGGAACAAGGAGAATTGTGAACTATGCCCCATGCCCAATGCCCCATGCCCCAATATTGTTTATACAGGATGTGTTCATGACAATAAGTACTGAAACTTCTTTTCCTGATACGCCAACTGTCACCCCTGTATTAGAAATGCAAGGGATTACAAAACGATTTCATGGTGTACCTGCTCTGCAAAATGTCAATCTCACAATCTATCCGGGAGAAGTTCACGCTCTCATGGGCGAGAACGGAGCAGGCAAAAGCACATTGATGAAAATCCTGGCTGGGGCTTACATTGCCGACGAAGGCGAGATTCGCATCAATGGTAACCCTGTAAAAATTACCAATCCAGCAACAGCGCGACAGGCGGGTATTAATCTTATCTATCAAGAACTGAATGTCGCACCCAATTTAACCGTTACCGAAAATATGTTTATGGGTAGCGAGTTACGCAGGGGTCAGTTTTTAGACCGCCAAGGTATGGAAGAAGAAGCACGGCAAGTGCTGCAAAGCCTCGGTGCTAGTTTTGCGATCACTGATATAGTCGGTACTCTCTCTATTGCCGAACAGCAGCAGGTAGAAATTGCCAGGGCCCTGAAAGATAAAAGCCGCATCTTGGTGATGGATGAGCCAACAGCTGCCTTATCTGACCGCGAGACTGAGCGTTTGTTTGAGGTTATTCGCAAACTGCGGAATGACGGCATTGCCATTATTTATATCAGCCACCGCATGGAAGAAGTGTATGCCTTGGCGAACCGCATTAGCGTGCTACGCGATGGGCAATACGTCGGTAGTCTGACACGCGAGGAAATTTCAGCTCAGCGATTGGTACAAATGATGGTCGGTCGTCCTATGCAGGATTTTTACGAACATCAGCGGCGAACAAATTTTGGGCCAGTGGTGCTGGAAGTTAGAAATATGAGTGACGGCCGCAAGATTGAGCCGGCTAGTTTTGTAATTCATGCTGGTGAGATTCTCGGTCTAGCTGGGTTGGTTGGTGCAGGACGCACCGAACTATCCCGGCTAATTTTTGGTGCTGACCGTAAAGCAAGTGGTGAAGTATTTCTAGATGGCAAAAGACTAGATATTAATAGTCCTAGTGATGCCATTGATGTTGGCATAGGCTATGTCCCAGAAGACCGCAAAGATCAAGGTTTGTTTCTGGAGATGAGTTCCCGGAAGAATATTGCTCTCAACAGACTCAGGCAGGATGCAAAGGCTGGTGTTGTTAACTGGGGTTCAGTCAATCAGATTGCCACGGAAGCGGTAGAAAACTTTCATATCCGGCTTGCCAATCTGGAAATTAGAGCAGTCGATCTTTCCGGTGGCAATCAACAAAAGCTGCTGCTGGCGCGCTGGCTAGCGATTAAGCCGAAAGTATTGATGCTCGATGAGCCAACACGCGGTGTAGATATTGGTGCTAAAAGCGAAATCTACCGGATTATGAGCGAACTGGCAGCACATGGTATTGCGATTTTGATGGTTTCCAGCGAACTACCAGAAATTGTCGGTATGAGCGATCGCGTCTTGGTGATGCGAGAAGGGCAGCTGGTAGGCGAACTAGACGGCAGCCTTGGCAAAGAAATTACCCAAGAAAATATTATGCACTATGCCACTGGAGCAGGGGAGGTATCAGGATCATGAGTCAAACCGTAAGACCTGCCAAAAATAGACCAGGCACGCAACCCGTGTCGCGCCAGCGTCAATCAATTAACAATCTCATCCAAGTTGCAGGGATTCTGCCGATTCTGCTAATTATCTGCATCTTATTTTCATTTTTGACCCCCAGCTTTCTCTCACCTGGTAACGCCGTCAATATATTACGCCAGGCATCAATCAATATTGTGCTGGCAACGGGAATGACGTTTGTCATCCTCACCGGTGGTATTGACCTTTCGGTTGGATCAATATTGGCTGTTTCTGCCGTAGCTACGCTGCTAGTATCGCTGATTCCAGGTCTGGGTTGGGCGGCTGTGCTAGCTGGATTGCTAACAGGATTGGTTTTGGGCTTACTGAACGGCGCTTTAATTACCTTTTTGGATGTGCCACCCTTTATTGTTACCCTTGGTTCACTTACCGCCTTGCGGGGTGTTGCCTATTTGCTCGCGAAGGGGACAACAGTTATTAACCGTGACATAAATTTTGCTTGGGTAGGTAATAGCTATTTGGGCCCCATTCCCTGGTTAGTAGTAATTGCTCTACTTGCTGTCATAGTTAGTTGGTTCATCTTGCGACAAACTGTGTTAGGCGTGCAAATATATGCAGTTGGAGGTAACGAACGGGCAGCACGCTTAACTGGTATCAAAGTCAATCGCGTATTGCTATTTGTCTATGGCGTCAGTGGATTACTAGCAGGCTTGGCAGGAATCATGAGTGCTAGCCGTTTATATAGTGCTAGTGGCTTATTGGGTCAAGGTTACGAGTTGGATGCGATCGCGGCTGTAATTCTTGGTGGCACCAGCTTTACAGGCGGTATCGGTACTATTACTGGCACCCTGCTAGGTGCATTGATTATTGCTATTCTCAACAATGGTTTAACCCTGTTAAACCTATCTTTCTTCTGGCAACTAGTCGTCAAGGGACTAGTAATTATCTTGGCGGTAATGATCGATCGACTCCGCAGACGTTCCAGATGAACAATCAAAAGATTTAACGCGATATGCAGCTTAATCTTCTGTTATCAGTCCATCAAATTTTAATGGTACTCTAATGTGAAGATTAAGCTCCTGATAAACAATATGAGCTAATAGCTGATTATTAAAGCGCTCTTCACGGTATCCAATCACAGTTTCAATTAACCGTCTCAGTCGTTGCAAAAACAGTACTGATTTAGGTCATAGCTATCTTGCTGGAGCGCATCCCCTAAGAATATTTATTTCTCTTCCATTAATAAATTCAGGGATTCGGGATTATCTGTCTGTATTGCTTTTTACCCTACCCTACGGGAATGCTAACCTTTCTGCTACAGGGGTACGACGAGAACGGCTAGCCTTGCGCAACGTCCGCCGTAGGATGCCCGAAGGGCTGTAGGACAAATGCCGAACAGCGAACGGGTGATGTTTGTTGAGACCAAGAATACAGGTTTTTACAAGTATCTCGTTTAATACCATGCTAAAAAATTTTTTGTACAGTTTTTCACTCTTATTTTTGTTATGCCCGGGAGTCTGGGCAATACCCTCAAACAATAATTTGAAAATAGCTGATGCAGCTGATAATAATGACAGCATTCAGGAACAGGTAAATTCTGTATCTCAGCTATCAGATGTACAACCAAACGATTGGGCATTCCAAGCACTGCAATCGCTGATAGAACGCTACGGCTGTATTGCAGGTTATCCCAATGGCACCTACCGCGGTAACCGTGCCCTAACTCGCTATGAATTTGCGGCAGGTTTGAATGCCTGCTTGAATCGGATTGGTGAGCTAATTACTACCAGTACTAGCGAGCTAGTCAATAAGCAAGACTTAGCAACATTGCAACAGTTGCAACAAGAATTTGCCGCCGAATTAACAACCCTACGTGGGCGGGTGGATGTGTTAGAGGCACGCACAGCCACACTCGAGCAGCAACAGTTTTCTACTACCACTAAATTAAATGCCCAAATTATTACTGCCGTTAGCGATACCTTCGGTAACAGAGTTGGAGGCGATCGCGATGAATCCAACGTCTTCTTTGCAACTCGCGGTCGTCTCCAGTTAGAAAGCAGCTTTACAGGCAAAGACATGTTGCGAGTCCGCCTGGAGTTTGGTAACTTTACCAATCCTGATGGCACTAGCCGGATTGCCGCAGCCACCGGCACAGGAATGACGCGCCTGAATTTCGATAACGACAGCAACAATACATTAATTGTGCCCCACATCCGTTACTACTTTCCAGTTAGTGATTCCCTCTCCTTCGTCGTCGGTCCGGTGGGTATTGGCTACAACGACATCACAGAGAACGTAACTCCTGCCACAATTGCCGATGATGGCAATGGGATTCCCTCACTATTTGGTAAAAACAGTCTTCTGTTCGAGCGCGGTGGCGGCGGTGGCGCGGTTAACTGGAATATCAGCAAAGACTTGGTTTTGACCTTAGGCTATTTAGCAAACAGTCCCAATAACCCAACTCCGAAAAATGGCTTATTTGATGGTGGTTACAACGCTCTGGCCCATCTAGTCTATCACGGCAACCAAGCAGCAATAGGTGTCGCCTACTCTCATGGATATAACCCTGCTGGCACTGTTGATATCACAGGCGGCAGGGGCAGCGCCTTGTCAATCGCTCCCTTTGGTAACCGCATTGCTACTTCCAACGACATCGTCGGTGTCCAGGGATACTATCGCTTTTCGCCTAACTTCCAAATCCATGCTTGGGGTGGATATATTTGGGCAACTGCCGAGAGCTCTGGTTTGAGTGATGTTTCTAATGGCAGGGGTGGAACAGATTCTCTATTAGTCAATAGTGGTAACACTGCTAATGCTTGGTTTGGGGCAGTTGGTCTCTCCTTCCCAGATTTTGGGGGTAGAGGCAACCTTCCGGGAATTCTCGTTGGTATTCCACCTCATGTTACTAACAGTGATGTCCGTCAAGAAAACGACAATGCTTACCACATCGAAGCTTTTTATCGCTTGCGAGTCAACGATAACATCTCGGTGACTCCTGGTTTCTGGGTAATTCTGAATCCAGAGAACAACAGCAACAACGATACTCAGTATGTTGGTGTACTGCGTACCACCTTTGATTTCTAAATCTGCTTTTCAACACAACAGTTTTGTCAGTCAATTGAGGGTTCTAAAAAAGTGATTACGCGAATAACTCAATTTGGCAAATACTTCTCACTAAATATCTACGAAATATAACTATGACCTCCACTACTACTCGTCGGAAAGCAAACACG
>NZ_MTAW01000081.1 GCF_002154725.1 Nostoc sp. 106C | reverse complement strand
AGCAATCACAAAATCTTCAACTAAGAACGAGTCCATGCGATTGCTTCGCTCCGCTCGCAATGACGTTCAAAAAAGTGGGATGCTCCCCGGTGTTAGTCCTAGATGATTGGTCAGTTTTTTGGGATGGACGCGATCGCTTAAAAGAACTTGTGGCAATTGTCAAGTTGGAAATTTCTTGTAATTATTATTCACAGATTGTTACATTTAGCCCTGACTTGCTAACAGCCCTAACACGCTCATACTAAGCTAATAATCATTAAAATTGCATCTTTGCGTCTCCCTTTCTCCGCGTCGCCGCGTCTTTCTGAGGCTAAGGATTCTGCAACTTAAAGGCGGGTTAGCTTACTAATGGCGTATACCTTTGTATATAAGCTACAGCGAGTGTAAACTGAATTGCCTCAGCAGTTTCAGCCGGAAAATGCAGAAATTTGAACCAAAAAAATCTGCAATGAAGATTGCTTTCTCTGTGCTGATAGTGTTGACTGTATTCTGATTTATTAATATGTTGCTTGGACAATTCATTAACTAGTTGTTTAGGTATTTTTACAGCCTAAATCTTAAAAATCTAACAAGCTAACTTTGAGATTAATACGCTATTATCGACAAGCAATTAGAAAAAGTTGCTATTAAGAGTCTGATTAAAATCAACTCTATAGCAGTCCTAGTTGATTTTTGAAAGCTTTTTAGGTTAAGCATTACTCACCCATTTATGTTTTGGTATGCAATGCCCAGCCTATAGGATTATTGATTTTTCACTAATGCTTGAGGGCTGCAATCACATTTTAAATAGAAGAGGATAATAAAATGGTTCAAACTATAGGCGGTATAGCTAACTATACAGCTACCGACCTAGATCGATTAGTGGAAGAGCTAAATCGAGACGGGATTTGTGTAATTCGCAATCTTTTTGATAGAAACCTAATTGGTGAGTGGGCACAAGCTTTTGATAAATTATTCCGAGATCGTCAAAATCAACCCGGTGGTTTAGCTCCCCGGGAAATTGCCCGCTATTATCTGACATTACCTTGGGTTTCCCCATTTGCTAATACAGAAGTTTTCGCCAATCCCGTGATTATGGGTATTCTGGAACGGGTATTTTACCAAGAATACGTGATGGTTCAGTTGGGTGTTGATGTTCCTTTCCAGGGTTCGGATTATCAGGAAACCCATCGGGACTATCGCCCTCTATTCTCGGATAATATAGTAACGCCGCTCTACGCCCTTGCAGTTAATTTCCCACTTGTAGAAGTAACCTCAGAGAACGGCCCGTTTCAAATGGCACGTGGAACTCATGTCATACCACGGGAAGAGGGACTAAGGAAAGTTGCCACAGGTGAAATTCCGATGGAATCTTTTTATATGCAGCCAGGTGACGTAATGATTCGCACGCCTTTGGCGTTGCACCGAGGTTCACCAAATCGCACCAGCCAGCCAAGACCGATGGTAGTTATGGGTTACGTTATGCATTGGCTGCACACGCCAAAAGTGGATTTAACTCTTGAGCGAGATTACTATGAAAGCCTACCAGAGAAGTTGAGACAGATGTTGCGCTGTCAGGTAGTCGAGCAGTTACCAAAGGAAAAAGTGGAAACTTACGTAAACTTCAAGTACTAAAAAATCGTAGGGTGGGCATTGGCTACCCTACGTGCTTAACCAGTACAAAGATAGAGGAAACAAGCAGAAAAATTGAGGAAGATTTGTTATTTTCATCCTGCTTAAAACTGTTACCGAAATGCTAACTTACAATAATCCAGTCTATGAAGACTATTTTGCCGATCCG
This sequence comes from Nostoc sp. 106C, assembly GCF_002154725.1. Taxonomy (GTDB): domain Bacteria; phylum Cyanobacteriota; class Cyanobacteriia; order Cyanobacteriales; family Nostocaceae; genus Aulosira. Next base: position 10,971 of record NZ_MTAW01000081.1, on the reverse strand, counting down.
TTTGTGTGGGAGTACCAAGGTGTATACTATGCGATCGGAACTGGCCCGGCAGAAGCGGAAGGAATGATAGACGAAGTAGCTCCGGTGGTAGGCATTGACTCTACTAAATTACGTGTTTTTCCGCTGTTACGTTCCTTCGACTTGGTGAATTGGCATTTTGTTGACAACGCACTGTTGCGACCAGACCCGGCCCTTGGTGATAATTTTTGGGCACCTGAAGTTGCTTATTGCGATCGCAAGTTTTATCTCTACTACTCTGTGGGGCATGAGGATAAAAATCATCAACTGCGCGTTGCTGTCAGCGATAATCCTGTGGGGCCATATCAGGATACTGGCAAGCCGTTAGTAGATCCTCAGTCTTGCCCCTTTGCGATCGATCCTCACCCATTCTGCGATGACGATGGACAATGGTATCTATTTTACGCCCGTGATTTTCTAGATACAGAAGGCGGTGTGCGTGCTGGTACGGCGTTGGTTGTAGATCGACTTGAAGAGATGACAAAGCTATCCGGTGATGGGAAAGTCGTCTTGCGCGCGCGTTCGGATTGGCAGCGGTTTTTAGCCAACCGTTTGATGTATGGTGAAATTTTTGATTGGCATACTTTGGAAGGCCCCTGTGTTCGCAAATATGAGGGTCGTTATTACTGCTTTTATAGCGGTGGGCGCTGGGAAACGGAAAACTACGGTGTCGATTATGGAGTTGCCGATAATGTCATGGGGCCTTACTCGGATGCAGGTAACGAAACAGGGCCAAGAGTGCTGCGGTCTGTGCCAGGTTATGTAATGGGGCCTGGACACAACTCAATTGTGCTGGCTCCGGATGGCGAGACTGAATACATTGTCTATCATGCTTGGCCAAAGAATATGGCAGCACGACAAATGTACTTAGATAAACTCATCTGGACAGCAGATGGGCCAAGTTGCAACGGTCCCACCTGGACACCACAGACTATCGACATAGGAATGCAAATACGCAGTAGCAATAAGGATTAGCTGATGAGGAAATTAACATGAGTCAGTGCGATCGCTAAGTAGTTGAACAAAAATATTTACAGTCATTGTGAGCGAAGCGATCGTAATGACGTTTTATAAGCAATTAAGTAGGTCGGCGTGAATATTTATCGTTGGGATGAGGCAGGAGGCAGGAGGCAGAAGGCAGGAGGGAAGAAGGTTTAAGCCTATTTGATTTTTCTTAACATAGTTTTGTTTTTCCACACTGTTCTACTTAAACAAACATGATATTAAGAATAAAAAACCACAGATGAACACAGATAAATATCGGTGTTTATCTGTGTTCATCTGTGGTTCGATATTCAAAAAATCGACTTATGCAAGAGACCTAATGTACAACTTAAATGCGTAAAAGCTTATTTTTCTTTCCTATCCAAACGCGCTTTCAGATCGGCCGCAAAGTCTTCATATCTTCTGAGGGGAGTCACCTGCACCTGAACATGCTGACCATTTTTCTGCATGATTGGTAAATCCAACAGAATTTGATCTAGCAAATCGGGAGTAGGAACATCAACAATAACAATTACTCTTCGGACGCCTACACATTTCCATAAGTCTACAACTACCCCAGCCTCTTTTGCTTTCAGGGCAGCATCGGCTTCTTCTGCCCAAATTGCAAAAAGTTCTGCCTGAGATATCTCACCAGGATACTCTACGTGAAAATCTAAGTGATATAGCATAATTAACTTCCTCCACTAAGCAGTAGATATACTACCTGAGGGAGATTATATATTTAAGGGTATTGAAAATGCTCAATTATGCTACCTTCTTGCTTTTGGGTAAGGAGTGTACATTGTTTAATTTGTAAATTTTCGGAAATAATGCACTTTACTCCACAATTCCAGTTAGTGAGATATTGATCCCATTCCAGAATTACCCAGATTTCCCACAACCCATTTGCGAGTTTTTGCGAATTTATCCCAAAGTAATCTCCGTTGAGATACTTTTCGGTTGGGATACCTAATATTGTTAGTTGATTTACACAAGCATAAAATAATTTCTCGTTATCCATTAGTTGAGCACAAAACTAGTGATGCGCTAAAGTTTGTACAGCATAGACTCAATGCCATTGACTAGTAATACCCCAGCCTATTTGCAAAAATATTGGAATCTATATATGGGATTCTTATTTGATTTTTGAAATATCTGTGGATGGGTATTCCAGAGCATATCCGGTTTTGCTGAGCATTACCTCTACAATAAGTAAGATTTTTCATAAATGGTTTTAGAAAAACTATATAAGATAACAATTGCATTTTTATAGTAGTCATGAACGCTCTGTTAAAAACTGCTCGTTCATACAGCAGAGAGCAGTTAGAGTAATACTAATTAAACCCCTACCCAGGTATTTGTATCATCATTAAAGTGAAATGGTATTAGAGGGTGTTTGAAAAGTGATGAGGGGTAAAAATTTATGCCAAACGCCGCACCATGATCCGGATCATAGCAAGGTAGATAAAAGTCTCCGAAGTTTCTGGTAAGCACTCGTAATCTTTGTTCAAACGCCGACATCCAGTCAGCCAACCAAAAGTACGTTCAACTACCCAACGTTTAGGCAACAAAACAAAGCCCTTGTGTTCATGCGGTCGCAGCACAACTTGTATAATCCATCGGCACAAATCCATTACCCACTGCATAAATGGGTTGCCATCGTAACCACCATCAACCCAAATAATATTCAGACGCGACACCGTGTTTCCCATTTGTTTCACCTTCTGGAGTACCTGTTTACCACCTGAGCGTTCGTCTACACTAGCTGCGCTCACCAACACTCGCAGTACTAAACCTAATGTATCCACTGTCAAAAACCGCTTGCGTCCTTTTACCTTTTTGCCTGCATCGTACCCCACATCTTGGCTTACCATCGCCGCACTTTTGACACTTTGACTATCGATGATTGCTTCTGATGGGCTAACTACTCGCTCGTTGTCCACTCTCACCCAAGCTCTTAGTTGGTCATGAATACTTATCCATGTTTCATCTTTACGCCAATTGCGAAAGTAGCTATACACTGTTTGCCAATTGGGAAAGTCTCCAGGTAAGTTTCGCCAAGTACATCCTTGTGTCAATACATAAAAAATAGCGTTGAGTATCTCCCAAATATCCACCTCTCTTGGACGACCACCTCTTTTAGCTGATGGAATTAAAGGTTCAACCAGTTCCCATTGTTCTTGGGTCAGGTTACTGGAGTATAGTTTACTCATGGCTCTCAATGGTGCTGTATGTAAGTATTTACAGCTTATGCCCTGAGAGCTTTTTTTACTGCCTCGCTGACTTTTCAAACATCCTCTAAGCACTCTAGTAGGCTTTCAGGTTTTTGCAAAGATTTGGCGAGCATAACTAATTCACTGAAGATGATATTACTGAATTCAGCAAACCATGAGAAAAAATAGGCTTGATAAATATTATTTTTAACTTTAATTATTAGCCAATCAATCCGTAAGGCTACTGTTTCAATAGTAGGAAATGTTAGGTGATATTTAGATTTTTATAGTTATTATTACTGATTAATATTGCCTTAACTGTTTTATCTGATTAAATAAGATGAAATATGATTTTTACTACTGAAGCTAATACTAATAGTTGTAAATAATTTTCTCTTAACAAATATAGATTGGAAAATAGCAGTACTATTTCATTTGGGAAAAAACTAAGTACACCTGTACATCGTTCTTTGCTGTCCCTTGCCTCAACGAGTAAGTTAACAACTGATTAGGACTTATGCAAAAGCCACGGAATTACGTCATTACGAGCGTTCGACGAAGTCGTTTCCGTTCGGCAAAGCCGTTCTCGAAGAGTAGGGTAGCGACGTAATCGCCTCAAACTCTGGGATTGCTTCCCTTCACGGAGCCTGTTGCGAGCGGAGCGTGGCAATCTCGGTCGCAATGACAAATTTTGCTTGCGTAAATCCTGCTGATTTAGGATTGCTTAACTATATAATTTACAGCAAGTTGCTGTATGTTAAATAATATTTATTTAGTAATTCAAGTGGTGAGCAGATGGTTTGTTGGTGGGCGATCGCTACCTACAATGGGGAGCATCCCACTTTTTTGAACGTCATTGCGAGCGGAGCGAAGCAATCGCATGGACTCGTTCTTAGTTGAAGATTTTGTGATTGCTTCGTCGTTCCTCCTCGCAATGACAGTTATTCTCTAGTGGCAAAATAAAAACTGGGATGCACCCCCTACAATGTATGTCCTCATGAGTTGAAAGTAAGCTAATAATCATTAAAATTGCATCTTTGCGTCTCCCTTTCTCCGCGTCGCCGCGTCTTTCTGAGGCTAAGGATTCTGCAACTTAAAGGCGGGTTAGCTTACCTGTATTTGCCTCACTCATAACATGCGCGATCGCCCTAACTAATTCTTGTGGTGCTACGGGTTTAGCAATATGCAAGTGAAACCCTGCGATTATAGCTTGGCGTTGATCGTATTCTCCAGCATAGGCGGTAAGTGCGATCGCGGGCATTTGTTTATCTGGCGGTAGCATTCTAATTTGCCGCATCAGCGCATAACCATCCATATTTGGCATCCCAATATCGCTAATCAGCAGATCTGCTTGATATCGTTCGAGGATAATAAATGCATCCACTGCCGATGCTGCTACTTTCACCTCTGCTCCATACTGTTCTAAAATCATCGCCAGTAAAGTTCGGATATCGGCTTCATCGTCTACAACTAAAATTCGTAACTGGCTTAAATCAAAAGTTTCAACTGATTGTTCATAATTTTGAGTCGGTGGTGGGTCATTGGTTGTTAATGGTAATCTAACTGTAAAAGTTGCACCCAAGCCCTCACCTGCACTTTCCACTAGGACTGTACCACCATGCAGTTCGGTAATATGGCGAGCGATCGCTAGTCCTAATCCCAAGCCGCCAAATTGTCTGGTAGTTGTGCCATCTTCTTGACGAAAGCAGTCAAATACATAGGGTAGAAACTGGGGAGCAATGCCTTTACCAGTATCTTTAACTTGGATTTCAGCATGATTGCCAATTTTTGCCAATCGGATTTCTACCTCTCCCCCAGATGGTGTAAATTTCACAGCATTCGAGAGCAAATTCCAGACAACCTGTTGCAGGCGAACTGTGTCACCTAAAACTTGCCCGACATCAGGCTCTAAAATGATTTGAATTTGAATACTTTTGGCCTCGGCTGCTAAACGCACTGTTTCTAAAGCAGCTTCGATCATGGTAGCCAGATTCACCACCCCAACCTTTAAAACAATCTTGCCTTGTAAAATGCGCGAGATATCTAATAAATCTTCAATCAGTTGTGCTTGTAATTTGGCATTGCGCTCAATGGTTTCCAAGGCTTGCTCAGTCTTTTGCTGATCCAATCTGCCTGTCTGTAGTAAGCTTGTCCAACCCAAAATCGGATTCAGGGGCGATCGCAATTCATGAGAAAGCACTGCCAAAAATTCATCTTTGATGCGGTTGGCTTCTTGTGCTTGTTGATATAGTTGAGCATTGTCTAGTGCCAAAGCCGCCCGATAAGCTAGTTCTTCAGCTAAAACTAAATCTGCATATTGATAATAGCGGCCAGACTCGCTTGTCATACATAAAGTTAAAGTTCCCAAAGTCCGGCCGCGAGCAATAAATGGCACAGTCATCAGAGAATACAACTCACAACTTTGCATAAATTGCAGATGTTCAGGACTTTGAGCCGCTGCTTGCATCCACTCATGCGTAACTTCTGGAACAAATTTGCTTTTACCACTCTTAATTGCAGCAATAACTGGGTGTGTCTCTAACTCTTGGGGTGGCAGATAATTTTGTACTTGACTAAACCAAGTCTGCTTGTTGGGGTTGCGCTGTTGTGAGGCGACGCGCTGAATTTTACCATCGCTAGTCACAATATCAATAAAGCAATAATCAGCCAAAGTTGGGATAACCAGCCGAGCAATGTTTGCCAGAGTTTTTTGGTAATCTAGAGAACTTACTAATACAGCACTTGCTTGTGCGAGCAACTGTTGCGCGGTTTCTAAGCGCTTGCGATCGCTAATATTAAACTGTACCCCCTTGAGACCAATAAATTGCCCCTGTTCATCGCAAATTACCTGTCCTCTATCTTCTACCCAGATCGTTTCACCGTTATCTGGTCGAATAATCCGAAACTCAGAAGTGTAACTTCCCAAGCAAGCGATCGCCTGTTCTACCTTTGCTTGATGAAATGGCAAATCATCGGGGTAAACAAGATTCCAGCCTGCTTCTAGCCGCTGAGTTAGCATTTGCGGTGGTATACCCAACACCTCACAGGCTGTTTGTGAGCGGTCGATTACATCTGTGCTGCGGTTCCACGTCCAAGTAACCATGCGGGCAGCTTTTAATGCCAATCGCAGGTGTTCTTCACTCTGGCGCAGGGCTTCCTGTGTGCGTTTGCGCTCGGTAATATCCCGACAAATTGACTGCACAGTCGGCAAACCGTTTAATGTAAATAGTGTTGCACTCACTTCAACGCTAAGGTGACGGCCATCCTTTGTGGTGTGCACAGATTCCACAATAATATGTTTTTCGGCTAATAGCTTTTCGACATTAGCTTTGGGATTAATTGTTGGTGAGCCAATAATATCGGCAACTGACATTGTTAGCAATTCTTCCCGGCTATAGCCTAGCTTCTTACAAGCCTGCTCGTTGACTTCAATTAATTTTCCGGGTTGATAGTCAGGAGTCAGATGGTACACCAGCACCCAATCTTCCATACCATTAAATAAAGTGCTGAAGCGCCGTTCTCGTTCTCGTAGTGCATCTTCAGTTTGTTGGCGATCGCGCAGCGCGGCTTGCCGTTCGCTAATATTCTCAACCATTGCAAAGCAATAATTCAGCTGTCCTTGTTGGTCAAAAATAGCTGTAGCAGTGAGATGTACCCAGACAATCTCGCCATTTTTTGTGATGTAGCGTTTCTCAATTTGGTAACTAGGAATTTCACCTTTAAATATCTGCTGGGCACAACTTACATCAGCTTCTACATCTTCAGGGTGAGTAATATCTGCAAAGGTCAATTGATATAATTCTTGCTCGCTGTAGCCCAACATTTCACAGTAGGCTTTGTTAGCTTGCACAAACTTACCGTTAATATCAATTAAACTCACTCCTATCGTAGATGCTTCAAATATTTTTCGCCAGCGTTCTTCATTCTCACGCAACGCTGCCTCTGTTCGTTTGCGCTCGGTAATATCTTCAGCCGTACCTAAAATCTGATGGATTCCTCCTTCTGCGGTGCGGCTAAATACAGTATTGTGGCTGCTAAACCAACGCCATTCACCGTTAATATGGCGCATTCGATACTCTATATCCACGTAACTGCCATCTGCACAGGCGTTCAGGCGTTGAAAGTGAACAGCCATCATTGCCAAGTCATCTGGATGCATGACATGAGTCATAAACTCACACCCCATCGCCAAAACAGTTTCGGGTGGGTAGCCTAAAAAATCGCGCGATCGCTCATTAATATAGATATTTCGCTGCTCAACAACATCATAGAGATACAACAACCCCGGGCTCATTTGTGCCAGCTGTTGGATAAAGTTGGATCTCGCTTGTGATGCTTGCTCTTTTCGCTTTCGCTCAGTAATATCAATTGTTAAAATAGATACTCCGTTGGCAAATGGGTAAGCTCTACTCTCCAACCAGCCTGGTTGCCTTAAGCGGTGATGCTCAAAATGTACAGGCTTTTGCTCAGAGATGGCTTGGTGTAATTGAATATATATCTCGGTGTCAATTATGCCTGCAAATAAGTCCCAAATATTCTTGCCTAAAATTTCATGCTTGGGCATTCCTAACATTTGTGCCTGTGGCTCATTAATGTAGGTACAACGCCACTCACGATCTAGTATCCAAAAACCATCACTAATGCTTGTGAGAATGCTTTCCCAGTATTCAGGTGCTGCAACAGGCGGCAAGAAGCAAGCTATTTCACTAGTTATATTCACCGTTGTTTCAGTGATTTGCGCTTCAGTTGCTTTGCTTTCCTCCCTCACAGATCCCTCTCCTTATTTTTCTGTCAAGTCTTTTTTGAGAAGTTGTTGGCTCTCAACTTGCAATACTGCACAGTCAGAGTGACTCAGTTCCTCAAAGACAGATGCCAATTCTGCCTCAATTTTAGTGGAGAGGTTTATATCCGAACACTTACTTAATGGTTAATTTTACTTAATATTGTGGGAATACATTGATAGGCGATGTCTCCTAACAAAGCGATTTTTATTTGAGCATAAATACTCAATCGATCCCTAGCTTTGTTTCATCCTGAAGGTGCGCCCTGCACATGGACTGCTGACGACAAGTTGCTTTGCATCTACGCACCTATACTAATTTGATATTAATCATCATCTTCATTCGCAGTATTTTCTTTTTTATTGTGACCTCCCTGGCTAAAGAATGAGCGATTGAGTCGTTTAACCCCACTCAGGGTTATTAGGGTTAGTACCCCTCCCAATAATCCCATTTGCCACAAACCACAGCCTATCGCTGCTCCCAATCCCGCCGCAGTCCAGACACAGGCGGCTGTAGTTAAGCCGCGAACTTTTGGCACAGTAGATTTTCTGGGAGACTCTTGCAGAATCAATCCAGCACCGAGAAATCCCACACCAGTAGCTACACCTTGAATTGTGCGACTCAATGCATTGGTAGCTGCATAGGGACTGTCGCCTTCAGCCTGCAACGGTATCATCACAAATAGTGCTGCTCCCATACTTACCAACATAAATGTTCTCATTCCTGCTGGTCTACCTCCTTGCTGACGGTTCAATCCAATCATGCAGCCTACTATCAATGCCAGAGTCAGTCTGAATGCTATATGTTGCCAATCATCGGCAGTAATAAACATCGATCCCATTGCCTTATTACTCCTAGCGATAAAACTGAATTTTGCGCCTATTCTCACTAGGCTCGAGGCTAATCATCGTTTTGGGAAACATTTAGCTCAATTCACATAAATGTAGAATTACTACACGTTAAAGTTAATTTAACAAAAGGTTATCTATAAGTAAATTACTATACACGAAATAAGCATAAGGCTCTTCCACTTCCCGAGATAAATTTCCCAACTATATTTAGGAATTGCCTGTGTAACCAAATTTCACCTTTAGATTGTAATTAGCTAAAATGCGTTAAATCGATAGATTTACAGCTATTAGGTAAAATAAAGATTATTTAAAAGTTAGTTAAACCTCGTCCATTTTTAAACCTGGAGTAGTGCGGGACGGAAAGCGCGCTACTACTAGCCCTGAGTAAGATGCTCTCACTACTTTTAAAACTATGGTTATCAAAATAGATGTGGTTTAAATTGCTTTTTACATAAAAAATATGTAATTGTAGCAAAATAACTTTGAACATAAAAAATTCGCTGTTGAGGTCGACTGTTTCATTATTTACTTACTTTTACGGAAAAAATTAGTCAGTTTTCAAACTGTGTTATATTTTTCACTACAAAAGCAATACATTTTTTTCTCATCACCCCTTGCTAGACTCATAAAAATATGCGATACTCTTTAAACTAACCTAAAAATACGCTATGTCTATCGTATTACCGTAGTTAATCAGGATATCACTTATGCAGCTATTATCGTTAATCTCGAACCGCAACGATGGATGCTATCTTGAAAAGGCTATGGCAGATGGACTCTGTTGTACAGGCGGTAATAGAACTTGCTTCGTAGGTTAGAACAGACCAATGCTATTCACCTAAATTGATTGTTAGGGAAACTCAAACACAAGCGTAGCAAACTCCAAATCTGGTGATTCAATCATGGAGAAATCTGGCTGTATTCATTTGGTAACATATATTGAGTTTAGTTAGAAAAATTAGATAAATTGTTACCTAAGAAGATTTTCTCCAGTGGCATTATCAGGAGAAAGATTCAATTATATCCTAGTAAAAACTGGGAGATACCAAGCAATGTTACACCAACAAATTGACCAGAAGTTATCACAGAAAAAAGCATGGGCATTGCGGCGACAGTTAGGAATACCTAATAACAAACGTTTGTGAGTATTAACTTGCATGGATGAACGGTTACCTGTAGAAAAAGCCTTAGGAATTAGCGAAGGGGATGCTCATATTTTCCGTAACGCTGGAGGTTTAGTTACAGATGATGCGATTCGTTCAGCGATGTTAACTACCCAGTTTTTTGGCACAAAAGAAGTCATTGTTATTAATCATACCGAGTGCGGTATGATGACTGCCTCAGGCGACTTTTTGAGCGAAGTATTGCGCAACAGTGGAATTGACGTGGATCAAGTTACTGTCGATCCTGCACTACCAGAGTTAAAACTACCAAAAGGCATTTTTTCTAAATGGATTAAAACGTTTACTGATGTAGATGAAATCTGTACCAAGCAAGTAGAATTGCTGCGTAATTCCCCTTTGATTCCTGAAGATGTCGTTATTCACGGCTACATCTGGGAAGTAGAAAGTGAGAGTTTGCGCCGTCCCTACGAACGTTTAAGCCAAAAAGTTAATACATCTGAAGCTATGGGAACTCAAAAACACAAACAAACTGAATTAGTTGTAGAAATAGGAACTCTAATTGAATGATTCATATTTTGTATTTTGCCATAAACTACAGAATTCAGGCGGTAATACCAATTCCAGGAAAAAATGAGACAGATGCGTAGGTTGGGGAGCCACTCACGTGGGCGGGTTTCCCGACTTGAGTGAAGTGGCGTTTGAACTGAGTAAAACCCAACAATTAAAAGACTTTGGAATGTTGGGTTTCGTTGCTCAACCCAACATACATCTACATCATATTTTTTGTGAAATGGTATAAGATATCTGCTGCTGAATATGAAAAATTGGCAAAGTAAATTAAATAATTAAGTTTATACCTCCGTTCCTGTGTAGCAGGTGGATATTGTAATTCATCTGCTACCTTTCTCGAATACTTACGCAGTAATCATCAAAATTCTTCAATTTCTGGAGTTTAGACTAAATAGCCGACCTAAAAAGAAAAATAGGGGGTGTGATTGAA
>NZ_MTAW01000025.1 GCF_002154725.1 Nostoc sp. 106C | reverse complement strand
ATGTTCTTAGATTACATCTTATAGTTACTTTTGGCTTAAGTTGACACCAATGGGCTTCCACAGTCTTTGGGTAAAACCGACAATTGATCGGTGCCGTGCCCCTACTACTACCCGTATACTTTCGTGAAAACCGATATTTAATCAGTTCCGTGCCCCTACCATGCGTCTAACTTAGTTATATAATATACTTATTATTAGTTTTTTTTACTGTATATAATTGGGATGGCATATAACCCCAAACATCAGCATCGCCGTTCTATTCGTTTACCAGGATATGACTATACCCAAATCGGTGCGTATTTCACGACGATTTGTACATATAAAAAGCAATGTTGGTTTGGCGATGTAGTTAATGGGGAAATGCAACCTAATCAATTAGGGATAATTGTCCACACCTTTTGGCAGGCTCTTCCGCGTCGGTTTTCTCACATCCAATTAGATGCTTTTGTCGTTATGCCGAATCATGTGCATGGTATTCTCATCATCACCGATGCCAGGGCACGGCAACCAAAATTATTTCCCTCAGCTGATCATTTTACTAATGCCGTGCCCCTACAGAATACAAATACGCCAACAACAGAACAATTTGGTAAACCTATTCCTGGTTCTATTCCTACAGTTATTCGTGCTTTTAAATCAGCTGTAACCAAACGAATTAACTTGATGCGAAAAACACCCTATCCACCCATTTGGCAACGAAATTATTACGAACGTATTATTCGCCAAGATGGATTGGATAATGTGCGCCAATATGTTATCAATAATCCTTTTGCATGGGCTGAGGATGAAGAGAATCCTTCGCGTCACCCACATGAACAATTAGATTTAGGTTTATATTTTTGAAACTACATTACCTATAAAATTAAATATTTCGCGCAACAGATAATGTTCCCTGTAGGGGCACGGCTTCTACAGTCTTTGGGTAAAAACAACAATTGATCGGTGCCGTGCCCCTACCTATGGGTAAAACCGACAATTGATCGGTGCCGTGCCCAAACGTGTAATGTAAGTGCGATCGCAGCTTCAGCATGACAACTAGATTCCGCCAAACAAGTGTAGTATAATTCTGGCGTCATATTGGGCACATCAGCGCAATGCCAATTCGATTTTGGAAGAATGCATAAACTTCCAGGCGAAAAATGCCTAAAATTATCCATGAAGCTAATCAAAAGGCTGACAGTAGAGTTGCTCGCAAGTGAATATCAACCAAAAACAGCGATTGGAAAGACAACGAGATTCCCTGCAAGACGAATGGAATCTGAGAAATGAGAAGTTAACGCAGTTGCGGCGTGCGCTAATAATTGAAGCTGGGGCTGCTGTTAAGTTTCAGTTAGAACAACAAATCCAAGCTGAGGAAACAGAACTCAAACGCTTGGAGCAAGAATTAGATAACATTGAGCAAACTCTTTCCACTACAGTCGAGCAAACTCCTTCCCAGCCAAATTTTGCCCAGCCTCCGATTACTCCATCACAGAAAGACCAGAATCAAAGCTGCGATTTCTCAATGAAACCCAAAAAAATCCTGATATTAGCCGCAAATCCCAAGCAAACGGTAAGATTGCGCCTGGATGAAGAACTGCGTGATATTAAAGAAGGCTTGCAAAGGTCGCTGAATCGGGATAACTTTGACCTCCGCTACGATTTAGCAGTTCGTCCTAGGGATATTCGCCGCGCTATTTTGGATTATCGACCAAATATTATTCACTTTTCTGGGCATGGATTCGGGGGAAAAGGATTAAGCTTTGAGGATGAAACAGGATTTGAACAGTTAGTTACAGGAGAAGCATTAGCTGGTCTTTTTGGGCAGTTTTCTAACCAAGTAGAATGCGTGCTATTGAATGCGTGCTACTCCCAAGTGCAAGCCAACGCCATTGTTCAGCACATTAATTATGTAATTGGGATGAATGATGCCATTGGCGACAAAGCCGCGATTGAATTTGTTGTGGCTTTTTACGATGCACTTGCGGCTTACAATAGGGAATACGATTCAGGTTCGCCTGTAGAGTTTGCTTTTAATATTGCCCGGAATGCCATTGAGTTAGCTGGCGTGTCTGGCGAGTCGATTCCTGAACTTAAAAAAAATCCTAATATTATAGATAAAACACCTAATTTACCAGTTGTGGAACTACCTGCTAATAAACAAATTCCCGGACAAACTAAGATTTTTATTTGCCGTAGGTTGACGCAAGACTGGCAAGATTTAGCCGATTATTTTGAGATTCAACCACACGAACGTGCTGGTTTCAAACCAGGAAGAGAACCCCACAGTATTTGGGAGTGGTTAGAGCAAAGAAATCGACTTGGTGAATTAGAATCAGCTTTGATTGAGATTGGGCGAGAGGATTTAGCCCAAGAATTAAAAAAAAACTAGTTGATGATGTTGTCCCTAATCGCCAACTTTTAGGGAATCTTTGCAACGTCCCAGAATTACCACCGCACTTTTTACCCCGTCCTGAAGAACTTGCACCTTTAAAAGAGAAAGTATTATCTTCAACAAAGCAACCTGTGGGGATTACAGGCAAAAGTCGCCGTGTAGGTGTGCAAGGCATGGGCGGAATTGGCAAAACAGTCTTAGCTACAGCCTTAGCGCGGGACGAAAAAGTTAGACAGGCGTTTCCTGATGGAGTGTTTTGGATAACATTGGGACAAACGCCCCAAATTTTAACTTGGCAATCCTATCTTGCTTCGGCGTTGGGAGACAAGCAAGCGGCGTTTACCGAGGTGGGATTGGCGAAAGCTCGGTTGCGGGAGTTGTTTGCTAAGAAAGCTTGCTTGCTGATTTTGGATGATATCTGGCATTTAGAGGATGCAATGGCGTTTGATGTGTTGGGCGAACGCTGTCAGATGTTAATTACCACCCGTGATGCTGCGATAGTGACGGTGTTAGGAGGAGAAGAATATCAGCTTGCTGTTTTAGGTAAACAACAGGCATTAGCATTGTTGGCAGATTGGGCAAATCAGCCGGAAATTATGAACCCCACGCCGCAAAATGATGTTGTTTTGCTGGTAGCACGCGAATGTGGCTATTTGCCTTTAGCATTGGCAATGGTTGGAGCGATGATGCGGGGGAAATTACCAAATCGCTGGCAGAATATTTTAGAAAAACTTCGCAGTGCTGATTTAGAGAAAATCAAACAACAGTTTCCCGATTATCCTTATCCCGATTTACTCAAGGCAATTCAGGTAAGTGTAGAAGCGTTAGATGAGAATTGCCAACAGCGATATTTAGATTTTGCGGTATTTCCGGAAGATACACCCATACCAGAAGCAGTTTTGCAGACTTTTTGGCAACCCTTGGGGTTAGATGAGTTTGATAGCCAAGATGTCATTGATGAATTGGTGAGTAAATCTCTAGCTTTGCGGGATGAAGCGGGAAATTTGCGGTTGCATGACTTGCAGTTTGATTATGTCAGAAAGCAGTACTCCGCTTTAGCAAAAGAAAGTGAAGGGATAAGCTTTTTACACAATCAGCTGTTAAATGCTTACAGCGCAAAATACCCCCAAGGCTGGCATAGTGTAGACAATGACGGCTATATTTTGCAGAATTTAGCCTATCACTTGCTGGCTGGAGTAAGGGAAGGAGAATTACAACAACTGCTGTGTGATTTTCGCTGGTTGCAGGCGAAGTTGGGGAACATCAATATTAATGCGTTGCTAGCAGATTATGATTTTTTGCCGGAGGATGAGAATTTACAGTTAATTCAAGGTGCGTTGAGGCTGTCGGCACATGTTTTGAATGAGGATAAACAGCAATTGGCAGGGCAATTATTAGGGCGGTTGCTGGGTTTTGAGGCTTTAGAAATTCAGAAATTGTTAACTCAAACGCAGCAAAGTCAAACCCTTTGCCTACTTCCCCAAACAGCAAGCTTAACTCCCGCTGGCGGCTCTTTAGTACGCACCCTGATGGGTCATATCTCTTCGGTAAGAGCAGTTGCCCTCACCCCAGATGGCAAGTACGTGATTTCTGGTTCCCGTGACACCACCCTCAAAGTCTGGAATTGGCAAACTGGGGAAGAACTGCGTACCTTAGTGGGTCATACTTCCTATGTAAATGCAGTTGCCTTCACCCCAAATGGCAAGTACGTGATTTCTGGTTCCGATGACTACACCCTCAAAGTCTGGAATTGGCAAAACGGGGAAGAACTGCGTACCTTGGCGGGTCATACTTCCTATGTAAATGCAGTTGCCTTCACCCCAAATGGCAAGTACGTGATTTCTGGTTCCGATGACTACACCCTCAAAGTCTGGAATTGGCAAACTGGGGAAGAAATGCGTACCTTAGTGGGTCATACTTCCTCGGTAAATGCCGTCGCTCTTACACCAGATGGCAAGTACGTGATTTCTGGTTCCCGTGACACCACTCTCAAAGTCTGGGATTGGCAAACTGGGGAAGAACTTTATACCCTACAAGGTCACACTTCCAGGATAAATGTAGTTGCCCTGACCCCAGATGGTAAGTACGTGATTTCTGCTTCTTCTGACCACACCCTCAAAGTTTGGAATTGGCAAACTGAGGAAAAACTATGTACTCTGGCGGGTCATACTTCCTCGATAAATGCAGTCACCCTCACCTCAGATGGCAAGTACTTAATTTCTGCTTCTTCTGACCACACCCTCAAGGTCTGGAATTGGCAAACTGAGGAAGAAGTGCGTACCTTAGAGGGTCATAGTTCCTCGGTAAATGCAGTTACCCTCACTCCAGATGACAAGTACGTGATTTCTGCTTCTTCTGCCACCATTTTGAAAGTCTGGAATTGGCAAACTGAGGAAAAAGTGCGTACTCTAGAGGGTCATAGTTCCTCGGTAAATGCAGTTGCCCTCACCCCAGATGGCAAGTACGTAATTTCTGGTTCCAATGACCACACCCTCAAAGTCTGGAATTGGCAAACTGGGGAAGAAATGCGTACTCTAGAGGGTCATAGTTCCTGGGTAAATGCAGTCGCCCTTACCCCAGATGGCAAGTACATGATTTCTAGTTCCTCTGACCACACCCTCAAAGTCTGGAATTGGCAAACTGGGGAAGAAATGCGTACTTTAGTGGGTCATAGTTCCTGGGTAAATGCAGTCGCCTTCACCCCAGATGGCAAGTACTTAATTTCTGGTTCCGATGACCACACCCTCAAAGTCTGGAATTGGCAATCTGGAGAACAACTACATACCCTAAAAGGTCATAGTTCCTGGATAAATGCAGTTGCCCTCACCCCAGACGGTAAGTACGTAATTTCTGGTTCCAATGACCACACCCTCAAAGTTTGGCATTGCCAATCTGGGGAAGAACTGTGTACTCTGGCTGGTCATAGTTCCTCAGTAAATGCAGTCACCCTCACCTGTGATGGCAAGTACGTGATTTCTGCCTCCTCTGACACCACTTTGAAAGTCTGGAATTTGCAATCCGGGGAAGAACTGCGTACTCTAGCTAGTCATAGTTCCTTGGTAAATGCAGTCACCCTCACCTGTGATGGCAAGTACGTGATTTCTGCCTCCTTTGACAACACTTTGAAAGTCTGGAATTGGCAATCCGGGGAAGTAATTGCCAGTTTCACAGGGGAAAGTGCGATAAATTGCTGTGCGGTTGCACCCGATGGGGTGAGAGTTGTTGCTGGGGAGGCATCAGGACGAGTGCATTTTTTGCGGTTGCAAGGCAAAGAAGAGTAATTCGTAATTAAGAAATGGGGATTTTGTTTGAGTTAGTTGTGGCGAATGGGGATAATATGGAGTCCGGTTAGGCAATTTTCATGGACTGCGAAGAATCATCCAATTAAAAACATACCCAAATTATTAGGGCACGGCAACCAAAGGCTGTTGCCCAGACCGATATTTGATCGATGCCGTGCCCCTACTGGGCGAATCATGTATTTTTTGGTATTCTCCAAGCAAAACAATTCTCGAATTGTGCGATCGCCTGTTTTAACTTCCTTCCCATCACGATGACTTGCGATAAATAACTCATCGTTCGCTATCAAAGTGCGAGCGCTCTTGCTCATTTTCTCAGCTTTCAAGCAAAAAGGCGCAACGTTGAAGATAAAAGCTGCAATTTTCCGCATCAAAGCCGCAATGTTGAGGATAAAAGCCGCAACGTTCAAGATAAAAGCTGCAATGTTCGAGATAAAAGCCGCAACTTCCAGGCTCAAAGGCGCAACGTTCAAGCTCAAAGGTGCAACTTCGAGGATAAAAGTCGCAACCGCCAAGCTCAAAGGCGCAACGTTCGCTCTCAGAGGTTCAACTTTCAAGCTTCAAGCACAAATAACCAAGTAAATTGCTGATGTCGCTTACTTCCGAAGCTAAATAAATCGCATATTCGCTTCGTTGTTAGCCCGCCCTGCAATAAATTGCGGGCTAATAGCTCAAGTCTACTCAAGTAGACTGGGGATGCTGTGTTTAATCTAGAGATAGATAAGTGCGATCGCAGTTAAAATCTAATTGTCGAACCATAAAGTCTAATATGACTGAAACTGCGGAAAAACTCAAGCTTCAACTTTCTCAACTTTCTGTACAAGACCGCGCTGAACTTGCTCACTTTTTGATTCAATCTTTAGATGAAGATACAGACGATGATGTAGAGGCAGCGTGGGATACAGAAATCACTAAAAGGTTAGATGATATTCATCACGGAACAGCCATTGGCGAACCATCAGAACAAGTGTTTTCTGAATTACGAGAAAAGTATTCGTGAAATTTATTGTTATCCACACAGAGGCTCGCAAGGAGCTTGATGATGCAATTGCTTATTATGAAAGCCAAAAAATAGGCTTAGGGCTTGATCTATTATCTGAAGTAGAAAAAGTTATTAGGAAGATTCAGCAAAATCCTAATTTAGGAACACCATACAAAATTGCAGGAGTACGCCGCTACTCTATTCAAAGTTTTCCCTATCTAATTTTTTATTCAGAGATGGCAGATATTCTTTGGATTATCGCGATCGCACATGGAAAGCGCAAACCTGGGTACTGGAAAAATCGCCAGATTGAGTAAAAAGTGAGGGTAGCGTTTACTCTTCAGATGCACAAGTGCGATCGCAGTATTGCTCGATGAAATTGCACTGGCTGGGAACAATTGACAGCAATTCAAAAAGCAATTATCAGGTGACGGGTATCTTTGGGATTCACCTGCTGAGAAATATTAAGAGACATAGAGCGCAGCTGCCACTTTCTTCGTCATTGCGATACATTACATTTTGCGATAGATTACATCATAAATTTTTGAGTGTAATCCACAACTGTTCGGTTCCTCTGCTCCTTTCCAAACTTTAAGATGCTTAATTTTCAAACCTCCAGCCGTGAAAGAATTATACACTTAACCGAAGTTTCTGCTACTGGCTTTCCTGTCTCTAGCCGCTATAAGTATAAGTGCCGAGTGCAAATTATCTCTCATCAAGGCGAAACTGTCTTGCAGAAGGATTTATTTGCTCGGATGCAGCCAAGCTGGTTAGTCGAGTTGAAGAATAAGGGAGACTGCACGCTCGCGCTGACCCTTTGCTACCGCGAAGGCGATATTAGTCAGCCCTGGCAGGATGCGGGAACTGTGGCCTTTGCCACCCAGGATTACATGAAAGGCGATCGCAATGCCGATTTGGAACTGCCGATTCACACTTGGGAACAAGCACCGCAATTGAAACTGAAAGTACGGCTGACAGAAAGCACCGATGAGGGCAGTAGCAGCACAGTCACAGTCTTCAGCAAGCAATCTATCTCTCGTCACCGGACTCATGCTACAGCAGAAACAGCAGAGGTGGATTTGCCTCAGCCCACATCCCTTACTCCACCAGAAGAAGTGATCGTCAAAGACGTGTGGAACAAGCTGCGGGCGTGGAAAGAGTTGCAGATGGAGAAGTTTTTCAAGCGGTTGTTATTAGAAGAACCAGAGCTTGAGTATTTGTTTGGCGAAGCAATTGACTGCGTCAGCGACTTCTTTTATGAGTTGTTTGATTGTGCCATCCACCAACTTCAACCCGAAACTCAAAATATTATCGGTGAGCCGTTAACGGGGGTGCCGCCGGAGAAAGGAGACAGCTTCGATACAGTTGAGGAGTATGGAGCGTTATTTGCAGACATGGGTTTGCGTCCGCAGCACTGGATCAAAGCGCGGCAAGTGTGGATGTGGATGCTGCCGTCGATTCCCTATCTGGAAGAATACGATCGCGAAGATCTGAAAAAAGGCGCAAACTCTGCCCTCTACAAGTTCTTTGACACCTATGTGATTCTGCCAATGGCGGAGGCGGTGCAGCGTTATGAGAATGCTTTGCCACCCCAAATGCTGCACCAAATGGCAGATTGCTGGGAGGTGTTTAGCCAGAATAAGCAGCAGATGGGCATGGAGTTCTACCAGATCTTATTTGAGAAATATCCGTTTGTGCTGCCGATTTTTGGCCGAGCAGATATGGATTATCTCTCGCTCCATCTATTCCAGGCTGTAGAATTTCTGGTGCGCTGTTTGCGGACGGGCAGCAGCGACAATATGCTACAAGAACTGCGGTTTTTGGGACAAGTTCATAGTTTTGCAGATGTACCGTCCTGCGCCTATCCAGCCGTCTCGGACACTATGTTTGTTTTGTTCGAGAAATATTTGCCTAACTTCACACCAGAACTGCGGCAGGCATGGCAAATATTATTCGATCGCGTCGTCAACGTCATTAAATTGCCGATGCTCAACCAGGAGCGATTGCTGAAAAAAGCCAAGCAGTTCCTCGATTTAATTTCCTCAGAACAGGCTTGGGAACCAGAGGATAAAGAGCGACGGTGGAAAGAAATCCGTGAGGAAGTGAAAGCGACGGGAACCTATACCCACACCTATGAGGAACTGGCCTATGGCACTCAGGTAGCGTGGCGCAATGCCTCGAAATGTGTAGGGCGAATTGCTTGGAATAATATGGTAGTGCGCGATCGCCGTCATGTATCTGACCCTGATGAAATGTTCCGCGAATGCCAGGAACACGTCAAGTTTGCTACTAACGGCGGTAATCTCCAGATTACGATGACAGTCTTTCGTCCCAGGCTGCCGAAAGAACGCTGGGGCCCTCGCTTTTGGAATTCCCAACTCTACCGCTATGCCGCCTACGAACAACCCGATGGCAGCATTCTAGGCGATCCGGCAAACTTGGAATTGACCAATGCCATTATCAAGTTTGGCTGGCAACCACCCGAAGCGCGCACTGCGTATGACATTCTGCCTGTGGTGATTGAGGTTCCCGGCCAGGAGCCAAAAATGTATCACTGGCAGCCAGAGGAAGTGCTGGAAGTGCCGATTGAGCATCCTACGATTCCAGAGTTCAAGAAATTGGGAATGCGCTGGTATGCAATTCCTGCCATTAGCAATTTCTCGGTGCATATTGGCGGCATTCATTACGGCTGTATGCCCTTCAATGGCTGGTACATGGATACCGAAATCATGCGAGACTTTCTCGATGAGTACCGCTACAACAAGATGGAGGAAATTGCCAAAGCCCTGAAGCTAGACACCAGTTCCGAGCAAACGCTGTGGCGCGATGAAGTGGCGCTGAAACTGAACGTTGCCATCCTCTACTCGTTCCAGAAAGCCAAGGTGACAATGGTCGATCACCAAACCGCGTCTCGTCAGTTTTTGATTCACGATTTGCGCGAAAAGAAAGCCGGACGGGAATGCCCCGGTGACTGGGGTTGGATAGTTCCGGCCACGGGTGGCAGTACTTGTCCAGTCTGGCATCACCAGACACGCGATTTCTACTTGGAGCCTGCTTATCACCATTCTGCCGATCGCTGGGCAGTCGAAGACGGTATAGAGTTAGAAAAACTGACAGCAGTTGCCGACGAAGACGGCGATAAGCAAGACCGGATTCTCATCCTTTATGCTTCGGAAACGGGAACAGCAGAAGGCTTTGCCCGCAAAGCAGCACGACAGTTGCAGCGCTTCCGCCCAAAGGTGATGGCACTCGATGAATACTCGGTCGAAACTCTAGCTGATGAAAAGTTGCTGCTGATTGTCACATCTACCTTTGGCAATGGAGAAATGCCAAGTAACGGCAAACAATTCCTGCAATGGGTAAAACAACAGCCCGCAAGTTCACTTGATGGTTTAAATTATTCCGTCCTGGGCATCGGCAGCACCGTTTACGAGTATTTCTGTGCTGCGGGTATTGCTGTAGATAAAGCTTTGGCGAAAGCAGGTGCAAACTGCGTTGTACCACTGCATAAAGGCGATGAGATTAAGGGTCAAGCAGACACTTTCAAACAATGGTTGGGCTTGATTGCGCGAGTGTTGGGCGAAGATGCCACGACTGCGGATGCTGCCAGTATGACTGCGCCGAAACTCACCGTCACCTACCTCAATGAAGCAGATCTGCCAACCCTACCTGCATCAACAGGCGATCGCGGTCTTCCTGTCCCGGTTGTCGCCAATGATGAACTGCTGCAAGAAGTCATTCCCGGCAGTCGTTCTACTCGTTATATCGTGTTCGATATTGCCGATACAGGCTTGCAATACGAGACAGGCGATCACGTTGCTGTTTACCCCTGCAATCCACCAGAATTAGTCAATCGCCTTTGCACGCGCATCGGCGCTTCTGCAAATGCTTACTTTACCGTGAACTATGTTACACCGGATGGTACAGTAACCGATGACCAACCGCCTGTTGCTGTTCCCATAACAGTGCAGCAATTGTTGTCTGAAGAACTCGACTTGTCTTTACGGGAGCCATTTACCGACCTGCTGGCATACCTTTATTCAGCCGTGCAAAATCCCCAAGAAAAGCAGCGCTTAGAAATATGGCTAGAGATTTTGCGCCAAGGCGAAGAGCATCCAGATAGCATCACGCTCAAGAAAACGATTACCGACAACTTTACGAGTGTTGCGGATTTGTTTGATGAGTTTCCCTCAGCACCCGTCACCTTAGAAGCACTACTAGAACTTTTACCCAAGCAAAAGCCGCGCCTCTACTCGATTTCCTCCTGTCCGTTGCTGCATCCCCAACAAATTCAAATCACAGTCGGAGTTTTGCAAATCAAAACCGATGCAGGCAAAGTACGGCAGGGGCTTTGCTCTAACTATCTCGCAGGGCTGCAACCGGGAGCGCAAGTGCGGATTGGGGTTCGCACCTCTGGTTTCCGTCCCCCTGCCGACTCTCAAGCCCCGATGCTGATGGTAGGGCCGGGAACAGGTGTTTCACCACTGATTGCTTTCTTACAATATCGAGAAGCTTTGCAACAGCAGGGAACAACCTTAGGTGAAGCGTGTCTTTACTTTGGCTGTCGCAATCACAGTGACTTTCTGTATGGAACCCAACTTACCGCTTGGCAAAACCAGGGCGTATTGTCTGCATTAGAAGTTGCCTTTTCCCGTCTCACCGATAAAAAGGTGTACGTTCAAGGCTTGATGCAGGAGAAAGCCACAGAACTTTGGCAAATGCTGCGTCATCCGCAGTGTCACTACTACGTCTGCGGTGATGCCAAGATGGCAGATGATGTGTTTGAAGTGTTTATGGCGATCGCCAAAACCGTTGGCAACCTTTCCCACATCGAAGCAGTAGAATTCTTCGACACCATGAAGAAAGAACACCGTTTCCATACCGACGTTTGGGGCGTGCAACTCAACTTCAAGCAAGCTATTCAACAGGTGCAAAAAGATAACTACTCCAAAGCTGAGAAATGGTTGGAGCGAGTAAAACAGACTAGTGAAGAATCAGTCACCGCCGATGAAAATCAACCGTTGATGGTATAGACGAATTCAGGTTGAACTAGAGAAGCCAGGAAACAACGCTTAGAAGTTTCCTGGCTTTGCTTTTGCACAGTTCCGTAGCCATCTTGATTAGGACGTGCTTGAGAACTGTCTCGATTGCATCGCGTAAATTATCCGATTTGGGTAACAGTTTACGAACCCTACTTTATTAGATTTAAAATAGGAAATCACAATACTGAATTTATAGCAGCGATATGGTGCGAATCTTATACTATGCGCAGCGATCACCTTACGCTCGTAAAGTGAGAATTGTCCTGGCAGAAAAGCAGCTGCCTTGCGAACTGAAAGAGACAGACATTAACAATAAATCAAGAGAATTTCTCAGTTTATCTCCCATTGGAAAAGTTCCCGTATTGGTGGATGAAAATGGCCTGGTTTTTTGGGATTCAACGCTGATTGTGGAGTATCTAGACGAGACTTATCCTCAGCCGAGTTTTTATCCTAGTGATCGCATTGAGCGTTTGTGCTGTCGTCAGGGGGAAGAGTTAGCAGACAGTTTGATAGACAATGTTGTGGGATTGTGGTACGAAACCCGTAAAGGAAATCAAGCTGATTTTGACACCCAAGCTAAATATCAGTCCAACATTAATCGCGTTTTAGGTGTTTTTGAGCAAAAGTTGACGGTATCAGCCTACCTGTTCAATGAAACTCTGAGTGCTGTTGATGTTGCAGCCATATCAGGGTTGGGTTACTACAGCCTAAGATTCGGCAATAATTGGCAGCAAGAGTATCCTAAATTGAGTCAATGGTTTGAGGTATTGCATCAACGTCAGTCGGTTTACTCTACCATGCCGAAAGCCTAAAGCAATTTAGCTGACTTTAATCGCTTAAGTTTAGGGGGCTACAATTATTTAAGCCGAAGTTAGGGAAAAACTCTAATAATATCAAGTTCGGCTATACGATTTTCATTGTAAGCAAAGCAATCCCCGAATTTGGCGATCGCCCCTTTCAACTTCATTCTATTCGCAATGATTTTTGATAAATAACTCATCGAGTGTGATCAAAGTGCGATCGCAGTTAGAGAAAGTTATTAAGAAGATTCAGCAAAATCCCAATTTAGGAAGGCCATACAAAATTGAAGGAGTACCCAGTTACGCTATTCAAGGTTTTCCCTATCTAATTTTTTATTCAGATCTGGAAGATGTTATTTGGATTATCGCGATCGCACATAGAAAGCGCAAACTTGATTACTGGAAAACTCGGCAGACTAAGTAATATCATGTTCGGTTAAACACTTGTCATTGCGAGCCAAGCGAAGCAATCACAACGCCTTTGCGATTGCTTCGCTCTACTTCGTTACGCTCGCAATGACATATCACAAGTAATTGTACTGGAGTTTAGACTAAATAGCCGACCTAAAAAGAAAAATAGGGGGTGTGATTGA
>NZ_MTAW01000126.1 GCF_002154725.1 Nostoc sp. 106C | reverse complement strand
TGCTTACCTGAATGAATTAATCTTTGCTCGCTAAATAAAAACTGGGATGCTCCCGAAACTTGTAGATAAGAAACAACCTCTATCAAGGTTTGAGCATTGCAATTAACTAAAATCCCTATTAGGGATTGAAACGCTTTTGAATGGGAATCCAGAGTCTTGAACCCATTTTATTGCAATTAACTAAAATCCCTATTAGGGATTGAAACTACTGTAGATTATGACGCTCGATACAGGCGCAAAGATTATTGCAATTAACTAAAATCCCTATTAGGGATTGAAACTTTCTTCCCAAACAAGGGCAATATGCTGAAGAGATTGCAATTAACTAAAATCCCTATTAGGGATTGAAACATGCGTGACCTATATGCTACCCACAGGTATCGGATTGCAATTAACTAAAATCCCTATTAGGGATTGAAACAATTACTAATACTGATGGACTATAACCGTAAGAATTGCAATTAACTAAAATCCCTATTAGGGATTGAAACTATATATCTGCCTGCGTTGACATTAAATCTAATTGATTGCAATTAACTAAAATCCCTATTAGGGATTGAAACAACACTAACTTCATCTCTTTCAGTATCAATAGAATATTGCAATTAACTAAAATCCCTATTAGGGATTGAAACAAAGCAAAAGCCCAGCCGGGGTCCTTACAACATTGCAATTAACTAAAATCCCTATTAGGGATTGAAACATCAAAATTTATAAGTTAATCCCTTTCAAAGCAACATTGCAATTAACTAAAATCCCTATTAGGGATTGAAACTTGAAAGTTGTACCAACCAAGTCTGTCTTTAACATTGCAATTAACTAAAATCCCTATTAGGGATTGAAACTCGTAATCAGCAAGTTGAACTAAGTGGACAAGCGTTATTGCAATTAACTAAAATCCCTATTAGGGATTGAAACAAGGATTTATCAGGAGCGGAAATAATCGCCGCGATCGAAAATTGCAATTAACTAAAATCCCTATTAGGGATTGAAACACCTGATATAGTCGCTTTTGGTGATACCTGCAAACTATTGCAATTAACTAAAATCCCTATTAGGGATTGAAACGCACCTTCGCTCAATTCTTCCGGCGATAGCCACAAAATTGCAATTAACTAAAATCCCTATTAGGGATTGAAACCTAGAAGCTCAAATCGGGGATGCGAAGGCAGAATTGCAATTAAATCTAATCCCTATTAGGGATTGAAACTGCAGAAAAGGGAAATTATATGTGGCGTATCTGGATTGCAATTAAATCTAATCCCTATTAGGGATTGAAACTCGCCATCTCCCAATCTTCTAGATACCGCTCTGCCTTCGGTAATTGCAATTAATTAAATTGCGCAAGTCATGATATTTATCGGTGCGTTAAGCGTTGCTATAACGCACCCTACTGGCTGGACTGACACGCCTAAAATGGGGCGTTACAGAAATCCATTTTATCGGTGTTCAAACCGAAGTTCAGATAAGCTAATGTATTACTTTAGCGGTGTCATGCTACTACAATTTAAGCTTTACTTTGTCAATCATATCTAATTCTCTTTTCCCTGTTCGCTATTCCCTCAGCTTTATTAAAACAGCCATAGCCAAACTGGTAATGTAACAAGTAACACTACTGCCCCTGCTACCAAGGCAGTCACAGCTAAGTCGCGATCGAGATTGAAGGTTTCAGCAATTACTAGGGTGGCAAATCCTGGTGGCATTGCCATTTGGAGCACAATTACTTGGGCTGCTGAACCAGTCACACCAAAAAGTGGTAAGGTACTGCCAAGAATTAGGGGAACTAGCAGCATTTTAATTGCCAAGCTCATCCCTACCTGTGGTAAGCTTTTCCAAGTCTTTAACTGCGACAGTCGCATCCCAATTAACAGTAGGGATAAAGCAACGGCAATCCAAGCCAATTTATCCAAATAAAATTCAACTATATTAGGGATTTTCACCTGTCTCAACAGTAAGCCAAAACCAAAACTCCATAGGGCAGGATTAATTAAGATTGCCTTAGTTGTCTGCCAAGAATTACTCACACTACCACTGAAATTGGCTGCTAGTGCCACACCCAAGCCGTAAGAGCTGAAGAGTGAACCTAATAAATCATAGAACAGGGCCCAAGCAAAGTATTTTTGTCCTACCATAGCTAGGATGATGGGAAAGCCAAGATAACCGGTATTACCCAGCATTGCTGCTAAGAGCAAACTACCCTGAGTTGGTTTTTGGGGAATAGTATTGGTGAAGTAGGCTTGCCATTTAATTCCTAACCAAGCCAACAATGCCCCCAGGAAAATGGCGAGGTAGGCGATCGCAGGCGCAATCAAAATATGTCCCGAAAGGTCAGCTTTATATAGAAAAGATACTATGCTTATAGGCCCTCCTACGTAGAAAAGAAACTGACCTAAACGAGAGGGAACCGTGCCAGGTAGCTTACGTCCCAAAATAAATCCTATTAGGACTAATCCCACTAGCTTGACGTAGAGTTCTAAGAGATTTGTCAAGATTACACCGAACAGAACAGAGTAAAATGCTACCGCTTGCGTTTATTTTTTTCCAGTCTACAATCTGTTATGGCTATTGAAAAAAAGCAGGAGTGAATTCTTGAATAAGGCTGGGTTTTCTGGAGAACCGCAACACTCATCGGCTGCTTCTGGTGATGATATTCCAGCAGCTTTACGCGATACTCCCGATGCAAAACCTAAGGTGCGCTTGCAACCTCTAGTTTTGCTGACTGGTGGAGTATTGGCATTTGTCCTGCTTGCTATCAGTAGTGGCTTTTTGTTTTTCATCATTTCACCTAAAAAAACCGCTACTTCTCAACCTTCACCAACGATTTCCCCAACACAAACACCAACTTCTGATAGTTCTGCAACCACGCAAACTAACAATAGCGATACTGTATTGGGGCATTTACCGTATGCAGAAGCGCCAGAATCTGAGCTAACAGTAGTTTCTGCCAATGGGCGAATCAGAATGCGAAAAGCTGCTGCTGAAAAATTTCAAGAGATGGCAAAAGCAGCACGCAGAGCAGGTGTAATTTTAGTACCAATTTCTGGGTTTCGTTCAGTCAAAGAGCAGGAACAGTTATTTTTTGGTGTAGGTGCGCAGCGCAATCAAACACCAGCACAAAGAGCTGCTTTGAGTGCGCCTCCTGGTCATAGCGAACATCATACAGGCTATGCTGTTGATGTGGGCGACGGCTCAGTACCAGCAACTAATCTCCAAGCCAATTTTGACAATACCAAGGCTTATCAGTGGCTACAAGCAAATGCTGCGCGTTTTAGTTTTGAGATGTCTTTTCCTAAAGATAATGCTCAAGGTGTCAGTTATGAACCTTGGCACTGGCGTTTTGTAGGCGATCGCGATAGCTTGGAAACTTTCTACAAAGCTCAAAATTTAAAACCATCTCCCACACCACAATCAACGCCCTAGTACCGCTGGTTTGGAATTTAAACAAGATTGTGGTAGACATATTGCCAAAATTAATCTTCAAAATAAATACAGAGTAAAAAATATGCTTTTTACTCTGTGTTCACCTATGTATCTGCACCCTAAATACTCGTGATGCCCTTTGCTTTATGTGTATTAATTTAGATTTATTTGTCAACGCTCTCATCTGTCTTACGGCTGGTTTAAATATATATAAGCTCGCATTAAGATTCTATCTTTTTACAGTGGCTAAAGCTGAGTAATAATCCCCAAGTTTTCTTAAAAACTTGAGCACAAGGTAAAAACTTTAACTGGTAGAATTTAATACTTTATCTAAATTTGATAGATATTTATTTTAGTAACAATCTAAAGATAGATTTGTGTTGATTTTCTCTGAATAAGTTTTAAATTAAAAACGCAAATAGATTCCTGTATAAGCGCTTTCAGTCAAAACCTCTTCCAAATTTATATAGAGATTTAATAGCTTGAATAAGCTAATACCTGTCTAGATTGGAAATTTTTTCGTCAAGATTGTCATTTTTTACTGGTCACTTGTGTTGACAAAGGACTAATGACAAAGAACGACATTGACGAGTCAATATACAATTTAAATGCGTCACATACTTAGAAGCGATCGCACTCTTAACTCAGCAATTTTGGCATTTATAAACTGTTAATTGAAAACAGAAATCTTGTTTTTCTCTATTTTTGAAATAATTGCCTAGAAATAGTCCACTACTATTCGGTCTTAAATCGAATAAAATTTATCTCGCAAGATAGTAGAAACTCGTCAGCATGGCTAGCAACATAATAAGTCGCAGTAACTCAACATCCTCTAACGAACCTGAGAGAAGACAATCATGGCTCTATTGATATTCCGGTTCGTCACGCTGCTCCTTGTTGCCCTCAGCATGGGAATGGCGTTCTGTCATATATTAGAATTGCCTGCCAAAATGCAATACAACGGAGCGTTGTACGTCAGAATCCAAAATTCGCTGTATGTAGCCTTTGGACCGCCTAATATTGGTGCATTGATCGAGATTGGGGCGATACTGGCCGCGATCACCTTAACAATTATGGTTCGCAAACGGCGGCCAGCTTTCCCATTAACATTGGCAGGTACAATCTTTTTGCTGCTCGCTTTCCCTGTGGTCTTTTTTCTATTCACTGAGCCTGCAAATACAGTATTTAGGCAAGCGACACCGCAATCAGTACCAGTTAACTGGACACAGCTACGTAGTCAATGGGAGTATTCTCATGCGGCGCGCTTTTTTCTGCAATTGATTGGTTTTAGTTTGCTACTACTTTCTATTTTGCGAGAAAAGCTAATAAATCATACTCGCGATCGCTTCACATCTGAGGAGATGCAGTTAACGAGAGAATAGGGAACCTGAAATAGTTAACGATGATCTTGGAACCAATACCAACCAGAACCTTTGCGAGTCAGCCAAGAGTCGTCTAAATCGGAATTATCGATAGGGAAATCAGAAAATTGTGAATCATTTTGCACACGAATTCTCACATTTCGACAACTCCCCTCTATTTCAATCGTGACCGTCTCATTGGGATCACCTTGGGTTGGTCGCAAGAGGCTATCTCTAATAATACGTCGATGCCTCTGTGCTTCCTGCCTATCGCTAGGGACACAACGCACTTTTACTAAAGAGTTGTCACTGGGATTATCCAGTAGATAGGGCAGGATTTGAGAGTTACGAATTCTGGGAGTTTGAGCGCTGGCTAAAGATGTTACCGATAGCAACCAGGTTATACTCAGGGTAATAATTCTTGCTCCAGGTGGGCTGTTCATAATGTTTCCTGAGAAGTATGAAAGTAATTGCCAGGGCGCTAACCCCGGCATCAGATTATATTTAAAATTCAAAATTAACTACTGTTAATCACTAAATAAGTAGAACGGTGTGGAAAAACAAAACTATGTTTTGAAAAATCAAATAGGCTTAAACCCTCTTCCCTCCTGCCTCATCCCAACGATAAATATTCACACCGACCTACTTAACTTATTTGTTGTCTAAGAGTTGATTAACCTGTTGTCCTCGACGACCCGTTTTAATTTCATAACGGCGAGTGAGATTGTCTTCGTAGTTCATATCTCTAGCAGCAGCAGAGTTAACAAAAGCATCGCAATTCTTACCTTGAACTACTGTGGAGGAACTGCTGCTATTTTCTTCGTTGCGGTTATTGCGGACATCTTTAGAGTCACTGTTATTTTGACTACCTTGGCTAGCACCGCTACCACTCACGCCAATACCTAAGAAGCTAACACCACCTCCACCACCATCATTATGGCTTTGAGAAGAACTGGAACGAGTGCTGGTAGAGGTTGCCAAGGCTAATTTGCTAGAACTGTTACGGGTGTTGTTACCCAAGCCAACATCACTACACAAAGCACGTGGGTCATTTGCTAGAGTTTTCGGGTCAACCCAAGATTGGTGGTCTCCCAATCCTTGAATTTCAGTATTACCAACTGGATTACTAGGCGCGCCAGGTGTCGGAGTTTTAGGAGTAGCGTTACCTACGGCTGCTCCAGGGGTGAGAATACCAGGTTTGAAAATGCCAGCAGGCTGTACATCAAAAGGTGCTGCGAATGTTGGTAAGGTGGAGGTCAGAAGTGCAGTAGCTGTTAGCAAAGAGCCAGTTAAGTTACGAAATTTCATGGTCATTCTCCTCAAGTTTAAGTATTTGTCTTGGGCTTTAACCCCTTCACTTACTCAATAGGTTGACCTCGAGCAGTTTATGCACCCTCTAGCGAAATTTTTTTGTAAATCCAAAATCACTCAGTATTAGGCAGATTAATATACTTCTTACGAAAAGTCCGAATCAGATTAAAAGGAACCACAGATAAACACCGATGCACACAGATAAGTAGTTGGGCAAAATAATTACAGTCGTTGCGAGCGAAGCGAAGCAATCGCAAGGGTTGGAATTGCTTCGCTTCGCTCGCAATGACGACATTTTTGTTACTTCATATCAATTCAAATAATGTTTGCGACAGATAAATTCTTTGTAGGGGCACGGCATCCACAATCTTTTTGTATATCAAATTATTTTACTGGTGCCCATTGGTGTCAACTTAAGCTAAAAGCGATATAGGGCGGGCGTTGTACAAATACCTCGCGCCCTCATCCCCTAACCCCTTCTCCCCCAGGAGTTGGGGAACTAAATCTCTTGCTCCCCTCTCCCTGTGGGTGAGGGGCTGGGGGTGAGGGCGAAACCTTGCACAAGAGCGGGTTTCACGTTAAGTTGACACCACTGACTGGTGCCGTGCCCCTACTCATCTGTCGCGTTCTTTTTTCAAAATGGTATCACCTGGTTAATTAACTATCATAACTGGGATAAATAAGTGAATCATCTTGATGTTTTCACTGAAGCTATGCAGTATCCTTTAGAACTTACCTTTAAATTTTGGGCATTAGCGCCCCAAATAACGATTGTTGATAGCCAAGGGAACTTGGTTTTCTATGTCAAGCAGAAACTATTCAAGCTAAAGGAAGCAATTACCATCTTTGCTGACCTAGAGCGTACCCGTCCCCTCTATGACATCAAAGCTGACCGAATTATTGACTTTTCGGCACGTTATAATTTCACAGACAGCAACGGTAGAGAAATTGGTGCAGTCAAACGGCGAGGATTGCGATCGCTTTGGCGTGCCCGCTATGACATATTTGATGGTGATACTAGCAATTTGAATATCCAGGAAAAAAATCCCTGGATAAAAGTTGCAGATAGTCTATTTGCAGAGATCCCGGTTCTAGGGATGTTCACTGGTTATGTGTTCAACCCAGTCTACCTAGTTAGTCGTACTGATGGCACGGTTGTCATGCGTTTAGAGAAAATCCCCGCTTTTCTCTCCCGAAGATTCATTATCAAAGCTGTCGATCAACTTAGCGATCGCGAAGAAGAACAGGTTTTGTTAAGTTTAATGATGATGCTGCTATTAGAACGCAATCGTGGGTAGTTAATGTCAGCCCTTAGTAACCATCTACTGACCAATGGGGAGGGTCATTACTCAACTTATACACTCCGTAGCTACTACCCACTGTCCATAAAGTTCTGTTAAGGGCAGCATTTGCTGGATCTCCTACACTCACCATTCGCCCATTACCATCCCTAATGTTAATCTTGCCATTCCAGGTAACATTCCAATCAATCGCCAGTCTTTGAATATGACGAGAATTTAAGGAAACAGGATTACCACCAACTCCATAGGCCTCTACCATATCTTTGGCAGCTTGTAGCGAGCCAGCATTGGTGTAATGCTCCCACTCAATATTAACTCCAGCCATACTTGGGACATATTTGGGCGCAATATCCTGCCTATCAATGGTGGCTGCATAATGCATCAGGTAAGCACGTTCTTTTGGACGATGGGTAGCCGTAATAATTACTTGACACCCTGCATCAATCAGTGCTTTTTGAAATGCTTCTACTCTTTGACGAAATGGTGAAGCTAAATCAGAAATCAACTTGCTAGTAGGAAAGCTATCAATCCAATGGGGCCCGCTGAGGCAAAACCTCTGAATTTTTGCATAGCCGTTTAAAATATCTAATGCTGGAGTTAAATCTTGTCCTAGTTTTTGCTTAGTAGCATTACTTAACGCCTCTTCTAATTCGCTACGCAAGCGGACATCCCTTTTTTTGTATGCTTCGGCTAATCCTTTGCTACTTGTATAACCAAAGTCTCCATCTGGTTTTAAGGGAGGATTTAATTGCCCAGCTTTATTTAAAGAAGCTTGTAAATCTTTAACCTCTGCTTCGCCAAAACCAAGGTAACTTAGCAATGTATTAGCTGGAATGTCAAGTTTTAAAATCAAACCTTGATTTAGCGCTTTAACATAGGTCATGTTGCCAACAACACCATCAGCAGTTAAGCCATTTTTTTGTTGATAGCTACGAGTTGCTTGATCGGTTTGTTTACCAAAGTCACCATCTACAACATCAATAGGAAATTGGGCATCTTTTAAAAAGCTTTGCCAAGCGGTAACAACGGGACCTTCTGAACTAAGCTTGATTACTGGCAATTTTAAAATACCAACATTAAAAGCCATAAATTTCTCTCCATTAAAAATTATAGACTTCTTGCAAAAGCTTGATAAATTCACAGAAATTTAATGAGAACTTTTCATCAATTTCTCTTTCACGTCAGACACCTTTGCAAGCCGTCTATTTATTACCAAACTATGAGATTTAAATAGTGAAATTGCCAATCATTATTTTCATATTTTTGGCTAATTGGCAATTTAGAAAAACTTCACTTGCATAATCTTTCATAGCTATGAATAGCTGATAGCTAAGCAATTAATTTCTGCCAAGAAGCAGGGCCAATAATTCCATCAGCAAGTAATCCATTTTGCTTTTGGAAGTTTTTCACCGTCACCTCTGTTTGCGGACCATAGACACCATCAACTTCAACACCTAAACGATATTGTAAGTAACGAATTACTGGACCTCCAGCATGATTTGGGCGAATGATTCTTTTTGCTAAAATCAAATTGATTGCATCCCATGTAGCTTTATCAGCAGTTCCGGTTTCTGAAATCCCAGCAATTTTCTGAAATTTCGCTACCGCAGAACTTGTAGCACCACCAGCTAGTCCATCTTCTACTAAAGGTTTACCGTTTTTATCGGTTATTTTCAGTTGATTTAAAGTCTTTTGCAATCTCAAAATAGTGGTATCTACATTCTGCTCCTCATCTGGTACAGGGTTTACAGGAGTAGTTGGTAATTTACCTGTTAAGCCTTTGACAATGGCATTAGCGATCGCTTCTGGATTATAAAGATTCATATCTTTCTGCGAATCGACAAAGCAACCTTCTACCAGAATCGCAGGCATATTTGTATTTCTCAAGACATATAAGTGAGAACCACTCTTAACTCCACGATTAAAAAAACCTAATTTGACAATTTCATCTAATACAGGTTTAGCAATTTTCGTACTAGTTTCGCTACCAGCAAATACTTCTGTGCCATTTGCTTGCCCATTAAAAGAATTAAAGTGAATCGATACATACACATCAACTTTGGCAGTATTTGCTTTATCGCATCTTTTAGCCAGTGATTCAGTTACCGTACTAGCCCTATCAGGTCTACAAACAATGACTTGATGCCCTAAAGCTTGGAGCTTGGAGATAACTCTATTTCCGACATCTAAGGTTAAGTTATCCTCAAATCTGATCCCTCTAGCTCCAGTATCTGGAGGGCAATTATGCCCACTATCAATTCCAAATTTCATGTTTCTGTCCTCCACTCATTTTCATAATAGTTTAAACGTCTGACATTTTTTGATAACACTCTTTTATACTTTTGAATAAAGAAAATAAATTTTCCATCCTCAAAAATGCCATAACTAGAGAAATTTTATAACATAAATGTTTTTAAATCAGATCTGACAAAAGTCATAAAATAAGCTGAAATCGCTAAAATTAAATATAAAAAGTTTTAACTACAAGTTACTGGCAAGAAATTCCTGCAATTTAACAAAACTTTTTTTTGTGTAACATCTCCTCAAAGCAGTAGGGGAGAAAAATTTGTAGCTGTAATTTACAGAATAGTTATGAAGTAGAAGTAGGGAAAAAAATTAGTAGTTGAGATTTATGTATATCTACTGATTAAATTTGGTTAACCGAAGTATTCTATCTTGAGTTCGTTACTTAATGCAGTAAGCAGTCATGACAAATGTATCAAATTCTATATTAGATCCCAAAACCCCACCTGATGTGGTTATCTCTGTGCAACCACGCAAACCTGTCACAGACCCAACCCTGGGTATACCTGTTAATATCACAAAAGTGGGAACTCCCAAAAACCGACTGGTGACAGTAGGGGACTCAATCACACAAGGTTTCCAAAGTGGAGCAATATTTAATACGCAACTTTCATATCCGGCAATTATTGCAAAAGAATTGGGTTGGGGGGAACTACGCTATCCTACTTATCAGAGTCCAGGAGATGGATTGCCATTAAATGTGGAACGCTTAGCCCATGACTTAGAGAAAAAGTTTGGTCCTACTATTAACCCGTTAGAGTTTGTTGGTGCTGCCTTATTTTTACGCAAATACTTAGATGTCAATGAAAACTATTGGGAACGTGGTGAAGGTTCGCTATTCCCCATTCAACAAGGAATAAATCATAACCTAGCCGTATATGGATGGGATGTGCGCAATGTTATATCGCGTAATGCAGACATCTGCATCAATATTCTCAAAAATAATCCGCCAAAGGATGATTATCTGCGGGTGATGGTTGAAAATCATAATGAACGGGCAGCGATTCGGACTTTAAACTCAGCACGGGACAGCAATGGTGTAGCACTCTCGCCAGTACAAGCAGCCGCAGCTTTAGCTGATGAAGGTACGCCAGAAACGGAAGGGATTGAAACGCTGGTTGTGCTCATTGGTGGTAATAATGCTTTGGGCAGTATTCTCACTTTTAATGTTGCCTGGAGTGATACTGGCTATGACGATATGGAGATCAATGATAAGTATACTGTTTGGCGTCCTATTCACTTTAAAGCAGAACTTGACCAGTTAGTTACTGAAGTCAAAAAAATCCGCGCTCGCCATGTAATTTTTGGTACAGTACCTCATATCACGATTGTGCCTTTCGCTCGTGGGGTAGATCAAAAGGTAAGACCAGGTTCTCGATACTTTCCTTACTACACCTTACCTTGGATACAGGATCAAGATTTTGACCCAAACAAACACCCATACCTCACAGGGCAGGAAGCCAGAGCAATTGATAGCGCCATTGACCAGTATAACGACTATATAACCGATGCCGTGCGCCAGGCTCGTACTGAAGGTAAGGATTGGTATTTATTTGATATTGCGGGATTATTAGATAGGTTAGCATCCCGCCGTTATTTACAAGATCCCGAAGCCAAACCAGAGTGGTGGGAGGAAGTTGGCGGTGCTTACCCATTACCTGCTCAACTTCAGGCGCTGACACCTGTACCTGATTCTCGCTTCTTTCTTTCAGGGCCAAATGGTCGTACCCAAGGGGGTTTATTTTCCCTAGATGGCATACATCCGACCACGATTGGCTATGGCATCATTGCTCAAGAACTAATTAAGATTATGCAGCTGGCAGGGGTGAAGTTCTATCAACAGGATGGTAAAACTGAGCGTACTGGTGATATTCACGTGAATTTTCAAAGCTTGATTGCTGTGGATTCGCTAATTTCTCGTCCACCACGCAACTTGATCGAGATTATGGATATTGTCGGTGGGCTGGACAAGAACTTTAATATCTTGAGCAATTTGCTGAAAAGGAATTATTGACAAAATCTGTTTTTTCTCTGCGTTCTCTGCGTCCTCTGCGGTTCAAAAATAATTGATTTAACTCCAGAGGCGCAGAGGAAGACACTTCCGTGCGGGGGCAATACTTGTCGGTTAAGGGGAAAAGGGGAAGGGGAAAGGGGAAAGAAAAAACCTTTACCCTTTCCCCTTTAACCTTTTCCCCAAACCCAATTCCGAGTTAAAAATGCTTAAACGAGCAGTATTGCGTGCGGGGGTTCCCCTCGTTGAGGAAAGTGTCCGTAATTTTTTCACCTTTCCCTATTACGGGTAGGCAGAATCAACTTCAGGGTTCCTTGAATTAACTTCAGGGTTGACGTTTCCGTGTTTCGCGTAGTCTGAATCAACTTTAGGGTTCCTTGAATTAACTTCAGGGTTGACGTTTCCGTGTTTCGCGTAGTCTGAATCAACTTCAGGGTTCCTTGAATTAACTTCAGGGTTGACGTTTCCGTGTTTCGCGTAGGCAGAATCAACTTTAAGGTTCCTTGAATTAACTTCAGGGTTCACATTTCCGTGTTTTGCGTAGTCTGAATTAACTTCCACTTTAACATTAGCGCAAACAGACTTGCGTTCTAAAATTTGGGATCGCAAACGTCCTGCGCGTCAAAGTCCGGTCACACCTACTAGCTAAGGTTCGGGCGGAATCGCACATATATTAATTTAATGTGAAGTTGTACATTAACGCCCTGCGCCAAGCGCACGCTACGCGAACAGGAACCAGAAGCCTTGTCATTTTACCTAGATTTTTTAAAATCTCTGACTTCGTTGCTATCCCGCTAGAGTATCAATTCTCTGGCTAATAGTTTAAGTCTATTTTAGTAGACTAAGTAGAACGGAATAAATAAACATAATATGCCGTGTCATTGTGTTTAATTATGCCTGTCTACTTATCTATATTGGGCACAACAAACGGTAATATTGACAATTAGATGCTGGCAATTTTAAGGATACAAGCATCTGGTACTTTAGATAATTGAAAATGCATAAATCCTAAAGTTGCTCTTGATATAATAATGGCTCAAATGATTGGTAAGCGTTATAATTGCGAAAATGTCGAGTATATAAATCAATAACATCCTCAGATGAATCAATGTCATTATACAAAACTGAATTCACATCTAATACTAGCTGCAAAGTCCAAGTAATAGTTTCTCCATTTTCATTTGTATAGCTGACGCTTTCATTTTTACCATGAGCTAAAGCCTTTACTTTTGCTGACTCTAAAGAAGCAGCTTTAATTAGCACAAAGCTTTCTTGATATAAAGGTTGATAATTAGGTGCATCTGAAGAAGATTTATAGAGAATAATAGCGATATACCCCTCTTCTGTCACTTTCCGGGTATTCTGAATAAAAGAATCAAAAGAAAAAACTC
>NZ_MTAW01000232.1 GCF_002154725.1 Nostoc sp. 106C | reverse complement strand
ACTCGTTGATATTTATTCCTTCTTTATCTGTATCACAGTTTTAGTGAATTGGTATAAACCCTAATCAGGCTTTTGAAACTTTGCCAACCTCAGGTTAATTTTTGAAAAGTTTAGTTTATCTAAATACTTATATAGCCATAAAGTTATATAGGTATTAAAAAGTTAGGAATCGAGTATGAGTAGCGAATTAGCAACTAGGTTACGGGAAGGAACAAAACACTCCCATACAATGGCGGAGAATACGGCGTTTATGAAATGTTTCCTGAAAGGGATAGTAGAAAAAGAGCCGTTTCGTAAATTGATAGCGAACTTGTATTTGGTTTACAGTACGTTGGAAGAACAGCTTCAGCGTCATAGCACTCATCCTGTAATCAGTCTGATTTATTTTCCGCTGTTGAACCGTAAAGCAAATTTGGAGAAAGACCTCGCTTTTTACTACGGTGAGGACTGGCACGAGCAAATATTGGCGCTAGAAGCAGGTAAAGCTTATGTTGCTCGAATTCAAGAAGTAGCAAACACAGAACCTGCATTACTAGTTGCTCACTCTTATGTTCGCTATATGGGAGATTTGTCTGGGGGTCAGAGTTTGAAAAAAATTGTCCGTTCAGCGATGGACTTACCACCGAATCAAGGAACTGGACTGCATGAATTTGAGGCTCTACCTACTGTTGAAGCCATCAGAGCATTTAAAGCTCAATATCGTGATGCTTTGAATTCGTTACCAGTAGATGATGCTTTAGCTGAAAAAATTATTGCAGAGGCAAATTATGCTTTTGAACTCAATCGCAATGTTGTCCAGGAGTTAGAACCAGATGTGAAAGCTGCAATTGGCGATCGCGTTTTTGATTTGATTACATGTCAAGATCAACCTGGTAGCACAGAACTAGTTGCGGCGGAATAAGCATCAAACCTCAAAAATAAAATTTAGGGAAACTCTTGATTTTGGCGATTTTTTTGAGTGTAGGTATCTTTTCTCTACAAATTGGATACCTGCACTGATGAAAGATTAACTAATTCAGTACTTCAAATGTCCATCATCTGAGCTTTTGGTGGACGATGCCTACGATGTGTACTCAGCAGGCGTAATTTTTACATTCTCCTATAGTTACTAACACAGGACTAAAACATTCAAGGTTATTAGCATCATGAAACTTGCAACGCAAACAGTCCAATTCAACTCGGAGTTACTTAGAAACTATGACCAAGCTTTGCCTCGATATACAAGTTATCCACCAGCAACGGAGTTACAAGAAAATTTTGGCGAATTAGATTTAAGATCGAGTATTGCAGTTGGCAATTGTAAAAATACTCCGCTCTCTGTCTACTTCCATATCCCTTTTTGTGAAACTGCTTGCTATTTTTGCGGTTGCAATACAATTATCACCAAAAGAAAAGAAATCGTAGATCCATATTTAAACTATGTAGTTCGCAACCTCCAACAATTTTCTGGGTTAATTTCCTCGAAACGCCAAGTTCATCAACTTCATTTTGGAGGTGGCACGCCTAATTATTTAAGTATGCAGCAAATGGATTTTTTATGGAATACTATCAATCGTCAATTCAACTTTGATGCTCAGGCGGAAGTTTCCATTGAAATTAATCCCAAATATGTTGATAAAAACTATATCTTTTTCCTAAAAAGCTTAGGCTTTAACCGCATTAGCTTTGGAATTCAAGATTTTAACTATCAAGTACAAACGGCTATTAACCGCGTCCAACCGGAATCTATGCTTTTTGATGTGATGGAATGGATTCGGGATGCTGGATTTGAGAGCGCTAACGTTGATTTAATTTATGGCTTACCTTTTCAAAGCCTTACTACCTTTAAAAACACAATTGAAAAAACCATAAAACTCGATCCTGATAGAGTTGCTGTTTTTAACTTTGCTTATGTACCTTGGATGAAGCCTGTACAGCGAAAGATTCCGCAATCAGCATTACCTCAGGCTTCGGAAAAACTAGATATTCTTCAGATGACTATTGAAGAATTAACTGCAAATGGTTATTGGTTTATTGGTATGGATCACTTTGCCAAACCCAATGATGAACTAACCATTGCCCAACAACAGGGAAAACTCCACAGAAACTTCCAGGGATACACAACAAAACCAGAATCCGATTTATTTGGCTTGGGAATTACTTCCATTAGTATGCTGCATGACGTTTATGTTCAAAATATTAAGCAACTCAAGAGTTACTACCAAGCAATTGATACAGGTATTATGCCAATTAAAAAAGGAGTAACTCTAAATCGAGATGATATCCTCCGCCGCACTGTAATTATGGAATTGATGTGTCAGTTCCAACTGTCAATTAATGAGATAGAAGAAAAATATCATATAGCTTTTGATACGGATTTTAATGAATATTTTGCCAGAGAATTATCTGAGTTGAAATTGCTAGAAGCTGATGGACTAATTCGGATGATACCCAATGGTATTGAGGTGACACCGAGCGGCAAATTACTCATCCGCAATATTGCGTCCATCTTCGATGCTCATACTAGAAAGCGAAAAAATGCAGCTTTTTCTAAAGCGATTTGAAGAAGGCAGAAGGCAGAGGAACCTCCGCAACGCACTGGCTCCTCTGCCTTCATCCTTCTGTTACCCTCTTTCAAGCAGCAGGAAGAAAATTATGCGTATCATGATGATTCAACCCAACTATCATTCTGGTGGTGCGGAAATTGCTGGGAATTGGCCACCTAGTTGGGTTCCTTATGTTGGTGGAGCCTTAAAGCAGGCTGGTTTTACCAATATCCGCTTTGTTGATGCAATGACAGATTATATTCCTGATGATGTCTTAGCGGAAACGATCGCTAAGTATCAGCCGGATGTTGTATTAGCAACGGCGATCACGCCGATGATCTACCAATCGCAGATAACTCTGAAAATTGTTAAAGAAGTTTGCCCGCAAGCAAAGACAATTATGGGCGGGGTTCATCCTACCTATATGTACAATGAAGTGCTGAATGAAGCACCTTGGGTAGATTACATTATCCGCGGCGAAGGAGAAGAGATTACAGTTAATTTACTGCAAGCGATCGCCAATGGTACAGATGAAAGCGATCGCCGCAATATTTTAGGTATTGCTTTCCTTGAAGATGGTCAAGTAGTTGCCACACCAGCCCATCCGCCAATTGCTGATCTGGATACCCTCACTCCAGATTGGGATCTTTTAGAGTGGAGCAAATATATTTATACTCCTCTTAATGTGCGGGTAGCTGTTCCCAACTATGCTAGGGGATGTCCATTTACCTGTCGTTTTTGCTCCCAGTGGAAATTTTGGCGTAAATACCGTTCCGGTTCTCCCAAGCGCTTTGTTGATGAGATTGAAATTTTGGTGAAAAAACACAAGGTGGGCTTTTTCATTCTGGCTGACGAAGAACCGACAATCAACAAGCCCAAATTTATTGCGTTGTGTAACGAATTAATCGAACGTAATTTGGGCGTACATTGGGGAATTAATACACGCGTCACAGATATTTTGCGAGATGAGCAAGAATTACCCCTTTACCGCAAAGCCGGACTAGTTCATGTTTCTTTAGGTACAGAAGCCGCCGCCCAGTTAAAGTTAAATTTGTTTCGCAAAGAAACGACAATTGAACAAAATAAGCGGGCGATCCAACTGTTAAAGCAAAATGGTATCGTTGCCGAAGCTCAATTCATCATGGGTTTAGAAAACGAAACCCCAGAGACAATTGAACAAACCTATAAAATGGCGCTGGACTGGAAAGCAGACATGGTGAACTGGAATATGTTTACCCCTTGGCCTTTTTCCGAGTTATTTCAAGAATTAGGCGATCGCGTAGAGGTGCGGGATTATTCGCAATATAACTTTGTCACCCCAATCATGAAGCCGAACGCAATGGAACGGGAGGATGTTCTTAAAGGAGTGCTACGGAACTACGCCCGTTTCTATCTGCGTAAGACTATTGAGTATTGGTTTGTCAAAGATCCCTTTAAGCGGAAATACCTTTTAGGCTGCTTGAAGGCTTTTGCCCAAACTACTCTTAATAAACGCTTCTACAACCTGAAGCGGGTGAAATACAAAGGACTGCATACAGAAATTGAGTTAGGTTTTGACGAGTCCAAAATTCTCACTTCCGAACAAATCGCCCAACGTAAAGAACAACATCCAGAATTGACAGCAGATGTGAATTTTACTGGCAATATTTCCGCTTGCGGTGCACCCAACGATCTTCCGGAATATCAAGGTGAAGATCAGGATGTACCGAGTATGAAAATATAAGGAATGAGAAAATAATTACTAATTCGTAATTCGTAATTCGTAATTAATGGAGACAAAGCAACCGCTAAATTTAAAATCTAGTGGTCTTCAATTAGTGGCGGGGTCAAAGCAAGCACTAATTGTAATTACGAATTATGATATTATGTCCGCTAAATTAGTTGCGATATGTCCGCCGCGAGTGCAACGAAGTGGAACGTTCGCCGAAGTCGTTCTCGCAGAGTAGCAATCCCAACACCTTTGCGATTGCTTCCCTCCGGTCGCAATGACAAGTGTTCAACCGGACATGATATGAACTATCAATTACAAATTACTTTGGCTCTCCCACACCTTTAGTTATAGGTGTGGGATTTTTACTTTACAAGGCTTGTCGTTGTACTTTGTAACAGCTATTCGAGCCTTTTTATTTTAGGGAAACACACTGTTGCGATCATTTAAGCTGACGTTCGTATCTACAAAACCTTGAATGCTTTATACAAAGACTATTAGAGGTTGCAACGACACTTTTTAGTCCTATATCAATTTCTCAAAATTCTCCTGGTGGTTTTGCTTGATGTCACACCTAGAAGGAGCAAGCTCTACTTATTTTAAAACTGTAAAACAACATTTGACCCTAAAGGCATAATAGCAGTAGCAAAATGAGTGCTTTGGGTGTCAGGGTTAACCCATTCTTTGACTAGTACAAACTCAGTCTCTGGGTCATAAAACAAAACAGCTAAGGATATCTGACCTTCCCAGCAATAATGTACATTGCCATCTTTAGAGAAATACACAGCACCTCTTCCATGTGCATAAAAACCATTTAAAGCAGTTCTGGCAAGAGTATTCCAAGAAACATATTTCATGACGCCACCTCGTAGACTAATATTTCATGTCGCTTCATCCCAGATATACTTTCAAAAACATTGCTCATCCGTATAAAAACTGAGATTTATTAGAACTTTTTTCGTGTCTACTTTTGATATGAGCCATAACCAGCTTGATATTAAGCTGTTTACTTGTTTAGACAAACAGCTCTTGGATTTTACTAGCCAATATACATAGGTTTATTTTTTACTCAAGAAATGTCGATAAATAAAAACTTACACCTGTGAGAAGGAAACTTCCCCCAGGGTAGCAAATGGCGTGTCGGGTAAAACGTTTCTGCGCTATGAGTTTGAGCTTAATTAGACACCATTCATCCTCACGAGAACCGCCACGTTACAATGGGTGCATCCCAGTTTTTATTTTGCAACGATAGTATAACTGTCCGCAGCGAGGAGGTACGACGTAGGCGTTCCGCCAACGCAATGACGTTGTAAAAAAGTGAGATGCTCCCCATTACAATCTTAGGCAGCGACTTTTTCCTCAAATGGTTGAAAAGTCTTTTTGGTAGCACCGCAGATTGGACACTTCCAGTCATCAGGAATTTCTTCAAATGGTGTTCCAGGTGCAATACCAGAATCAGGATCGCCAGCAACGGGATCGTAAATCATACTGCATTGTCTGCAAATCCATTTCCGAGTTTTGGGATCATCACCTGCAACTCTAGTTGCTGCTTGTCCGCCGTTCAGAACTTCTAAAGCTTCAGCGTAGCGATCGGCGTGGTAATTTTCGATAAATTTTAGCAAGCCAAAACGATGTGCTGCTTCTCGAAATGTATTGGCATGATCGGTAGATTCTTTCGCTTGCTTGAGGAATTCTTCCGCCGCAGAGTTATCGCGATCGCGTTGGGCGGAAGCGGCAAATTCTGGATACATTGTGGTGTATTCATAAGTTTCGCCTTCAATTGCTAATGATAAACAACGAGATACAATTTCCCGCTTTTGTTCATCAGTTAAAGCTGATGGATCATTGATAACT
This sequence comes from Nostoc sp. 106C, assembly GCF_002154725.1. Taxonomy (GTDB): domain Bacteria; phylum Cyanobacteriota; class Cyanobacteriia; order Cyanobacteriales; family Nostocaceae; genus Aulosira. The sequence continues at coordinate 97,263 of NZ_MTAW01000232.1, read as the reverse complement.
AATTCTGGGTGTAGCAAAACAAAGTGTGCAAAAGCATGTTCTGTTTCTTGTTCTGCTGTTTCTTTAAAAAGTTTCGCCAAGTCTGTAAACCCAAGTTTACGCGCCACTTCAGCAAAAAACAGATACTTCCGATTCGCCATCGATTCACCACCGAAGGCAGCTTCTAAGTTTTGCAGTGTAGTAAAGTTAGACAAATCCATAATTATGGGATGCTTGTAACGTGATATTTTGCTTGGAAAATACAGACTTTAAATCCGGGTAAATGAGAGGATACTCTGATTATTTAGAAACGTTTTATACAACGTTTTTTATGCTACATTGAGCTACCCGTTTTGTTAGCTGCACCAGGACAATTATAAAACTGAAAAGTTTTGCAGTCGGCAAATTCTAGTTTTAATTTATTAGTGCTCATTTAGTTTATGCTTTGAGAAATTCTTTATTTTGATATCTCTTGATATCTTTGTGAGATTACATCAGGCGATTCCACCGTTGACACGGATATTTTGTCCGGTAATCCACCGTGCTTCATCGCTAGCTAGGAATGCTACCACGTCAGCGATTTCTTGTGCATCTCCTAGTTTTCCCAAAGCTGCCATTTGGGCTAAACGGTTGATTTGTTCTTCGGTTTTACCGTCACGGAATAGTTCTGTATCTGTGGGGCCTGGAGAAACAGCATTGACTGTGATCTTCTTTGTACCCAGTTCTTTGGCTAAGACTCGTGTTATTTGTTCTACAGCACCTTTTGTGGCGACGTAAGCGCTATAAGTTGGGAGCATCATCGCCGTGGTTGAAGAAGAAAAGTTGATGATCCGTCCTCCCTCTGCCATTCTTTGGGCAGCTTGTTGACAAGCAAAATAAGTACCTTTAATATTCACTGCCACAAGTTGGTCGAAATCGCTCTCTGTGACTTCGGTGATCGGCTGATAAATAACGATTCCAGCATTGTTGATTAAAATATCGACCTTACCAAATTTTTCAATAGTTTGATCGAAAAGCCGCTTGATCTCAGCTACTTGGCTGATATCCGCTTGTACAGGTAAGGCCTGTCCTCCCTGCTGAGTAATTTCGGCAACAACTTCTTGGGCTTTAGCTGTATTACCTGCATAGTTAACGGTAACAGATGCACCGTTACTAGCTAACTTGAGTGCGATCGCTCTGCCAATACCCCGCGATGCACCAGTGACAATTGCAACTTTTCCTGCTAAGGATGGCATATCTAGATCTCGCTTTGTGTTGCTGATTATTGGGACTGACTTCAAGACATGAGGACGCGGAGAGTTTTTTAGGAGATCCTTCTTTTTGTGTCTCTTTATCTCCACGTCCTTGCGGCTATTTGATTACCTATGGGCCGAGTGTGGAACTTTGCCATCCTGGCTGGGTTCTGGCAGTTGCGGCGGTTGCTGGTGGGGGCGAAAGCGATCGCGGATTCTGCTGACTACGATATACAAAATCGGTACGACAAACAGACTCAATAAAGTAGAAACAATCATCCCACCAGCTACAGCTGTACCAAGAGATTGTCTGCTAGCTGCACCTGCACCTTCGGCTTCTACCAAGGGCAAAAGACCGAGGATGAAAGCGAAGGATGTCATCAGAATCGGTCGCAAGCGCTCCTCAGCTGCTTGGATTGCTGCTTTGACCAGAGGAACACCACGTTCTCGCAGTTGGTTAGCAAATTCCACAATCAAAATAGCGTTTTTACTAGCCAGACCAATCAACATTACTAAACCAACTTGGCAAAATACATCGTTGGCTAGACCCCGTAGTGACTGTGCCGACAATGCCCCTAAGATAGCTAGGGGAACGGCAAACATAATAATTAGTGGATCGACATAGTTCTCGTATTGAGCAGCCAGTACCAAAAATACGAAGACAAGCCCCAATCCAAAAATTAAAGGCGCTAAACCCCCAGATTGTTGTTCTTCGGCGGTAATCCCCGACCATTCATAACCCATACTTGCGGGTAAAACCTCTTTCGCCAATTGCTCCATTGCTGTGGTTGCTTGTCCTGAACTGAAGCCAGGAGCTGCTGAACCGTTGATTTCAATCGAGCGGAACAAGTTGTAGTGAGTAATGGTTTGCGCCCCAGTTGTGGAAGTAACCGTCACTAAGTTGCTTAGAGGTATCATCTGATTGGTAGCAGATCGCACGTACAACTTACCAATATCTTCAGGATTAGAGCGAAACTTTGCATCTGCTTGCACATACACGCGGTAAGTCCGCTGTAACAAATTAAAGTCGTTGACATACCGCGAACCTAAGTAACTCTGTAAGGTATTAAAGATGTCGTTGACTTTAACTTGCAGGGCTTTGGCTTTGCTGCGGTCTACTTCAATTACCATCTGCGGTGTGTTGGCACTAAATGTGCTAAACACAGCTTGTAATCCTGGTGTCTGATTACCACGTTGGAGTAACTGACCCATAACTTGCGTCATTGTAGCTAAGCCATTGTTACCAGCTCTATCTTGTAGCTCAAATTGGAAGCCACCAAAACTACCTAAACCCTGGATAGCTGGGGGGTTAACTGGTAAAATTCTCGCCTCTGGAATTGCCGATAGCACTCCCCGCAGTTTATTCATAATGCCTTGTGCTGATTGCTCCTCACCAGTGCGCTCATTCCAAGGTTTGAGGGTGGTAAAAATTGCGCCACTGTTAGCAGTGTTACCACTAAAACCAAAGCCACCAATGGCGAATGTACCAACTACTTCTGGCAATTTCAGGATTTCTTTTTCTACCTGAGCCATGACGTTGCTGGTGTAGTTGAGTGAAACTCCTTCCGGCCCTTGAATAATGGTGATGAAATAGCCTTGGTCTTCTTCAGGAATAAATGCTGTGGGTACGCGGGTGTAAACCCAGGCTGTCAAACCCAAGGACAGGACAAATAATAAGACAACGATCGCCGCGACACGGTTTAAACGAAACAGCGATCGCTCGTACCCTCTGCGCATCCAATCAATAAATCTATTTACTATCCCAAAAATCTTGCCTAACCAACCACGAGGTTTTTGTCCGGGACGCAGTAGTAAGGCGGAGAGCGAAGGCGTCAGGGTCAGAGCCAAAAAGGTAGAAATGGCAATCGAAAAGGCGATCGTTAATGCAAACTGTTTATAAATCTGCCCTGTGGAACCAGGAAAGAATGCCACGGGAACAAATACAGCCATCAATACCAAAGAAGTTGCCAGTACCGCCCCAAACAACTCGCGCATTGATTCAGAAGCCGCTTGGCGCGGTGACATCCCCTCCTCTTCAATCAAGCGAGAGATATTTTCCACGACGATGATTGCGTCATCAACCACTAACCCTGTTGCCAAGGTGATGCCAAACATCGTTAGAGTGTTAATCGAAAACCCAAATGCCTTGATAAAGGCGAATGTACCGACCAACGCTAAGGGAATTACAATCACTGGAATCAACGTCGTGCGCCAATCCTGTAAGAAGATAAAAATCACCAGGACGACAAGAGCGATCGCTTCCACCAACGTCTTCAAAACTTCTGCTAGCGAAGCTTCCACGAATGATGTAGTATCAAAAGCTACTTGATATTTCATCCCTGGCGGAAAGCTTTGTGCCAGTTTCACCATTTCTGCTTTCACCGCCTTAGCAACATCCAAGGCGTTACTCCCGGGCGTTGGAAATATCCCTATACCTACACCTTCGTTACCTCTAAATCGCAGAAACGAGTTATAGTTTTCTGCTCCCAGTTCCGCTCGACCCACATCTTTGAGTGTGATCAGTGAGCCATCAGCAGCTGTTTTGAGAACTACATTGTCAAATTCGGAGACATCTGTAAGCCTACTAACTGCTCTCAGATCTATTTGATACATCTGATCCTTATCTGTTGGCTGCTGTCCAATTTGCCCAGCACCCACCTGTAAGTTTTGTTCGTTGAGTGCATCAATTACATCCTGGGCTGTAAGGTTGCGGCTAGCAAGACGATTGGGATCGAGCCACAGACGCATAGCGTAGCGGCGTTCACCAAAAATTCGCGCCTCACTTACACCTTTGATTCTTTTGAGGGCATCTACTAGATATAAGTCGGCGTAGTTACTTAAAAAGACGTTGTCAAAAGCCTTTTTATCGGCATACAACCCCATTGCTAAGAGGATGTTGTTGGATTGTTTGCTAACAGTGACTCCAGTTCGCTGCACGGCGTCTGGTAGCAACGGTTGAGCAACAGAAACCCGATTTTGCACATCTACTGCCGCAATATCTTTGTTGCGCGCTGCATCAAATGTGACTGTAATCGTACTAGTACCGTTGTTACTACTGTTTGAGGTCATGTATTTAATGCCCTCAACCCCGTTAATTTGGCGCTCTAAAACAGTTGTAACGGTGTTTTCGACAACTTCAGCACTCGCCCCCACATAATTAGCAGTAACGTTAATTTGCGTCGGGCTGATTTCGGGATAGCGGTCTGTGGGCAGTGTTGGGATGCTAATTGCTCCTACCAAAAGGATGATGATGGAGCAGACACTTGTAAATACAGGTCGCCTGATAAAGAAGTCAACAAACATGGGAATCGTTGCTCAAGTATTGGGCATGGGGTATTGGAAATGGGGCATGGGGCGGTTATTTCCCCCTGTCTGACTTGTCCTGCTTTTAGCCCCTAGTTCCTACTCTGGAATGACAGGAACACCGTCTCTGAGATTCAGCAACCCGGAGACGATAATTTTTTCTTCTGGCTGTAATCCTTCAATAACCTGGTAATTATTGCCTTGAATATTGCCTAACTTCACTCGCTTTTGCCGAGCTACTAATTGGGAATTACCTTGTGGGTTATTTTCTGTTTGCGCTACATAAACAAAAGTTTCCCCTGCTACACGAGACACTGCTGTTGTCGGAATTAAAACTCCAGATTTCCGATTCCAAATCACTCTAGCCCGCACTAATTGATCTGCTCGCAACTTACCTTGCGAGTTATTCAAGAGTGCCTTGACTTGGATTGATTGGGTACCATTACCGATAGTTGGAGAGATGAAAAATACTTGACTTCTACCCAAAGGTTGCCCTTGGGCGTCCATTACTTCGATTGGTAATCCTTTACGCAATTGCGGTCCCCGCTCAAGGGGTACAGAGATGTTGACTTCTAAAGGTTGGTTTTGAGTGATCGTAGCTAATTGTGTGGAAGTATTCACAAAATCACCGACTTTTACGGGAATATCACCAACTGTCCCCGGAATAGGAGCAGGAATTTTGTAGTACTGAAGCTCGACTACTTGTTGCTTAGTATTTGCCTCAGCTTGCTGCAAAGCTTTTTCTGCCTGGGATACGCTCGCTTGCTGTGCTTGAATCTTGGAATCTATGGCGTTGAGTTGCGCTTTGGCTGTAGCTAGCCGATTGGCATATTGATCTCTAGTCTGCCGAGATACTGCTCCTTGGTCGGCGAGGCTAGTATATCTGTCATAATCTTGCTGGTTCAATCGCACATCAGCAACATTAGATAAGCGATCGGCTTGGAGAGATTTAAGTGTAGCTAGGGCATTTTGTAGTTGTGCTCTGGCCGCCTGGGCCCCAGCATTTAATCCACTAACTGCTGCTTGTTGCTGTCTTGGGTCTACTTGAACAATTGGCGTTCCTTCAGCAACGGTATCTCCCGAGCGCACAAATATTTGTGTAACTTGTCCTTGAATTCTTGGTTGCAGCTTGACTGAGCGCCGGGATTCTAAGTTAGCAATAAAATCGGAACTCTCCTCAATTGTGCCTGCTTGTACTGGGGCTAACTTGACTCGTACTCCCGGTGGAGCATTAGCTGGTGCAGCTGCTTGATGTTGAGGAGTTACCAAACGCCAAACTATAGCTGCTCCACCGCCAAGCAATAATAGTGCAGCTAACAATAACCGAAGCCACCGCCGTTGTTGTGGAGGTGGCTCAAATGATGACTCTGGAAGACGTTCTTCAAAATCAGTTTGATGTTCAGGGGATGTCATGGTATGCAAAGAACCTAAGAAAATTTAACTACCAATGAGTTAGGAAGAATTAAAGCTGATTGAAATTTAATTTACTGATTTAGCATGAAGCTTGATGAGAAATTATGTAGTATACCACCTCAAATATACTCCCTTTGTAAGTTACGCTAATCTACCGAAAGGTGAGTGATAAAATCCAGTTTACAAATATGATGATGCAGCTGTCTTTTAAATTCTTGCGAAAAATGTTCTATTTTTGCTAACAGGCGATCGCTGCCTAGATATAGGTGGTAACAAATGTAGTTTATTATCATGTTTATATACTGTTAAAATTTTATTTTTTACACTTAAATTACTTTAGTAAATAAAATATAAAACCCTCCAACAATAAGCATTTGGAGGGAGATTGATTGAGAAAGCTATTTGCTGATAATGTATATCCAATGACATTCTCAAAGAAATACAATCTAGCTAAGACAGTTGCCCTTTGATGGCAAATGTTGATGAATTTTGAGATGAATTATCCAATAGAGATGAAATCAACATCTGTTCAAAAGCTTTTGAGAGTGCTGTTTGGAAACGCTGACGATGTTTGAGTTTGAAAAAGGGTCGTACTATTTCTACACTCACACTAGAGCCGTCTCTGTTATCAATAACTCGCATTGCACGTAGAGTCCCAAGCAAGATTTCTTTTTTTACCATTAACTCAGAAATTCCTGTGGCTCCTACACCACTTTCGACTGCGGCTTTTGCCATCTCACCACTGGTGAAGACTAACATCACATCCAATTCGCTAAGATTGATTCCCCAATTTTGCAAAGCTTCCTCAAATCTTTGTTGTGTTCCAGAACCCGGTTCTCGCATCACCCAAGGAGTTTGAGTCAGTTCTGTTAGATAAATTTCGCCACGCTCAAACCAAGGGTGTGTTTTACCCACAACAATTTGTAAGCGATCGCTTCCCACGATTTCATACTCCATCGAGTTTTGCAGTTCTGGCTTGACATCTCCTTCCACTAAACCCAAATCAAATTGTCCCATTGCTGTCCCGACACAAATTGTCTCTGCATTGGCGAGTGTACAGTTAACGGAGATGCCAGGATATTGGCTTTTAAACTCGCTAATCTTACTCGGAAGCCAATAGTTCCCGATTGTCAGACTCGATCCTAGTTTTAATTCCCCGCGTTGCAAATTGTTCAGTTCCCGCAACCCTCGTTCCGTCAAGCTAACTTGGTCAAGAATTTTCTGCGCCTCCACTTTGAGTAACTTTCCAGCCTCCGCAATCTCGATATGGCGACCAATTCTATGAAACAGCTTGACTCGGTATTCCTGCTCTAAGCTTTGGATCGCAGCACTGACAGCAGGCTGAGTAATATAAAGCTCTTCTGCTGCACGAGTAAAGTGTAGATTCTCCGCCACAGCCAGAAAGATGCGTAGCTGATCGAGCGTCATCCCTGCCATGTCAACTATCCCTAAAATCTATTGTCAAAATTTTAATCACTTGTATTTATCATTTTGACAAAAAAAAGCATTTGACTCTATCGTTTAGTTTGTCTAAAGTATAAATCAAAGCCTTTGACATCGGGTCTAAGCAACTAAAGCAAAGTTTGCAAATTCCAATAGAGCAAAGTAGCAATATATCATTAATGTCTACGTAACATTGTTTGCTAACACCGAGTTAGAGGAACTGTGTTTAATTCTGGGCTGATTTTTTGTAGTTATGCTACACCGTTTATAAGTTAATCAACCTGGCTGTGATCGCCCATTTTTTTAACTGAATACAGCAGTAATTTTGTGCTTTATGTCTTATGTCAATGAAAATTCTGCTTTTATCTCTGATTGCTGTCGTAGACCGCTATTTTTATCGGTGGTTTTAGTTATTCAACCATCATCTCAAGAAGATAAAAGTTTCATTAGTTAACAGACTGGACATTAAAATTTGCTTAAAAAAGCTAGTATATCCCAAAGGATAAAACTTATGAATCTCTTCAAATCTTTGTTAGTTGTCTTGATGATTTTGCTAAATTTTGCTTTTGCTCAACCTTCCTTTGCTGATAGACCAAAAGCTAGCAAGAACCCTGACTATGTAGAAGTCACAAAAGCGATTAAAGCACTTTCTAAAGCAAAAGAAGCAAAAACCCTCAACGACAGTGTCACCCCAGAAGACATTCAGCAAAAAATTGATGAATTAACCTTTCAAAAATATGCTTTAGAAACAGGTATTAACTGGGGTCAATGTAGTAATCAAACAGGTAAAACCATAGCTGTCTATGGCAAAGACCCAAGTCAGGAACAGGATGATGATGCTTTATACGACAATGGCTTGTATTTTTTAGCAGATGGTCAGTCTACTAGAAATGAATGGGATTGTGATGGATTCTATCTTCCGAACGATGCCACAATTGCAAGTTCAAGTAGTGATGGACAAGCTAAAGAATCCCCAGGTCCAGTTGCTGTCAAGATAGCTGATGGTAGCCACTTGGTGATTAAGAGTAATCCCGATACTGCCGCAATTGAATTGAATGTTCCTAACGCTAAAGTAGTCAAAGCTAAGGAAATAAAGTGGTTTATCCCTAACGTATCTCAGGCGTTTATAGATACACGCGTTCCTAATGTGCCTACTAGCGAGAACTCTTGAGGTATAGCAAGCGATCGCGGTTTGCATGAACTTTCTCAATTTAAATAGAGTTGCAGCCAAAAGTAGAGTAAGCACAGGTGAAACGCTTTCTACCTTTGGCTGTTTTATTTGGGTATGTAATGATGTCAACCACCTTGGGGGTAATTCAAAATTGATTTTTAAACTTTGAATTTTTCTAAGGATGAAACAATATTCAGGCTTGATTTTATCTATATATCTGCATTAAAATAAGGTTAAAAGAAATGCCCAAGCAAATCAAGAATATTTTGGCAGTGCGACTATCGCACAAAATGCAAATTACCTACAAGGAGATTTGCTATTATTTTGGCATTTTTTGGAGAGGATTCTTTTTGGGGATGAGGGCGTTATTGATGCAGTTAAAGTCAAAAAGTAGTGAAGAAGTTGAAGAGAAAAAAAAGCCTGGTAGACTAAATCCGTCACGCATCCGGGATCACCTAGCTAACGAGCGCACTTACCTTGCTTGGATGCGAACCGCGATCGCTCTTTTAGGGTTTGGCGTCGTTATCGTCCGTCTGCGCGCCTTTCAAGTACCTTTGTTACCTCATCCTGGTAATGGGTGGAAGTTAGGCTTGGTGTTCTCCCTAGTCGGTTTAATCACGGTGTGGCTTTCCACTGGCCATTATTTCGCAGTTCGTCGTGATATTGAAGAAGATACTTACGAACCGACAGACCGCTGGGTACTCCTTTTCAGTCTCGCTATTATGATTTTGGGTTCAGGTGTTATATATTATGTCTTTACCGCGCCTTTAAACCCAATGAGTCCAATCATACCTGAGTAGTGGTTAGCTATAAAGCACTAGCGCCATATCACCCTGATTTTTCCCAGGCTCAAATCTATTATTAGAATCTCTTTGCGTCCCTGCATCCGCCTCACCTATAAGTCTTTCTGAGAACAGAATCTTACTCAAGTGCCCTGGAAATGGAGGCCAAACGGTTGCGTTGTCTTAACCAAGCTTCACAAACTTCTTTAGTCAGCCTAATCTCTTCCTCGCTCAAAAGCTCATCTGGCTTCTTCTCAGCTAGAATCTTGGCGACTTTAGCAGCTTGATGGTAGTCTACGCCATATCTAACTAATTCTGTGTGCCAAAATTGCTGTTCTTTAGGTAACGATTTGTATCTATCTTTAAAATAAGTCATTTTATATGATATGAAAACTAATTCTATCTACTCTAATTTCTAAAATTTGTGAACTAATTACTTCTTACCCTAGATAGATTAAGGGATTGACTTAAGGTTTCTTTTATATTCTTTAATAAAACTCCTCATATCTTAAAGCAACTTAATCTTTCAAAAAAATAGCTCTGTGAATGATTCACAGAGCCAATTAAACGAGCGTATTGTCGAATATCGCTTACTTTAGCGAGATTTAGATCCCCGACTTTTTCAAAAAGTCGGGGATCTGGGCAGCAACTTTTGCTTAAGTAAGTACCATTCGAGCGTATTGTCTTCTAAAACGCAGTCAGCCTCAACTCTATTGCCTTGTAGCCGATTAAGCTAAATCAAACAGCAAGATTTCTGCACTGGCGTTTGTGCTGATTTCAAGTTTTTCATCGCCGCTGATTTGTACGCCATCGCCTGCTTTGAGTTCCGCACCATTGAGAGTTGCGACACCTTGAGCTACGTGTAACCAGGCATGGCGATCGCTCTTGAGGTGATAATTAACAACATCACCTTTTTCCAGAATAGATGCGTATAGATCGAGATCTTGGTGAACTATCACAGCACCATCACGCCCATCTTTAGCAGCAATTAAACGTAGTTTTCCGCGCTTTTCTTCTGGTAGAAAGGTTTTTTGGTCGTACCTTGGCGCTAATCCTAGCTTGTTAGGTATCATCCAGATTTGCAGAAAGTGAACCGGCTCAGTTTGCGAATGATTATATTCACTGTGGGTAATACCAGTACCAGCACTCATTATCTGTGCGTCACCAGGACGAATTACCGAACCTGTGCCTAAGCTATCTTTATGCTCTAAAGCGCCTGACAAAACATAAGTAAGGATTTCCATATCGCGATGACCATGAGTTCCAAAGCCAGCACCAGGAACAACTGTATCATCGTTGATCACGCGCAGGGAGCGAAATCCCATGTAGTTGGGATCGTAAAAACTACCAAAGGAAAATGTGTGGTAACTGTTGAGCCAACTAATTTTAGTATGACCGCGTGAGTTACTGTCATGAATGACGAAAGTCTTAGTATTTTGAGACATAAATCTACCTTGTGTTTAGTTGATTTTTTAGATTCACAAATTGGGTACTGTCAGTTAAGCAATCATTATTTCCAGCTTTTATTGCCTAACAGGTGACATTAAATATTACATTTCAGCAAAATTACTAATTAAGTTGCATTCAAACAGTTAATTTTCTGTGTTCATTAATTGCTCTGTGCTTTCTCACACTTTGATTGTGTTCATTCAACGCAACTTAGTATTAAAGTTATTTTTGAACTATTTAAATAGTAATGTATTTAACTACAAAATGAAAAGTACGCACTTAAAAGTGACGTACTTACCAAAAGGTTACTGTTATAGCAATCCTAGATCATTTGTGAATAATTAATCATACCCTGGGCAATGCCCTACCTACGAAGATTTGACAAATTAGATAGGACTGCTAGCAGTGGAAATCTCAAAATTTCTCACTTCACACCAACTGGCTGTTTAGTTGCTTTCACAGTAGATGCGCCATTCTCGCCTTTGATTTCTGCTACTTGCAAATGAGCCTCTAAGAACCACAGACGTTTATCAATGGTGCGAGAAACTTCAGTATAAAGGTCAGCAGTGTCAAGATCCCCCAAGTCATCGGTTTTGGCGATCGCTTCCCGGAGATGTTTAGCATAAGGTGCAAAGCGATCTGCCAAAGCGGTCACATGGTCTTTACCATCTAAAATATCAAAAGGATATTCTGGTAAAATTGAATTACTAGCTGCGGCGCGGGCTGTTCCTACAGCGTAGCCACCTAAAGCGGTAACGCGTTCAGCAACCATATCGACATATTCTTCAAGTTCAGTAGCAATTTCATCAAACAATTCATGCAGCTGGTAAAAATCAGTGCCTTTAACGTTCCAATGGGCCTGTTTTACTTGGGTTTTCAAGTCTAAAGTGGCTGCCAAAGTTTGATTGAGAAGTACCACGATTTGCGATCGCGCTTCGGCAGGAATATCAATGCGGGTGGGATAAAGCCGGGATGCAATTTTATTGTCGCTCATGATGTTGTATCTGCTTGGATGTCATAATAAGTCTACAAATATTGCTTTAGATTTTGGAACTTCCTAGAGATAGAGGGAATTTCGGCATCAATCAGTTATTATCTTCTTCATAAGCAAAATAGCTCAGTCAGGCTCTATGGTTATCTAGAGCACTAAATGTGCCACCAAAAAGGCGATCGCGGATTGTATTATCCTGCAAGAAATCATGGGGGAAACCAAGCTCAATTTGACTCACTTCATGCAGGCGTTGCAGATGTTCTGGTGATAAAGTCACATCTAAAGCCGCTAAGTTATCTTGAAATTGACTGAGCTTACGAGCGCCGATAATCGGAATAATTACACCGCTTTGAGCGCGTAACCAAGCTATTGCTACCTGTGAAGGTGTGCGTCCAATTTCGGCAGCAACTTGACTGACAACATCCGCGATCGCTAAACTGCGTTCAGAAATACTTCCGGTAGCTGCATTTGTTAATCGCCCTTGTTCATCCCCTACTTGTGGCGGCTGGTTATACTTACCTGTGAGTACGCCACCACCCAAAGGTGACCAAGGTGTTACAGCTAAATCCAAAGCCTTTGCCATTGGGATTAAGTCCCGTTCTGGTGTGCGCTGAATCAAACTGTATTCCACTTGTAAAGCGACAAACGGTGTCCAGCCTTGATACTGAGCGATCGTGTTAGCTTGAGAGATAATCCAAGCAGGCGCGTCAGAAATCCCAACGTAGAGTACCTTACCTTGACGAACCATATCATCAAGCGATCGCATAACTTCCTCTACAGGTGTTGTAAAATCCCAAGCGTGCAACCAAAATAAATCAATGTAGTCAGTATTCAGCCGTTTCAAACTGCCTTCCAAAGACTGAACTAAATTCTTGCGATGATTACCACTACCGTTAGGATCGTTCTTATTGTCGTTCATCCGCAAAGGGAACGAGTATTTAGTAGCAACAACAAAACGTTCTCGGTCTTGAGCAATTAACTCACCAACAATTTTCTCGCTCGTACCATCTGTATAACCGTTAGCGGTGTCGATGAAATTGCCACCTGCTTCCACAAAAGTATCAAAAATCCTCCGACTTTCATCTTGGGAAGCACCCCAACCCCAATCTTCACCAAAGGTCATTGTTCCCAAGCAGAGTTCAGAGACTCTCAACCCGCTTTTACCCAAAAGTTTGTATCTCATCACAACTTTCTCAATGACTGAAATTGAGTGTAACGATGTGTGGCACTTTTGTCTTTGTCAGTTTTTGCTAACAATATCAAAATCTTGCTGTCATAACCGCAACCTTTCACTCTGAAAGAGTAGAGTTATACAATCTGAATCTTACCTAAAATCAATTAATGTCTGGCGATAGGTATCTGGTAAACCTGTATCAAAACATTTACCTTTCATGACATAACCTGTCATTCCTTCTGCCTGACATAATTGATCCAAACAAGTTGTTAATTGAAATTCACCACGATAGCGGAAATTTTTCTGAATGCTGTCTGCCAAATAATCAAAAATTTTTGGTGTCAATACATATAAACCAAATACACATAAAAATTCATCTTCTGCCATGCCTTCTACTTGTAGATGCTGGCGTGCATAATCAATACTAGGTTTTTCTGCCAGTTGTGTTATTGTCAACAGTGAATTGAATTCTTGCCACACTCCTGTTACACATCCCGCTTTGTCAATGATTGCGGCTGGCATTGTAGTTAAACTGACTACACTTTGATTAACTTGTGCATAAAGTTCAACAATTTGTCGCGCACAAGATTTATTAATATCAGATTTATATACATGGTCACCTAACATTAACAGAAATGGCTCATTTTGAACCCAGTCTTTAGCACAAAATACTGCATGACCATATCCTTCTTGTTGTTGTTGGGTTAATAGTACAACTTTCTTACCCAATTCTTGCAGATATTCACTATATTCTTGATTAGACGACGAGAGCTTTTGCCAAAGTTCTGGTGTGGGTGGATTTTTAAATAAATCTGCAAAAACTCCCAGATCATCAGGTTGTACAACAATGCCTACTTCTGTAATACCCGCCCTAATTGCTTCTTCTACAATTGCTAAGATTACGGGTTTAGCTCTCCCATCTTGGTCAATAATTGGGAAAAGTTCTTTTTTGACAACTTTAGTAGCAGGAAATAATCTAGTACCAAAGCCAGCAGCCGGAATTACCGCTTTTCTTACTTGATTTATTTGCATAAATAAATTTAATTTTGTATAGAAATATAACTATATTCTAAGGCTACTGTAGCTAAAAGTTCTGATAGGACTTTAAATAATATCTCTCTTTCTTTTGGCGTAACTAAGTGCATTTGTAACTAGGCAACTAATGCTTGTTTTCGGTTGATTTCTTCATTAGATTTTCACCTTTTCTCTATAGACTCTAGGCGTTGTACCCATCAATTTTCGGAAGACATTTGTGAAGTGACTTTGACTTTGAAAACCTACTTGCTGGCAGATTTGATCTATGGTTTGTTCTGTGCGAGTTAATAGCTTCTTTGCTTTTTCAATTCTGCAATTCATCACATATTGATGAGGGGCAAAACCTGTTGACTGTTTAAATAGCCGGGAAAAATGATACATACTCATTCCCACTACTGCTGAAATTTCAGCTAAGGTTAAATCTTGCTCCAGGTTTTCTTGAATATATGAAATGGCTTTGCGCAACTTCAATTGAGAAAGTCCTTGCTCGTGAGGAGATGGAGTAATTATTTCATTTGATACAGAATAATGTTTGAGTAGGTGAATGCAGAGGGTAGTTGTGAGAGATTCTATGTAAATACGACTACCCATGCCATCTGATTTGAGTTCCGACTGAAGTGCTAGCCCAATCTGTTGAATTAAGGGATCTGGTGCAGCAAAGCGGGGTACAATCTCGAAACGTTGTAAATCTCCTGCCTCAAAAGCTGCGCGAGTAAACAAAGCTGGTTCTAGACTGATAACTAAAAATTCTGCTTCTAATTCCCAACGTGATAAATGATTGGTATTTACTGGAAGTATGACCACATCTCCATAGCCTATGCGCTCACTCTGAAGCCTGCCATTAAAAACTCGCTCAGCCTTGTGGACATTTTGGTCTAGGCTAATAGTAACAATATGCTGTTGGCAGTAGTGTTCGGGGGTTTCATAGCCAGGCTGTCGATGATGATCTAGGCGAACACCATCCCAGTTGGCATCGTAACTCGATAGCAGGGGCGATCGCGGTAGAATTTCTGAACAAGCATCTCGTTGAGCAAAATCAACAGTTAAGATTTTCTCTTCTGGCATTGTTCGCACCCCAGCAAGCATTCGGATTTAGGTGTAACGCTATACTTACCTTCTTAACTACCCTAGCTACTTTTTTGGAGTATAGGTAAATTAAGTTTACATACAGAAATCTATAATCTCATAGAAACTATATCTCTGCCTGGGGGCATAAGCAAAGCTGATGAATTACTACGTGATTTACGATGGCAATTGCAATCTCTGCGTTACTTTGGTGCAATTATTAGAAAGCTTAGACCAAGGAAAGCTGTTTCGCTACAGCCCGATGCAAGATGAACAAACAATCGCTCAATTTGGGATTACTCCCCAAAATTGTGAACAAGGAATGATTTTAATTGATGCGAATGCGCCCCAAAGACGCTGGCAAGGTAGTGATGCAGCCGAAGAAATTGGGCGGTTAATGCCCTTAGGAAGCATATTTGTCGATGCTTACCGAGCATTACCTGGAGTGAAGTGGGTAGGTGATCGCGTTTACGAACAAATCCGCGATAATCGCTATACAATCTTTGGCAAGCGTTCCAGCACCTATCAATCCTCATTCTGTGTAGATGGTAGTTGCAAGGTAGATAGCTAGAAAAGCTTAGTTTGTTAGCTTTTCCAGTAATTAGCATAACGTGTTTGATTTTGTAATTATTGCGTTATGCTCTTAAGTTTATGGTCTCTATAACAAAACATTAGTACAAATTCAGTGAATGATTGAATGAGAATTTAGCATTCAAAATGAACTATAAACCAGAGCCAATAGATACTGCAAAAGTAATCATCAATACCGAACACCTCAAATTGACTGAATTACTAGCTAAAAATACACATGAAATTTGGGCACAGCAACGCATAGCAGAAGGATGGAAATTTGGTCCCCAGCGAGACGATATCCGCAAAGAACATCCTGGGCTAGTTCCCTATGAAGAATTATCAGAATCAGAGAAACAGTATGATCGCAATACAGCCCTAGGAGTTATCAAGATGCTGTTAGCATTAGGCTACCGTATTGAAGGAGAAGCAACTCTATTACCAGATGAGCAACAAGAGCAACAATTGGCTGGAATGCTAAAAAATCTCCAAGAATCGTCAGAATTAAATTTAAGTTCTTTATTGGCGATTCAAAGAGAAACCATTAAGATTAGACCTCATTCACCGGATATTTATATTGTCCTGGGAGAAACAATTCTGCAACTAGGCGAACCTTTAATGGCTTATGATGTCATCACTGAAGGACTAAAACACTGGGAAAACAATATTAGATTAAAGCAACTTTTAGCTTTGGCATTGGCGCGCAGTGGTGCAATATTACGAGCTAATTCGCTTCTATTAGAATTGGTGTCAGCAGGAGAATCAGATCGAGAAACTATCTCTATTCTTGCTAGAACTCATAAAGACCTTTACCTGCGAGCAACTACCCCCCAAGAAAAACAACGCCAACTGGAATTAGCAGCCCAAAGATATCAACAAGCCTATCAATTAACTGGCAATTACTATCCTGGAATTAATGCTGCTACCATGACTTTGTTAAGGGGAGACGAAGTAACAGCCAGAGAAATTGCGGCTCAAGTACGAGAGCAATGTTTGCAACAACCAGAAAAAGATTATTGGCAATTAGCAACTCTGGGTGAAGCTGCTTTAATTTTGCGAGGCTGGTCAGAAGCCGAAAAATGGTATAAACGAGCAATAGAAGTTGGAAAAGGACGGCTTGGGGATATCAGTTCTACCCGCCGCAATGCAAAACTCCTGCTGGAATATTTAGAAGGAGATACCCAGCGCCTTCAGGAATGGTTTAAACTACCGCGCGCGGTAGTCTTTAGCGGACACATGATTGACCAGCCAGGGAGAAATATCCCTAGGTTTCCCCCGGAATTAGAAGAACAAGTTTATCGAGCTATTCGCGATCGCCTCTCGGCTCTCGATGCCAAAATAGGATATGCTTCCCCTGCTTGTGGTGCCGATATTTTGTTTTTAGAAGCAATTCTGGAACTCAATGGAGATATTCATATAGTACTGCCTTACGATCGAGAAGAATTTATTAAGTATTCAGTCGATATAATTCCTCATAGTAACTGGAAACAAAGATGCGAAAAATTATTGGATAAAGCTAATGAAGTCATTACCTGCTCTAATCGCAAATTAGAAAACAGCCAAGTTTTATATGAATATGCCAATTGTGTTGTCCACGGTTTAGGTAAAATGCGAGCCGAATTACTCGATACAGAACTGATTCACCTTGCGGTTTGGGATGGCAAAGCTGGTGATGGAACTGGTGGTACGGCTTGGGCGATTAAGACTTGGCAAGCATGGGGCTATGAAGTAGAAATCATCGACTTGGAATCGATCAGAAAAGCATCACTGATAAATAACCATTCATCTCAAGATTGGCAACCAGAAATAAATATTATTCAAGAAGCAAACAATAATAGCGAATCTAGAGAAGTTATGGCGCTTTTGTTTGCTGATGTTGTTAAGTACTCGAACTTAACTGAAGAACAAATTCCTCAATATGTCGAATATTTTCTCGGTTCTGTTGCTGAACTAGAAGCTAAATCAAGTTATAAGCCATTAGTGAAAAATACTTGGGGAGATGCTTTATATTATGTCTTTCCCAGTATCAGCGATGCTGGTAACTTTGCCCTTGATTTATGCGATCTCATTCAACAGATTAATTGGTTAGAAAAGGGTCTGCCAGAGAATCTCAATTTGCGAATTTCCTTACATGCAGGGCCAGTTTACCAATATGTTAACCCTGTGACTAAAGATATCAGCTACATTGGCACTCATGTTAACTATGCTGCCAGAATTGAACCGATAACCCCACCAGGTAAAGTTTATACAAGCCAAGCTTTTGCTGCCCTAGCTTGCACCTTGGGGGTTGAAGATTTTACTTGTGATTATGTAGGACAGATCCCTTTTGCTAAAGGATATGGCACATTTCCCACTTATCATTTACGCCGTCAAATCATCGATTGAGAATGGGGACAAAGCTTGCTAATGATGTCATGATACAACTGCGATCGCACCTTGTAATTGAAGTCATACCAAAAAGCGCATCATGGCTGATATTTTTATCTCCTACTCGCGTCAAGATAGGGTATTTGTGGAGAAACTCCATGCTGCATTGGAAGAAGCGAATTGTGATGCATGGGTTGACTGGCAGGATATTCCCCTAACCGCAGACTGGTGGCATGAAATCCAGCGTGGCATCGCAGGGGCACATACTTTTATTTTTATTATCAGCCCGGACTCAGTTGCCTCTAAGGTGTGCCGCCAAGAGGTTGAGCATAGCGTTAAAACTAACAAGCGTTTAATACCCATTTTGTGGCGAGAAGGTTTTGAGATCGAGCAGCTGCATGAAGCGGTGGCAAGGCACAACTGGGTTTTTTTTCGAGAGCAAGATAATTTTGATCGTGCCCTTCAGTCTTTGCTGAAAGCGATTAACACTGATTTGGACTATGTATATGCGCACACGCGCCTGCTTGTACATGCTCTAGAGTGGGAAGAAAAAGCACGCAATGATAGCTTTTTGTTGCGTGGTAGCGATTTGCAAGAGGCAGAACAATGGTTACAGCGGGGAGCTAGCAAAGAACCAAAACCCACCGAACAGCAAATCAACTACATCAGTAAAAGCCGCGAAGCTGAAGATGCTTACCAAAGGTTGATTCAGGCAGGACAAAAGTCAAAGCGGATGGTGCAGATTGGGTCAGCAGTGCTGGGTGTGACAATATGTGCAGCAGCTATCGTCAGTGCGATGACCATTCGGGCGCTTCAAGAACTACAAGAAGCGAAAACTGCAACGCAGCTAGAACGGGAAGGAGCAACTGCCTTGCAGCAGTTTAACTCAGATCAGTTAGGTGCGCTCTTGGCAGCATTACAAAGTGGTAAAGCGTTGCAAACATTGGTAAGAGATGGCCGTCCCATCGCCCAATATCCCACCACCAGCCCGCTGTTTGCCCTGAGAACGCTGCTGGAAAACATCCAAGAACAGAATCGCATTCGAGCGGATCAGAGCAACGTTTCCAGCGCCCGGCTTAGCCCCGATGGTAGCAAAATTATCACTGTTGACGATCGCGGCACTATAAAGCTATGGACTGCCACAGGACAACGAGTGGCTGAATTTAAAGGACATCGGGGGCAAGTCTTGGATGCCACCTTTAGCCCAGATGGTAAAACAATTGCGACTGCCGGCAGCGATCGCATTGCTCGATTATGGAATCTTTCAGGACAACAATTGGCTGAATTCAAAGGACACCAGGGATTAATCTGGAGTGTGAGTTTTAGTCCTGATGGTCAACGACTTGCTACAGCCAGCGTTGATGGCACAGCTCGATTGTGGAGCCTGACAGGACAACAACTCGTTGAATTTAACGGTCATCAAGGACAGATTGCGTATGTCCGGTTTAGTCCAAATGGGCGGCAATTAGTGACAGCTGGGAGCGATCGCACGGCGCGGCTGTGGAGCCTGACAGGGCAACAAATCGCCGAATTTAAAGGGCATGAAAGTAGCATTAGCGAAGTCAATTTTAGCCCTGACGGCAAAACTATTGTGACTGCTTGTGATGATGGCACAGCCAGGTTGTGGAATTTGGCGGTTAAAACCCTTGCCGAATTCAAAGGGCATTTAGGTGCAGTCTTAGGGGTGAGTTTTAGTCCTGATGGAACGCGAATTGCTACGTCTGGAAGAGATAGCACTATCCGTGTGTGGAATCTCGCAGGGCATCAGTTGGCTCAGTTTAAAGCGACACTCTGGATTAACAGTGTGAATTTTAGCCCAGATGGTCAGCAACTGATCACGGCTGGCGGCGATGGTACTGCCCGGTTATGGAATCTTGCACGACAGATTACTGAATTTAAAGCCAGTCAAGGGTGGATTTGGAGCCTGAATTTTAGCCCAGATGGAACGAAGATCGCTGCGGCTGGAGTTGATGGAATGGTTCGCCTGTGGAATCTGACAGGGCAACAAATAGCCGAATTTAAGGGACATCAAAAATCGGTTTGGAGTTTGAGCTTCAGCCCAGATGGGACAAAAATTCTCACCGCCGGAGATGAACCTGCCCGGTTGTGGAACCTGAAGGGACAGCAGATTGCTGAATTTGGAGGTCATGGGCAAGGAATTTATCGTGCCAGCTTTAGCCCGAATGGTAGAAGCATTGTCACATCAGGAGAAAATGGCATGATTCGTTTGTGGACTTCAGGGCAACAAACTGGGAGTTTTAAGACGAATGACGGTCAAATATGGAGTGTCAAGTTCAGCCCTGATGGTAAAACAATCGTTACCACTGGAGACCAGGGAACATTTCATCTTTGGAATCTCTCTGGAAAGCAACTGGCAGAATTCAAAGGGCATCAGGATATTGTCTTTCAAGCGAACTTTAGCCCGGATGGTAAGTTAATTGTTACCGCCGGAAAAGATGGTACTGCCCGGGTATGGAATCTTGCAGGACAACAGCTTGCTTTGCTCAGAGGACATGAGGGACAAGTTTTTGATGCCCGGTTCAGCCCCGATGATGGTCAGCAAATTGCAACTGCGGGAGAGGATGGTACTGTCAGATACTGGACTGTTTCCGGGCAGCAAATCGCTAAGATTAGAGATTATCAAGGTGAAGTTTGGAATGTAGCTTTTAATCCTAAAGGGCATCAAATTGCGATCGCAGGTGAAGGTGGCGTTATCAAATTCATGCCCTTTGAGAATGCAGATTTAGATCAACTGTTGACACGCGGTTGTCAGTGGTTACACAACTATTTGCAGTATAATACTGACCTTAGTGAACGCGATCGCCAGATTTGCCAAGGAATAGAAAGTCGGAAGTAACGAGTCGTGCGATCGCCTTGAGGTTGATGTTGTTCTCACATACTACTAGATTATCCTTTTTCCTCAGGACTTATGCAAAAATTGCCACAAAGCTTAATTGATCGAACCGCTTATATCCTTCCTGGTTGCTTACCCGCAACTTTTAAGCGGATGCGATAAACACCCTGACCTGCGGTTATGTAAAGAGTTTTGTAGTCTTTATTGCCCCAAGCCAAATTTGTGACGACCTCTGGCACAATAATTTTGCCTAGTAGTTGACCTGTTGGGGAAAAAATCCAGATTCCTTCTGGCCCGCTACAGTAGATATTGCCTTTAATATCTATTTTCAAACCATCAGGTACGCCTTTGTCCTTGGGTTCTTTCAACTCCGCAAAAACCCTGCTGTTAGTTAAAGTGCCATCTGATTTAACGTCGAAAATGCGGATATTTCCTTGTGCAGAGTCACTAACATAGAGTTTTTTCTCATCAGGTGAAAATGCGATTCCATTGGGACGTAGCATTTGTTTATTGAGCAAAGTCAAAGTTCCATTCGGCCGCCAGCGATAGATGCCATAAAAGCCAAGTTCTTCCTTTTCCTTGCTGATGCCGTAGGGTGGGTCAGTAAAATAAATGCTTCCATCTGACTTAACTACAACATCGTTCGGACTGTTGAGAAGTTTGCCCTGGTAGCGTTCCGCCAAGACTTTTATTTGACCATTTTTTTCTGTGCGTACAAGACGACGGTTATGTTCAGCGGTAATTAACCGTCCTTGTGTATCAAAAGTATTACCGTTGGGATTGCCAGCAGGACGACGAAATACGGAAACTTTACCGTCAGTTGTCAACTTATAGATAGTATCGGCGGGGATATCACTGAAGAGTAAAAAGCCTCTGGGATGCCAAACTGGCCCTTCTGTAAATTTTAAACCACCAGCCAACTTTTCTACTTTGGCGTCAGTGTCCATAACAGCTTGTATGCTACTGGAGATATTTCCACTGCTGTGCTGTATCATCAACAAACTTAGTAACAAATTGCACGCTGCTATTTGGAAAATAAATTTTTTCACAATGAACAATACCTTCGCCAAAATAAAGAGGATAGTAACAAAATTGACAGAGTTTTTTCACATAATCTTCCCTTGGGTTAATAGACAGACGTTTACTGTTAAAAAAATCCGCCTGCCGATACTAGAAAATTGTTTGCTAAACCCTACATGATGCTATCTGGCGCGATGTCGTGCGGCAACCCCCTTCGGGTTCGCGTTGATGGTCATGCCATAATTCGGCACACATTATCTAACGGGAGGATACTGCGTGAGAACGGGTGCTCATTACTTGGGTAACGGAGAGTGTGAATTTACAGTCTGGTCGCCAACACTAAATAGTGTCGCGGTGCAAATTTTGACGCCACAACAGCAAGTAATTCCGCTAAAACCCCAAGCAGAGGGTTATTGGCAGACGAAAGTAAATGATGTCTATCCAGGCACACTTTATCGCTATGTCTTGGATGGAGAAAACGCCTTTGCCGATCCAGTATCGCAGTATCAACCTGAAGGAGTTCACGGGCCGTCGCAAGTTATCGATCATCAGTTTGAGTGGACAGATGACGAGTGGACTGGGGTTCCTTTGGAATCGATGATTTTCTATGAACTCCACGTTGGCACATTTACACCTGAAGGCACCTTCACCGCCATCATTCCCCGCCTAGCAGATTTAAAAGAACTGGGGATTAATGCTATTGAAATCATGCCCATCGCCCAGTTCCCCGGCGACACCCATATTGAACCTTCTCTGGCATACCGCAACTGGGGTTATGATGGCGTTTACCCGTTTGCTGTGCAAAATTCCTATGGCACACCAGCCGATTTGAAGCAGTTAGTGAATGCTTGCCACCAACACGGTATTGCTGTAGTGCTGGATGTGGTTTATAACCACTTTGGCCCAGAAGGTAACTACATGGGTCAATTTGCACCTTACTTTACTAAAACCTATAAGACACCTTGGGGCAATGCAATGAATTTTGACGATGCCCATAGTCAGGGTGTGCGTCACTATTTCATTCAGAATGCGCTGTATTGGTTGGGAGATTTCCATATTGATGCATTGCGGCTGGATGCGATTCAGGCAATCTACGATTTAGGTGCCAAACATTTTTTATGGGAATTAGCAGAAGCAGTGCATAACTTCTCTCAAGATGGGGGACGCAAACGCTACTTAATTGCCGAAAGTGACTTAAATAATCCCCAAATCGTTCGTCCGCCGGAACTGGGTGGCTACGGACTTGATGCTCAATGGAGTGATGACTTTCACCATGCTTTGCACGCATTGTTAACAGGCGATCGCCAAGGATATTATCAAGACTTTGGACAATGCGCCCAACTAGCCAAAGCTTATGAAGATACCTTTGTCTACGATTGGAAATACGCGCCTCATCGCAAACGATTTCATGGTATATCTTGCCGCGATCGCCCGCCATCACAATTTTCCGTCTGCATCCAAAATCACGACCAAATCGGCAACCAAATGAAAGGCGATCGCCTTTGGAATCGTGTATCCTTTGAAGGATTGAAATTAGCCGCTGGTGCTGTGTTGCTGTCACCGAACTTACCTTTGTTGTTCATGGGTGAAGAATACGGCGAAACCGCGCCCTTCATGTACTTTGTCAGCCATTCCGACCCCGATTTAATTCAAGCAGTACGCGCCGGACGCAAACAAGAATTTGAAGCCTTTCACTATGACGAAGATCCACCAGATCCAGAATCAGCAGAAACCTTTTTGCGTTGTAAACTTAACTGGCAATTACGCAACGAAGGCCAGCACAAAGTTTTACTAGATTGGTATCGTCAGTTAATAGATTGGCGCAAAGCACATCCCGCACTATTGAAGCAAGACCGCAACTGCATTCAAGCAACTAGCGACGAAGATAAACAGTTGGTCATAGTGCGTCGTTGGAGTGAATCAAGTGAAGTGATATTTGCGCTGAATTTCAATCAATCTCCAGTGAAGGTGACTCTGCCAATTCAGCGCCATGCTTACAAACGATTAGATTCCGCCGATACTTCATGGGCCGGGCCTGGTTCACAAGCACCAGAAGATTTGTCTGTAGGACAAGAACTACAACTGCAACCCACCAGTCTCGTGCTGTATGAATTAGAGCCTTGAGGCAGGAGGCAGGAGGCAGAATGCTGTAATACACTCTTCTCTGCTTCCTCTGCGTCTCTGCGGTTCGTAAAAAAATCCCCTTCATTTCCCAGTCAAAACAACAATCCTATGCGAATTCCCAAGGCTACTTATCGAATTCAATTTACATCTCAATTTGGCTTTGAAAACGCTAAAGCGATCGCATCTTATCTAGCAGATTTAGGTATTTCCGATTTATACGCCTCCCCCATCTTCAAGGCAAGATCCGGAAGTACACATGGCTATGATGTCGTTGATGCTACTCAATTAAATCCTGAATTGGGCAGCACAGAGTCCTTTGAAGCCTTAGTTAGCGAACTTCAATCCCTTGGTATGGGCTGGTTGCAAGACATCGTGCCCAATCACATGGCTTATAGTAGCGAAAACGCCTACTTAATGGACGTATTAGAACACGGTCCTGATTCTAGCTATACAGACTACTTCGATTTGTGTTGGAATGCTCCCTTTGGCGATCGCGAACAGCGAATTCTCGCTCCCTTGCTAGGAGATTTCTACGGTGTTTCTCTAGAAAAGGGAGACATTCAGCTACAATATGAGCAAAACGGTTTAACTGTTAACTATTACAGCTTAAAATTGCCTTTGCGGTTAGAGTCCTACACCAAATTCCTCACCTATAATCTGGGCAAACTCACCCGCACTTTAGGACGCAATCATCCCGATTTCATCAAACTCTTGGGGATTCTCTACATCCTCAAAAATGTGCCTTCAGAAGTGGCTGGTAAACAGCGACAAGACCAAATCGCTTTTATCAAAGGTCTGGTTTGGGAACTTTACACCAGCAACGATAATATCCGCGAGTTCATTGATGAAAACCTCAAAATTTTTAATGGAGAAGTAGGTAATTCAGATAGCTTTAACCTCCTAGATGATATACTCAAAGACCAATTTTATCGTCTCGCCTTCTGGAAAGTCGGGGCGGAGGAAATGAACTACCGCCGCTTCTTTACTGTCAACGAACTCATTTCTGTGAAAGTTGAAGAGCTAAGAGTTTTTAATAACACTCATAGCTTAATTCAAAAGCTAGTAGAAGAAGGCAAATTCACTGGTTTACGAATTGACCATATTGATGGACTTTATAACCCCACACAATATTTAGAACGCCTCCAAGAAAAAATGGGTGATGTTTACATCACAGTGGAAAAAATCTTGGAGACTACAGAAGATTTACCAGAAAATTGGAGAATTGAAGGTACATCTGGATATGATTTTTTAAATTATATAAATGGGATATTCTGCCAAACGGAAAATGAATGGTATTTTGATAAAATTTACCATAGCTTTATTGGTTCAAAAGTAGATTATGCATCTCTGGTCAAGGCTAATAAGCACCTTATTCTCGAAAAGAATTTGGCAGGTGACGTTGATAATCTAGCTATTCTTTTGAAGAATATTTCCAGCAAATATCGCTATGGTAATGACTTTACAGTTAATGGATTAAAACGAGCGATCGCGGAAGTTCTTACCCTATTCCCTATTTATCGTACCTACATTACACCTGATGGCATCCATGATAGCGATCGCGTCTACATTGAAGAAGTAATTCGCCAAGCCAAGGAACAAGCACCTCTATTGCAGCACGAGATGGACTTTATTGAAAAGCTGATGCTGCTAGAGTTTGACGATTCCCTCACGCAAACAGAACGCGAACAATGGCTATATTTTGTTCTGCGGATGCAGCAATACACTGGTCCCTTAATGGCGAAAGGCGTGGAAGATACCACATTATATGCTTACAACCGTTTTCTGTCGCTGAATGAAGTCGGCGGAAATCCTAGCCACTTTGGTATCTCCCTAGCCGACTTCCATACCTTTAACCAAAAGCACCAAGCCAACTGGCCCCATACAATGAACACCACCGCCACCCACGACACCAAGCGCGGTGAAGATGTACGCGCCAGGTTGAATGTGTTGTCAGAAATTCCAGATGAGTGGGAGCAACAGGTTAATACCTGGAGTAGCATGAATCAAGGGCATAAAAGCGATCGCAATGGTTCGGCTATGCCCGATCGCAATGATGAATATTTTCTCTATCAAACACTAGTAGGGGCGTTTCCTTTCGCGGAACACGAACAATCATCTTTTGTGGAACGGGTGAAGGAATACATCATTAAATCCATTCGGGAAGCGAAAGTGCATACAGCATGGTTACGTCCTGATAGCGAGTATGAAGAGGCTTGTACTTCCTTTGTGGAGAAAGTGTTAGACCCTTCCATCTCAAAGGAATTCCTGGCAGATTTTCGCGTTTTTCAACAGCGAATTGCAGATTATGGAATTTTCAACTCTCTCTCCCAAACTCTATTAAAAATTGCCGCCCCTGGCGTACCCGACTTTTATCAAGGAACCGAACTTTGGGAACTCAGCTTAGTCGATCCAGATAACCGTCGCCCTGTAGATTTTGAGCAGCGACGCACTTATTTCAGTGCAATAAAAGAGCAGATTAAGACCGACATTCTAGGCTTAATTCAAGAATTACTCACCCACAAAAACGATGGCAGAATCAAACTATTTTTAACAGTACAAGCCCTCAAAGCCAGAATAGACTATCTCGAATTATTCCAAGACGGTGAATATCTGCCATTAGAAATTCACGGAACCTATGCTGATCGCATCATCGCCTTTGCCAGACAGCAGGAAAATCAAACAGCGATCGCGATCGCCCCTCGCTTTCTCACTCGCCTAATCCAACCTGGAGAATATCCTCTAGCTGAATCGGTGTGGCAAGATACACGCCTCCAATTACCCAAAGGAACTTCCTCCACCTGGAAAAATCTTCTAACTCAGCAATCCTTAGAAGCTACAGGAACATTATCCATTGGCGCAGCCCTTGCCCACTTTCCAGTTGCTTTGTTAGTGAGTGATTAGCTCACTTTAATTAAAAACCACAGAGGCACAGAGACACAGAGAAAGAGAATTACTCTTGCTTTCTTCTTTGCATCTCTGCGCCTCTGCGTGAGAAAAAATTTTTGATTCATTGCTTATGACTACTCAATCTTCCACCCAATCGCCATTCACCAGCACGCAAATTAACGCCGTGCGAACCTACATCAAAAAAACCTGGAAAACATTAACGCGATCGCACGAACATTTATTACAATCTGCCAAGGATACCAAGTTGGAGCACAAACCAGGTACTCCCTGGATTATTTACATTTCGCCTAGAGAAGATAATCCTAACATTCAGTCTGTGTTAGAGCGATCGCTGTCTGCGGAAGATATGCGACAAATCGAAATTCGCACTCTACCCCCCGAAGCCGAAGCAATAAGAGAACATGGATTGCTATACCTACCAGGGTCTTACGTTGTCCCTGGTGGACGCTTCAACGAAATGTATGGCTGGGATAGCTACTTTATTTTGTTGGGGCTGTTAAGGGATGGAGAATGGGATTTAGCCCAAAGTCAAGTCGATCAACTTCTATATCAAGTGCAGCATTACGGCACTATCCTCAATTCCAACCGTACTTATATGCTGTCACGATCGCAACCGCCAGTTCTTAGCCTCATGGTTTTGGCAATGTTCCAGCATACCCAGGATGAAGAGTGGCTGAGGTCAGCTGTACCGCTTTTAGAGCAATTTTACTATTACTGGGTAGTACCGCCCCATCTCAACCCTGCAACAGGCCTATCGCGCTATTATGCCTTGGGTGAAGGCCCTGCGCCAGAAGTCTTGTTCTCCGAACGAGATGAGGAAGGAAAAAGCCACTATGAACGTGTCAAAGAATACTATCAAAGGTTTGAGATTGAAGACTATGATGTCAGTCTTTACTACGACAGGGAAAATGATGAACTAAGCAATCTCTTTTACAAAGGCGATCGCACGATGCGCGAGTCTGGCTTTGATATCAGCAATCGGTTTGGCCCTTTCAGTATCGATATTATCCACTATGCACCTGTGTGCCTCAACAGTTTGCTTTATCAAATGGAACAAGATTTAGCGCAGATTAACGATATTTTAGGGAACGAAGAACTAGCGCAGCAATGGCGCGATCGCGCAGATAGTCGCCGCGATCGCATGGATCAGTATCTCTGGGATCAGAAGCAGGGATTATATCTTGACTATCATTTCCAAACTGGAAAACGCCGCCATTACGAATTTGCTACCACCTTCTATCCCTTGTGGATGGGAATAGCCTCGGAAGCACAGGCCAAACGCATTGCCGAAAATCTTTCTTTGTTTGAAGCACCAGGCGGAATATTTACCAGTACCCGTGTCACTGGTAATCAGTGGGATGCACCTTTTGGTTGGGCACCTTTGACATTAATTGCCGTTCAAGGACTGCATCGTTATGGCTATCATCAAGAAGGCGATCGCATTGCGCGTAAGTTCCTAGCTATGGTCATTAAGGAATTTGAGCGTCGCGGCATCTTGGTGGAAAAATACGATGTAGAACGTTGTTCTGCCAACGTTTCTGACGAAATCTGCTTTGGATACAGTTCCAATGAAATCGGCTTTGGCTGGACTAATGGTGTTGTTCTAGAACTCCTCGCAACTTTGGCTTGAGACTGCGTAATGCTAATTCTTCAAATGAAAGCAACAGATAAGGACGTGTAAGCACGCAGATAGAGTGGCGCGGAGATTGATGTATCGTCAGATTTTAGAGAAATATAAGTCCTAATCAAAAACAACCACAGATGAACACCCATAAAAACCGATATTTGTCTGGTCTCTATAATTCTTTGATTATTGAAGAATTTACAATTTAGCAATCTTTAAGTGGCGGCTCTAAATCCGCCACTTAATTATACCAATTTGAAAAAAGAATGCGACAGATTGTAGGGGCACGGCACTGCCGTGACCTCTAGAATATATTGATGTGTCGCAAACATTATTTGAATTGGTATTATTTTGCACCAAATTCAAAATTGGGTGCGGTGTTTCACCGTTTATTCATCCGCCAGTCACACTCAGGTCTATTCCCCAATTCTGGCAAAGTCGCGCGTGTGTTTTGTTAAACCCAATTGAAAAACCCTATTTTAAACAGGTCGCTGCTTTAATGTGGCAAACACAGATAAGTAGAAGGCAAAAGGGAAAAGCCAGTTGCTATCAGGGTTTTAAACTTTTGTATTTTACATTTAATGAGCTGAGTTCTAAGAATATAACGAATATTCCAACTTTCTCTGAACTGTACTTAACATTTAAATAAATTTAAGTAAAAAATTATACTAAATAAAATATTTTCATAGATTAATTATTTACGTTTGTGTATTCCCTGCCTACACGCCAATAGGACGATCACTAATTACTTAATATTCACATTGCAAATTGGCTCTAAAGTTTTAATTTTCAATGAAGATGTAGTAAAAATAACTACGATTTTTAGAAAATAGGTCAGAATGAAATAACTAAATTTCAAGCTGGGTGACGATTAATACAAATCTTATAAAAATTGGCAATAATTATTGGAAATTTAGCATTTAGATTCTACTTTTTAGACCACAATTTTTTTAGTCCTAATAATCACAGCATAAATTGTGAAATTTAGGATATTGGCATAGATAAAGACCACATATTTTCTAGAAAAATATATTTTGTCAAAACTTTTAACATGGAATTAATAACTAATTCATTAGTTTCAAAAGAAAACGAATTACTTATAAAGGAGTATCAACCATCATTATCAAAAACTAATCCGGAACAAGATAGGTTCAGATTAGCTAACTTGAAAGAATCCGAAGAACGTCAGTTACTAGCAAAATGGAATGATACTCAAACTTATTATCCTAAACAAGCATGTATTCATCAGCTGTTTGAAGTACAAGTAGAGAAAACACCTGATGCTGTGGCGCTAGTATTTCAGAACCAGCAAATTACCTACCGAGAGCTAAATTGCCGTGCTAATCAACTAGCACGATATCTACAAACACTAGGGGTAGGTGGAGAAGTTCTGGTAGGAATCTGCATAGAACGCTCAATAGAAATGGTTGTTGGACTATTAGCTATCCTCAAAGCCGGTGGAGCTTATGTACCAATAGATCCAGGGTATCCGCAAGAACGTTTAGCTTTCATGCTGTCAGATACCAATGTGTCGGTACTATTAACTCAAAAAGAACTAATTGCCAAATTACCTAGTCATACCGCATCTATAATTTGCCTAGATAAAGATTGGAATGCTATCGAGCAAAATAATCAAGAGAACCTAACTACTAACATCACCGTCGACAACTTAGCTTATGTGATGTACACTTCAGGTTCTACAGGTACACCCAAGGGTGTTTGCGTCATTCATCGTGGTGTAGTTAGGTTAGTCAAAGAAACTAACTATGCGCAATTAACAGATAAAGAAGTATTTCTGCAACTTGCGCCGATTTCCTTTGATGCTTCAACTTTTGAAATTTGGGGTTGTTTACTTAATGGTAGCAAATTAGTAATTTGCCCTCCTCACACACCATCTTTAGAAGAATTAGGACAAATTATTCAGCTACACCAAGTTACAATTCTCTGGCTGACAGCTGGTTTATTCCACTTGATTGTAGATGAAAAAATTGATGCTTTAAAATCCTTGCGTCAACTTTTAGCGGGTGGTGATGTTTTATCTGTTCCCCATGTGCAGAAGTTTATTCAAACAGTAGAAAACTGCCAGCTAATTAATGGTTACGGCCCCACTGAGAATACAACTTTTACCTGCTGCTACAGCATCACAGCGCCGCTACAACCAGGTGCTTCGATTCCGATTGGTCGCCCCATTGCCAATACCCAAGTTTATATATTAGACGACAACCTCCAACAAGTAGCGATCGCAGAAGTTGGCGAGTTGTACATTGCTGGTGATGGGTTAGCTAGAGGTTACCTCAACCGTCCCGATTTGACTGCTGAAAAATTTATTTCTCACTCCTTTGATAGTAATTCACCAACGTGTCTATATAAAACTGGCGATTTAGCGCGGTTTCTGCCAGATGGTAATATCGAATTTTTAGGAAGAATTGACAATCAAGTAAAAATTCGCGGTTTCCGCATTGAACTTGGGGAAATCGAAAGAGAAATTGCTCAACATCCTGACGTGCGAGAAAATGTGGTTCTAGCACTTCAGCCAGAAACAGGCGAAAAGCAGTTAGTTGCTTATATTGTGCCGCATCAGCACAGTAGTTATACGCACAATCAATTACGGAGCTTTTTACAGCAAAAACTGCCTAATTACATGGTGCCATCAGCGTTTGTGTTGTTGGAATCAATGCCTTTAACTGCAAACGGCAAAGTTGATAGACATAAATTACCCGCACCCAGTAGAGAACGTCCACAACTCGAACAAGCGTACATTGCTCCCCAAACTGATTTAGAACGCCAATTAGCAAGGATTTTGGGCGATTTACTGAAAATCAATCGCGTTGGCATTGATGATAACTTCTTTGATTTGGGAGCAACTTCCATCTCAATTCTGCAAGTTACAGCGCGGATACAACAGGAACTTGGCATTGAGTTACCTGCGGTGAAGCTTTTTCAATATTCAACAATTGGCACATTAGCAAAGTATTTGCAATTAAAACAAAACAGCCAACCTGCTTATGACAAGCTGCAAAGTCGCGCTCAACGCCAACAAGCCGCTCGTGCTCGTCGCCGTCATCATCAACAAGGTGTTTAAGCAATGTTAGATACGCAAGCATCGGATAATCAAGATCCCATTGATGGTATTGCCATTATTGGCATGGTAGGAAGATTTCCTGGCGCTAGAAATGTCGATGAGTTTTGGCGCAATCTCTGCGAGGGAGTAGAGTCAACAACTTTCTTTCAAGATGAAGAGTTAGATCCAAGTATTGATCCCAACCTTTGCCAAGATCCTAGCTACGTCAAAGCTAGAGGAACCATCCCAGGAGGCGAAACCTTTGATGCGGCTTTCTTTGGCATTAATCCCTCAGAAGCTGTGGTGATGGACCCGCAAGCGAGAGTTTTTCTAGAGTTGGTGTATGAAGCTTTAGAAAATGCTGGTTATGAATCAGAGTCTTTCGATGGTTTGATTGGGTTATACGCTGGTTGTGGTCAAAATACTTATTTTGCCAACCACATTAGCGGCCGGATGGAAATTGTCGATCGCATCGGTGAATTCCAAACGATGCTAGCTAATGAAAAAGACTTTTTAACCACCCGTGCGGCGTATAAACTTAACTTGAAAGGCCCGGCTGTCAGTGTAAATACTGCTTGCTCTACTTCCTTGGTAGCCATTATTCAAGCTTGCCAAGCACTGAGTAACTATCAATGCGATTTGGCGTTGGCTGGTGGTGTATCTATGACTACACCCCAAAATAGCGGTTATATCGCTCAAGAAGGCAGTATGCTTTCCGGGGATGGACATTGTCGCCCCTTCGATGTTAACGCTCAAGGCACAATGTTCAATAACGGCGCAGGAATAGTTGCTCTGAAGCGTTTAGAAGATGCATTGCAAGATGGCGATCGCATCTATGCTGTAATTCGCGGACTTGGTATCAATAATGACGGCGGTGATAAGGTGAGCTTTACGGCTCCCAGTGTAGATGGACAAGCCGAAGCCATTGCGATGGCGCAAGCTTATGCCAACATTCACCCCGAAACTATCTCTTATATTGAAGCGCACGGTACAGCCACACCCTTAGGCGACCCGATTGAAATTGAAGCTTTAACGCAAGCATTCCGAGTGCATACAGATACGAAACAATTTTGCGCCATTGGTTCAGTTAAAAGCAATGTTGGGCATTTAGTAGCGGCGGCTGGGGTAACGGGTTTAATTAAAACTGCGCTCTCGCTTTATCACAAAAAGCTACCCCCAAGCCTGAATTTTACTGCCCCCAACCCCAAAATTGATTTTGCCAACAGCCCCTTCTATGTCAATACCAAACTAGTGGAATGGCCAGAAGGTGAAACTCCACGCCGCGCTGGTGTGAGTTCCTTTGGTGTGGGTGGGACAAATGCTCATGTAGTTTTGGAAGAAACCCCAGAAATTCAACCTGTCGGTGCTTCTCGTCCACAGCAGCTATTGTTGCTCTCCGCCAAAACAAGTACAGCCTTAGATGCTGCAACCGCCAATTTGCAGCAATATCTCCAATACAACGCCGAAATTAACTTAGCTGATGTTGCTTATACCCTACAGCGCGGACGTAAAGCCTTTAACTATCGCCGCTATGTAGTTTGTCACGATATTACAGATGCGATCGCCTCTCTCCAATCTTTAGATCCCAATCAAGTAAGTACCCGTCATACAGAAATCCGCAATCCTCCCGTTGCTTTCATGTTCCCCGGACAAGGATCGCAATATGTGAACATGGGATTGAATCTCTACGAGCGCGAACATATATTTCGCGAGGTAGTAGATCGATGTGCGGAAATTCTCAAACCTTTGCTGGGGAGAGATTTACGCGAAATCATGTATCCCGCACCAAGCGATTGCGAAACTGCGGCTATTTCTTTAAAACAAACCTTCTTTACCCAGCCAGCATTATTCGTGATTGAATATGCCCTAGCGCAACTATGGCAAAGGTGGGGAGTTAAACCCCAAGCCATGATTGGGCATAGTATTGGTGAATTTGTCGCCGCCTGTATTGCGGGTGTATTTAGCTTAGAAGATGCGCTGATGTTGGTTGCAACTCGCGGTCGCTTAATGTGGGAGTTACCGGGAGGAGCCATGCTCTCAGTCCGCCTCCCAGTCAACGAGGTAGAGCCGCGATTGAGTGCGGAATTAGCGATCGCCGCAATTAATGGCCCCTCCTTATGTGTAGTTGCAGGCCCTACAGAGGCGATCGCATCGCTGCAACAACAACTAGAAACTGAAGAGATTGTCTGTCGCCATCTCCATACCTCCCACGCTTTCCACTCACCAATGATGGATAGCATTGTGGCTCCCTTTGCAGAGGTAGTTGGACAAGTTCAATTATCCGCACCTCAAATTCCCTTTGTTTCCACTGTCACAGCCAACTGGATTACAGATGAGCAAGCCACCGATCCAATGTATTGGGCGAATCATCTGCGCCAGACTGTGCGATTTGCGGAAGGCGTACAAACTCTCTGGGAACAGCCAGAACGGGTATTGCTGGAGGTAGGGCCACGCGCCACAACTGCAACCTTAGCGCGCCAACAAGCAAAAGATATCAAACAACAAATTGCGATCGCTTCTCTGGCTGACAACGCTGAGAACGAAGCGGAATGGAATGCATTACTCAAAGCAGTAGGACAACTGTGGTTAGCAGGAGTGACTATCGACTGGAGCAATTTCTATCAAGACGAAACACGCCAGCGAATCCCACTTCCGACTTATCCCTTTGAACGCCAACGTTTTTGGATCGATCCGCTACCCCATCCCAACCGTACCAAAACTGCTCAACTTCCTAATCCCCAAAGTGTAGAGAAACCTGCAACTATGTCATCCCCCAAGCAAAAACTTATTCCCCTGCTCAAAGAAGTTCTCGAAGAAACCTCTGGATTGGAAATCGCTGGTTTTGATGAATCAACAACGTTTTTAGAAATGGGGTTAGATTCCCTATCTCTAACTCAAGTTGGGCTAGCGTTAAAGAAAAAATTTAAAGTCAAGGTAACACTCAGGCAATTATTAGAAGTTTGCCCGAATTTAGGAACTTTAGCAGACTTAATAAATGAAGGTTTATCTCCAGAAACTTTATCCGCGCTTGGTTTAACAGAGACCGTTGCAGAACCTCCCCCAGAAGCACCATTACCAACACCTGCAACCATAGTTCCCATGACTGTATCTGCACCTCAACAAATTGCTGCTCAACCTGTTGTTGCATCCGGTTTCTTAGAAACTGTGATTAATCAGCAGCTACAAATTATGACTCAACAATTGGCGTTACTGGGTAACAATAATTTATCCCTGACAACACCAGTTGTACCGACAGTATCAACTCCGCAAAACACTGTATCTGTTACCCCTACCCAAACCACAAAAGAAGCAAAACCGGCAGTAGAAGCCGAGACAAATGGCGCTAAAAAGGCATTTGGTGCAGCAGCGCGAATTGAAAAAACTCAGACTAAAACTCTCACAACAGCACAACGCGCTTATCTAGACAAATTTATCCACAGATATACACAACGGACGCAAAAATCCAAAGAATATACCCAATCTCATCGCCGTTATTTGGCAGATCCCAGGAGTGTTTCTGGCTTCAACCCCACGATGAAAGAGATGGTTTACCCAATTGTGGTATCTCGTTCATCAGGTTCTAAACTCTGGGACATTGACGGTAATGAATACGTCGATTTAAGTAATGGTTTCGGTTTGAATTTATTCGGTTGGTCGCCAGATTTCATTACCGAAGCAATTGAAGCCCAACTGAAACTGGGTATGGAAATCGGCCCCCAAACTCCTTTAGTAGGAGAAGTCGCAAAGTTAATGTGTGAATTAACCAACTTTGACCGCGCCGCTTTTTGTAACACAGGTTCAGAAGCCGTTTTAGGGGCGATGCGATTGGCGCGGACAATCACAGGCCGTAACTTAATCGCTATCTTTTCGGGAGCTTATCACGGCATTTTAGATGAAGTCATTGTTCGTGGTAGCAAGCAACTGCGGTCAATTCCCGCTGCGCCTGGTATTCCACCAGAAAAAGTAGAGAATATTTTGGTACTGGATTATGATTCACCCGAGTCTTTAGAAATCCTCAAGAGTCGGGCTGATGAATTAGCAGGGGTGATGGTGGAATCAGTGCAAAGTCGCCGCCCAGAATACCAACCCAAGGAATTCTTGCAGCAATTGCGTAAGTTTACTGAAGAGGCTGATATTGCTCTGATTTTTGATGAAATCGTTACTGGATTTAGGATTCATCCCGGTGGCGCGCAAGCTCATTTTGGTATCAAAGCTGACATCGCAACCTACGGTAAGATTGTCGGCGGTGGACTACCGATTGGAGTCATTGCTGGGACATCAAAATATATGGATGCTCTAGATGGTGGCTTTTGGCAGTATAGTGATGATTCAGTTCCAGAGGTTGGTGTTACATACTTTGCTGGTACTTTCGTCCGCCATCCCTTAGCACTAGCAGCCGCAAAAGCAGTATTGCAACATTTAAAGCAGAGTGGCCCTAGCTTACAGCAAAATCTCAATGCCAGAGCCGATAAGTTTGTGGCAGAAATAATGGGGTATTTTCAACAAGTACAAGCACCCTTCACCGCCTATAATTTCGGCTCCCTATTCATGGTGAAACCTGCACCAGAGTTTCTCTACGGAGATTTGCTCTTTTACTTAATGCGCGAAAAGGGAGTACATATTTGGGATCACCGTCCTTGCTTCCTCACCACAGCACATTCCGAAGCTGATTTGGCTTTCGTGATGACAGCCTTTAAGGAGAGTCTGGCTGAAATGCAAGCTGCTGGATTCTTTGCTGCACCTGCTGAAGAAGTAACAACCCGCAGTCAAAATGGAGTTGTCGTTACCAATAACAGCATCCGCAATCGTCCTCCCCAGCCTGGTGCAAAATTAGGACGCGATCCGCAAGGTAATCCCTCTTGGTACATCCCCGATCCTGAGCGTCCTGGGAAATATTTACAAGTCGCCAGTGTTTCCTAGCGTGTTTTAAAACTTTGGCGTTGCATATTTGTGGGATGACTTATTTCATCTAATTCAGCAACGCCAAACATCAATCACACAGAACAATAGACTTCTTCCAAAAGTCCTGATTTTCGCCTTTTCCTTTGCGTCTTTGCGTGAGACAAAAAAATATTTATACAAGAAGTCTAATATTGAGAGCCAGTAATTTTTGTAATACTTTTAAATCAAGGTTTTTATGACAGTTGATAATTTACTTGCAAGTATTTCTATTAAGCCCGATGCAAAACTTCCTGAACAAGTCATTCAAGCTGAACCTTTAACTTTTAAAGAAAATTTCAACTCTTCTCACTTCATGTTTGCTCATAATCTGGCGGGACACCCTTTGTTTGAAATTCCCCGCTTGGTTGAGTTAGCAGATACTATCCTCAGTCAGGGGAGAATCGACAAAATCCAGTCTTATACCAGTAGAGTTCCTGTTGAACAAAAGTGGAATCATCGACCTGGAATCAAGCAAATTACAGAGGCGATCGCAAATATTGGAGAATCCGATTCTTGGGTGATGCTTGAAGATGTTCAAGTAGACCCAGAATATGCTGCCTTGCTCGACAAGATCGTAACTGAACTTGAAGTTCTTACAGGTAAACCTCTCCGGCAGGAAATGACCTGGCTAGGTGCTTATATCTTTATTGCTTCTCCAAATTCTATTACGCCTTACCACATCGATAGTGAACTGAATTTTCTGTTTCAGATTCAAGGCGAAAAAGATATGAGCCTCTTCAATCAAAACGACCGTTCCATACTGAGCGAGGAAGAGATTGAAAAATTTTATATAGGCGACCTAAATGTAGCAAATTATAGAGAGGAAAATCAGAGTAAAGCGAGCGTTTACCATTTGCAACCAGGTAAGGGAATTCATCATCCAATACTGGCACCCCATTGGGCTAAAAATGGTAATAACGTCTCTGTGGCTTTGAGTATCCTCTTTTATTTGCGACCTTACGATCTAAAAGCCAGAGTATATCAAGTCAACAGCTATCTGCGCAAACTGGGATTAGAACCCACTGCGCCAGGCAAGTCTGCACTGCGCGATCGCATCAAAATCCTTGCTTTAGGTCTTATATCTGATCGCCGCCCGAAAAGTAAATTTGCAATACTGCGCTCTGGTGTATTAAGAATCAAATCCATTGAGAGAAGGCTAAAGAAATTTACTAACCATATTGTGAAAAAAATTAGATTTCTTTCAAATTAACACAATTATCAATACTAAGTATTCTTGCCATATTTCCTTAGCTCAATTATAGGGTTTTAGGGTGGGCAATGCCCACCGAAATCCGAACTATGTTTAGGTTATTTAAATAAAAAAATAGCAAAATTATTAATGTATAAACAGATCAAATCGCTCACTTCTCTACGTGGTATTGCAGCCTTGGTTGTTGTTATACATCATTTTTCTTACTACGCTTTACCTAAAACTGGTTCAACTTTATCAATCTATAGCGATTTTTTCCGCAATGGATATTTGTGGGTTGACTTCTTCTTTATTCTGAGTGGTTTTATCATGACCCACGTTTATATCGGAGATTTTTCGGCAAAGGTGAGTTTAGATAAATATCGCTCCTATTTATTCTCGCGTTTTGCTAGAATTTATCCTATACATGTATTTACCTTGTCCTTATTTGTTGGATTAGAAATTTTAAAAATATTTTTACTAAATCATTCTGCTTTCACTGGTAAATTTAACTTAACTGCTCTTTTTGCTAATATTTTACTTTTACAAGCCTTCGATTTAAACTGCCCACCTTTATTTTGGTGTAATACTTATTGGAATGAACCTGCTTGGTCAATTAGCGTAGAGTTTGTTATTTACTGTGTATTTCCAATATTATTGTTCTTTTTACTAAAAAATAGCTTTAAAAATGATTTAATATTTTATATTTATGCTCTCATTAGCATATTACTATTAGTCGTTTTTACCCGTGGAAATTTAGATAGCATTATCGGTATACCTTCGATAGCTAGATGCGGGCTAGAATGTGTACTCGGCATTATCACTTACAAAGTCTATCTTAGAGGCAATTATCAAAAGTATTTCAATCTTAATTTATTGGCAATTATAGCGATAACTTGGATAGTTCTAATTATGCACAATTACTGGGATCATTTGCGTAGCCTTCATGATTGGTTGATTCTACCAGCTTTTTCGCTACTAATTTTAGCTGTATCTGTCAATAACAATAATGTGATATCAAAAATTTTGAATTCACGGCTAATGCTGTATCTCGGCACTATATCTTACTCAATTTATATGGTTCATTGGTTTTTTCAAGAATTGTTAAAACTATTTTGGGTTTACAAATATAAAGATGTTTTTGGTAAAGGATTTACAGAATACGAAGCCTTGATGTATCTAGGAGGATTTTTGATGAGTGTCTTATTGGCTGCATCATTGACATATAGATTTATAGAAGTTCCTATGCGTAACTATTTAAAGTCTAGATTTTTGGCTAAATAGTATTGAATGTTAGTAGTTTATCAACATAAATTTCCAGCCAAACACATTGAATAAATCGAGAAAATAAGAGATTTTTATGACTTTATCGCCTGTAAATTTCCAATCCTCATTAGCTGCTGTTGATTTCGATCCGTTTGCAGATGGAGAATTACTATTAACCGCCCCTGCTACTGAATCTCAAAAAGAAATTTGGGCTTCTGTACAAATGGGGGATGCTGCAAATTGTGCTTATAACGAGTCCCAATCTCTACGGCTCAAAGGCGAACTTGATGTTACAGTTTTCCAGTCTGCACTGCAAGAGTTAGTGCAACGTCATGAAGCGCTCAGAACAACTTTTAGCACAGATGGTAATACACTCTGCATTGTTGGTTCGCTACAAATTGAAATCCCGATTATTGATATTTCTAGTCTAGAACAACAGGAACAACAGGAAAAATTAGCTAGTATCAGACGACAAGAAGTAGAAAAGCCCTTTGATTTAGAACATGGCCCTCTATTTAGGGCGCAAATTATCAAATTGCAGCCGCAAGAACATATAGCTATTTTAACTGCTCATCATATTATTTGTGATGGTTGGTCTTGGGCAGTGCTGATGCCAGATTTGGGTAAACTGTATTCTGCCTTGCTAGAGGGTATTGTTCCAGAGTTAGAAGAAAGCGATCGCCTAAGTGATTATGCAATTTTGCAAGAAGAAGAGGTAGATAGCCCAGAAGCGATCGCCACAGAACAATACTGGCTAGAACAATTCGCTGACTCTGTACCTGTACTGGATTTCCCCTGCGATCGCTCTCGCCCACCTATCAGAACTTTTAACGCCGCCCGCGAAGATTGGCAATTAAATCCGCAACTAGTTGCAGATCTCAAACAACTAGGCTCAAAGTTTGGTTGTAGTTTTATGACTACTATCCTGGCAGGATTTGAGGCTTGGCTACACCGTCTCACCGGACAAAATGACTTAGTTGTCGGTATTCCCGCCGCTGGACAAGCTGCTTTAGGTCAATATAATCTCGTAGGTCATTGTGTAAATTTACTACCACTGCGTAGCCAAATCAATAGCGCACAATCTTTCAGTGAATATTTGCAGAGCCGTCGTTCTACTGTTTTAGATGCCTACGATCATCAACAATTTACCTTTGGTAGTCTGGTTAAAAAATTAAGTATTCCACGGGATTCGAGCCGGATTCCTTTGGTTCCGATTACATTTAATATCGATCAAGGTTTAGATAGCGATAAACTCCCCTTCAGTGGTTTAGAAGTAGAATTTTTCTCTAACCCTCGCTCCTTTGAGAACTTTGAACTATTTATTAATGCTACAGAATTACGCGGTCAACTAACTCTGGAATGTCAGTACAACACTAACTTATTTGATGCTGACACTATCCGCCGCCGGATGGCAGAGTTTGAAACTTTGTTGCAGGGTATAGTTGCAAATCCCAATCAAACTATTGCGAAATTGCCCATTTTGCCAGCAGTTGAGCAACAGCTACTAGCAGTATGGAACCAAACTCAAACCAACTATCCTCAAGATAAATCCATCCATCAGTTATTTGAGGAACAGGTAGCGCGTACCCCTGATGCTGTGGCTTTGGTATTTCAAGGACAACAACTCACTTACCGAGAGTTAAATACTCGCGCTAATCAATTAGCACAATACCTACAAACATTAGGAGTAGGCGCAGATGTGCTAGTGGGAATCTGCGTGGAACGCTCTTTAGAAATGATAGTAGGTCTATTAGGTATCCTCAAAGCTGGCGGGGCTTATGTACCTTTAGATCCGGGTTATCCTCAAGAACGTTTGGCGTTCATGCTTGCGGATACCCGAATTAAATTATTAGTTACCCAAAAACGATTAGTTGAAAAACTACCCACTCATACTGCAAATGTAATTTGCTTAGATGCAGATTGGCATACTATCAGCCAACAAGCGACAGAGAATCTAATTACTAATGTCAAGCCTAATAACTTGGCTTATGTAATGTACACCTCTGGTTCTACAGGTCAACCTAAAGGTGTTAGTGTTATTCATCAAGGTGTAGTGAGGTTAGTTAAAGAAACTAACTATGTCAGCCTCACCGACAAAGAAGTATTTCTGCAAATTAGTCCTGTTTCTTTCGACGCTTCCACTTTTGAAATCTGGGGTTGTTTACTTAACGGTGGTAAATTAGTAATCTTCCCTCCTCATACCCCATCTTTGGATGAATTAGGCGAAATAATTCAGCAATACCAAGTAACAACTCTGTGGCTCACAGCAGGTTTATTCCACCTCATAGTTGATGAAAAAATTGATGCTTTAAAACCCTTGCGTCAACTGTTAGCTGGTGGTGATGTTTTATCGGTTCCTCACGTTCAGAAATTTCTCAACACGGTAGACAACTGTAAATTAATTAATGGTTACGGGCCAACAGAAAGTACAACTTTCACTTCCTGTTATGAAATTACAGCACCATTAAAGCCAGGGGCTTCTATTCCTATTGGTCGTCCAATTGCTAATACACAAGTTTATATTTTGGACTCCTATTTACAACAAGTTCCCATTGGCATTACAGGTGAGTTGTATATTGGTGGCGATGGTTTAGCACGAGAATATTTCAATCGCCCAGATTTAACTGCTGAGAGATTTATTGCTAACCCCTTGAGCGCAGATTCTCAATCACTCTTATATAAAAGTGGTGACTTGGCGCGCTATTTGCCCAATGGCGAGATTGAATACCTCGGTCGGATTGACAATCAGGTAAAAGTTAGTGGTTTCCGCATTGAATTGGGTGAAATTGAAATCGCACTTTTACAATCTCCGCTAGTGAAAGAAGCTGTGGTGATTGTGCGTGAAGATTCTCCTGGGGAGAAAGTGCTAGTTGGGTATTTTGTGGCTGAAACTGGTGAAGATAGTTCGCAAATTATTTCAGAGTTACGGCGATTCTTAAAACAACAATTGCCTGAGTATATGGTGCCAAAGATTTTTGTGGCACTAGAAGCTTTACCGCTAAATGCGAACGGCAAAGTAGATCGCCGCGCCTTGCCAAAACCTGATGCTTATAGTCCAGAATTGGAAGCAAATTATGTTGCACCCCGCACTCCCATTGAGCAGCAGATTGCAGATATCTGGACACAGGTTTTAAATGTCAAGCAAGTTGGAATTTATGACAACTTTTTTGAATTGGGTGGATATTCTCTGTTAGGAATTCAAGTAATTTCTCGTCTGAGACAGGCTTTGCAAGTAGAAATTTTGATGTCCAATTTATTTGAATTACCAACGGTAGCAGATTTGGCTGAACGAGTGGAAACTCTGCGTTGGGCTACCCAAGGTATTCAAGCTGCTGAGAGTGATTCGGTAGATGATTACGAAGAAGGTGAGCTTTGATCCTTCCATAGCTAATCAGATTTGGTAAGGGAAGGGGAGAAATCCTCATTCCCATTACCAATTACCCATTACCCACACAGCCAAATTTTCCGCGAGGTTTTATGAAAACATTGGATGAACTACTATCTGAGCTACGTCAGCGCGATGTCAAACTTTGGTTAGAAGGCGATCGCCTGCGTTATCGGGCAGCAAAAGACAGCCTAACACCAGAATTGCTGAACGAGTTAAAAACGCAAAAAGCTGAAATCATCAACTTTCTGCGCCAAGTTACCACAATCGCCACTTCTAAAATTCCGCCAATTGTCGCTTGTGAACGAAATGGTAATTTGCCGATTTCTTTTGGTCAGCAACGCTTATGGTTTTTGCATCAGTTTGAACCGAATAGTTCCTCAAATAATATGCCCGTTGTGGTGCGGTTTACGGGGAATCTCAATGTTGTTGTGTTAGAAGAAAGTTTGCGAGAAGTTGTCCGTCGGCATGAAGTGTTGCGGACAACTTTTCCGGCTGTGAATGGTAAGCCGACTCAAGTTATCGCTACGGATGTTTCTTTGACGCTACCAGTTATTGACTTGCAGCAAGTACCAGATGAACAACGGGAGACAGAAGCTCATATACTGGCAACCAAAGAAGCTCATCAACCCTTTGATTTAGCCAATGGCCCAGTTTTACGAGTGCTGCTGCTGCGGTTGAGCGATCGCGAGCATCTACTAATCTGGAATATGCACAGTATAGTTTGTGATGG
This sequence comes from Nostoc sp. 106C, assembly GCF_002154725.1. Taxonomy (GTDB): domain Bacteria; phylum Cyanobacteriota; class Cyanobacteriia; order Cyanobacteriales; family Nostocaceae; genus Aulosira. The sequence goes on along the minus strand of NZ_MTAW01000232.1, from coordinate 54,185 downwards.
TGCTTCTTCCGATGTGTTCTATCAAGACTTCACTACCATCTACAAAGCACTGTCAGCAGGCCAGCCTTCGCCTTTACCTCCCTTACCAGTGCAGTATGCTGATTTTACCCATTGGCAACATCAATGGCTGCAAGGTGAGGTTTTAGAGTCACAGGTAAACTACTGGAAGCAAAAGCTAGAAGGCAATTTGCCAATCATAGACTTACCTTACGATCATCCTCGTCCTCAAGGAGCGCAAACCTACCGAGGCGATCGCGCGGCGCTATTACTACCAAAGGCGCTCAACCATGCGCTGACAGACTTGAGTCAAAAATGGGGAGCTACCCTGTTTATGACTCTACTAACAGTGTTTGAGCTACTGCTTTATCGCTATTCTGGGCAAGAAGATTTACTAGTTAGCTTTGCTAGTGCTGGACGCGGACAAGTTGAAACCGAAAGACTGATTGGATTTTTCTCGAATACTTTGGTACTGCGGAGTAATTTAGCTGGTAATCCGACTTTCCGAGAATTATTAGACCGAGTACGTAAGGATTGTTTAGAAGCTTATAGCCATCAAGATTTACCTTTTGAAAGACTTATTGAAGAACTTAAACCAGAACAACAAAGCCGTAATACTTCCTCACTATTTCAAGTAAAATTCTCCCTCAATCCACCTTGGTCAAATGGCCGTGGTATGGCAGCGGTGGAACTACCTGATTTAACGATCGCTTCTCTATTTGGCTACATCTATCATGGCAAGACTAAATACGATCTGACATTGGTATTGCGGGAGCAGGATAATGGTTTGGGTATGGTATTCGACTACAATGCCGATATGTTTGATACCAGTACTGTAGAACGGATGCTGGGACACTACAAAACTTTACTGGAAGCTATTGTTGCTAACCCAGATCGGCCGATTTCGGAATTACCTCTGTTAACAGCCGGGGAACAGCAATTATTAGTTGATTGGCATGGTAAGCAGCCTGATTATCCTCAAGATATTTGTATACATCAGTATTTTGAGAATCAAGTTGAACGAACTCCTAATAATATTGCAGTCAGTTTTGCAAATCAGCAGTTCACCTATCTAGAACTCAATCACCGCGCAAACCAGCTAGCTCACTATTTGCAAACTTTAGGCGTAGGAGTCGGGGTCAATGTCGGTTTGTATTTAGAGCCTTCTTTAGAAACGATTGTGGGGCTATTGGGTATTTTAAAAGCTGGGGGAACTTATGTAGCGATCGCTCCTACTTCTGGTCAAGATAGCTTGGCTGTGATTTTAGAAGATGCCCAAGTATCCTTACTATTAACTCAAAGTTCGTTAGTTGAGAAACTCCCTGAGTCTCAGGTGCAAGTTATCTGTATAGATACTGAAGTGCAAAGTATCGCTATGCACTCAAATAATAATCTAGCTGGTCTAGTCACAGAGCAGAATCTCGCCTGTGTGATGTATGTTTCCGCTGCAAATGGTAAACCTAACGGTGTAAGTATTACACATAGTAATATTGTTACTCACAGCCTAGCAATTAGCAAAACTTGGGAGTTGGCTGAAAGCGATCGCGTCCTACTTCAACCTAGTCTCAACGGTGATACGTTCATTGAATCACTGTTCCCTACTTGGGTTACAGGTGCTAGTGCAATTATCCAATCTCAGCAGCAATCTACGACGCAGTTTTTCTCATTCGTTGCTCAACAACAAATTACTGTTGTTAATCTAGCTACTTCTTTTTGGTATGAGTTAGTCAAGGAGTTATCTGCGTCTTCTCAAACCTTACCAGCTAGCTTGCGCTTGGTTATGGTTGGTGGCGAAAGAGTCTCCCGCAATGCTTATTTAACTTGGGTAGAAAAGATTGGTAAGCAAGTACGCTGGCTGAATGCTTATGGAACCCTAGAAACGACTTTAACCGCCACAGTTTACGATCCAGAGACTGCGACAGAAGCCAGTGAAACGCGCTCAGAAATTCCTTTAGGAAAAGCGATCGCTAATACCCAAGTCTACATCCTCGATCAGCGATCGCAACCTGTACCCATCGGCGTGACTGGTGAAATCTACATCAGCGGTATCGGCGTTACTCAAGGCTACTTCAACCATCCCAATTTAACATCTAATAAATTTATCCCTAATCCCTTTAGTAGTGAATCAGAAGCATATCTTTACAGAACAGGTGACTTAGGACGCTACTTAAGTGATGGCAATATTGAGTTTGTCGGACGTTTAGATAATCAAGTCAAAATTCGCGGTTATCGCTTTGAATTGACAGAAATTGAAACAGTTTTGGCGCAATATCCAGGCGTGGAAAATAGTGTAGTCATTATCAGTGAATATATTTCTGAGGATAAACATTTAGTTGCTTATGTTATTGCCAAACCAGGAGAAAGTTTAAATAGCGAGCAACTACGAAGTTTTCTCCAAGAAAAACTGCCTGAGCAGATGTTACCTTCTGCCTTTGTTATGGTCGATTCTCTACCATTAAATGCTCAGGGAGATGTAGACCGCAAAGCTTTACTTGCTCTTAATTTAACTAATAATAAGACAGAAAAAACGTTTGCTAAAGCTGAAACTCAATTACAACTGCAATTAACAGAAATTTGGGAAAATATTTTAGGAGTTCGCCCAATTGGCATAACAGATAACTTTTTTGATTTAGGTGGACATTCATTAGTAGCAGTACGCCTATTTTCTCAGATTGAAAAGATAGTTGGCAAAAACCTAGCCCTATCTATCCTCTTGCAAGCTCCGACTATTGAGCAATTAGCTAAAATTATTGAGAGCGAAAGAAGTTCAAAACCTGGGGTTGTGACGACGCTAACAGATGACATAAACTCTGATACATCAATTCCTTGGTCTTCTTTAGTACCTATTCAGCCCAACGGTTTTAAGCCTCCTTTCTTCTGCGTACATGGTTTGGGTGGAGAAGTTCTGCGTTTCCGAGAATTGGCTGTGCATTTAGGAGCAGATCAACCATTTTATGGGCTACAACCACAAGGATTAGATGGGAAACAGCTTCCTTATAATCGGATTGAAGACATGGCGGCGCATTATATTAGACAAATCCAGACTATTCAGCCCCATGAGCCTTACTGTATCGGTGGCTACTCATCAGGAGGCATAATTGCTTACGAAATGGCTCGGCAATTGTTTATGCAAGGCAAGGAAGTCGCTTTGCTAGTTTTATTTGATACTTTTGGTTCAAGACCTATTAAATCTGAGTCATTGCAACAGCCAGCCTCTCGTAATTGGAAGAATCTTTTAAAAATTGCATCTAACTATATTGTTGAGCAGGCACAAAAAAATAGAGAGGAGCTTAAGTATCGCATTAAAGAGATACTCTGGCGGTTTGTCTTTCAATTTCACCTAAGCCTCGGACGTCCCTTACCTTATTCTTACCGAAAATTCATGGTGGAAGAAGCCACTAGAAAAGCATTAAGAGAATATGTTCTCCGAGTTTATACAGGTCGAGCAACTGTATTCCGAACAGAAGATGGTCGTTTAATTGGAGAACAGGAGGGCGATCCTAAAATGGGTTGGGGTAAATTGGCATCAGGAGGAGTGGAAATTTATGATATTTCTGGAATTCATAACTCAGTCTTTAAAGAACCCTATGTACGCTCTGTGTCTGAGAAAATGAAGGCTTGCATAGACCAAGTTATTGCGGAATATAAAGTTTACTAAACTTATCTGAAATCTCTTCCAATCACAAAAATGGTAGAAAGTGAATTTTACTTTCTACCATTGCTGTAAAAATGATTAATTCGCTCCATTTGGCGCTTTTTTTAATTGGGATTTCCTAACAGGAATGGGAAAGCTCCCAATCTTGTACCATCGAAATAGCTTTTTTGTAAACATATAAATCAACTTGGTGAACTTCTATTCCTTGTCCAATTCCCTGAAGAAGAGTAATTGACAATTTTCCACCTAAGTGCTCGCGGAACTCAGTAATTCCCCTAAATAAGTGATGAGGATGATCTGGTTGATGTAATTGCTCTGTAAGTGCAGATACGTACAAAGTGAATCCCAATCTTTTAAGTGTACCTAAAATTCTTTGCCACTCTAATTGCGACAGTAGCCCAGTTAAATAGGAATAAGTACTATCTAAAGCAATGCCGATCGCAACAGCTTCACCATGACGTAATTTATAGTCTGTGATATGTTCTAATTTATGAGCTGCCCAGTGTCCAAAGTCCAAAGGACGTGATGAACCCTTTTCAAAGGGGTCGCCACTAGTGGCAATATGTTGTAAGTGCAATTGCGCACAACGATAAATTAGCTTTTCCATAGCTTTCAGATCGCGAGCAGCTAATTTATCGGCATGAGTCAGAATGAACTGGAAGAAATCTGCATCTTTGATCAGTCCTACCTTCACAGCCTCTGCAATACCAGATCGCCAATCGCGATCGTCAAGACTAGTGAGAAAATCAAAGTCATTCAATACTGCATAAGGTGGCATAAATGTACCGAGAAAATTTTTCTTGCCAAATGCATTAATTCCGTTCTTTACTCCTACACCCGAATCGTTTTGCGCTAACACTGTAGTCGGTACTCGTAGCAGTCGAATTCCTCGGTGAGCTGTTGCTGCTGCGTATCCTACCATGTCCAACAAGGCTCCACCTCCAATTCCTAATACGTAGGAGTGGCGGCATAATCCATCTGCATCGATCAGCTGATGAATTTGTTCTACAAATCTTGCTTCGTTCTTAACTATTTCTCCACCCGGAACTATAATAGGCTCATCAATTAAGGTTATGATATCTGCATAAAACTGGGCATAAACTGATATTTGATTCATTAACCCATGCTGATGTTTTAACAATCCTCCATCTACTATAGCTAAAACTTTTTTTGGGTTTAAGTCTCCATCCGCGGCAATCACCTGCGCTAATAAAGGATTGTCTAATTGAAACAGACCATTAGTAAAGTGAACATCATAGTTAAAATTTACACAGACAGATTGCTGAATTGATTGTAATTGAACAGAAGGCTTGTGTGTAATTAGCATTTCAACTTAATTATTTTTAAGTATTATTTTCAAACTTTGAATTTTTAGCATCTAGTAAAAGATGCATTTAAACTTTTGGGGCAAATCCATCATTAAAAATGCTTTTCAGTATTAAACTTACTGAAATGTTTGAGACAAATCTTAAACCACTCAGAAAGTAGTTCAACTGGATTGAATTGATCTTAAATGCAGTTAAGAATCACATTATTACTTAAATCTGCCTCAGGCTTTAACTTTTTTTGAGTTTAGTTATAAATATGGTTGTTGAAGTAAGAAGTAAAATTATTCTATATAAAGTAGCTTTATATTTTAGCGGTCAATAACCGCAACTTTACATTATCTTATCTAAAGCTCAGAGATTTTTGTAGATTTAGTAAAGTTTGAAAGTATTTTTTTTATACATCTCAGTAATTTTCTTATAGTAAGAAAAATATTCTCTGGCTTAAGAAATTATCCTTATTAAGGGGCAAATTTTAACTTTAGTTTGTATAGAAAACACTTAAGGTCTTCTTTTGCATTAATCATGAGTAACGTAAACAAGTTGTTGCATGACTGGCTAGGACAGTCTATTTCTGAAGAAGCTCTGGCTTGGCTTGAACAAAAACAGCTACACATTGCTAACGGTGCTCCTAAGCGGGTATTTTTCACGTCTTTTAGTGCTGTACCGCGTTATTTAGGTAAACATAGTTTGCAATTAACATCCCAAGACTTAGCAGTAGCCCATAACCTAGTTCCAGGTTGGTTTCCTGGTGATTGGACTGTAGATCAAGCGGGTCGGACGCTCTTGGTACTTGCTTTACCTCACAATCATACCGAGGATTATGTGCGATCGCTCGATCAAGTTTACAGTACAGCGGATATGGGTGAGTTGATTGCACTGTATCAAAGTTTACCCCTATTGCCTCATCCAGAGTTACATCGCCAACGCGCTGCTGAAGGCATTCGCAGCAATATGAGTAATGTTTTTCAAGCCATAGCAATACGCAACCCTTATCCAGCAGAATATTTAGACAATATTGCGTGGAATCAGATGGTTTTGAAAGCTTTGTTTGTCGGGAGTCCTTTGCATCTGATTTGGGGTTTGGATCGCCGTGCTAACCCAGAATTGGCAAGGATGTTGGCAAACTATGCCCATGAGCGTTGGGCTGCTAAACGCCCAGTTTCACCAGAACTTTGGCGAGCCGTAGGATCGTTTGCCGATCACGCAATTATTGCAGATTTGGCAAAAGTGCTAGCAGATGGAGACATAGCTGAACAACAAGCAGCAGCTTTAGCCTGCTCTCAATCTGCTTTACCTGAAGCGCAAGCACTACTCTCACGTTACCCAAAGTTGCACTCAGCTATTCAACAAGGTGAACTGACTTGGAGTAATTATAGCCGCGATCGCCAGGCAGTTTGCAAATAATAGCTAAAAGTCCATAGTCAAAAGTCCAAGAACCATTGACAGTCTCAAGCAACAATCTATGGTCTATTTCTCTGTGTCACAGACACTTTGCGCAACGAGGGGAACCCCCACACGCAAGTGTCCTCCTCTGTGTCTCTGTGGTTAATTTATTTCTTAAAAATCCCTAGTTATTATGATGTTTATCGATCCTCACATTCACATGTGTTCCCGTACCACTTACGATTACCTAATCATGCGGGAATATGGTATTGTCGCCGTCATTGAACCATCTTTTTGGTTAGGACAACCCCGAACAACGGCTGGCTCGTTTAAAGACTACTTTAGCAGTCTTGTTGGATGGGAGAGATTTCGTGCTAGTCAATTTGGCATTCAACACTACTGCACCATCGGCCTCAACCCCAAAGAAGCAAATAACGAAGCCTTAGCAGCAGAAGTTATTGAACTGTTACCGCTTTATGCTTGCAAAGAGGGAGTTGTTGCCATTGGAGAAATTGGCTATGACGACATGACAGAAGCTGAAGATAAATACTTTTGCCAACAACTAGCATTAGCCAAAGATCTCGATATGCTGGTATTGATTCATACACCTCACCGTAATAAAAAGGAGGGTGCCAGCCGCAGCATGGATCGTTGCATTGAATATGGACTAGATCCCTCACAAGTAATTATTGACCACAACAACGAAGAAACCGTTGAAGAAGTTTTAAAACGAGGCTTTTGGGCAGCTTTTACAATTTACCCAAAAACCAAAATGGGTAATGCCAGAATGGTAGAGATTGTCCGTCAGTATGGATGCAATCGCATCATTGTAGATAGTAGTGCCGATTGGGGTGTTAGCGATCCATTAGCAGTCCCGAAAACAGCTAAATTAATGCTAGAAACAGGCATTCCAGAAGAAGATGTACGAGCAGTATGTTACGAAAATGCTCTATTTGCTTACGGTCAAACGGGGCAAATAAAAGCATCAGACTGGCTAAATGCTGAATCTACCGATCAGCGTCAGATGTTCAACGGTAATTCTGTTTTACGGGGACAGGAACCAGGGATTAAGTCAATTGCAGACTATGTGCTGATTGAGTAGAAGGATTGGGGATTAGGGGATGAGGGAGACAAAGAGACGGGGGGACGCGGAGAATAAAAAATGACAAAGAGCAAAGTCTAGCCAGTCGTGTGGTGTTAGCGTAGGAGTAGCGACGTCAGAGCTTCGGCAGCGCGATTTTGGGGAGCCAGTGCGTTGCGGAGGTTCCCTCCGTTGTAGCAACTGGCGTGGTTTTCCCTATGAGGAACTGCCTCAACTTTGTAACAGAGGACAAATGACAACTGACAAAAAGGAAACAAACCAGTGAATGTTGCAAGTTTGAATTTTCAACACTGGCGGGGGTATTTAGAGTTGATGCGCCCAGCTAACATTGTTACTGCTTGGGCTGATATTCTAGTTGGCTTTGCCGCCTCAGGCTCCGGAGTTATTTTTGCTCAATTACTCAACGGTCAAGCAACTGCTACCAGTTTAATTCCCTTAGCCTGGTTGTTATTGGCTACAACTGGTTTATACGGCGGCGGTATAGTTTTTAATGATGTTTTTGATGCCGAATTAGACCAAAAAGAGCGACCATCTAGACCAATACCTAGTGGTCGAGTGTCTCGCCAAAATGCTGCTTTATTGGGGAGTATATTGTTTGCGATCGCAATTGTGGCAGCTTTCCAAGTTTCTTGGTTGAGTGTCATCTTAGCTTTAGTCATTACTTTTGCAGCGTTACTGTATGACTCACTGGCCAAGCATCATCCCTTTTTTGGCCCATTGAATATGGGTTTGTGCCGTGGCAGCAACTTATTATTAGGAGTAAGTGCTGTACCTGCAATCGTCTGGGAACGTTGGTATTTAGCGTTGATTCCTGTACTTTACATTGCTGCAATCACCGCAATTAGCCAAGGAGAAGTTCACGGCGGTAAAAAAATTACGGGAATAGTGGCAGTACTGTTAATTGCAATAGTTCTGACAGCAGTTGTAGCTTTGGGATTTTTTGTAGAATATAGTGCGTACCCCAAAGGGGTTGTCGTTCGCGGAGCGTCTCCGATAGGAGAAGACATCGCCACCTTACCATTCGCTGCTTTATTAGCTGTGCGAATCTTGCCTAATTTTATCCAAGCTGCCCGCGATCCAGTGCCAGAAAAAATCCGAAATGCAGTAAAAGTCGGTGTATTGTCTCTAATTATCTTAGATGCAACAGTTGCGGCTGGTTTTGCGGGTTTATCTTACGGTTTGTTAGTACTAATTTTGCTACCCATTTCAATGTCATTTGCCAAAATATTTGCTGTTACTTAGAGTCAACAAGGCAGTCTCGATGAAAAAATTTCATCGCTATGTATAGAAAAGGGACAAAGAGGATAATTAATTACTCTTAACTCTTAACTCTGTACTCAGCACTCATTCAAGACAGAAGGCAGAAGAGAAATTATAGAAATCCTATTTGATTTTTGAAAAAACGACCTCCTTCTTTTAGTCCCTTGTTTCCCTGTTCCCTACCTCTACGACTAAGTTCAGGAATCAAATAGGATGGCTATATGTTTTTCATATATTAGAGCGAAAATTTTTTCATTGAGACAGCCTGCTGATTGCACTAAAATTAGTTGCAAATCACAAATAGGTATGTAGATCCAAGATGAAGATTGCCATAGACAGCAAATTTCACCTGACTTACTGCACCAATATTCATCCTGGTGAAAGTTGGGTAGAGGTTTTTGCCAATTTAGAAAAGTATATTCCCCACCTCAAATCACGTTTATCACCTCAAGCACCTTTTGGAATTGGTTTGCGATTAGCAGATACAGCCTCAAAGCAAATTTTAGAAAAAGATAACTTGGCTCAGTTCCAAGCTTGGCTAACACAAGAAGATTTATATGTTTTTACCTTAAATGGATTTCCTTACGGGGGATTTCATCACCAAATTGTCAAAGACCAAGTTTATGTACCAGATTGGTCAACTCAGGAAAGGCTGAAATATACATTAAACTTGACAAAAATTTTAGCTGCTTTGTTACCAGAAGAACTTGATGGTGGCATTTCTACATTGCCTTTATCTTATAAACCTTGGTGGGGAGACGACCAACAAACTTGGGACATAGTTCTAAAAAATAGCTGTTTCCACATTGCATCAGTTGTAGCAGAAATGGTTCGTATCCAGAACTATACAGGTAAGTTGCTGCATATTGATTTGGAACCTGAACCTGATGGTTTAATTGAGAATACCTCAGAAGTAATTGATTTTTACCAAAATTGGTTATTGCCAATTGGTGGTAATTATTTAGCCCATAAATTAAATATTGAACAGAATTTAGCAGAGAGTAAATTGCTTGAACATGTGCGGCTTTGCTATGACACCTGCCATTTTTCAGTTGAATATGAGCAGCCACATTCTGTATTTGAACGTTTGCAATCAGCAGGTATTAAGATTGGTAAGATCCAAATTAGTGCAGCAATTCAAGTAAAAATTCCGGCTGATGTTGAGCAGCGTAGTTTAATAACTGAACGCTTACAACCCTTTGCTGAATCTACTTATCTTCATCAAGTAATAGAACGTCGTAGTGACGGTACGCTATATCACTATCCTGATTTAATCAGTGCATTACCATACTTAGAACAATCGCTAGCTGAAGAATGGCGTACTCACTTTCATGTGCCAATTTTTATTCGCGATTATCAAATTTTGCAGTCTACACAAGATGATATTGTAACTATTTTGCATTTACTGCAAAAAAATAATGCTTGTCATCATCTAGAAATCGAAACTTACACCTGGGATGTTTTGCCATCAGAAATGAAGATAGATTTGCTAACTTCTATTCAGCGGGAATATGAGTGGGTATTAAAAAATTTTGCTGGTAATTAAAAGGAGATGAAGTTGATGCAGAAAACGGTTGTTATAAATGTCGTCGGCTTAACACCCAGTTTACTAGGAGAAAACACGCCGTTTTTATCTGATTGGGCAGCAAAAGGGCGAGTAGTTCCAATTAAATCAGTATTACCTGCTGTGACTTGTTCAGTTCAGGCTACTTATTTAACAGGAAAATTGCCTGATGAGCATGGCATTGTTGCTAACGGTTGGTACTTCCGTGATGATTGTGAAGTGAAGTTCTGGCGACAGTCTAATAAATTAGTGCAAGCTCCCAAAATTTGGGAAATTGCTAAATCAATTGACCCCAACTTTACTTGTGCCAACCTTTTTTGGTGGTACAACATGTACTCTTCAGCAGACTATGCGATTACACCCCGCCCGATGTACCCCGCAGATGGTAGAAAACTACCTGATATTTATACTTATCCTGCCGATATTCGTGAGGAAATTCAATCAGATTTAGGTCAGTTCCCACTATTCAATTTTTGGGGACCAAATACCTCTATTGTTTCTAGCCAATGGATTGCTAATTCTGCCAAGTGGATTGAGGAACGCTACAGCCCTACACTCACATTAATTTATTTACCTCATTTAGATTACTGTTTACAAAAATTTGGTCAAGATGAAAAGCAAATACAAAAAGATTTAAAAGAAATTGATGTTGTCTGTGGCGAACTAATTAATTATTATCAAGCACGTAATACTCAAGTAATTGTACTTTCAGAGTATGGCATTATTCCAGTTTCTAAAGCAGTGGATTTGAACCGTGTCCTCCGTACAAATGGTTTAATTACTGTTAGAGAAGAGTTAGGAAAAGAACTACTCGATCCTGGTGCTAGTATTGCTTTTGCTGTAGCCGATCATCAAGTTGCACATATATATGTGAACGATCCGACGTATATTCCGAAAGTGCGCGATTTGCTAGAAACAACTGAAGGTGTAGTGCAGGTATTAGACGAAGAGGGGAAACAAGCCTACCATCTCAATCATCCTCGATCTGGGGAGTTAGTGGCGATCGCTCAATCTGATGCTTGGTTTACCTATTACTACTGGCTGGATGATGCGAAAGCGCCTGATTTTGCCAGAACCGTGGATATTCACCGCAAACCAGGCTACGATCCTGTAGAACTTTTCCTCGATCCGCAACTGAAATTTCCCAAACTCAAAATCGCTACCAAGCTGTTGCAGAAACAGCTTGGTTTGCGTTACCTCATGGACGTGATTCCTCTGGATGCTTCTTTAGTGCGCGGTTCTCATGGTTGTATCGCTACGTCTCTAGAGGAAGGTCCGATGTTGATTAGCCATCAGACTGATTTAGTTAATCAAGACTTAATTGCTGCAACGGATGTTTGCTCTTTGATTCTCCAGCATTTAAAAATTTAGATGTGTATCGCTTTCACGTTTGTGATGAATGCCTTCACGTTAATAAAGAACGTTAAAGCGTTCGTCAAAAATGCTTTAATGTTCTCTATGGATGGAATGATTTTTGTGATGAAGGCGATCGCGTAAGTGAGTAATGCCAAGTGGTTTTGCAGAAAAGCGATCGCTAATCAGCAACCAAAATCTAAATAATTCCTCCCTGTCTTCCTTGTCCCCGAAGCCTATCGCTTACCCTTACACAAATTCTTGTCAATCTCACGCGCCTCCTCATCTTTAGGATTAGGCTTAAGATACTCGCCTATAAAATTGCACCCTTGGTTTAATAAATAATCAAAATCTCGCCTCCATAATCTCACCGTCTTGTCAGCACTTGCGGTTGCCAGTATCTTGCCATCCGGACTGAAGCTGACTCCATAAACCCAGTATGCATGACCACTGAGGGTTTTAATTTCTTTATAAGTGTTGATGTTCCACAATTTCACCATTTTGTCAACACTTACGCTTGCTAGCATCTTGCCATCCGGGCTGAAACTGACGCCATTAACCGAGTTTGTATGCCCGATGAGGCTTTTAATCTCGTTATAGGTACTGGTATCCCATAATTTTATTGTGTTATCATCACCTGCGGTTGCCAGCATCTTACCATCCGGGCTGAAGCTGAGGCTATTAACCGAGTTTGTATGACCAGTTAGAGTTTTAATCTCGTTATAGGTACTGGTATCCCACAATTTCACTGTGTGATCAACACTTGCGGTTGCCAGCATCTTACCATCCGGGCTGAAACTGAGGCTATTAACTGAGTTTGTATGACCAGTTAGGGTTTTAATCTCGTTATAGGTAATGGTATCCCACAATTTCACTGTGTTATCGTCACTTGCGCTTGCCAGCATTTTGCCATCCGGGCTGAAACTAATACTTTTAACTGAGTTTGTGTGCCCGATGAGGGTTTTAATTTCTTTACTAGTGCTGGTGTCCCACAATTTCACCGTGTTATCACCACTTGCGCTTGCCAGCATTTTGCCATCCGGGTTGAAGCTGACGCCATAAACCCAGTTTGTATGACTATTGAGGGTTTTAATCTCTTTGTACGTACTGGTATCCCACAATTTCGCTGTGTTATCACCACTTACAGTTGCCAGCATTTTGCTATTCGGGCTGAAGCTGACGCCATAAACCCAATTTGTATGCCCAATTAGGGTTTTAATCTCTTTGTACGTATTGGTATCCCATAATTTCACTTTGTTATCACCACTTGCAGTTGCCAGCATTTTGCCATCCGGGCTGAAGCTGACGCTCAAAACTAAGTCTGTAAGCCCGATAAGGGTTTTAATTTCTTTACCAGTACTGGTATTCCACAGTTTCACTGTGCGATCAACACTTGCGCTTGCCAGCATTTTGCCATCTGGGCTGAAGCTAACGCTATAAACCCAGTTTGTATGACCACTGAGGGTTTTAATTTCTTTACCAGTACTGGTATTCCACAATTTCACCGTGCGATCAACACTTGCGCTTGCCAGCATTTTGCCATCCGGGCTGAAGCTGACGCCATTAACCCTGTTAGTATGCCCGATGAGAGTTTTAATCTCTTTACCAGTGCTGATATCCCACAATTTCACCATGTTATCACTACTTGCGCTTGCCAGCATCTTGCCATTTGGGCTGAAGTTGACACCTTTAACCGAGTTAGTATGCCCGATGAGAGTTTTAATTTCTTTACCAGTGCTGGTATTCCACAATTTCAACGTGTTGTCATCACTTGCGCTTGCCAGCATCTTGCCATCTGGGCTGAAGCTGACGCCATTAACCGAGTTAGTATGCCCGATAAGAGTTTTAATTTCTTTACCAGTGCTGATATTCCACAATTTCAACGTGTTGTCAGCACTTGCTGTTGCCAGCATCTTGCCATTTGGGCTGAAGCTGACGCCATAAACCGAGTTTGCGTGTCCTCCTAAGGTGTTTGGCGCTGCAACGTTGTGAACTATATGCATTAATGCCAGTTCTACTTGGGTACGGGTATTTACGTCTACCCAAGGTGTATGTTGCATTTGCACAACAGCTTTTAAACTTGTTTTTAAGGCTTCTTGCCCATCTAAACTTAAAAGTGCAGATGAATTCTTTGCATTGGAATTTATTTCATTGATGGCAGCGCTCCTCCAGCCAATACCAGCTAACCCTGCTAAAGTCATGGCTGCTACAGAGAAGCTAGTAAGCACAATATTAATGCGACGCTGTTGGCGTATCTTTTCTTCGCGCCTGCGTTTTTCTTCTTCCTTCTCCTGTTCTCGTAATGCTACACTCTCCTGAATAAAATTTGTTTCTGTATCACCAAGTTCTTCTTTACGCTTACTTAGCCAATCTTCCGCCTCAGCTAAAGGTGAACCCCGTAATAATAATGCTTGCTTATCCTCCTTACCCGCTGCGTCCCATTCCCGCATCCGCCCTTTCAAGCGTTCTTGCCAGGTGCGAAACTTCCGGTGATCGTTCATCCACCCACGCAGCTGCGTCCACTCCCGAATTAAGGCTTCATGCACCACCTCAACTGTTTCTGCTTGCTTTTCTTCATCCCGTCCAGTCACTACCAGGCGTTTTGAAGCTAGCTGCGTTACCAAATCCCAATTATTACCGCTTATGGCTTCACGAGTAGCAATACAACGGGTGTCTTCTGTCCCTTCTCCCGGATGCACTAATTGAATGAATACCCGTTCTGCCCGTTTTTTATCAGCCTCATTTAATTGTTCAAAAACTGTTTCTGCATGATTTGCCAGCGCCTTAGCTACTCCCCCAATTTGTACATAGGCTTGATGTGTCAATTGTCTCCGACTCTGCTTTGCCCACAGTTGAGTCAAGGCAAACTCCAGCAAAGGCAAGTTTCCCGGTTCCTGCTTCACATCATCAAGAATACGTTCTGTTAGTCCTTCTTCCAGTGTCACCCCCATCTTCTTCGCTGGCTGCTCAATTGCAGTTTCCATTTCTTCACGGTTCATTGCACTGAGTAACTGCGGCTTGTGTTGTTGTAATGCTTCTCCAAAAGGCGCATAATTCAACACATAACTGAAAAAATCTGCCCGCAATGTCAACACCAGCGTCAAGTTATTTGGGGCTGATTGAATTGCTGCCAGCAACACATCAACAAATCGCTGTTGTTCTTGGCTATCCTGGCAAAGGGTATAAAGTTCTTCAAATTGATCAATGACTAACAATAATCTTTGATGAGGATGGCGTTGGAGAACACTTGCTAATACTTCCGGCAATGTTAAACCCTTCTCTATATCTGCAAGCAGTTCTTTTGCTCGCCCTGGTTGTTGAATTTCATCGAGTTCTGGTTGTAGCAGACGCACTAAAGCAGAAGCCAATCCGTAACTAGCCTGACTCTGGGGACGAAAAGATTCAATTAGCCAATTTCCCGTTTCTCGTAATCTGGGAATGAGTCCCGCAAACACTACTGAAGATTTACCACTTCCAGAAGCACCAATCAAAGCTACTAAAGGTTGTTGGTGAACTACTTTCAATAAACCTTCAACATATTTCTCTCGCCCAAAAAAGTATTCTCGATCTTGCTCGTGAAATGCTAATAAGCCCCGATATGGGCAAGACACATCGGGGCCATTACTTTTCTCTAAATAAATTTCTAATTGGTTGAAAAACGTTTTTCAGGGCTGTTGTTGTATTCAGTTCTACTTCATAGGATAAAATTCCTGGTATTAAATTTAGCGCTAACTTTGCTTTTGCAGCCGCAGGATTTTCTGGTTGGTTAAGCTGGTTACGAATTTCTTCCAATAACCGCATCAATTGATCTGGGTAGGAGGTATTGCTCATTAATTGAACGACTTGCGACTCAACTTCAATAATGGCATTACTTGCATCTGCTTCTGCAACTGTAGTAGAGCGTGCTTGTTGTGCTAGCAGTTCCCAATACTCAGCTTCAAACTGACGTATATCTGGTAATATTTCTTGCCGGATTCTCTGTTTAATAGCAGTTCTCTCAAAGATGTTGTCACTTATCGCAAGGCGATTCTGCGCTTCAGTAAGGGTTTCATAACGTAAATTTAATACTTGTTCTAAATTGGCTAATCTCTCACTCGATAGCATTTGAGCTTAACTCCTGTTAATTAAATTATTGATTTAACAAGCTGTATAAGCCTGGTAATTATCTACACAATGAGACAATGTTTCCGGTGAATAAGTATAAATCTTCCCGAAACTTTTAGAGTTTATATTTGATGTGAATTATAGTTGTGACAAATATCTTATAGCATGGCTAAATTATCTGTGAGTTATCACAAATAACAAATTATCTAGAAATTTCAACAGCTTTTTATCAAGTAATTTTACTCACTAGATTTATTAAATACTTCTAAAATTTGTCGGCAAATTAGTTTTAACTTATCCCCAACTTGAAGCGAAGGGACAGAAGTACCGACAATACTCCAGTTATCTATGGTAGAAAGTCGCCAAGCCTCACCGCGATGGTCAAATGCAGCAACTTCTACACCGATCGCACGACGTGAATTGCTTACCGGGTCTTGATAAATTCGGATTTGAATTAAGACACTACGACTACGCCAGGATTTACTAATACCAGGAAAGTGAAAGCCGATATCTATCGAATCTGGATCGACTAACTCTCTTGTTTCTGGATCGTTCTTCCAAGGTTTAAGATCTGATTTGGCATCAGGAAACTCAAATTTAAACAAATTAACTACCGTAGCAATCTTGCTGGCGAGTTCAAGGTTAGTTGCTTGTTCAGATGCGTTCACGAAAAAACACTCCTAATATTGCATCGGCCTATGGGAAATGTGACTACAGAAAACCGCCAGAAGGTTCATGGTATTAGTGTTTCAGCTTATCAAGGTCTTTTCTATTTCGCAACTCTAAATTATGCTTTCCTAACAATCATTGTTAACAAAAACTCCTAAAAACTGCTTGTTGAAGTTTATGGATAAGACAACTCATATTGAGTAATTATACTTAAATTTTTCAAAAGTTAAGCAGTCGCTAGTCTATTTTTAGAAAATAGGAAGCTAGTATCAAAAATCTTGCCGAAAATCCTTTGCTGGTAAGAACTATATATTACCTTAGCGATATAAAATTACACTGTTAGTCGGCAAACAAACAGCAAATTAGTTCAATATATGTCGCGTCAACGCTCTCTTTTGTCATTGATTTTAGTATTGTTGGCAACATTCCTGATCAGTTGTGGTGGTCCCAGTGTTGCAGTAGCACCTCCTACTTATACAACAGCGCAACTAACCAAAATCCAGGAATATGTACCAGATATTCAGGCTGTGCGCGATCGCTCAGAAGAATTGAAAAACCTAATCCAACAAAGAGATTGGATAAATGTGAGTAATTTTATACATGGTCCGATAACAGAAGCTAGACTGGACATGTCTTACGTAGCTCCTAACCTTTTACCCAAGGATCAAGCCGCAGCACGTCAAATCACGCGAGATTTTTTTAACCACCTGGTTAAAATCGATAAAGCTGCTACCGCAGGCAATACTCAACTTGCTTTGAGTAACTACCAAGCGGCTTTTGCAGATATTAACAAATTCCTCGATCTGCTTCCAGAGACAAGCACTCAATCATAAGTGCTGAGGAACCAGTGCGTTGCGCGGGTTCGCCGTGTTGAAGCAACTGGCGTTGCTGAGTTATGAGTTAGGAGTTAGGAATCACAAATTTCTAACTCCTAACTTCTGGATAAAGTCATGAGTCATGTAGTAATTATCGGTTGTGGTGTAGTTGGGGCAGCGATCGCCTATGAACTAAGTCTAGTTAAAGGTCTAAACATTACTGTTTGCGATCGCCAACCACCAGCACAAGGTTCCACCGGCGCTGCACTCGGTGTGTTGATGGGCGTAATTAGCCACAAAATCAAGGGTAAGGCTTGGCAGATGCGACAAACTAGCATCCAACGCTATGAAACTTTGATTCCCGAATTAGAAGCTATCACAGGTCGTAAAATTCCCTTCAACCGTCAAGGAATTCTTAGTCTTCGCCTGGAAGAAGAAAATTTAGCAGAATGGGAAAAGTTGTTAGCAATTCGCCACTCTCAAGGCTGGCAGTTAGAAATCTGGGATCAGACTAAACTACAAAATATCTGTCCTCAGATAGATAACGAAAAAATTATAGGCGCTATCTATTCTCCTCAAGACCGCCAACTTGACCCCACAGCCCTAACATTAGCTTTAGTTGAGGCTGCTCAGCATAACGGTGTTACCTTCCAATTTGGCGTGACTGTGTCAGGTGCCGAAACTTCACCCCAATTGTGCCACCAACTAGAAACAACTGCCGGGAAGATTGCTGCTGACTGGTTTGTAGTCGCCGCTGGGCTGGGTTCAACTCCATTGACAGCACAATTACACCACATGGTTGATATCCGCCCTGTACTGGGGCAAGCATTACAACTACATTTAGAGCATCCACTAGGAAATCCTGACTTCCAGCCGGCAATTACTGGTAATGATGTTCACATCGTCCCTGTGGGAGGTGGCGGCTACTGGATAGGTGCCACCGTGGAATTTCCGAGTAATGGTGATGAAATATCGCCCAATCAAGAATTACTGGAATCTATTAGACAACAAGCGATCGCTTTCTGCCCAGAGTTAGCACAGGCAAATATTATCCGTACTTGGTCAGGTTTACGTCCTCGTCCTGAAGAACGCCCAGCACCAGTTATTGGTAAGTTACCTGGGTTGAGTAATGTCCTCTTAGCCACCGGGCACTATCGCAACGGTGTTTTACTAGCACCCGCAACAGCTTATGCAATTCGTGAGATGATTATTCCTATCGATTCTTAATAAAAACATAACTTTTTATCGTTTTGCTCTGGCATTAGATGCCAGAGGCTTTTACATACAAAATTGATAGGAACTTAGCGTGTCATTAACAGAACATAAAATAACCGTAAATTCATTAGAGTGGTTCTATCGTGAAGCTACACCAATTGGTAGAAGTGATTTACTACCTGTAGTATTGCTACACGGCATTGTCTCGCAAAGTTACAGTTGGCGTCATATTTTACCTGCTTTAGCGAACCAGGGGACAAGAGCCATCGCTCCTGATTGGATTGGTTATGGCTTTTCGGCAACTCCAGAAAAACGAGATTTTGCTTACACTCCTGAGGCATTTATTGCAGCTTTAGAAGAATTTATTAAAGCACTAGAACTTGAAAGATTTTCTTTAGTTGTGCAAGGTTTTTTAGGTTCTGTAGGACTTCAATATGCCTTGCGTAACCCCAAAAAAATTGCCAATTTAGCTATTTTAAATACACCAATTTCAACTACTGCTAAATTACCTTGGAAAATTAAACAAATGGGTTTACCTTTAGCAGGTGAAATGATGACCCAAGACCCCCTTTTAGTTGACCGTACTTTAGAAGGTGGTAGCCGTTACCGTATAGAAGATAAAGATTTAGATGTTTATCGTCGACCATATTTGAAAAGTTCTGCACCTGGGCGAGGTCTTCTTGCAACTATTCGCAATTTGCAACTCGACTCAGCCATGACAGAAATTGCATCTGGTTTTCAACAATGGCAACAACCGATTTTAATTCAATGGGGTATGATTGACCCTTGGTTACCTGTAGAAATAGCAGAAAATTTTACCAATTCTGTATCGAACGCTGAATTAGTAAAGCTGAATAACGTTGGTCATTACCCTCAAGAACACTACCACGAGACAATTTTAGAAGACCTTTTACCCTTTCTGCGTCGTGCTGAATCGAAGTAGTGGTCAGTTGTTTCCCTCATCCCCGTGTCCCCGCGTCCCCGCGTCTATATTCAAGCAAGTGGTGGCTGAAGCGAAATTTTAGCTAGTTCTGGGCAGTAGTATCCAGCAATTTCTTTCGCGATCGCATCTGGTCGTGAAACTTGATCTAAATTACACAACACAATTACGGTAATTTTGTCATCAATAAAGCGAGTAATATTACTTGCAAATCCTAAAATCGAGCCATTGTGACTAACTACGCGGCGATCGCTATAATTTAATATCCACCATCCTAAACCCGCTACGTATCTCAGCTTCTCCCAATCATCGCCTCTATTTGGAGGGTGGGGAGTCCACATCAAATCAAGGGTTGCTTGCTTGAGCAAAGTTGCACTATAAAGTTCCTGTTCCCACTTCACCATATCTTCGATACTGGAGAGTTGACCTCCAGCTGAATATGTAACTGAGGGACTGTAGTATGGTTTATTAACGAGCTTACTTTCTAAAAAACGATAGCCAGCAGCCCGGTGCAACACAATATCTCTGGGATGATTCATCACGGTTGCATTCATGCCTAAAGGCTCAAAAATCCGCTGGCGCAAGAAATCTCCATAGGATTTTTTGGTGAGTTTTTCCAGCATCAACCCCAGGAGATAGTAGCCTGTGTTGTCGTAAGCACTAAACTCCCCTGGTGGGAATTTGAGAGGTAAATCGGTAACTAAAGCCAATATTTCCGATTTTGATAAATCAAGACGGGTAATTTCCCAGTAGTTTGGTGCATGGGTATAGTTGGGAATTCCTGACTGGTGAGACAGAATCTGTTTAATTGTCACACTCTGCCAAGCTAGAGGTAAATGATCCAGGTAGTCTGCGATCGCTTCATCCAGCGAAATTACGTCTTCTTCCACTAGCATCATTGTGGCTGTAGCTGTGAATGTTTTACCAATAGAAGCAATTTCATAAACTGTCTTTTCAGTTGCTGGAACCCTGTGCTCTACATTTGCCAATCCATAGCCCTTAACCAAAACAGGTTCACCCTCCTGCACCACTGCAACAGAGAGTCCCGGAATCTGGTGTTTAGTCATTGTGTCCCAGATGTAGTCGTCAATCAGCATCTTGGCAAAATAAAACTCCCATATCAGGGCTTAAGTTTACCAAAAGCTTGGCGATACTAGAAAAGCTGTCGCAAATGGCGATCGCTAGCTGTTAATCTTGTCATGAGAGTTCACACTTCTTAATCTATCTGCTGACTCGCGATCGGTTGCCGCATAAGGTTTTACCGTAACCTGATAAAGAGAGTACTTGCGGCCATTTAGGCGATCGCTACTCTACAACAAGTTGAGACAGGCAGGTTACAATTCATGGCTTATTCCTGGTTTAAAGCGTTTCATATTATTGGCTTCGTAGTCTGGTTTGCTGGTTTGTTCTACCTAGTACGTCTTTTTATCTATCACGTTGAAGCCAACCAAGAACCGGAACCAGCACGCACGATACTGAAAAATCAGTATCAAATTATGGAAAAACGCCTCTACAGTATCATTACAACTCCAGGAATGTTGGTGACTGTAGCAATGGCAATTGGACTTTTAACTACTGAACCGGATGTCTTGAAAGAGGGTTGGCTGCATATCAAACTAGTTTTTGTTGCCTTATTAATTGGCTATCATCATTACTGCTCCCGGCTAATGAAGAAGCTAGCAGTAGATGAATGTCGGTGGAATAGTCAGCAATTACGGGCTTTAAATGAAGCACCTACAGTTATGTTGATGGTGATTGTACTACTAGCTGTGTTTAAGAACAATCTCCCTACAGATATCACCGTCTGGGTTGTTTTTGCCGCAATTATTTTAATGGCAGTGACAATTCAGCTTTACGCAAAAAAACGCAAGCGTGATCGAGAAAAGTTGACAGCACAGTTAGGACAGGTTGCTCAGGAACAAGGTTAGTTATTCTCAATTTCGGCAATTTTAGGACGTTTTAGAGTTAATTGCTCGTGGCTAAAGGGTGTTTAAAATTAAGCTTTATGACAAACTAATCTTGCCGAAATAGTAACAGGAGGTAAACCCATGATGAAAAATCAGCAATTATTTAGTAATCGTGTGGCAATACTAGCGACAATGCACCAAAAACAAAGAGTTATTGCTCCTATCTTGGAGCATGAGTTAGGTATTGAAGTTAGAGTACCACCGAATTTCAATACTGATGTTTTTGGTACATTCACTAGAGAGATAGAACGACCTGGCACTCAGATTGCAGCAGCTAGATTGAAAGCTACAAAAGTGCTAGATTTAACAGGTGCAAGTTTAGCAATTGCGAGTGAAGGTAGCTTTGCACCTCATCCATCGCTACCTTATATTTACTCGAATCGAGAAATTGTTATTTTATTAGATCGAGAAAACGAGCTAGAAATTATTGGCGAAGAATTGTCTCTTGAAACTAATTTTAACCATCAGGTTGTGGACAATATTCAACAAGCCTATGATTTTGCAAGCAAAGTTGGTTTTCCAGAACATGGGCTGGTTGTTAGTTATCAGCAAATAGCTAAAGATAGCAGCGATATAGTTAAAGGTATTACTACCGAAGAAAAATTCCTAAAAGCGTGGAATTGGGCATTGAATAATTCACCAAACGGTAAAGTGTATCTTGAAACCGATATGCGAGCACTCTACAACCCCACACGGATGAAAAATATCGAAAAAGCTACCTATGACTTGTTAACCAAGATTAAAAGCTACTGCCCGCAATGTAATATCCCTGGGTTTGACATCACTAAACGAATCAAAGGATTACCTTGTGCAATGTGCGCTATGCCCACCACCTTGGTACATTATCTAATTTATCAGTGCCAAAAATGTGGTTTTAGCCAAGAAAAATTATCTCCTCATGGCATAGAGTTTGCCGATCCAGGACAATGTATGTATTGTAATCCCTGAGAAGCTGTAACCCTCAAGTGTAACTTGGTAGCTTGCAATAAAAAAACCCCCTTGCCATTGACAAACAAGAGGGTAGTAGTATGGTGTGAGGAGCAAACTCAATGTTTGCTTCCTACCAGTGTAACAACTATATGTGGCAATTACATAAAATTAGTATTAAAATCATGCGATCGCTGTATGAATATACGCAAATTGAATTTACTATTACCCAAATTTTATAGATGCAGATGTTATTACTTGTAAATTGCGCTTGCAGAATTCAGTAGCAGCTAAAACTCATAGTAGATGCATCGATAATAGTAATTGCTAACTCTATTTAAATCAATCATGCTCTAGCTTCTGCTTGCGTTTCATCCACAATCCCATCAGACTGGCAAGCATGATACCCCCACAGGAGATAGGTTCAGGAACTTGAACACTAACTTTATTGAATTTAGATTCTCTGATACTTAAAACAGTATCTTCAGAAAAAGTTCTAGAATATCTGTCCCTAATAATAGCAGAAGCATATTCTTGTGTTCACTTTAAAATAGACTAACGCTTCAATAATTAAGCCAGAAACAGCTTATTTACTAAATTTTTATTGGATATAGTTTCGGAAATTGATATTGGAAAAAATACCTAGTGTTAGTCAAAACTTCACAGTTGGGAGATACATTTATGAAAATTGTTATAATTATCGCTTACATACTTAAGTAAAGGCAATAAATTTGACGATTAGCAAAATTTCGCCTTCTTGGCAAACAGTACTGTTTGAAGAGTTTAGCAAACCCTACTTCACTAAACTTCAAAGTTTTTTAGTAGAAGAACGTCAATCGCACACCATCTATCCGCCTGAAGAAGATGTTTTTTCCGCTTTTGAATTGACACCCTACGAAAAAGTAAACGTCTTGTTACTTGGTCAAGATCCTTATCACGATCGCAACCAGGCACATGGATTATGCTTTTCTGTAAAACCTGGTATCAAGCCACCTCCATCATTGAGTAATATCTTTAAAGAACTTAAAGATGATGTTGGGTTTAATATCCCGAATCATGGATATTTAGTATCATGGGCTAAACAAGGCATTTTGATGTTAAATGCAGTGCTAACCGTGAGGGCACACACACCGAATTCTCACAAAAATCAGGGTTGGGAAACTTTCACAGATGCAGTCATTAGCAAAGTTAACCAAAAGCTAGATCCGGTTGTCTTTGTATTATGGGGTGGGTACGCACAGAAAAAGCTGAAATTAATTGATACAACATTTCATACAGTGATTCAATCGGCACACCCTTCACCACTTTCTGCACGTAATGGCTTTTTTGGTAGTAAACCTTTCTCGTCTATTAATTTAGCGTTGCGTTCCTTTGGTAAGCCAGAGATTGATTGGCAGCTTCTAGACTTTGATGTATAAATTTGTCCTGCTAAATAAGAGTTTTTAGCTGGACTTCCCCCAGCAAATATACCTACACAGGCTCAAAAGCCTATCATTGCATGGGTTTAAATTGTTGAGCAAAATTTCTGTAGCCATGTAGGTCATTCACGCCTTCAAGCGATCGCCAATTATATTGAATCTACAATGTTCTGCGCGATCACCAAAACGGCTATTGCTTAGACATGGGTACAGTTTTTTAAGTCAACAATTGAAACCTTTAATTGGTATAGTTTTTAGAGATTTTAGTACATTTGTATGGGGGAAGTCCAGTTTTAGTATAACTTTGCTACAGATGATCAAGCAAAAATCAGGTGAATATATACACCTGGCAATGTTAATGTAGTGAACTATTATGTTTTAATTTTGCATTGATAATTAGCTGCCTTGACTAAATTCCCCAGTAACTAGTAGCCAAATTCTCGAAGGAAAATAGCCCTGTACAGGATTTTTCTGAAGTGATTTCGCTAAGATTGCTCCCAATAGCCCACGCCGGACTTCAGAATCTGTCACACCTGATATACCTTGTGCCCTAGAAAAATTAATAATGGCTGTATTGTAATCATCTTTATTTGCAGCAGCCTTAATTGCTATACGCATCAATCGGGCATACTCCAAACCATAGTTGGGGTTGATCCATAGCCCATTGGGAATGCAATCTCCTGAGAATAGATTGCCTGGTTTACCAGTGATTTGACTGATGCATTTAGAGTCAGCCTTGGCAGCGAAAACTGAAATGTTGATTGTGGGAAAAGTAGTAATAGCAGCTACTACTCCCAGCAAAACCTGATTGAATACTTGTTTCACCTAATGTTTAGTCAAATCTAGATTTACTATTTCTACTTTTTAGTACTGTGTTGCAAAAAACAAGTGAATCAAAATACAAAAAATCTTAAGACTTCTACCATTTTGGATTTTAGACAGGACTTACGCAAGGACTACGATTTTATGTCATTACGAGCGAAGCGAAGTAATCGCAAAGGCTTAGTTTTTCGTCACGAGTGCGTAAGTCCTATTAGATTCTAGATTGTGAAACATCTATTGGGTAAGGGTTTCAGATTTCCATCTGCCGCAATCATTTTTCAAATTGGTATTAGCGATCGCTGTTTTTTCAAGTTTTGCAGTAGCGTCAGCATTATCCTTCACCAGATGCTACAAGCCGGAAAACCCTTACGGCAGTCAGTCTTGGGGGATAACCCCCAAGACCCTACGGGTGAAGTTCCTACGCCGCTAACGCACTGGCTACCCTACATACAAAGCAATTAGCTGCCCTTGTGTGCAGTGACTTCAGAGCCGGCTGTCACAATTACTACATTCTCTGGTTTAATTAATTCCTGGATTACCTGTTGTACTTGAGTCATATTGACAGACTCAATTTGTCGAGGAAAGTCTCGAATTTCCCTTGGTGAAAGCCCATAGACAGCATTTCCCAAAATAATGTTTGCTACATCGCTAGGATTGGCTAAATCCACAGGGTAGCTGTTGGAAATTGAGCGTTTTGCATTGTTCAATTCTGCTTCAGTCACTCCTTGCTCTCGAATCTGTTTAAGTAAAGCGAGGGTGCTAGCGATCGCTTTTTCAGCATCTTGAGGATCTGTCTGCATCTGAATCAAGAAAGGCCCGGGATTGATTCCCGCAGCAAAGGCGCTGTAAATCCCGTAGGTTAAACCCTGGCGATCGCGCACTTCTGTACCTAAGCGGCTAGACAAGGTATCACCACCTAAAATTTGATTCAACACCATAGCTGCATAGAAACGTGGGTCTTTGCGCGAAATGCTATTGTAACCAATGTAAGTAACAGCCTCTGCCTTACCTGGAATTACCTTATTTAAGCGTTTCAGAGCTTGAGGTAAAGGTACGTTGGGCAAGTTGAGAATCGGCGGCTTGCCCTTGGCTTGCCATTTACTAAAAGTCTGATTCAGCAAAGCTTTGACTTTAGCTGGCTCAAAATCACCGACCAAAGCGATCGTTGTGGTATCCGGTCGATAATGTTCTTGGTAAAAGCGCAGCACATCATCACGAGTAATGCTCTTGAAGCTTTCGGGGGTGGGAAAGCTGTGGAAGGGATGATTTTCTGGGTAAATTGCTTGCTGGAATGCCCTTCTTCCCAGCCCTTGGGGGTCATCAAGTTGCACTTTTAGACTGGTCAATGCCCGTTGACGAGTCAGTTCTAATTGGTCAGCGGGGAATGTTGCATGTTGGGCGACATCCGCCAGAGTTTGAATTAATATTGGCAGATCCGCTGATAGCCCTTGACCACTAATGCTCACTCCTTCACGGCCTGCACCAAAGTCGAGACTAGCTCCCCTATCTTCTAAGGTTTTTGCCAGAGTCAGGGCGTTTTGAGTTTGCGTTCCATTCATTAAGTTGCTAGCAGTTAAATTTGCTAGTCCAGCTTTTTGATTGCCATCAAATACAGTACCAGCGTCAATTTGTCCACTGAGATTTATAGTAGGAACACTGTGGTCAGGCAACAGTAGCACCCGCAACCCATTTGCTAAAGTAAACTGCTCTGGTAGGGCTTGTTGACTTGAACTAGTGGCAGAGGTAGCAGGAGGTAAGTATTTAGCAAGTTCTGCTGGATCTACAGGTTTACCGGGGCTAAAATTCTCAACAGTACGACCGGAACCACCGCTAGCAGATGCTTGTTGACCATCTGGTTGGGTTGGTTCAAAGAAACCGATAGTTTGTTTAGCTGAATTCAGGTAAGTTTTCGCCACTCGTTGCACATCTGCTGGCGTAACTTTGGCGATCGCAGCTAAATACTTTTCTACAAAACGATAATCTCCAGTAATAGTTTGGTTATATCCCAGTTGTTGTGCCTGACTGGTGATGTCCTGGTTACCTAAGATAAAATTAGCTTGGAGTTGCGTCTTAGCGCGATCTAATTCTTCCTTAGTAACTGGCTGCTGTTGCAGTTTGGCCAAAGATTGTTGGAGTACCTGGTCAATTTTTGCTAAATCTTTACCTGGAGCTGCCGTAGCGTTAATTTCATACCAACCCGGTTCCAGAAGCTCTGCGGCACTACCATTAACTGAACTAGCCAGTCCAGATTCTACCAAAGCCTGGTAAAGCCTAGAACTACGTCCACCAGTTAGGATCATATCCGTCACATCAATTGCCGGGACATCAGGATGGTTAATGTCTGGTAGAGGATACACTGTTTGCAGCAGCGCTGCGCTTCCTGGTTGTTTCAAAACAATGGGCGCTTTTTGAGCAGCAACAGAATTCACCGCGTCCTTACGTCCTTGCGTCCCCACGTCTTTTTTTGCTCGTTGCGCCACCTTACCAAAAGTTTCTCTGACAGCCTTGAGCGTCGGTTCTGTAGCAAAATCCCCTGTGATTACCAACGTGGCATTTTCTGGACTGTAGTATCTTTGGTAATAATTACGTACCTGTTCCACCGTAAATTTTTCGACATCGGCCTTTGTACCTCCCACAGATAAACCGTATGCTCTGTTAGGGAAAGCAGCTTGCATTACTGCCTTACTCAGACGATAGCTAGGTGAATTTTCATACCCTTGCAACTCGGATATCACCACCCGTTTTTCACTTGTTAGTTGCTCAGGCCCAACTAACGAATTTACCATGCGATCGGCTTCCAAAGTCAGCAGTGCTTCGAGTTTATCTCGGCGCACTGTGCCAAAGTAGACTGTCTCATCGTAGCTAGTAAACGCATTGAATTGACTGCCTAAAGCACTAAATAGCCGCCCAAACTGCACCGGCCGATCTTTAGTTCCTTTAAACATCAAATGCTCTAATTGGTGGGAGATACCACTCTCCCCTTTACCCTCATTGCGAGATCCGACTTTGTACCATACCTGCACACTGACTACAGGAGCAGTATGTATTTCTTTAGTAAGTACTGTTAAGCCGTTGTCCAACACCGTTTTTTGCACTCCTTGGGTGAGCGAAAGCCCAGATACAGGTGCTACTGCTGTTGGTGTTGCAGCATGGGAAAGATTGCCAGAAAAGGGCACAGTACTTAGGAGCAGACTAAGTAATAACCCTATAAGCATGTATGAGCGTAGCTTCATAAACAATTCAGAATGCAAATTCTCAATTTAACTGAGATTAAAAATCAATGGTAACAATCATCCTGAAACTACGAGTGACGCACCACAAAACAGGCTTTCCTTCTTCTGAGTTTAATGAGCGATCGCCTTTCTGATGTAGAGTAATAGAGATTTACTAGTTAGAAATTACACAACTAGCTCCCTAAATAAAGGTTAGAGTTGTCAACAGTCCACAGTTAATGGTCAAAAACTCGCTTTTCTGGACTATTGACTATAGACAGCCTCAAATAAAAATCGCGAGACACTTGCGTAAGTCCTAACCAGTATCCAAGTGTTTCGCTCACAATCAAATATCAAATTCATGGTTGATTTCTTTCTATTTGGAAAAACGTTCCTAATGCACCTCCGAACCAACCTAAGGTTGTGAAGAAAGCATTTTGAATAATATCAGGAACTGACTTATTAGGATAAATAAATGGATAAACGATAATCACAAAGAATGATACAGAACAAACTACTACTAGAAGGCGATTAATTGTAACAATTAGTTTACTTCTAATTTGTTCTTGGGAAGAAACTCGTATGTCTGGATATCCTTGTGTTTCAATATTAGCTTCCTCTATAGGAACCTCCTCCATATCAGGAGTAAAACCAGAATCATATTTCTTAATTTGTCCAAGAAATGCATACTTGTAAAAATTGACTAAAAATTGAACTTTTTTATTCATACAATTTTACTTTGGTTATTTATGTTCAATAAATATGATGTCACAGCTTTGACCACAATTTAATCTCCACTTTCCATCATGAGCATTAAGCATGACCTTCTTTTCATTAAGTACATCTCTGCCAATTATTGCGTAATTATTTTTGGGAGGTTCTTTATCAGGAATTTTTATAATTTGAATATTTTCAAATAAATCATTGCCTATTTTTATATCAACAAAATAAGCTTCTCTAGTTTGATATCCTCCATTTGCATCCCTCATACTAACTGTATTACCTTGAACTAAATTGCCTAAACGTTTGAGCTTAGATACTGGAATACAAGTTCTAACAGCTCCACTATCAACAATGGCATCAATACTGATATTTTGTTCAATATTTGAAGGATTACAAAGTAATATAGTGCATTGTGGTCCGATACACGTGTTCGTCTGTAAATTACCGTACTCAAACATACTATTTTACAACATAACTAGTATTTATACTAATCAAACCACAGAGAGCTTGGTTCGTCTATAGTTTCTAGTTCTTTTTCAACTTTTGCAAAAAACCTTTGTTTATCACGATATTTATCTGCACTAATTAACCAATTCAGCAAATCTATACCACTTTCATCAGTTTCGTTATCGCTACTCTTCACACATTCCCCATCAACCAAAGCAACGAATTTTCCTTGATTTTCTTTCAACCAATTTGAATCTGATTTGAGCTTTTGATATTTGGTAATGTTGCGCTCTTCATTAGATTCTGAGGTGTTCAGTGATAAAAGCTGTTCATCGGTCTTTTTTTTAAATACTTCAAGAACTTCAAGACGATATTTCAGCATTTCAGTAGCTATATAATTAATGCCGTCTCTTATATCAGGAGATTTTTCTACAAATAAATTACATCCAAGTTTATATGCCTGATTTTTGAAGCGTTCATAATGAGAAAAAATAGCTACAAATACAGTTGGATCTACTTCTCTAATTTGCTCAAGAGCATCTAACCCTTCTTGTTTATTTCCTACCCAGTTATCAAGAATAAAAAATCCTACTTGCTTTTGTTCTAAAATTTCAACAGCTTCTTCTTTATTAGATACTATCTTTAAATTCCAATTTAATTTGTCTTCTATCACTTCTCTGATAACGTTTTGTACATCTTTACTATCTTCCATTACAACTACTGTACTTTCTAGCATCAACGCTGAACTGAAATTAGTTTTGCTATTACGATGTAGAACAGATGGCACTTCAAACCTCCTGCTTAATTTTTATGATATTTTGACTTTATCTGATTCATACTTTCTGAATAAATCATACTAAATAGCGTTTAAGAGGAATTTGTACAAAAAACTTTGTACCTTTACCGACTTTTGAATCAAAATATACTTTTCCTCCATAATCTTCAAGTATCTCATGAGTGATGTATAAACCCATTCCTGTCCCTCCTTCATCTCTACGAGTTGTAAATCCTTGCTCAAAAATATTTTCATAATTTTCATGAGGAATTCCAATGCCATTATCTTCAACTACTATTTGGATATATTGTATGCGCTCTGCTGTAATAATATCGGTCTTAACCAAGATGTGACCATTTTTTCTATTAGATTTGTTGATTGCGACTACAGCATTGGAAAGTAAATTATAAATAACATGTCTTATTTTACTTTCATCAATTAAAATTATTGGAATAGTAACGTCATACTTTTCTATAACTTCAATCTCTTTATCCTCAGATAATATGAGTTTTACAGCATCTTTAATCAAATTATTAATTTCAACTGCAACAAAGTTATCCTGTTTAAATTCAGTTTTTAGTTCATCAACTCGCTTTTTAATCCAATGGAGTTTATTATCAATAATTAATTCTTTTTCTTTCTGACTTTTCTGACTATTTGAAATAATTTTTAAAATTTGATAAAAATCAGTAAGTTCATTCTTATACTGGTGTAAAAACCCGCTTAATAATGAATCATATCCTACTAATAGAGAAGCATTAAGAACTTTTTCCCGTTCTGCATTAAGCTCTCTACGAACTTTTTGTAATTCCCGAACAATACGAACTCTTGCCATAATAGCTGCGGTTAGAAAAGCTATACCTTCTAAAAATATTTTATTACTACCGAAAAAATAATGGCTATAATTTGTATAGATAGAAATAGTTCCCACACATTCATTTTTTACTGAAAGAGGCAAGCACGCAAATGATTTTAGCTTATGTGCTTTTATCCACTCTTTATTATTAAACTTATCAATTTCAGAATCAATATCTACAATAAAACAAGGCTTACTTGTTCGATAAACTTCGCCGACAATATGGCTGCCTGCTTTTACTGAACCATCTTTTCTTGCTTCCCAAGATATATCATTAGTATGAGATTTAGCCTTAATTTCTAAATCCTCATTTTCATTAACAAGGCGTATAATACAAGCTTTAAAAGTCGTAAGATTATAAAATTTAGGAAGGTTGCCAACCAACGCATCTGCAACAAATTGATAAACTTCCTTTAAGTCAAAATTCTTATCTATTAGTGCTAAAGAAATGAACTTTTCTATCATTAAATTAATTAATTTCTGTTTTTCTCTCCTTCGGAAAAAGGAGAGAAAATTAGCAAGGTTTGTGCCAATAAGCATTAACCAATAAATATCATCACTCGTAAAGCCATGTTGATCTTGACTGTTCAGTACTTCAAGAGTACCAAAAGTTCTATTTAAACCATTAAGAGGAACAGAAATACCACATTTTAGTTCTCCTAGCATCTCTCGGTAGAGAATTCCATTGTTCATTCCTGGATATTCCTCAAAAATATTATTGGAATAGTGCGGTTCCCCAAAAGCAAACTCTAGCCCTGTGGGTGGTACTGCTTTTCCCGAAAAGCTCTCTCCTGGATTATAATTCTCATTAGGGAACCAATTGTCTCCAATTAAGTTTCCATTTTTATCAACACCATTAATTCCTACTCGTTTAATTACACCATTGTTAGAGAATAAGAAAATAGATGCGACCTTAACATTTAATCGTTGGCGAACTTCTGCTAGCGCTTTTTGTACAGCATCTTCAATACTTTCACACTCCATTAAAGTCTTACTTACCTCATTGAGACTACTCAGCTGATGGCGAAGGGCTTGGGATTCCATAAGTTAACTTGAGAAGTTATAGTAAATAGGAATTTTCTACATATTATTTTGTGTGCAAACTTTTTGGTAGCGTCTTTGTTACTAATTTTAGAAAGCACAGAACTTTAAAATTGGATACAATAACACATCTGTACACATGGTTAAGTAAAACTCTTAATGATAGAATTCTACATATCATAGTCCAGTTATTTCTTAAATCTCTAACAATACTTTAAGATAAGCGCTCAGTACTAAGGCTCTATCCTGAGTTACGTGTTTGCCCCACTCCCTAACAATGGCATTAGTTCAGTTAAATTTATTCTGAGGTTGGATATGGGCAACCAATAAATCCGCTAAACTTTCATATCCAAAGTACGTACCAAAAACGCCCACTTATCTGCAACCTCCTCAATAATCTTAGCTGTAGGCTTACCTGCACCATGTCCCGCCTTAGTCTCAATTCTAATTAGCACTGGTGCATCACCTGCCTGAGCCGCTTGCAAAGCCGCAGCAAACTTGAAACTATGAGCAGGGACAACGCGATCGTCATGATCGGCTGTGGTAATTAGCGTTGCTGGGTAAGCTGTACCTGGTTTGAGATTGTGCAATGGCGAATAGGCATATAATGCTTTAAATTGTTCTGGGTTATCTGGTGAACCATATTCCGAAGTCCAAGCCCAACCTATAGTAAATTTATGGAAGCGCAACATATCCATTACGCCGACTGCTGGTAAAGCTGCACCAAACAAATCTGGACGCTGAGTCATGCAAGCACCCACCAATAAACCACCATTGCTACCACCTGCGATCGCCAGTTTTGCAGATTTGGTATATTTATTAGCAATCAACCATTCAGCAGCAGCAATAAAGTCATCAAAGACATTTTGCTTTTTCGATTTCATTCCCGCTTGGTGCCATTCCTCACCGTACTCTCCACCACCGCGGATATTAGGCATGGCATAGACACCACCCATCTCCATCCATACCAAAACACTTACAGAAAAACTAGGTGTCATTGAGGCATTAAAACCACCATAACCATATAAATAGGTAGGGTTATTTCCATCTAACTTAATGCCTTTTTTGTGAGTAATAAACATTGGCACTCTTGCGCCATCTTTACTCTCATAAAAAACTTGTTTTGTCTCGTAATCTGCCGGATTAAAATCTACCTTTGGCTGACGGTAAACTTCACTTTTTCCAGTTACCATATCATATCGATAGATAGTACCTGGTGTAGTGAAGCTGGTGAAACTATAAAAAGTTTCGGTATCATGACGTTTGCCATCAAAGCCACCGACTGAACCAAACCCAGGTAATTCTACCTCACGCACCAATGCACCCTTGAGGTCAAAAATTTTGAATTGGCTGCGAGCATCTTTAAGATAATCAGCAACAAACTGATTATTGAGTATACTGACACCTTCTAAAGTTTCTGCTGACTGGGGGATGATTTCTTGCCAATTTTCTGGTGCTGGTTTTTTAGTATCAATAGCAATAACTCTGCCACGAGGTGCCTTTAAATCTGTACGAAAATAAAAGACAGTATTATCATGCTCAATAAAACTATAATCTGCTTCAAAATTGTTAATGAGTTCTACAACTTCAGCATTGGGATTAGCCAAATCTTTATAAAAAACTAAATTTTTCGAGTCCGTCCCCAACCAAACTGAAATTATTAAATATTTTCCATCTTCCGTAACTTCACCACTAAAACCCCATTCTTTCTGATCGGGTCGATGATAAATTAATAAATCTTCTGATTGTGGAGTACCCAATCGATGATAATAAAGTTTTTGATAGTAGTTAACATCTTCTAATTTAGTTTTTTCTTGCGGTTCATCGTAGCGGCTATAGAAAAAACCTTGATTATCATTTGTCCATGATACGCCAGAGAATTTGATCCACTGTAGTTGGTCTTTTAGATCTTCGCCTGTTTCGATATCGCGGACTTTCCATTCTTGCCAATCAGAACCGGAGGTAGATAGACCATAAGCTAAAAGTTGAGCATTATTGCTGATGGATAATCCTGAAAGCGCAACCGTACCATCTTCAGAGAGTTTGTTGGGGTCGAGTAAAACTTTTGGTTTGGCATCAAGAGTTTTGAGAGTGTAGAGGACACTTTGATTTTGCAGCCCATCATTTTTGAAATAAAAGTAGCGATCGCTGGACTTATGCTCTAGAGATCCTCCTTCTTTAAATGGAATACTGTATCTTTCGTAATTCCACAGTTTGGTAAGGCGCTGTTTAATTTTTTCCTTGACAGGAATTTCGTTGAGGTAGGCAAAAGTAACTTTATTTTCTGCTTCAATCCAAGTTCTTGTTTCTGCCGAGTCAGGATTTTCTAACCAACGGTAAGGATCTGCCACTGAAGTACCGTGGTAGTTATCGACTTGATCGCTCTTGTGGCTAGGTGGATAAGTCAGCATAGTTTTTGATGGAACTCGTTGCCGTGCGTAATGTTCAGAAGAAGGGTTGATAGAAACCTGTTGGAGGAACGGGTTTCTATTCATACTTTCTCCATCGGTTAATTTCTCGACTACTACTTGTGAAGGGAACTTAGTGGAAATTCTAGCATTAGCGACACCAGCAGGTAGCAACCATCGGCAAATAATGACTGTTAGCAAGAAAGTTGCTAACAGCCGAGTCCATGAGGCTTTTACCATTGCGTAATGGGGATGTTTAATTGTTTAAGCAGTAGGACCAAGAATTAGTTTCTCTCCTTTGAGCATTCGCACTGCTGCTTCTAGTAGAGCTTCTTCTAGGTAAGGCTTGGTAAAGTAGCCGCTAGCACCAAGTTGGATTGCCATTTGTCTGTGCTTGTCTGCACCCCGCGAGGTGAGCATAGCAATTGGCAGGTGGTTGAGGTTATTATCTTTCTGAATGCGAGAGAGCAACTCGAGTCCATCACAGCGGGGCATTTCGATATCGCAAAATACGATATCACAAGGCAACCCAGAGCGGAGTTTATCCCAAGCTTCTTGTCCATCACGCGCTTGTTCTACGCGATAACCTGCCTTGTTAAAGGTGAGGGAGAGTAACTCTCTAACTGTAATTGAGTCATCAACAATCAGCACAGTTGGGTCAATTTTAACAGCAGGGATTTCTAGCGTAGTGGGAGTACCTTTCTGCTGCCAGAGGCTACCACCACTTTGTTTAGATATCCGTCCTTGGAAAATGTCCATGATTTCTAGGACATCAGCAATCGGCATAATGCGACCATCACCTAAGACTGTAGCACCAGCTACACCAAGGGGTTTTGGCGCTGGACCTTCAAATTGCTTAATTACAATTTCTTGCTCACTCAGTACCAAGTCAATCTGTAGAGCAATTAAGCTATTTGCCGATCGCACTACAACCACAGAAACCATGTCATCATCGCGAGTTCCACCGTAGACACTACCGCGACTGAGTTGTCGGTTAAAGGCTAAAAGCTCCTTGAGGGGACGGAATGGTAATACTGTATCTCGCCAGGGAATAAATGTTTGCCCATCAGCACTCTGCTGGATATTTTTGACAGGAATATCTAGAGTATCTTCGACACCATCCATTGGGAAGGCGATGCGAGCTTTATCGGAAACACAACATAGAGCTTTACAAATACTTAAAGTGAGTGGTAGACGAATTGTAAAGGTCGTTCCCTTACCAAGGGTAGAATCAGTGTTAACTGTGCCACGAATTTCGCTAATTTCAGAGCGAACTACATCCATACCCACACCGCGACCAGAAATTTCATCCGCCTGGTCTTTAATACTAAAACCAGACTGGAACAGTAAATCGTAGATTTCTAGGCGCGTTATGGTTTTTACCTCTTCTGCTGTGAGCATACCAAGTTTCAACGCCTTAGCTTTGATTCGTTCTGTATCGATACCTGCACCATCATCGCCCACAGATATTACGGTTTGGTTACCTTGATGGAAGGCACGAATTTTAATCACTCCCACCGGATTTTTACTTGCAGCTTGTCGCACCTCTGGCGTTTCAATACCATGAGCGATCGCATTATTGAGCATGTGAGTCAGCGGATCGGTCAGGTGATCCAAAATCATTTTGTCAATTAAGGTATCGCCGCCTTCAATGACTAACTCCACTTGTTTGCCATATTTGATAGCATTATCTCTGACTCCGCGTCGTAAGCGATCAATAGCTTGGGAAAATGGCACCATTCGTGCTCGTGTCAATCCCTCTTGTAGCTGGGTGGTTACTTGCCGGAACTGCCGTGCTACTCGCTCGGTTTCTTCAGTTACAAAGTCGATGTCACTCGCTGACTCACGCACCCTCACAATCATTTCAATCATTTCCTGAGATAATGTATGGAAAGGTGTAAACCGATCCATTTCTAGTTCACTAAAACCCCGCTCAGAATTGGAATCTGGGGATGGAACATCAGAGTCTTTGTTTTTGCGACTGGCTAAAAGCGAAGCTTCTAAGAGCGATCGCTCATATAGTTCCTGCATCCTTGCTCCTACATCAGATAGCTGTTGCACCTGAATCAGCAAGTTATCTAATGACTGCCGCAGACGTTCTTGATCCTGCTCTAAGGTGTTGCGATTTACCACCAACTCCCCAACTAAATTGCTCATATCATCCAGTTGCTTGACTGGAACTTTCATCGTTTCTTCAAATCTTGCTGCACGACGAGTTGAGGAGCGTGGTGTTTTGCCCGTCTTTGGTTTGGTTGATGGTGAATGTGATATCGTTTGATCTGCTTCCGCCAGCAATTTCTCTAAATCACTAAATTCGTCATCAATCTCTGGTGAGATTATAGTGATACTGGCATTATTATCAGTTGTCTGTGGTTGCAATTGCTGTGAGTAAACTGTTGGAGGCGTAACAGCAGCCTCCTCATCGTTGTCTTCATCTAGCAATGCTTCCAGTGCTGCAAAATCTTCGTCTGGGAAAGAGGTCGGGAATTCTTCTTCTAATAATGTTTCTAGGTCTACAAATTCATCCTCCGCAGCTACTACTGATGTCACATCCAATGCAGTATCAGTAACAACAGCATTGTCTGGTTCAGTTGTCTGGGCTATATCCAACAAAGGCGCGGATAAATCTTTTACTTCAACTAATAAATCTAATTCGTCTACATTTTCTGCTATTGCAGCATCTTTAAAATCACTATTTGCAGTGTTATCTACTACCTCTTCTAAAGTTGCAAATTCTTGGAAGACAGTTTCGGTGGCTGATAACTCATCAACTATAGACAGTTCTGTAATATCAGTTTCTGCAATAACAAGGTCGTTGGCATCACTATTTGCAGTGTTATCTACTACCTCTTCTAAAGTTGCAAATTCTTGGAAGATAGTTTCGGTGGCTGATAACTCATCAACTATAGACAGTTCTGTAATATCAGTTTCTGCAATAACAAGGTCGTTGGAATCACTGTTTGCAGTGTTATCTACTACCTCTTCTAAAATTGCAAATTCTTGGAAGACAGTTTCGGTGGCTGATAACTCATCAACTATAGACAGTTCTGTAATATCAGCTTCTGCAATAATAAGGTCGTTGGAATCACTGTTTGCAGTGTTATCTACTACCTCGTCTAAGGTTGCAAATTCTTGGAAGATAGTTTCGGTGGCTGATAACTCATCAACTATAGACAGTTCTGTAATATCAGTTTGTGCGAGCGCATCTGTGAAATCTACTACCTCTTCTAAGGTGGCGAATTCTTGGAAGACAGTTTCTGCGGCTGGTAATTCATCAACTACAGGTAGTTCTGTACTCTCAGTTTGTGCGAGCGCATCTGTGAAATCTACTACCTCTTCTAAGGTGGCGAATTCTTGGAAGACAGTTTCTGCGGCTGGTAATTCATCAACTACAGGTAGTTCTGTACTCTCAGTTTGTGCGAGCGCATCTGTGAAATCTACTACCTCTTCTAAGGTGGCGAATTCTTGGAAGACAGTTTCTGCGGCTGGTAATTCATCAACTACAGGTAGTTCTGTACTCTCAGTTTGTGCGAGCGCATCTGTGAAATCTACTACCTCTTCTAAGGTGGCGAATTCTTGGAAGACAGTTTCTGCGGCTGGTAATTCATCAACTACAGGTAGTTCTGTACTCTCAGTTTGTGCGAGCGCATCTGTGAAATCTACTACCTCTTCTAAGGTGGCGAATTCTCTGAAGACAGTTTCTGTGGGCGTTAACTCATCACCTAAAGTTAGTTCTGTACTCTCAGCACTAGTTATGTTTGCAGAATCAAAGGTAATTGCCAAACTATCGTCTAACTCTGGGTTAGTTGGAGGCTGTTGTAAACCAAAAGGTTCAACAAAATTTAAATCTGAAGTAGTTGTTGATAATTCATCAGCTAAATCTAATTCTGGAGTATCACTAACAGTTGTTTCTGGGATATCAAAGTTGAGATCTAGAGTTGCTGCTGTTGCTGGTGCCTCATCGGCTAAATTCAATTCTGCATTGTCAGCAACAGTCGTTTCTGGAGTATTAATGTTGAACAAATCAATTTCCAGGTCAGCAAGAGCTTTGGGAAAATTGCCAAATACGTTCTCTACTGACTGGTTGGTAAATTCAGGAGTGAAATCTAAAGCTTCGGGAGGTAATGCTGTTGAGGGGAGTGGGGTGCGGCTCTGCTCTTCTAAGAAGCTACTAACCTCGGTTACAGGTATTTCTTGAGCGTCAACATTGGGGGAAATTGTCGTGTTGGTTGGTGCCAACTCTGCAAATAAATCATCCCCGCCATCTGCTGAAAATATCAGATCGAGTTGCTCATCTTGCTGGGGGAAAGCTAGATCAAAATCTTCAATGTCAAAATTTTCTGTCGGTGAAGGAGTATCGCTAAAAAAATCATTGGCAGCTGTAAACAAGCTCTCCTCTAACGCTCTAGCTACATCCTGCTCTAACTTTGAGTCAAATTCTGGCTGTTGTTGAGTTTGTGCTTCCTCGTTCCAGAAGTTGCTCAAATCATCTGCTGATGGCGAAAAATCTCTTGCTATTGTTGAGGGTGTATCAAATAAATCTCCAATTTCTGACTCACCTGTAGAAAATGGTGTATTTTCTTCTAATTCAGTAAATAAATTATCTAAAGAAAAGCTTTCTGGCTGAGGGAAGTTAAGCGTGGGTTCGCTACTAGGAGTAATTTCCTCAACCAAGTTTGCATTTTCAGAAACTGAAAATAATTCATCGAAACTGTTTTGCTCGTGATGAGATAGTTCTATGCTTGATATCGCTTCAATTTCTGGTTGAGTGACTTCAGCGATAGATGACCTTTCAGTTTCATCTAATGCCAGCCCCAATAAATCTTGCACCACATCTTGTGGGGCAATATCCCCAGGATATTCTAAGAGAATTTGCGTAAATTCTTCGATACTTTCATCAGAGGGGGTGTCTAAATCTATATCATTAATGTTTGTTGGTGATGTTTGAGAATGTTGTGGTTCTAAATTTTCTTTTTCTAAGAAATTTTCACCAAATAATGAGCTGAAATCTTCTGTTTGAATTGTAGTTTTTTGAGAATCATTACTGCTTATAACTTCATCGAAAGATAGTAAATCAGCTAAATCGCTATCATTATCCTCCGTATCACTAGTAGTGATGTCGCCCAATTTGCTGGCAGCAGTGATGTCTAATATTTCCTCTTGTTGCCAAGTTTCATCGAGTTCTGGCGTCTCACCTTCAAATAAATCGGCAAGGGTATTTAACTCAGCTATTCCAACTTCTGGACCTTTGGGATCGAGATTATGATTTGTCAAAAGTGGATCATCTTCATTGTTGGATAAGGAATTAAACAATAAAGAAGAATCATTGGTAGTATTTTTTGTGGTTGGAATAATATTCTGAACTTTGTTAAGTTGCTCAGATAGGCTAGTTACAGGATTTTTAATACTACTAACAAAATCATCATTTGTAGAAGCTAGCCGATCGGCAATCGTAGTTGGCTGTCTACCTGATTCCTCAGTTAAATTATAGGTTATGTCTACTAATTCAACTTCTGGGAAGCTCAAGAGTACTTCTAGCTGCTGACTAATTACAATCTCCTGTTCCTTACCTTTAAGAACTAATTCTTGAGCTTTTTTAATTTCTGTAATGACAATTTTAGCTAGAGTTAGATAAGTATTATCAGGATTAGCGATCGCATTTGTTGCTGCTTGGCATAAATTACACCACTTGGGTAAATTAAACGCTTCACCGAGATGGACTAACTGTTGACAAGATTGCTCGAGATTTTGCCGAGTTTCCAGGTTTGTCCCTTGTTTAAATAGTTGCAACATTTCCCGCAGTGTTTGCAGCACTTGGGTTTGGAACTCACTCCAGGTTTCATTATCCGTGGCTACAACCGACGAACCTGTCTCCTGTGGTAATATCACAGATGGTTCGCTGGATACCCTGCTGTTTTCTTCTTCTGGTGTGGAGAAATCCCGGTGCATGAAAATTTCTGTCAGTGTGTTGGCGTTATCTGCCAAGGCTGGACGTATTTCTGTTGCGGAAATACCACTGTCTACACCACTGGTTGCTTGTTGTAAGAGTAGTTCTAGATGCTGATTCAGCCATTGAAAGACTGGCTCAGTTTCTGACATCAAAGTATTGGCTGTCTCTTCTGACAAGCCAAACGGTCCACTCAAATTCTCTAAAAGTGCTTTGAGGGTATCTGCAACACCGAGAAACAAAGACTCTAACTTTTGGTCAACCTGAATCGGATTCTCTTTGAGAACTTTGAAACAATCTTCTAGGCGGTGAGATGTATGCTGGATGCTACTCAAACCTAGCATCGCAGCTCCCCCTTTGATGGAGTGAGCCGCCCGGAAGACTTCGTTGATCATTTCTGGGTCGTTCAGGGTACTCTGGAGATTCAATAACCCCTGTTCAATCGTATTCAGGTGGTCTCTTGCTTCTTCAATAAAGTAACCCAAAATGCGCTGTTGTTGTTCCGGCAGCATAGTTTTTTCGCCAAGAGTCAATAGTCAAGAGTCAACAGTTAACAATCAACAGTCAAGAGCCAATATTTGAACTTTGGACTATTGACTAAATTATCTAGATTCGAGAGTTTCCACCCGGAAACGTTCAACTGAAGCAATCAAGTCACGGGATACACCCACTAAGTTTTGTAGGGCACCGGAAACTCGTTGTGCTTCCTGAGAGGTTTCTTGTGCTGTAAGTTCTACAGATTGCATCACGTGAGCTACAGCACGGGAGGTTTCAGTTTGTTCCACAGTATCGGAAGTAATTGAGCGCACCAAAATATCAATACGATTTGCCACTTGAATAATATTTTCTAGCGATCGCTTGGCTTCTTCTGCCAATTTCGTGCCTTTAATTACCTGTTGTGTACCTTCCTCCATTGCAGTCATCACAGAGCCTGTTTCGCTCTGGATTTGCATCACAATCTGCTCAATTTCCTTTAACGACTTGGCAGACTTGTCTGCTAACTGGCGCACT
Source organism: Nostoc sp. 106C (assembly GCF_002154725.1). GTDB lineage: Bacteria > Cyanobacteriota > Cyanobacteriia > Cyanobacteriales > Nostocaceae > Aulosira. The sequence continues at coordinate 13,246 of NZ_MTAW01000232.1, read as the reverse complement.
TCATCTGCTACTATCGCAAATCCGCGTCCGGCTTCTCCTGCCCGTGCCGCCTCAATACTAGCATTGAGTGCTAACAAATTGGTTCTAGAGGCAATTTGGGAGATTAACGCAACAATTTTCGAGATTTCTTGAGAAGATTCTGCTAGTCGCTTCACTTTACGGGTTGTCTCTGCCACAGTTTCCCGAATTTCTAAAATACCTGCCACGGTATTTTCCACTGCTTCCCCACCTTTGAGGGCGATGGTGCTAGCATCACGGGCAACAGTCTCCGCTTCCCGCGCCGCTTCGGCTACGCGTTGAATTGAGTCGGTCATTACTTGTACAGAATTCAGCGTTACAGCCAACTCTTCTGCTTGTCGCAAGGCATCACTAGATAAGGCTCTCGCAAAGGTTTCGGAGTTAGTTGCACCTTTTGTTACTTCCTTAGCTGCCACTTTTACCTGTTGGACGATATCCCGCAAGTTTTGGATTGTCAGGTTAAAGGCATCAGCAACGGCTCCCAGTACGTCTGCTGTTACCTCAGCTTGTACTGTTAAATCTCCTCTAGCTGCTCCTTCCACATCATCTAACAAGCGAATTACTTGGCGTTGCAGATTTTCTTTGGCTTCCTCTTGTTCATCGGCTTTACGTTGGGCTTCATTAGTGGTAGTAAAAATCACCCGTGCCATTTCATTAAAGCCAGTGGCTAGCAGTCCTAATTCATCTTCGGAATATATCGTGGCTTGAGCATTGAGATTACCTTGCCGCACAGCATCAAACTGAGCTTGCAAATTTTGGGTTGTGCGCCGAATTTGCTTGAGTGTAAAATTACCCATAAAGGCGGCGGTCGCAAAACCGGCAATTCCGGCTGCTAGTGACATTGCCCAGCCAGTATTCCGCACTGATTCCCGTTGCTGAGGTGGAGAAAATGTGGTAGCTCCAAAGCTGACTGTGGCTACAACTAGTGCCGAAACTATACCTACACTACCTGCGATTATCCATTGTTTCTTTTCTAGGGAGGCATTCTCTAAAGGGGCTAACCAACCTTGCTCGACGCTGACAGTGGGTTCTAACTTCGAGACATCAACTTGAGTAAAGACTGGGACTGCTTCTTGTGAACCAGTAATCGAAAATAATTCATCTTCGCGATCGCTAGCTTCATCAATTGCAGAAGACTCCACAATTTGGCTACGGGAGTTACTGCCAGTTTCCAGTGAACCAGAATGCATTGCCACATCGCTAAAGCTGGAGTCTGCTTCTGCTAGATCAAAGCCTGGAATGTTACCCAAATCGTCAAATTCATCAAAGTCATCTAAAAACTCTATATTACTCTTAGAGCTTCCATTGCGGATATTGCCTGTGTCTTGATCTGAGCTTAAACTCTCCGAGCCAAAAGCAGATTCAAATGCTTCAAAATCAAAATTATCGTCAATTTCCAAATTATTTGTTTCTACTGTTACACCCGGTTTTACCTGTTTTTCTTCTTGGCTAAAATCTCTGTTAGCAGAAGCAGATAAGTCTTTTAAGGTATTTTGGGCTTCTATAGGCCCCAACCAATTATCGGGTGTACTTTGAGATAAATTATCCTGACGGTTGGATCTCAAATTATTTGTTTTTGTTGCACTATCCTGGACAACTATTTGACTTTTCGCTAAAGTTTCATTTTCCAGACTATTGCTATTCATATCCAAATCCATATCACTTGGTTCTGGATACTTTTCCTCCATCAAGAATTCAGTTGGTATTTCCCAGTTATTGTTTGTTGGCAAATCAAACTCTGCAAAAGGTGAATCGCTATCGCTATCATCTTTAGAATTAGCAACACCTTCTTGAGTTGAATTTGTACTAGTGTCTAGAAAATGGCTCTTCTCTCCTGGCTCGTAAATACTATCCTCTGTGATATCTTCCTGCCAAAAAGCAGGCAATTCCAGATTTCCTTGCTCCTGCCAACTGTTAGCATGCGACTCTTGCCCACTTGGTTGGTGATTCAAATTAAACGGGTCATCGCTCAAAGGTTCTGAAAAATCTGGTATGGCATTAACTGCAATACTACTGTTTGCAGAAATATTGAAGGGACTGTCCAAGGATAGCTCTTCTATTTCATTTACATCTGGTTGGTACTCGCCAAAGGCTTTGTCATCAAAGGTGTTGCTAGCAAAATCGCTATTGGAGTCTAAACCTTGTGATATTAGGTCATCAGTTAGCAAAGGATCAGAAATTTTTTCTGAGGTTATTTGCTCATTATCCTTTGTGGTAATGTCCTGAGCAGGTAGGATTTCCAGGTATTCATTGATACTCTCAAGACCATGTTTGGCAAAACCAATTATTTCTTTGTCTTGAGTCAGCTGCAACACTTTTTCGTATTCGACTTTTGCAACATCGTACTGCTGTAAAACATAGTAGATGTGACCCCGTAACAAATGGGAGTTAGGGTCATTTGGTAAATTTTGCACCACTTGGTCAACTAAAGTGGCGGCAACTTCATAGTTCTGTTGCGCATAAGCCGTACAAGCCTGCTTATATATATCTAGGTAATCATCTATACTTGCTGCCATTTCCACCCTCCCATTTTCATCCTGCCCACCTCGCACTCCGCAAAATTGCCATTTGATCGAGCAGTCGTAGACACTGATTTTTTTTAGTATCTAATAACCACTCACCGCGTAAAAAGGGAGCCATTGTATCCGGCACATGAGTTGGTAGCATCAGATTCTGTGCATCAAGCCAGTCCATACCACCGATTTCTTCTACCGCTAAGCCCACTATTGTGTCTTGCTCTTCGATAGCAATTACCGGAATTTCTGCTCGATCTGTGTTTAGCGCGGTTGCTTCCCCCAGAAATTGGCCCAAATCAGCCACCCAAATTACTCGACCTCGTAAATTTAGAGTACCCAAAAGTAAAGGAGAAGCATTAGGAATCGGAGTGATTCTATCTGGACTCAGTTCCATTACTTCTCGAATCCCAGTTGCAGGTAGTGCAAACTCCTGGTGCGAAGGAATGTAAAACCGCAAATGTAATTCACCTTCAGGACTTTCTACTTGTAATTCAGGACGGAAGTGGTCTTGACTACCACCACTTAAAAAGTCCGGTTTGCTGACCATGTTATTTTCATCCTTATCCTCGCAGCAGTTGTTTGACTGTTCCCACCAACTCAGTTGGTTGAAATGGTTTGGCTATGTAAGCGTCTGCACCCTGCTTCATGCCCCAGTAGCGATCAAATTCTTCACCTTTGGAAGAACACATCACCACGGGGACATTCTGGGTTTTCGGATCGGATTTTAACCGACGGCAAACTTCGTAGCCGTTCATCCGAGGCATGACAATATCCAAAACCACTAAATCGGGAGGTGCACTTTGAATGGCCTCCAAAGCTTCTACTCCGTCACTGGCATGGGTGACTGTTAAGCCACTGGCTTTCAGGAGGTCCGTAATCATCTCCCTTTGTGCGATACTGTCTTCCACAATCAGAACTGTACTCATAAATGCCTATCTACCTCCTGATGTAGACGTTCCCCTTTGGAACATTCCCTGATTACCCCGCAAGCATTTATTGTATAAATTAACTCTATTCCTTCACTAATTTACTAGATAATAACTTTGTACTGGTTGTACTGGGGCTGGTTGATTCTGTGATAACATTTTTTACCCCATCTTTTATCTGATCAACAAGTCTTGTATCTTTTTTGTATGCCCTAGCAATAATTTATATTGATATATTTCTCTACGAGCATCAGTATCTCAGTATCTTTCAACGGTTTTGTCAAAAAATCTGTAGTCCCGACCATCTTAGCTCTGACTCGATCGATAAATCTATCTTGAGCATTCAACAAAATAATTGGCACCAGTGCAAATACTGTAGACTGTCGCATCATGGCACAAATCTCATACCCATCTAATTCCGGCATCATCATGTCACAGAAAATCATATCTGGCTTGAGTTGAAAAATGAGGCTGAAAGCCTCTAAAGGATTAGTCAAAGTTAACACTTCATATCCTTTCGGCTGCAAAATAGACTCTATAGTCTCACCAATAGTTGTTGATGCCTCGATACTTACTATTTGCACTCTAGTGTTGATATCTATCACCGAATTTTCTCTATCTACATCAAAATTACAAGTATTTGAATATACTAATTGCAGCCAACCTTGCTGGACGTAAGGATATATTGCCTTAGCGACTGTGAATATGTCTCGGTTGAGATAGCGAGCTAATTGACGCAGGGATGTTTTACCGTCTGCCCAATGCTTGAGCTTATTAACTGTTTCTACTGGTAAAGAGGTATGTAATTGAACGACATCAGAAAGCATAGGCACCTGATCAGGAGACTGAATATATGGATACAGTTGCTGCCAATGTTGCAATTGCTTAGCAATTTTTGTCACTAGAGGAGTAATTTCCCAGGTGGTTAATTGTGGGGTAAGTGCTGGACTCTGATGAAAAATGAAGCTACCTTCATGCAAACTCAGTAAATCAAAGAGCGTTTCATATACAAGACTGTGCATGATATCACGAGCTACCTTGGGGTTAATTATATTCTGCGCTAAGAGTTCCCAGAGATAGCTATACTCTGCTACATTCACTGAGTCTAGAGAGGCTAGCTGTATATCGTCAAGCTGCATCTCGACTCGGTAATGTCGTAAATAATCGTCAATCCTAGATAAACTACCATCTCCTTGTTGGCAATAGATAATTTGCCCATTGAGGAAAAAGACGAACCAATACTGTTGTGGTTGGCATTTCAAGCAATGGTGATATTTGCTAACCTCTCTACTAATTTTGTTACTATTGCGAAAATTATGGGATTTCACTAACAATTGACCAGTTCGCTGCCCCCACTCAATCAATTGCAGGATACTAGGAATATCAATTTCATTTAAATTTCCCTGCATTTAGCTAAAAGGTACTCCTTGCGATCCTGTTTACATTCTTTGTTAAGTTTGCCCAGTAATTTTTTATCTTTAACTAGTGTTAAAAAGGTAGTTTGACTTGCTTTGGACAGCAAAGCAGAAATTGCAGGGTAAAAGTCACCGCAAAGTTGCAGTTATCGCAGATGAGGTGGAAGGAATATTGCTGATTACACAAGCATTTTCAAGTTTTTTCCTCACTTTGCACTAGGAGGAAGATTTATTAGATATCATTACTGCCTGCACAAAATCTCTGGCATCGCGGACGTTAAGCAATGTTCCTTAATTTTTCGTAATACACTTTGACAAAGCTAGTGATCACACGGTAGCCATCATTATTACCATCAGCACAAAATATAAAGGCGCGATCCACACGCATCTATATGTAACAAGATGTGACATGCCATGTCATGTCTATAAATAGTTTTGTTTGTCTTTTTTTCCTGGTTGCGGTGAAATCAGGCAAGCTAGCAGAAATATCTAAGATATAACCCAAATCACAGACATTAAGTACACAAAAGGACTAACGGTGTGCTGTATTTAGCAGAAGTACAAAAACAAAAAGGCAACTTACTCACTACCAATTTACTCAGTAGTAATTCCAAAACTGAAATGAGACTCCTGGCTTGTCAGCGAACCGACCAGAATTGGAGTCCTGTGTCGGAAGATGTGATTGTGGCTGAAGAAGCGAGTAAATTAAATGATGGCGCACTCGTACTGGTGGAACTAACTCCAAATCGCCAAGTGCAAAGGATTCAAGAAGCTGGGCGTCCCCTAGTTAATATATTGCAGAATTTTTCTCGCCAATTGGAAAAATTTAAGCTCAAAGAAGACGAGATTGACCAGTGGAAACAATCGCTAACATTTCAGGCGCAAGAATTGAATCGCCGTGAAATGGAAATGGAAGTCCGCTTGGAACAGTTGCAACAAATGGAGGATGATTTTCATCAACTGGAGGCGCAAAAAGAGGAATTTGAAAATTCCCGCACAGAGATTGAAAAGTTGCAACAAGAAATTGAGCGCAATCGCCAGGAACTCGAAGGAGCTTGGGAGCATTTGCGGGGAGAGCAGCGTCGTCTAGAGGAGTTTCAAGCAGATTCCCAACAAGGGAAGGTTTTGGATGAAGAGCAAAGTCGAGTATTGAGTGAGTTACTTGATCGCTTGTCTAGTCGCGTTGCTCCTACGGAAACAGTGCGGGAGCACCTGCATTTTGCTTTTGAGTTAGTAGAAAAGCAGCAAGCTACTCTGAATCAATATTGGCAACAACTAGAGGAGAAAAAAACTGTAGCTACTCAACAGCAAGAGGAAGTTGAACGCCTCTCGCAAACCTTTAGCGATCACCAAAACATCTGGCAAGAGGCACAAAATTCTTTACATCAACATACATCTGAGTTAAAAGTAAATATCGCAATTCTTGCCAGCAAGCAAGAATACGCTCAAATACTAAAAGAGCAATTACGAAATCAAGAAGACTTATATCAACAGATTCAGTCCTTAGCTGCCACATCTGGGGATGGAATTCTTGGGCAGAAAGTAGATGTAAAAGCTTTAGAAAATATGCCTTTAGATGAACTGCAAAAAGTGGTACAAGATTTGCAGGATAAGTTGGACATAGACTCTAGCTTTGTCCACGATCAAGAACAAGAACTGAAATATAAGCAAGAAGCTATAGACGAACTACAAAATAAAATTAATCAAGCATCTGACCATGACGTGATTAATCTAGAAATGGAACTGGCAGATGAAAAAGACCTCTACCAGATGTTAAACCAAAGTTTGGTAGGACAACGTCGTAATTTGCTACAGCGGCAGAAGTTAATCAAGCAACATCAATCTGTACTCTTACGGCGACAAGGACATGCTGTTGCCAATGAACCAGAAGATAACTCAATTGATTTAGGGCCGATTCTTTTGCAAAGTGAAAACCAGCGACAACAACAGTCTCAAGAATTGCAAAAGTTAGAACGTGAGATTGAGCAATTGCAAGCTGGTATGGAGCTAGCCCAAGGGATGATTGATAATCAAGTCCACGATTTAGAAGAGAAGCGCCAAGAACTGAAAACGATGGAGGACAACTTACAGTCCTTGAGAATGGCAACTACAGAATGCTGGGGTCGGGTTAATCTCTATCAAGAGACACTACAACCAATTCAAGACAGTCTAGATGCTTTACGGCAGAAGTTGCAAGGCATAGTTGAATCTTTAGCTCAAGTTCAAGAAACGGGTGATTATCAACTCCAGGCTATTGCCCAGATACGCCATACTCTTCTAGATCTCATATCTCAGCCAGAATTACTAGCATCCTAAAAAGGATAAAGTCTGAAGTATGAAAGATGAAAAATACTTCAAACTTCAGCCTTCATACTTCATTCTTTATATATATCCAATCACCTTGTACTTGAGCGATCGCACCACCAGGAAATGGATCGGTTTGGGAGCGGCTGGGAGCTGTAATTAAACTAGTTAATTTTTCGATGTGTTCAAAACTGGGGGCATCAGGAAGTATTTGTTGTAGGATTTGACGCATAACACGACGTTGCAACGCTAGCGGTGCTGTCTGCAATACACGACGATTGAGTCTTAAGGGCAAACAACCAGGAAAATACTCTTGGTTTACCCCTTCAATTGCTTGTTCTTTTAACTTTTGTGTTGCTGTCTCTAAATACTCCACTTCTGCTTGGAGAAGTTCCGCTGTTTGGGCTAAAGCTGATTCTACTTTGGGGTTAAAATTTTTTTGCAGATATGGGATTAACTCTTGGCGGATGCGGTTGCGGGCGTACTGTAAATCTTGATTTGTCGAATCTTCCCATACTGGCAGATGCAAATCATCACAAAATTGCTTTGTATGTGTACGAGTAACTTCTAAAAGTGGTCTTACTAAGGTAATGCCTAAAGTCAGTGGACGTTGCCAAGTAAGAGCCTGTAATCCATCAGCCCCTGTACCGCGAATTAAATTATATAAGAGAGTCTCCGCACGATCGCTTGCTGTGTGTCCTGTCACAATACAGTTGTAATTATTTTCCTGAGCGATCGCACTTAAAGCTTGATACCGCCAATTACGTGCAGCAGCTTCGCTATTTAACGGCTGTGTAGCAGTTTCTAAATAAAATAATATATTCCAAGTTTGAGCTAGGTGTTCTACATGGATAGCATTAGCTTGGGAGTCAGAACGCCAGCAATGATCGCAGTGAGCAATACCTAAATGCCATCCCCATTTTGATTGTAAATCTAACAGTAATTTTATGAGACACAAAGAATCTTGCCCACCGGATACCGCCACTAATAAACGTTGGTTGCGCTCAAATAAGTCGCGCATTCGGATAGTGCGATGAATTTTTGCATGTAAGGGAGTCCATACCATTTCTATATTGAACCACAGACAGACGCACAACATTTTCTATTTTATCTGTGTCATCTGGGCATATTGGTATGTGAAATTTTAGATTTTACTAACTGACACAAGCCGGAACTCAAAATAATTGTATGAACATTATGCCTCGTTAATAAATTTTACGAGGCGGAAACATATATCTTAATTTAAAATGTAGGGCTATGTTCATCATCCCAACATTTATTGTCATGCCAACTTCTATTTGTATATTGACATTCTGAAGCATTATCAATCCAAGGGATTGATGTAGCATGAGGTGAGTCGTTATTAGAAGTAATTAAGGAAAATAGTGAAGAATTGGTTGAAGAGAATAGTGAAAAAAAGGCAGTAAAAGTACAAATTGGTAGAACTAGGAAAATTGCTATGCACAGCAAAGTGTTGCTGAAAGTCCAAAAAGTTTTACCTGTTTTGGCTTGCTGATTACTTTTCGTAGTTTTGAAATTTGACAACACAATATCAACCCTATGAATGTCTAGTTAGGCTTTAAGCTGTACTGGATAACTACATTCTATGCATTCAAAAGTACACTAACAATGAGGATATTACTGTTTGTATTTTTGGGCATTCAATTGTTTGAATCAATAATTCAATGGTTACTCAAAGAAAATTGTGCTTTTTTGCTAAAAATTCTTAGAGAGGAAATGTGTGATTAATCAATAATTCATAAATATTAGAACTTACGCAAAAAAACTCTCAAACTCTCATTGCTCCGTGTCACGGACACTTTGCTCAACGGGAGGAACTCCCGCACGCAAGTGTCCTTCTCTGTGCTTCTGTGGTACCCTACCCTTCTCCTGCGGAGACGCTACGCGAACGGGAACGCTTTCAGCGAACGGGAAGCCACTTCGTGTATACATTTTTCCGTGACCCGTGCGTAAGCCCTGAATATGTTAGCTTTCAAGAGCAAAGCTATCGAAGATAAAAGCTGATATCTTTTCACTTTAAACTTAGTACCAATATTGAATAAAAAACCTCCCAGTGTGGGAGGTTTGAACAAATTAGCAAAGACAATTTGTCCACCTACAGCCGAACGACAGCGAGCGCTCCTCCTAATGCTGAGAAAATAGCGGAGACAACTGCTGTAGCAAACAACCACCAAGCGGCTGTAGCAGCAGCTTTACGGGTTTCTTCGGCTTGCCGCTGTGCTTGATGTTTTACTTCTTCTAAACGGCGTTGTGCTTCGTGGTGTAGGCGTTCTGCTCTTTGTAAGACTGTGTTGCGAGCTCCTTCAATTTGGTCAATAATCCGGTTGGCATCTTCTTCGGAGATATCCTCACGGGAACTGATCAGTGCTACTAGAGTATCGCGGTTGAAAGAAGACAGGCGATCGCGTAACGCATCAAACCCAGCTTGTGGATCTTCAAATAATTGCCGAACATCGCGCTTAATACTATCGTAGTTCAGTTCCGGGCGCTCTAAGGAGTTGAGATAGTTGCGGATGCGAGCAAAAACTCCATCAATCACATCTTGGATGCGTCTTTGGATACCTCGTATTTGCTCCACAAATTGCTGTTGCACTGAAACGATGTTATCTGCAATTCTGGCTGCTTCCTCATCGGAAATATCTTCACGAATTTTCAGCAGAGCGATAATTGTGGAACGGTCAAAATGAGCCAAGCGATCGCTAAAGCTTTCTAGTCCGACACGGGGATCGTGCAATAAAAGTTGTAGGTCGCGCTTGATACCTTCTGGGTTGAGTTCTTCCTTGCCAGTCTGCCGTAAATACTCTTCCAAATAAGCTTGGAAAGTTTCTACTCTTTGCTGTGTTCTAGTCGCAAAACGACGGGGCGCACGTACAATGTTGCGAATCGAATTTTGTACGGAATCGATAACTTCATTGACTTGTTGTTCGCTCAAGTCTTGACGTTGACTGAGTAATTTCACCAGTGTATCCCGATCAACCTGCGATAAGCGACGGCGTAGTGCTAAGGCTCCTTCTTTGGGATTGGCTAAGAGTCTGTTGAGATCGCGCTGAATACCTTCGGGGTTAAGTTCTGTTTTGCCAGTGTTACGTAAGTAATCGGCGATGGTAGTGCTAACAGAGTCATATTGGTCTTTAGCTTTATCCGCTATAGCTTGGGGTGCGTGGCGGATACTATGCCAAGAATCTTCAACAGAATTGATGATTTGATTAACTTGGTCTTCGCTTAAATCTTGGCGCTGACTCAATAGTTGTACCAAGGTGTCGCGATCAAAACGAGATAACCGTGCTCTAATTGCAGTAATTCCCGCTTGGGGATCTTCCAGCAACCTTTTGAGATCGGCACGAATGGCATCAGGGTTGAGTTCACTTTTGCCAGTGTTACGCAGATATGACTCTAAATTTAGCCACAGAGTTTCTGCTTGATATTTTGCCTGCTCTGCTAGCCCTTTTGATTCGATCAACACGCGATCGCGTTGTTTTTCTAAATCCTCTAGAATCCCGTCTAATTCGTATGGCTGAATATCATTGCGTTGAAACAGTATTTGCTGCATTTGTTGGCGATCGATCGCAGCCAATCGCCGTGACAGAGTTTCATAATCTGCTTCTGGATCTGACAACAGAGCTTTGAAATCCCGTTCAATACCTTCTGAGGTTAAATCAGCCTTACTAGTAACGAGTAGGTAGCTTGATACTCGACGTTGCAAGTCTTCTACTATTTCTCTTTCTTCAACAGCAGTCACTGTCACCAACACTTCTTGGCGCACAGCTTCTAGTTGATCTGCAATCCGCTGAATTTGTCCTTGGGTAAGCAGCCCCCGTTGTTGCAGGATGTTGACAAAATCATTACGGGAAAGTCGCTCTAATTCCCGCCTTACTACTCCAGGGTCCGCAGCCGGATCGTAGATCACATCGCGAAATTCCTGGGCAATTCTTTCCCGGCTGAGTTGCCAAGCATAAGTGTTATGCAGGTAGTTTTCGACATCAGCCCGAATTGGACTATAGGGTTGGGAAGCTGCGGGCAAACCTAGCTTGTCGGTTTGTTCACTAATTTTATCTTTAGCGGTAGACAGAGATTGCCAAATTTTTTCTACATCTAAATCTGATAAGTCTGTTCTTCCTAAAACAATACCAGTCAAGGCAGATATTCCTTGCTGGAGTGTTTGCTGAATTGGTCCTGGGGTTGCTTTTTGGTCAGTTTCTTTAGAGCCACGGGTTTCTGCAATTAGCCTCTCCAGCTTGGCGTTGAGTTCATCTGTTTTAGTTTGGCCTGGTGGCAGTGATTTGAGATATTCGACTAACTCCCCTAGGCGATCTTGCGCTGGTGCTTGCTGACTCACTACCTGCTGCCAGAGTTTATACAATGTGTCAGCGATGCGTTTAACATCTCGTTTAGAAAGGTCGGTGCGACTGCTGACTAAATCAATAAACTTTTGGCGGTCGATGTTGCGCAGATCTGGATTACCTGCGATCGCTTGAAATTGCGGGTCTTTAAGTAAGTTTTCAAAGTCACTACGGATCTTAGATAGATCCAACTCTGGGGGACGCAACCTGTCTAAGTAATCTTCTACGTTTTCTCGAATACTAGTTGGGTCGATCCCGCTTCCTAGTTCCCGGCGCACGGCGGCGGCGGCGGCTTCAGCTGTTGCGACAACTTGGTTACTGACAGTTTTTGCTCCCAAGGCAGCAGTGGCTGTCCCCATAATCGCCTGAAAGCCAGAGGTTGCCGTATTCACTACTGAGCCAATCAAGGAACCGACTGTCGTAGAACTCACCCACATCAGCAGTAAAAAGTAAGCACCCCAAATTACTAGTCCCAAAGTTGCACCCAGTCCTGGATCTAACACCAGCAAGCTGAGTTTTACTGCCAAAAAACAAGCAATTAATAAGGCAACTGTTACAGTAACTAGCGTCCAAATTCCTACTGCTGTACCGATTTTGCGAATCGTACCGCCGACACTTCCCGCTTCGTGGTGATCTGAATCTGAGTCAGAGGGACGCCCCAGGTAAGAAATACCCGCAGCAACAGATAGGTTTGTTAATACTAATTGAAAAGCAAAAGCTAGAATCACACCAGAGATCAAAGCCACAAAAAAGCGTGGCCCGGAAGTTATAACCGATGCCTGTGCTGGTGAGACGCCTGTGGAGTCTACTGGAGCCTGTGCCACCCACAATAGTGGTTTATACAGTCCCAGCATAATTTCCGTACTTTGAAACATTGTATTTCCTTTGTCTAAGCTTAAATTTGAGGAAATTAAGGATTACATGAGCAGAAATTCTGTATTTATGGCAATACCTAACTCTTGTAGATCTCAGAATCCTGGAATTTAGGCATCCAAGGCATCTCTCCACAGTTTGAACAGTATATCTAGCGTTAGATAGAAATTTGGCTAGCCAAAGGGAAAATCTTCATTATTGGCGATAAATTCGTTAAGCTACGCTAATGCCGATAAACATAAATATTTATTAGTATTTTTTAAAAAATTGATTTTGTTAGAAATTTATTAATGGGCACCTTTATTAAAGTTAATTGCCTGATTTTAATGCTCTTTTATGTTGCAAGCGTTACATTTATTTATAATTATTTTTTTTATCACCACCTTAAGGTGGATATATCAGCTTTAATAGCTTTGATTGATCATCCACAAGAAGTGCCTATTGTTTGTGCCTAAAGACAGAAAGCAACTTATTCATAAATCGTTACATTTAAATCAAGCAACAAATTGTTAAGGGAAAAATGGAAACTCGTTCTTCCACTGATTTACCAACAATTGCTACAGAATATAACGGCAGCGATCGTAATGCTTTTCTGTTTGGCTGGACACCGCAAGCTGAACTATGGAACGGTCGTCTGGCAGCTATCGGTTTTCTCGCTTATTTATTGTGGGATTTAGCAGGATTTAGCGTTCTGCGCGACGTCTTACACCTGATTGGTTACTAAAGCCTAAATATAAACAAAAAACACAATTTTGGAGAAAGAAAATGGAAACTCGCCCTTCTACTGATTTACCACCAGTTGCTAAAGAATATAACGGCGTAGATCGTAATGC
>NZ_MTAW01000189.1 GCF_002154725.1 Nostoc sp. 106C | reverse complement strand
ATCCTTGCTGCTCATCCTTAAGTATTACTACTTATTTCGAGCAAACGAATCGCACTTAAAAATCATCATCATAGTTTCTCATCATTTTGGGGTCAGGGGCAAAAGCTAACCACAAAGGGAATTGCAGTAGTGCTAGGCTAATTTGGTCTTCAGAATCATCGATGATAATTAAAGGCAGTTGATTTGCTTTTACCAATCGGTCGGCTTTTTGAGCCAAAGCTTCCGGTGCCTCAAATAATACTACCCCTCGATCGGGCCCGAAGTCTGGGCGACCAATACCTAAACAATCTTGTAAACCGCGCCGCCACTCACCTAAACGTTCTGGAGTATTAGCTAATACTAAAGTGCGGACGCGATCGCCATACAATTTGTTGAGTATGGAAATCACAGCCGAAGAAATCAAGATATTCTGTAAGCGGCTACCCATTGTCCGCAAAGCACCTCTTCCGCCTTGGCTGAAAAACCAGTTAGAAACTCGTTCTGCGTGCACTGGTTCAAAGGTACGGCGTAGTTGCCAAGGAGGACCATAGTAATCTGGTTTGCTGCGATATTGGTCGATTAGGCGGCGAATTTGCTTTGTAGTATCTTGAAACTGCTGTTGGGCAAATTGTGGGATACCTGGCTGTGATTCAGCTGGCTTCACCTCTTTCACTACTACTGGTTTTTCTCGTTCGATGACAGGCGGTGCTAGTTGCAACTGCTCTGCTGCCGCTGCTAAATCCTGTAAGCTGCCTGTGAGATAATCTTTAAAACCCTGTACCCGAATTGCCAAGTCTTGGGATGTGCCGGCAAAAGTGGTACGCATTTCATTACGGATGCGTTCTTGACGGCGTTCTAACTGTTCTACAGAAATTTGCAGCGCTTGTTTGCGTTGTTCTAACTGTGTTAGCGACTCTTGCACGAGTCGTCCCAGCGTCAATTGAGTTTCTCCAACTTGTGTCTGAAGAGTTTTGTAAGTTCCTTGCAGATTGGCTATTTCTGCTTCTAGAGCTTCTTTGGCGCTTTGTAAATCTGCAACTTGTTGTGCTGCTTGTGCGTATAGGGAATTATCTTCTGATTCTGAGTTTATTTGTGACCTTGGTGCCACAGTTAGGGTAGCTAATGGCGTAACTAACTCAGCCGTTGCATCTGCTTGGGCTGCAACTGTAGAATTTTCTTCCTCTGCATGGGAAATGGCTAATTCAACAGTTGCATCATTTTGTGGCGTGTCATCTAATAAACTCTGGGCTTCTGTTTCTACCTCTGACTCAATAGATGAGTGTTCTGAATCTTCTACTTTAGGATTTTGTTCTTGTATTTGCGCCAACCACTCATCAATCGATTCTGGGGTTTGAGATTCCTCTGGTTTCATAAACAATAGTGTAATTCCTATGACGCGAATAAATAGCTTTCAGAAATATACAATTGACCTGTGCTAAAAGTCCTGGGTAGTTTGTACTGATTTCTGAGTCTGCATCTAAAGCAATCAATGCTAAATCCGTGGACAACGTTCTTCCAGGCAGGCTTTCAGGGTGTTGGGGTCAAATAAAATCGGCAAAAAGTGAATACTTTTGATTTCTTTAAAGTAAAACAGTATAGGAATTCGATTCCAAAAGATCCGCCAATTTTGCCATTCCTGATAAGGAAACCGCCGAATTAGTTTTTCACCTCTGTAAATATCTAAGTCACTAGCAGTAAATAGCAACCGCAATGTGCCTGTCTGAAACATCAGAAACAAACCAAACAATCCGATAACGCCTCCTACCAGAGGTTGAACTAACAGCAGTGGAATAGAGGCAATTACCAAAACTACAGGGATATTGTAGTTAGGTTTGAGTTCCACCGTAGATGTGGTGTTGGGTGCAAATGAACTAGTCACAGTCTCAAATCCTGCTTTGTTAATAGACACATTACCTATTTTAGGATTTTGGGGCTTAGGAGGCGGACAATTAGGAGTTATGGCGAGGATTATTGATAGTAGCTTTAGGGCTACATGCCCTTAAGCAGTGCACTGCCAGTACCTTGAAACATTAACCAAGAAAGGAAAAAGTTACTTACAAATATAATCAGCAAGGCTGTGACAACAGCAGTTGTGGTTGATTGTCCAACTCCTTTGGCTCCTCCTGTTGTTGTTAGACCCCAACTACAACCAATTACAGCAATTAAAATTCCAAAGCAAAATGCTTTAATCATGGCACTACAAATATCCCAGATGCCAAGCAGATTACGGGCTGAGTCTAGAAATGTAGTATCGGAGATGCTGTATAAGTTCGATGCAATTACTAACCCCCCTAGCATCCCTGTTACCAAAGATAGGAGAGTTAAAATTGGCAGCATTAAGCAGCAAGCTAAGACGCGGGGAATAACTAGGTAATCAATTGGGTCTGTTTTTAACATCAACAGAGCATCAATTTGCTCTGTTACCCGCATAGTACCAATTTCAGCTGCAAAAGCCGAACCAACTCGTCCTGCCAAAATCACTGCTGTCAGTACGGGCGAGAGTTCTCTTGTTAAGGCTACCGCCAGCACGCCGCCGACGAGATTTCCTGCCCCAAAGTTAATAAATTCTCGCGCTACTTGAATGGTAAACACTGCGCCCACAAAAATAGCCGTTAATAGGGCAATAAACAGAGAATCTGGCCCAACTGCTGCCATTTGCTCTTTAGTGTTTCGCCAATGAATTTTGACCCTCAATAGGTGAACTAGTACTTGTCCACCCAGGAAAATCGCTGCCAGCAACCGCTGACTCCATGCTCCTAAACTGGATTTGGATGTAGTCTCACTCAATGTTTTGTAGCTAACTCGGTAACTGCCTTAAGAATAGCGAAAGTAAACGGGCAGTAGTCAAGAGGCAACAGGCAATGAGTCAGAGTAAATGAATATTTGTCATTTCTGGCTCTGCTTCCTGCTTAACTTGCCTTCTCCAGGTTCTTAGGGTGAAACATTAACTTAGTTTAAAGCTCATCTCAGAAAATGAAGGCTAATGCCACCACGCTTTATATTTATTTATTAGGAAAGCTGTTGAGCTAATACTTTAATTAGCAAGGGTTTTGACGATTTTAGCGCTTGTTTATGCTTGATGCATCTAATGTGACTAATAGCAGATTTTTTTAATGAAAACTTAAGATTTTTGACATCTTCACTGCTCTGGAGCGATCGCACGTATTGTAGAAAATGACATATTGCTTTTTGGCTATTGTCCACTTTAACCACGGAGTGTCGTCTAAATGACTATTTTCACTAACTTTCTCCGTTCTTTGCTACTTACTACTATTTTCAGCTTTGTGGTGCCGATGTTTTTAGTCGGTGGCTTTTTGCTCCTGTTATCTTTGGTCGGTCACATTCCCGGTTTACAAAGGATAGCTGAGGCGATCGCTACCCAAATTATACATTTTCTTGCTACTTTTGGTAGCGGTACTCCCCTGCGCGGCTTATTGGTAATCAGTTTGACTTGTAGTTTTGTTGGGGCGCTGTTTGATATTTACGCTTATTATCGGTGTCAAATTTTGCGAATTGATTCCTGAGTAGCTATAAAAAATCTACCTTCCAAAATTAGAGGATATTACTATTCCTCACTAAGATATAGGAATTGGCATTGCTGAATTTTGATTAATTAAATTTGAGTAGACTAATTAATATTGGTTACAAAAATTACGTCTTATTCAGCCGTCAAGCCTAAGCTTGCTGAGGTGAGGTTCTGGTATTTATAATTTTAGGTTCTCCGCAGCAGTACTAGTTACTCTGCTAGTAAAACATGGATTGCTACAGCCAAAAGCAGCTGGAATCAGTGGTTATAACAATTGAGATCTTCAAAAAGCTACATTGTTGTTTCAGGCTGAGTTGGCGTGAGAATAGCAAATAAACATCTAGATTAATCTAAAAACTTCCTTAAAATTCTTCCTAGCGCCATGCCTGTACACTTTTTGTGTGGGGAAAGCAGGTCGTCTGACCTCTTGAGATCTTATATTGAGTTTATTACGAGGTTTTATGAGCGCATATGGTTTGGCCCTTTAAGCCCAGGTTTAGTAAACAAATTGCTCGGATTGAAATTACTGGTGCAATATCCAGTGGTACTCGCAAACATGTGCTAGAAGCACTAAAAACAGTAGAGGAAAAAAAGTTTCCGGCATTACTGCTACGAATCGATAGTCCTGGCGGTACAGTGGGGGATTCTCAAGAAATTTACAGCGCCCTGAAACGTCTGCGGAATAAAATGAAAATTGTTGCCAGCTTTGGCAATATTTCGGCTTCTGGCGGTGTCTACATTGGCATGGGAGCTGAATATATCATGGCAAACCCAGGTACAATTACGGGTAGTATTGGTGTAATTCTTCGGGGGAATAACTTAGAACGATTGCTGGACAAAATCGGGATTTCTTTTAAGGTAATTAAATCTGGCCCTTACAAAGATATTTTGGCATTCGACCGAGAACTGACAGAACCAGAACAAAACATTCTGCAAGAGTTGATTGACATAAGTTATCAGCAGTTTGTGCAAACAATTGCTGAAGCTCGTTCTTTAGCGGTAGAAACTGTGAAAACTTTTGCCGATGGTCGAATTTTTACTGGACAGCAAGCCTTAGAGTTAGGAGTGATAGATCGTCTGGGAACAGAGGAAGATGCACGGCGCTGGACAGCAGAACTAGCCGGACTCGATCCTGAAAAAACACCATACTTCAACCTAGAAGAACGTAAACCCTTGTTAAGTCGATTTTTACCAGGAAGTCGTCAGGTTTCATCAGGAATTGGGGCTAGTATTGACTGGCTGGAATTTGAAATGTCTACCAGTGGATTACCCCTGTGGTTATATCGACCATAAATACTCAATAGTCAGAGGTAAATCAACAGTGGTAAAAACTATAAAGTGAGAAATCACAGTTGAGCTAATTTAAGGAGGATTGGGCGTGGAGTGGCAAATGCGGGCTATTCGTGGAGCAACAACCGTTTCAGAAAACACCACTGAGGCGATTCGAGAAGCGGTAACAGAACTACTAGATGAATTGGAAAAACGGAATCATCTCCAGCCAAAGGATATTGTCAGCGTTACATTCTCGGTAACACGAGATTTGGATGCTATTTTTCCAGCTGCGATCGCCAGAACTCGTCCGGCTTGGGATGGTGTAGCAATGCTGGATGTGCAGCAAATGCATGTTGAGGGTAGTTTACAGCGCTGTATCCGCTTCTTAATCCACGTCTACCTGCCAACCTCCGCACCAATTTACCATACATATTTACGTAATGCTGCTAACCTGCGTCCTGACTGGAGTTTGCCCCAGCCGTTACCAGGATCGCCGCAAGTAGTAGAATCAAAAGTCTAAATATGTGCGTAAATTAGTCGATAAAATAATCTACGCTAAAAACCCAAGGACTGAAATTAGAAACAAAAAGATACAAAAATGAAAATAGTATTTAGTGATACTTGGAAACAGAAAGATTTTTAATTATCTTCAATTCCATTTCATAATTTACCATTCAGCACTTTTAAAACAGCTTTAATTTAAAACAACTGATTTAAATCACAAAATAAGTTTTGGATTCACCAATCAAAGCTTTTATTTTTTTATGAAGGGCGGCAAGATTACCGAGTTTTTGAAAAACTCGGTAATCTGATCGTTACAAAACTTGAAATGCCTTAACCAATACCAAATATAAAGCGGCTACCATCGCCTGCATTGCGATTACTAGCACCTCAAAAGAAACTTGGAAGCGATTGTCAACAAGACGCGAAGCGTCTACGCTTAACGCAAAACTTAAGTTAGTGGTTGGAATAAAGTAGTTATTTAGCCTAGTTGAGTGATGTTCTAAAATTACGTTTCCTGTCAAGCTAAAAAAATCCGATCGCCAGGAGTATTGTGCTTTGATGAATCAAATCAACCTCTGGTCTTCTGCTGACCATGCCTTGAAATATTTGGCTCAGGCAGACTCCATACCCCACCGTACTGAAGGTGAAGCAGTCTTGCTAGAACACGTTCCCAAGACTGTGAAGCGTATTTTGGATTTAGGTACTGGTGATGGTCGTTTACTAGCACTACTCAAACTTGACCGTCCTCAGGCGCAAAGTATAGCCATTGATTTTTCCACAACCATGTTAGAAGCAATAAAAACGCGCTTTGCTGGCGATGCAACAGTGCAAGTAATTGCTCACAACTTAGATCAACCTCTGCCAGAATTAGGTTTTTTTGATGCAGTAGTTTCCAGCTTTGCTATTCACCACCTCACCCACGATCGCAAACTTTCCCTATACACAGAAATTTTTCAAATACTGGAGCCTGGTGGTATTTTTTGCAATTTAGAGCATGTTGCTTCACCCAACACCAGCATTGCACGAGCATTTTTTACAAAAACTTGGTATTGCACCAGAAAATGACGACCCATCAAATAAACTTTTAAACGTAGAAACACAGTTGGGTTGGCTGCGAAATCTGGGCTTCATTGATGTAGATTGTTATTGGAAGTGGCTAGAACTTGCACTGTTGATTGGCGTAAAACCTAACTCAATTAATGTTTGAGTTAGGATGTGAAATGATGAGAGCGATAAAAAAGCGATCGCGATGGTTGTAACTACAGCTAAGTGGACAATAGATGATTACCACCGCATGATTGCAGCCGGGATCTTGGATGATCGGCGTGTGGAACTATTGAAGGGAGAGATTGTAGAGATGTCACCAGAAGGCGAACCTCACGCCTATTTTAGTAGTGAAGCAGGGGAATATCTCACTCGCTTATTGGGCGAACGAGCTACAATTCGTCCAGCAAAACCGATTACACTTCCTAATAACTCTGAACCAGAACCAGATATTGCCATTGTGCAACGCTTGGGGCGTGAATACTTAAATCATCATCCTTATCCTGAAAATATTTTCTGGTTGATTGAATACTCAGATTCGAGCTTAGACAAAGATTTTGAGATTAAAACTAAAATTTATGCCGAAGCTGAAATCCCTGAATACTGGGTGGTGAACCTTAAAAAAAGGCAGCTTGTAGTATTTCGAGATCCGCAAGATTGTGAGTACGCTTCTAAATCTACACTCACAGACGGAACTATTTATCCAATACGATTTCCAGATATAGCTGTTGCAGTAAATTTGATTGTCAGTGCTTAAATCTCACATTCCGTTTTGAGATTAAGGTAATGAATATGTGTAAGTAGCTAAATTTTTCACCAGATATTTTATGGATGTTCTTCATCCGCTTTCAGATTTTCTTGACTGGAATTGTACACTCAACAACACAGCCCCGAACTATTACTATGAAGGGTATTGTCCTCAAAACGGTAATTTGCTGAGACTCCCACGCACCCCTTTAGTAGAAGCGATCGCCCAAAGTTTAATGCAACAACTTGCCAGCGATCAGCTTTATTCTCAAGAGGGCAAGATGTATGGAGTATTGCTAGTTGAACTACCTACTGGTGAACAGCGAGTACTCAAAGCTTTCTCCGGTTTGCTGAATGGTTGCAATGTAGTTGAGGGTTGGGTTCCGCCAATTCCGGGACGAGAGGAAGTTGCTTTAGAGGAAGCCAAGACTTTGGCTGAATTAGAAGCTATCAAGCAAGAATTAATTACCTTAAACCAACTCGCCCAAAGACAGCAATACGAAACTCTGTCTCGTGAATTTGAACAGCAGTTGCAAGCAATGCGCGATCGCCATCGCAATTGCAAACATCAGCGACAAGAAAAACGTCAGCAAATCTGCACGACACTCACAGGCGAAGCACTTACTATTGCTCTTGAACAACTTGATGAAGCAAGCCGCCAGCAGGGAATCGAACAGCGCCAACTTAAACGCCAGCAAAATGAAGTGTTGCAGCCGCTTAAACAGGTAATTGCAGCAGCAGATAGGCGGATGCAGGAACTGAAACAACAGCGTAAACAACTTTCCCGCCAACTCCAAGCGCAGATGCACGCGGCTTACACTCTGATCAATTTTTTCGGAAAATCGCGATCGCTACAACAATTGATGCCAAAAGGCTTACCCACAGGCACAGGTGACTGTTGCGCTCCCAAACTGTTGCAATATGCAGCGATACATCATCTCAAACCATTGGCAATGGCAGAGTTTTGGTGGGGATCTAAATCCGCCGATGGAGACAAAATTCCGGGAAGATTTTACGGTGCTTGTGCAGAACGCTGTCAGCCATTGATGGGATTTCTGCTGTCAGGATTTTCAGAAATTAATTTAATTAATCACAACGCAGAACCCCACCCCCAACCCCTCCCCGCAAGCGAGGAGGGGAGCAAAAGCGCAAGTTTTAATATGAGCAATTCAACGAATATCATATTGCTTTTTGAACAAGAAAAAGCAGAAACACTATCGATTATTTACGAAGACGAATGGCTGATTGCCGTCAATAAACCCGCAGGATTACTATCAGTTCCAGGTCGTTATTTTGATACTCAAGATAGCGTTCTCAGCCGTTTACGTAATTTATTCCCGGATGGTATGTCACTCAATGCAGTCCATCGGCTGGATCAAGACACCTCTGGTATTTTGCTAGTAGCACGCGATCGCCAAACTTATCGTCAACTAAGCATACAATTTCAGCAACAGCAAATTCACAAAGTTTACGAAGCCATACTCTCTGGGAATGTAACAGTTGACCAAGGTGTAATTGAACTGCCACTTTGGGGGAATCCCGACAATCGCCCCTATCAGCAAGTTGATTGGCACTACGGTAAACCCAGCATTACCCATTTTCAAGTCCTAGCCAGAGAGGGAAACCATACTCGTGTTGAGTTGACACCACTAACAGGACGTACCCATCAGTTAAGAGTTCATGCGGCTGATGTACAAGGGTTAGGGGTAGCTATTTTAGGCGATCGCCTTTATGGTTGTAGTCAAGTTGCTAGTCGCTTATATTTGCACGCGAGACAGCTTCGCTTCCAGCATCCACACTTGGGAGAAACCCTGCAAATACAGGCAAATCTACCATTTTGAGGATGGATGTTGCTAACGTTAACCTGTTAAACTCCAAGCAATAGGTTTTAACAAATAGAGCATATATTTTAGTCTTTATCGCATTTTTGCTCACGGAGTCAATATATAGAGAGTTTCTAATTGATTTTTCCAAGACATGTAGGCATTGCCACGCAAAACTATAGATATAGTAAGCAATGCCCACTTTTACTACTTAGTAGAAGATTTCACAAATTAGTAACGAATTAAAATTAGAAAAACCCTGCGTTACTCCGCGCTGACTCTGCACCCCTTTGCGTTTAAAACTTACTTATAGCCTTATCTGTGGTTCTTTAATCTATCCGACAACGCCCCTCAGTATTACAAAGTCGCTCTTGACGCTGGGCTACAATATCTTCTAATTTCGGTCGTCCTGTGATCGCGAGCCGCCATTTTGCCCAAACTCCATAGAGAAAATCTGCGATCGCACCAATAATAGGTAACTGGGTTATAGCATAAACCCAACCCATCCCCAGAATTGCGTAAACGCGCCGAAACACCTCAACATTTTGTACCACTGTTCCATCTGGTAAAACTGCATGGATGCGTCCCATTGCTGTTTCAAAGTCTACTCCGCCATGCGCTTCTGGGTTATAGTCATCGTCTGCAATATCGACAAATTTTACCAACCCTCGGCCTGCATCTCGTTTTTGCAGAAAATTCACCTCGCGCATACACAAAGGGCATTCACTGTCATACAACAGTTCGATTTTCCATGTATGTGCACTAGATACAGGTTGAGTCAGCACTTTATCGGAACTATAGGATTGGGAATTTGATAAAGACATAAAAGATTGTTAATTAAGTTTCTGGTACTTAAATATTGTAGAAAATTTAAGATATCTAAACAAATGTTTCAATTTAAATATTTTTTCTGAGACATTCATTTTATATGTACTTTCACATATCCCCAAAGATATAAATTTTCCTACGTCTACTGAAGTAAATACTTATTCACAATTGTTTACAAACTCTAGTAGAATAGCTTTATTCACAGATAAGTATTTTTTCTCATTGACATGATAGCGGATCGATTTCCCTGGCTTACCGCGATTGTTCTACTGCCACTGGTTGCTTCCCTGCTCATCCCTGTGCTGCCTGATAAAGATGGCAAGCGCGTGCGGTGGTATGCCCTAGGTGTAGGTATCGCAGATTTTATTTTGATGTGCTACGCCTTTTGGAAACATTACGATGCAAGCAGTGCTAGTTTTCAACTCGTGGACAATTATGCCTGGGTGCCTCAGTTAGGTTTGAACTGGGCATTATCGGTCGATGGACTATCAGCCCCACTTGTGCTACTAGCAGGATTTGTCACAACGCTCTCGATATTTTCCGCATGGCAAGTTGACCGCAGACCACGGCTGTTCTACTTTTTGATGCTCGTGCTATATTCAGCACAGATAGGGGTTTTCGTTGCCCAAGACTTGCTGCTGTTTTTCATCATGTGGGAAGTCGAGCTTATCCCTGTTTACCTCCTCGTCTGCATTTGGGGCGGACAAAAGCGTCGCTACGCAGCCACAAAATTTTTGTTATATACCGCAGCCGCTTCTATATTTATTCTCGTGGCAGCCTTGGCAATGGCGCTTTACGGAGGAGGCAATATAACATTTGATATGGTCGCCTTGGGGATGAAAGACTACCCCCTTGGTTTAGAACTGCTGCTATATGCAGGATTGCTAGTTGCCTTTGGTGTCAAGCTCGCTATTTTTCCCTTACACACCTGGTTGCCAGATGCCCACGGTGAAGCTTCTGCTCCCGTATCGATGATTTTGGCGGGTGTGCTGCTGAAAATGGGTGGATACGGGCTAATTCGGTTAAACCTTGAGCTTTTACCTGACGCACATGTTTACTTTGCACCTGTTTTAGCCATTCTGGGTGTTGTCAACATTATCTATGGTGCATTGAACTCCTTTGCCCAGACGAACATGAAGCGTCGCTTGGCGTATTCATCAATTTCCCACATGGGATTTGTACTGCTGGGAATTGCATCTTTCACCGATTTGGGAATCAACGGCGCAATGTTACAGATGATTTCCCACGGTTTGATTGCATCGGTGCTGTTCTTCTTGGCAGGGGTGACTTATGACCGTACCCATACAATGGCAATGGAAAATATGGGTGGTATTGGTCAAGCGATGCCCAAAGTCTTTGCTCTATTTACAATAGGTGCAATGGCTTCGCTGGCTCTTCCCGGTATGAGTGGCTTTGCTGGCGAACTTTCAGTCTTTGTTGGTTTGACAACCAGTGATGTTTATAGTTCGACTTTCTGCACAGTCACAGTTTTCCTCGCTGCTGTAGGAGTCATTCTTACACCAATCTATCTACTTTCCATGCTGCGAGAAGTATTTTACGGTACTGGTAAAGCACCTAACTGTGACCTTGCAGATGCAAGCTGGAAGTATCAAGAAGGTGAAGAAGCAGTTTGTTTTGGTACAGACTGCGTTGTACCCACCGAAGCAGTATATAGAGATGCTAGTCCACGGGAAGTGTTTATCGCTGCCTGTTTTATCGTGCTGATTATCGGCATCGGCTTCTATCCCAAGGTAGCTATGCAGATGTACGATGTGAAGACTGTGGCAGTGAATGCTCAACTTCGCCAATCATATACCGTCATCTCGCAAGCAAATCCCCAGATTTATGCCAGTGGATTCTTAGCGCCTAAGATTGCAGATGCTGAATTGGCACCAGTTTTGGCAACAATAAAGTAAGCTTTTCGACCTCTATTATCTGTTGAAAATTTAGCGCGATCGCTCTTTTTTTGGGCGATCGCTTTTTATATTATTTCCTTGTAGTGCGATCGGAATAATGCAAAAACTCCTTACTGGCAAATGACATGTCAGTATGGAAGAAAAAGCGCCGGAGTCAACTAAGGCAAAAAGATGAGCGTAACCATTCCCATTCAAGCCATTGAACTCACCCCCGGTAGCCAGATTATGATCTCTAACTTATCCTGGCAAGACTTTGAGCAAATTCTCACCGACTTGGGAGAAAAGCGCACCACTCGCGTCACCTACTACCGAGGAACTTTAGA
Organism: Nostoc sp. 106C; assembly: GCF_002154725.1. Taxonomy (GTDB): domain Bacteria; phylum Cyanobacteriota; class Cyanobacteriia; order Cyanobacteriales; family Nostocaceae; genus Aulosira. Next base: position 1,361 of record NZ_MTAW01000189.1, on the reverse strand, counting down.
AATCATGTCCCCGCTAGCATTGCATGAACGTCCCCACCGGATTATCGCTTATATCCTCACAACGATTCTTGATCTACAGGGTCGCAATTGGGAAGATTTTGGCTCAACCACCCTCAAACGTCCAGAAATTGCTGGTATTGAACCAGATACCTGTTTCTACATCCAAAACGCTGACCGAGTGCGAGGTTGTACCAACCTGGATTTAAAAAAGTATCCACCCCCAGATTTAGCCATAGAATCCGATGTTACTTCTAAAACCACCCTTGATGCCTACGAAGCGATGGGTGTTCCCGAAGTTTGGATTTACGGCAATAAACAATTAAAAATATATCTACTCTCTAATGAAGGCTACGCGGAAACATCCATCAGCCCCACCTTTCCCGGACTATCCTTAATTGAACTAATTCCTCAAATGGTGCAAAAAGCCATTGACCAAGGAACCAGTAAAATGTTGCGCGACCTGAAAACCCAATTTCGCCAGCCATAACTTTTACAACTTAGCAAATGAGCGTTACATAAGACTGCAAAGTAATTGAACTTACAATAAATTTCAGCGTGTTTGTCTACGGTAGGCATTCGTTTCAGCATTTCTTGTAAAGATAAGCATGTTTCTAAGTTTTATGCCAAAGTTTTCAACAAATGCTTGTGCATTTGTCGTAAACACGAACCAATTAGTAAGATTTATTTAAGCACCTGAACTTGAGGTGAACTTATGAGTATGATTCGGATAATTTTGCATGTTTCGCTGACTAAAGATTTACTTTATAAATCGTCTATTAAAAGATGAATTCAGAACTTGAACGGAAGCTTTGGGATGCAGGAAAAGAAGAGAAAGCATATAACAGAGAAACTTGGTATGAAATCATAGATGCTCTACTAGATGATTTTCAGAAGTTTGTTGGGCATAATTTTCACCGTGATGATGAAATTCAATTAAATATTGAAAATCCACATTGTCCATCATTTGGTCGTTGGATATGGACTGATGAGAGAGGAAACTCTCCTATATCTGTAACTTGGTCAGCTTTAATTGGAGGCGATATCGTAGGAACTGAAGAGTCGGGAGATACTTTTCATGTTAGCCTTATACTATTTTTGTTCGATACTACAGGCGTCAACCGTTTACGTCTAAAAACTGGCGAAAGCTTTCTTTCATTTGCTTTTGAAAAACAATCTAATGGTAATGGATTTTGGCGTAGTTTTGGATGGTGTCAGGATGAATGGAGTGAATGGGAAAATCTTGGATAGTGTGAAATAGTAGAAAATGAGTAAATGCGATTTTAAGCTTTGAATTATTTGAATTAAAGTAAGGATTCAGGTCTAATATTGTGGAAGCAAAGAAGGACAAGACAGACTATTAT
>NZ_MTAW01000216.1 GCF_002154725.1 Nostoc sp. 106C | reverse complement strand
GGCTGATCACGCTCACTAATACTCCACACGCTACCATCATTGGTATTGTTTCAATTAGAAGCAGACGCCAGTATTTAAGTGTCTCTCGGAATTGATCAGCTGCTTTCATCATGTTGCTAGCTAGAGTTGCGAAAAATCTTCTCTGATGAGAGCGTTGCCTAAACATTTGAGCAATTTCCCAATTGATAATGAACCTCAGATAGCTCTGTCATACAGAACCTATAATTTCATTTATCTGTGCGCGATCGCCAGATTTTTACATTTTTAAGTGCGATTTCCCATCGCCAGGTATTTTTTGTCAATCCACATATCCGTAAAACTTTCCACCTCCGAATAACTGATGAATTTGATATGCACGCGAAATTTGTTTGTCGTGATGCTTAGCGACAAACTAAAATCACGTAGATTTTGTCAAAAGTAATTTGACTTCAATCATTAGTGAATTTACGGTGGTAAATGCTAAATCTCAGGGGAAGTACTTAATCAAATTTAAACTGAACTATCTTCCCATACCCTGGAGCTTTTTATTCAAGCTTAGTTTAATACCTGATCCCAGTAATTCAAATAAGCAATAGTACCCACTAGTATATATGAATATCTTGTAAACTGCTACTAAGAGGGGGGATTAAAAATCCGCAAATCCCGTCAGTGACAATATGTCATCCATCCGAAGATTTAAATCAAATCTTTGAAAAAGCTTTATCAAATCCTCAAAATTGCAATTTATTAAGTTTTTATTTATTCTCTCTCAAGTAACAAAAATAAACATGAGCCTAGATTCGCAAAAACCGCTGGATACAGAAGAACCGATATTTTCACATATTCCTGTGTTGAGTCGGGAGCTAATTGAGGGTTTAGCAGTGCATTCTGGTGGACATTATTTAGATGCAACAGTAGGAGGCGGTGGTCATAGTCGTCTACTGTTAGAAGCCGCGTTGAATGTGCAGGTGACAGCTATAGATCAAGATGCTGATGCTTTAGCCGCCGCCCAAAAGTATTTAGTTGCATATCAAAACCAGGTTAACTTCATTCGCAGCAACTTTGCCGCTTATGAATATTCACATGAGACTTTTGATGGTATAGTCGCCGATTTAGGAGTTAGCTCTTACCATTTGGATACACCAGAGCGCGGTTTTAGCTTCCGCCACGCCGCCAGCTTAGATATGCGCATGGATCAAAGACAATCATTAACTGCGGCCGATGTGATTAATGACTGGGATGAAGCGGAATTAGCAGAAATATTTTTTAAATACGGTGAGGAAAGATTATCGCGGCGCATTGCCAGACGTATTGTCGAAAGACGACCGTTGCATACTACTGTGGAATTAGCAGAAGCGATCGCATCCTGTGTTCCTCCTAAATACCGTTATGGGAGAATTCACCCAGCTACCCGCGTTTTTCAAGCTCTGCGAATTGTAGTCAACGACGAGCTAAAATCCTTGGAAACTTTCTTGGATAAAGCACCAAACGCTCTTATTCCTGGTGGCAGAATTGCAATTATCAGTTTTCACAGCCTAGAAGACCGTCTAGTAAAGCATGGTTTAAGAAATTCACCATTATTGCGAGTTTTAACCAAAAAACCGATCGCAGCCCAAGAAGAAGAAATTGCCCAAAATCCACGATCGCGCTCTGCCAAGCTCAGGATAGCAGAGAGGAAGGATGAGGGATTGGGGAGACAAGGAGACAAGGGAGAATAATTAATGATTCTGGACTTTTGACCCTTGACTCTTTTGCAAATTTTAAATTACCCACTGAAGGCTGATTTGTTTTGGCAATTCGATGTGGAAGGTGGAGCCTTCACCGAGGTTGCTGGTGACGCTAATTGTACCTTGCATCATCTGTACTAATGATTTGGTAATTGCTAGCCCCAAACCCATACCCTCATACCTGCGACTATTACTTTGATCGACTTGCCGAAATTGCTCAAAAATGCACTCTAGGTAATCTGGAGCAATACCTATGCCTGTATCTTGAACTGCGATCGCAATTCTCTCACTAGAAATTTCCCAGGCTTTGACTTTAACGCCACCGATAGCTGTGAACTTGATCGCGTTTAATAACAGCTTGACTAAAACCTGTCTGAGGCGATCGCTGTCGTTTACTATCAAGGGACAAGTAAGATTGACATCTACTTGCAAATCTAATAATTTTTCTTCGGCTAGGGAACGATGTTCAGCTACGGTTGTCAAAACCAAATCCGCTAAATTAAACTCTTCTGGTTGCAACGACAAATTACCAGCTTCGACATTAGCAAAGTCAAGCATATCTTCAATGATGGACAGCAAATGATTGCCATTATTGAGAATGCGTTGCACCATCTCTATTTGTTGCTCAGATAAGGTGGAGCTACGCTGACGCAACAACACTTGTGATAAACCCAAAATTACATTCAGGGGAGTGCGGAGTTCATGAGAGGTGGTAGCTAAAAATTGGGACTTTAACTCTGCTGCTTCTAAAAGTTGCAAGTTTTGCAGCTGAATTTGCTGGCGGATTGTTTCAAGTTCGTGATTTTGCTCTAAGAGAATTTCGTTTTGTCTGGCTAACCGTTCTTCACGCTCCTCCAAGACTTGCAGCATGATGGTATTGTTAATTGCGATCGCTGCTACTTCACCCAATGCATCCAAAAGGCTTTGTGAACCAGCATTAAACGCATGGGGATTTTCCCAATTACCAATTGCCAGTACTCCCAATTGTCCTGCTTGTGCTGATTTAATAGCTACAGCATACATCGAAGCGGGTGTGAATTGTGAGAAGACTGGGACGCAAGGAAACAAAGAGCATGAAGGAAAGTCATCAATAACACACTCTATCTCTTCTCTAGTTCTTTGAAATAGCTGGGCTATACCAGTGGCAAATACCTGAGTGAGTAAACCTGACTTAGTATTAAAATTTTCATCACAAGAAATTGATTCGCCTCGCCAACCCCAGAGAGGATCTCCCGATTCTAGACTGCCATTGAGTTTGAGAAAAGGTAATCTTTCTGATCCTATTCCTGCTGTGGTGGTTAATTCCAGCTGTTGAGCTTGAGCATTATATAACGCTATTAGACAAAACTGAGCGCTATCAATGGTATTACACACTTCCCTAACTATCACTTCTAATAGATCGGGTAAATGGGTAAACCGCTGGTTTGTAAGGTTAGTAAGTAGCTGGAGTATATCCAGTTGTTGCGGTAGTTGGGGGGAGATTGATTCTTTCCCCATATCAGTGTGCTGTCCAGTTAAAATCATGATTACCTGACGGCGATTTTTTCCCATATCCGTCGGTGTTGCTTTCCATCAGCGATTTTATTCTTCAAACTGCTCCCAAAACTTTTTCCTCTACTTTTGGCACAGTTTGCAGAATATCTACTCCGCAGACACACAACGGCTGATCCTTAGAAATTTCTGCTTAACATCTTCTGGCTGCTAACAATTGCATTTATACGCCAGTTTTTTTGAGTATTTAATTGCTTACTATCCTGCTTAATTCATCGGAGTTCACCAATAAGAATTTTTTAAAGTTTTTCTATTGCGATTATTTTATCAACTTCTTTTGATGCTTACACTATTTTTCTCTCAGTAAATTTACTAGATTTTTGCTTTAATTTTCTTTATTTTATTTCCAAAACTACTTTATCTTCTGTAAAATATTTATTTATCAATATAAACTGTATTTGCATTTACATATCTATATATAAGCTGACATAATATATGTTGTTTGAGTACAACAAACATTATCATTATTATATTTTACTCAATAAAATATATATAATATTCCTCTTGACAAGAATAGTATATTTATTCGCATAACGCCTTTTTTATAAGGGTTATACATAAAATAAGCAAAAATCATTTTAAAAACATATACATAATAAATATTGAATAAATAAACATTTAATACTTACTACTAGACATCAATTTTGAAAATTTTATGTTTGTAAAACCATAATTATTAATTTATATAGCTAATCTTTTCCTAGTAAATTGCACTTCAGTAAAAATAAATTATTTTAGTTAAATAATAAAAGTTAAATGAATATATCTTTTAAAAGCATTTTCTAGATGCAAACAAATAATTATCAATTCAACTTTTGGCTTTTAAATTTAACCACATCTATTTTGATAACCATAGTTTTAAACTTTATCCATGAAAAACTACCCCACTTACTATGAAGGCAATAATGGTATCTACGAGCAGATTTCTACTTTGCACTTAAAGCTAACTTAAGTTAGATGCCGATGTATTTAACTTATCTGTCTTAAGTGAGACTGAGCTTTTTTTAACATAAAACATTAGGCGGGGGTCAAGACCTATGAGGGGCATGACACCCTATGCAACTAAATATCGCTATAACCCTCTTTATATAAAGGATTTATAGCTAAAGCGATCGCGAATTAAAGGAATCAAGGTATAAATTTATATATTTTCTTCATTATTGCCTTTCGCGCTTTTGAGGTTTGACTTAACAACTCTCATCAAAATCCCCATAAGTCAGCTACAGCAGCGTTACTAAAACTACCAGAGTCAACCTTGAGATATATCGATTGCAAAAGCGATCGCTTTTGCAGACAAGTTTTATGATGCTCGCATTTGACGATTTCGCATCCGTTCGGGGCTGCCAGTGGGAATCGCAGCGATTAAATTTTGCGTATACTCTTCTTGAGGTTCACGGTAGATACTTTCAGCTGTACCTTGTTCGACAATTTGACCGCGATTCATTACCAAAATGCGATCGCTCATAAATTTCACTACGCTTAAATCGTGAGAAATGAAGATGTAAGTTAGTTTAAAATCGTCCTGTAATTCTTTGAGCAAATTCAAAACTTGCGCTTGCACAGAGACATCCAGTGCGGAAACCGATTCATCGCAGATGATAAATTTGGGATTTAATGCCAAAGAACGAGCGATACAAATTCGTTGGCGTTGACCGCCGGAAAACTGGTGAGGATAGCGGTTGATAGCGTCTGCACTCAATCCCACTCGTTCTAAAAGTTCCACTACCCGTTCTCGCCGTTGTTGCTTTGTCTTACCTACAGAGTGAATTACCAAAGGTTCCACGATCGCATCCCCAACTTTCATGCGAGGATCTAGAGAACTAAAAGGATTTTGGAAGACTATTTGCATTTCCCGTCGTAGCTTCTGTAACGGTTCGCCTTTGAGGGTAGTAATATCTTGCCCGTCGAAGATAATCTGCCCACTCATCGGTTCAATCAAGCGCAGCAGGGTTCTGCCGAGAGTGGTTTTACCGCAACCTGATTCTCCTACTAATCCCACTGTTTCCCCTGGTTTGACATCAAAGGAAACGTTATTCACTGCCATAGTGTAGCGTTTTGTGCCTCCAAACAAGCCCTTAACAGGGAAACCAACCTTGAGATTGCGGATTTGCAATAGAGATTGCTGTTCGTTGAGATTTGCTAATCTTTGAACAATTTCTTCGGTGGTAACTTCTGGGGGTGGTGAGGGTTCTTTCGCCTGAATTACCAATTGTCCGTTTGGTGTTTCCTCCGCACTCATGTAATCAGAAACTGTCAGCAGTTTTTGGGGATGGCGGTTAAGTGTAGGACGGCAAGCGACTAAACCTTTAGTATATGGATGTTGAGGATTGCTAAAAATTTCTGCCGCTGTATTATATTCGACAATTTTGCCTCGATACATCACCGCTACTCGGTCAGCTACTTCAGAAATTAATCCTAAGTCGTGGGTGATGAAAATCATTGCCATATCGCGGCGCTGCTGCAATTCTCGCATCAATTCTAGAATTGTCGCTTGTACGGTCACATCTAAGGCTGTGGTTGGTTCATCAGCAATCAATAACAATGGGTTACAGGAAATCGCCATTGCAATCATCACCCGCTGTAACTGACCTCCAGAAAGTTGATGCGGGTAGCGTTCGAGCATCGATTCTTTGTGCTGCTTCACCAACTGCGCCAGTTTTTGCTCATTTGGTTTTGGTGAATTTGGGTTAGTTTGGTTCCAGGTGTCGAGATATTGCTGTGCTATCTGGTCATCGCTACCCAGAAGTTTGACTTCTTGCAAACCTGCGATCGCAATTTTTCGCGCTTCATTTGCTGACACCTTTTGATGTCGCATAATTGCTTCTGTTAGCTGAAACCCAATGTCATAAACTGGATTGAGCGAACTCATCGGTTCTTGAAAAATCATGGCGATGTCGCCGCCTCGATATAGCTGCATTTGCTCAGGCGGTAACTCGACTAAATTAATTGGTGTGCCATTCTCCTGATGACGAAACCAAATTTCCCCACCACTAACTCTACCGGGACTCTGCAACAAACCCATTACTGCTAGGGATGTTACTGATTTACCACTTCCCGACTCTCCCACTATTCCTAAAGTCTCACCCCGATGTAGTTGAAAAGAGATGCCATCAACGGCTTTGAGGATGTTGCCATCACTGGAAAATTCAACTTGGAGATTGCGAACTTCTAGGATAGTTTCTCTCATGGGAATTGTGATGAATTTTTACTAAATAGTTATTTGGAGTTTAACAGTGATTTTAAGCGCTGATACCAATTTGAAAAATGATTGCGACAGATGGAAATCTCAAACGCTTATCCAATAAATGTTTCACAATCCGTCTTGGAAAGTTTGCTCAAGTCGGGGAACCCTTTCGGCAATTGCTCATGGGGGAAACCCCCAAGACCGCATTGCCACACCACGCAACGCCAGTTGCTTTAAGCCGGGAAACCCGACGCCAGTTGCTACAACGGAGGGAACCTCCCTCCGGGTTCACCAGTCCCCTACGGCGGGAAACCCGCCTACCCTACGGGAACGGCTGCGCCGAACAGGGCTGGATTCACCGCAACGCACTGGCTCAACTTTCCGCAAAATCTAAAATCTAAAATGGTATGAGTTGTACTTAATCTAAAGAGAATAAATAAAAATATAACGGATGTAGGGGATGGTTTGACTTTGCGCTTCAAAAAAACTTATCCCTTACATCCGCGATCAATTATCCATAACTTTTCAGCAGCAATTGCAGCTAGAAGGGAATATCATCGATATTCGGTTCTTCTTCTTTGACTGCTGGATAAGTAGTCCGCTCAAAATTTGTCGGTTGAGGCACAGGTTCAGGGTTGCTCACTTTGGGAATGACGCCAGCAGTACTAGTAGCTGGGGTAGGTGCAGGACGCGCTGACTCATAATTGCCGCCGTTGGTTTGTTGAGGACTAGAGGCTACAGGAGAGTATGGTGCACGCGAGGATGTTTCACCAACTGATGAATTTCTAGCCATCGATGCCGATGAACTAAGATCGAAACTGCCTCCTACGTTTTGAATTTGCTGCACTGTGAATTCAGCACGTTTTTCTTTAAAACCTTCAGGACGATCAATAGTAGTCATCCCTAATCGTCCTACCAAAACGACGCGATCGCCTTGATGGTAATTTTGCTGTATGTCTGTGGCTAAATTCCCCCAACTTACAACTTTCAAGTTAGCTGGCGCATCTTCTGCTTTTTGGGAATTGGGAAACTGCACAAGCATTTCCGTGACTGCCAAGTTATCTGCTGTATAGCGTAGTTGGGGTTCTTGTACAATTTCCGCCATCAAAACGCAGCTATTCATTAAAATCCTCCTGATAATCAAAATTGCTGAGTGGGAAGTGGCTTTTGATATGTAGCGCTAATTACTCTCTATATCTATTTTTAACTTTTGCATTTCTAATATGCATTCTGGGTTTTGAGTCAGTTTTAACATAAAAGCCAAGCGATGGATGCTTTCGCACCCTTCGCTTGACTAAAGCAAGCATTGAATTCTACAACTGAGTAGTATAATTGTACCACTATAGTTGGGGTTTGAGGCAAGAATTTTTCTTGAGGATTGAGGACGTGGGGACAGAGAGGACAAATGACAAAAAAGCTTAAGTTTCGACGTGAACTGGGAAAACACCCAAGCCAATGAACCGCGCTGGAAGGTCGCGCAAGATAGGTAAGCGCAGAAAAGCAGGTGGTTGGAAAGTTTGGTCTGAGGTGAGAATGCGGGTAAATATCTGTTTTTGGATAAAGGTTTGAAATCCTTGAATAATCCTTGTGGGTAATTCTCTTTGATGCTGGACTTTGGCTAAGTCTTTGAGTTCTAAATTTTTGTTTTTAAGTGATTTACTAATGACATTAGCTGTGACGACAGCATCTTGAATTGCGTAGTTTATGCCAACACCACCCACTGGAGACATCACATGAGCAGCATCACCAATAAGTAGCAATCCCGGACGATACCAACGCTTGACGCGGCTAGATTCCACTGAAAGAAAAGCTACCTGTGACCAATCATGTAAATTGGAAATGCGATCGCTTAACTCTGGTACAACGTCAACCACAGATTTTTTTAATTCTTCTAAACCAGCAGCACGCAGTTGTTGATAGCCGCCTTTAGGGATGACATAAGCAATTTGCCATTCTTCACCCCGATCGAGCATAACGAGAATGTGCCCTTGAGCAATGCGTCCCATTCCGCCTTCTGCGTCTTCTGATTTGCGGGGTAGACGGAACCATAGAACATCCATTGGCGGGGAGGTTTCAATTGATTCAAACTCACCTAGTTGTCTTAGCTTAGAATGGCGGCCATCTGCACCAACAGTAAGTTTTGCTCGCACTTCATGCCAACCACCACCTCCTCGATAGCGTACACCCTGAACTACCCCATTTTCTACAATTAATTCCTGGACATTTGCTCCCATCACCAACTGAAAATTGGGAAATTTTTGCGCTTCTTGGGTGATAAATTCTAGGAATCTCACTTGGGGAAGCATTGTAATGTATGGATAATTGGTTTTCAGGTGACTAAAATCTGCCAAAGTGACGCTATCTTCGGCAGTTTGAATCCGAAGTTGGCGAATTTTAGTATGGTGTAGTTGCAGTAAGCGATCGCTTAAGCCCAATTCCTCCATAATCTCCATAACTGATGGATGAATTGTGTCACCGCGAAAATCGCGATCGAAGTCTTTGTGCGCTTCTAATAGCATCACAGCTATGCCTTGACGCGCTAGTAACAATGCCAGCACAGCCCCAGCCGGACCGCCACCAACAATGCAACAATCAGTAGTGTTTACATCTACAATGTCATGGGCAGGATTAACTGTTGGCTCATGAGTAGGATTTTCGGATATCAAGTTAGTCATAACAACACCCTCAGAAAGCCCTAGAATCAAGGTTAGTTTCCTTTTGATACGAAAAGCTGTTTTTTTAACTTTTCGTATTCAGGTGTAATGTGTAAGATTAGCGCTAAACTTTCCTGTGTCATTTGTCTATTGTTTCCCGTTATTAACTAATGACTTATGACTAATGACTAAATAACCAACGACAGTAAATAACACTCGTGGCGCAAGTTGTCTTAGAAAATATTTATAAAAGTTTTCCCCCTCGCAAAGGGGAAGGTATTGCCTCGCCAACCCAATCGTCCTTATCCTCTGGCAAGAAAACTGATGCACAGCGAGAGCGTACAGACAATATCAATGTCTTGCGGCGTATTAACCTGACGATCACGGATGGGGAATTTATGGTACTGGTGGGGCCTTCTGGCTGTGGTAAAAGTACCTTACTACGGTTAATAGCTGGTTTAGAAGCGATGACAGGCGGTAATATTTGGGTGGGCGATCGCTTAATAAATGACCTCCCTCCCAAAGAACGAGACATCGCAATGGTGTTTCAAAATTATGCTCTCTATCCCCATATGTCAGTGTATGACAACATCGCTTTTGGACTCCGTCGCCGCTTTGGAGGTGGAGAGCAGGAAAGCCAGGGAGCAGGGGAAGCAGGGGAAGAAATCACGTCCTCGTCTCAATATTTTAAACACTTGGCGGAAAATCTCTTTGTGGGGATGACGCGATCGCTACCTAAAGGACTACGTTATATTTCAGACAAAGAACGGGAAGTAGATCGGCAAGTGCGAAATGTTGCCCAATTGTTGCAAATTGAAACCCTACTGAATCGTTTACCTAAACAGCTATCGGGAGGACAAAGGCAAAGAGTTGCTTTAGGAAGAGCGATCGCCCGCAATCCCCAAGTATTTTTAATGGATGAGCCGCTTTCTAATTTAGATGCCAAATTACGTGCAGAAACCCGCGCGCAAATTGTCAAATTACAGCGCCAGTTGGGGACAACCACAATTTACGTCACCCACGACCAAACCGAAGCCATGACAATGGGCGATCGCATTGCGATTATGAATCTAGGACAAATTCAACAAGTTGCTTCCCCCCTAGAACTTTATAACCGCCCCATCAATCGCTTTGTTGCCGAATTCATTGGTTCGCCACCCATGAATTTCATTCCTGTTGAGTTTCATGCTCCCCTATTAATTACCCATTCCCAGTTTCGTCTTACCCTCCCAGAAATTTGGGGAACCGCCCTACAAAAATATGATGGGCAAACTCTAATTTTAGGTGTTCGCCCAGAACACTTGAGCTTAAGTGTACCCGCTACGAAAAATCTACCTGTGCTAGTAGATTTAGTAGAAAACTTAGGCAATGATAGTTTTCTCAGCGTTAGACTTGCCGAAGCTGGCTTTTCTAACAACACAGGTGATTATCTACAAGTGCGAGTTCCACCAGAAAGATCAGTCAGTGTTAGCGATCAATTGTGGTTATCATTAATTACAGATAAAATTCACTTTTTTGACCCTGAAACCGATTTAGCAATATTTCCTAAAAATCCATCCCCAACCTTACCTTTTGACAAATAATTATAAATAAAACTCTCACCACAAAGGTGAGAGTTTTATTGTGCACAATTGTTTTGTAAACTATAGTTTATAAGAGTAATTTAGAAGTAAGTAAAAAGACGGTTAATACCGCTTTTAATCTTCTTACTTCGGCAAGATTAAACTCTTACATAGTGAGCAGGAACCCAGCGCCTACCATATCGTGTTTGCTCCCAATGCCCAGGAATCAACTTCTGGTGGACAACTGGACGTGGACGGACAACGACATTTCTATGAACAACTGGTCTGACAATAATTTGCGCTGCCGATGCCTGTGATGGTAGGGAAGCTACTGCAAGAGGTAAAGCAAGTAATGTACCAAAGAGAAAGCGTTTCATAATCAATCTCCTGTCAGTTAATTATGGATTATTTTCCTACAACATTCTTAGTTAACTTTGGAACATTTGCCTCAGCTGAAATATTAGGAATAAAGTTTTTATATTAATAAAATTCATCCTAATATTGCAAGAGGTTTGGCTTGCTCTTTCATTAATTAAGATTGGCTGTATTGCTCTAAATATAAAACATTAAATGATGGGTGCATATGGGAGAAAAGTTAGGTTTTCAATAGGAACAAAGTCATATCTTAGAACAATATAAACTTTAAAATTTATAATCGTAAGGTTAAGACAAATAGGTCAGTATTATATTTATTTTCCTCCTGACTTTAATTTTAAAAATACAAGATGAGTCTTAATATAAACGTTTAAAAATACTTTTAAGCTTTGACAACAAGAAAAAATGCACTTCATTCTTGTCATGAGTGCATCTTCTAATGCTATCTTTTATTTCAGAATAATGAGCTAGCTTTATTACTAAGTAAATTTGTATTTTTAGTCTTAGTAATTGCCTAGTTTCACAGCTATATTAAGCTCATCCCATATTTATAAAAAGTGAGATAAAAGCTTATTATATTAACAAATTTCAAAATTATTAGATAATCAATTTGATGAGCGTTGACCCCGAGATTCACGATGTTGTTTCATTTTGGCTTGCTGTTCTGGGGTAAGAATTGCCTGAAATTCTTGCCTTTGATTGCGTTGAATTTCGCGAATTTGTTGTTTTTGATCTGCTGATAAATTGAGCGATCGCAGTACTCTCATAGGCGATTCATGCTGACCCTGAGTTGCAGCTTTAAATTTTTCTTGTTGGTCTGCATTTAAAACAGCAAGTATTTTCGCTTGGGTTTGTTCTCCTATCTGTTTTGCTTTTGCTTTTTGCGTATCGGTTAAATTAAGGTCTGGTATTCTATCTGACGCTGTAGCTATCCCTGTTGTCAAAGAAGAATTTGTAGCCTCTTCAGTAGAGTTATTAGGAGCAGCCGATCCACTAGGTGAAGATAATTGGCAACCAGCAGCCAGAATTGCAATTGCAGCAGCACCTAATATCAGTTTGAAATTAAATTTATAGTTCATGACTATATCTCCTAGCATAATAAAATTAAGCCAAATTAAAGCAACTTTGAGTTACTTAAATAAAAGGGAAAATGATTGTAATTTCTTTGGTGTCAAGCAGCAATATTGCTAGCTATCTTTACGCTCATCCTGGCATAGGAAGTTTTTATCAACGAAGATAACATCTTGAATTTTCTTAGAGAAAATATAAGTTATTATATGTTGATATTTTTTGCTCAATAAGACTTCTCCATGCAAATGCTGCACTCAAGTTAATATTAACGCTTATTTTTCTAAAAAATATTTATGACTATAGTCATAAATATATCCATGACTTTTTGCATAAAATTTAACTGCTAGCACTTATATAGCAATCTGTGTAAGAGTTGTGAAATGACTCGTTGAGGCAGAGAACAGGGAATAGGAAAGAAGAATGTGCAAATGTACTTTGTTTTTTCACAAATGAAATATGACTGCTATTGAAGATGTATTAATAAGATTTCTTTTATGTTTGACTTCTCAAGTATGAGTGTTTGAACCCATTAATGAGGCGTTGAGCTTCATTAATGAGGATATTTTCTCCGTTAACGAGGCTTTAAGCTTCATTAATGAGGATATTTTCTCCGTGAATGAGCCTTTGAGCCTCATTAATGAGGATATTTTCTCCGTGAATGAGGCTTTGAACTCCATTAATGAGGCTGTTATCTCCGTGAATGAGGCTTTGAACTCCATTAATGAGGCTATTATCTCCGTTAACGAGGCTTTGAGCTTCATTTTCAAAGTAGTGAATTGTTAATGGTGGCTTACTTTGAGCAATAACGCACCCAAGCATTTAATTTTCTATATATCTCTGTAAGTTTGCGATAATATGGCGCTAACCTGAGAAATTGAGATTTATGACCCAGAATTTTGCCTTTTTAAAGCGGATATACAATGCTTTTGACCCATTTCGCCCCTTACCCGCAGGAGACCCCGCTTATGTTGATTGTACAGAAGTGCGGGGAGATGGGGACATATTAGTAGAAGTAGGAAGAGAGATTTTATATTCAGACAGAGTGACTTCTCAACTTTATGCAGGCCATCGCGGTGCTGGAAAGTCTACAGAATTACTGCGTCTTCAGCAATATTTAGATGAGCAAGGTTGCTTTGTAGTTTATTTTCCTGCCGATGAACAAGATATTGATCCAGAAGATGCCCAATATACTGATATTCTTTTAGCTTGTACTCGCCACTTACTAGAAGCACTAAAGGATAAGTAGGTGGGCACGAAAAAAGTCAGCTATATTAAGATATATAAATACGGAGAA
>NZ_MTAW01000118.1 GCF_002154725.1 Nostoc sp. 106C | reverse complement strand
TTGCGTGCGGGGGTTCCCCCCCGTTGAGCAAACTTCGGGGGAGGGGATTAAGGGGTGGGGTAAAACGTATATGGGATAAGCGTTTAAGCTTAAGTTGACACCAATGGGCACTGCCGTGACCTCTAGAATATTTATTGATGTGTCGCAAACATTATTTGATTTGGTATTAGCCTTGGAATTTCATTCCGAGGCGGGTTAGCAGCGAAGCGGGAATTTATTCAGATATGGGTAATGATAATGCTTCTAACCTGTGGACGGGAGAACAACACAAAACTGAGGATTTTATGGTGAGAAGTTCAGACACATCGCAATTTCCACACGTAATTCTACCGCAACTTTACTGCTGTATTCACCACAATTTAATTAGCTGTTTCCCTTCTAAAAATAAATCAAATCGGTGCATATCCTTCTCTGACTCAAAAGCCGCTACTGGTAAGTAGTGAAATTGAACTTTTGTTATATATAAGAAATAATATTCACTTTTTTTGATAACTTTTACAAAATGCTCATATCTGAGCTTGCTGATACTCCCATCTTCAAAAAATATCGTAAAAAAATCCTCATCCATTTCGCAATATCTACTTTGAAAATTTAACTCAGAAGTTCGCCCTTGTAAACGTAACCAAAGTGGTACAGAGAGAATATAAGCAATAAAACCCAAGCAATACAGCAACCACCAACTAAATTCTTTCTGGATTATAGAAATGATAATATTTACCACTGTCAAAACTGAAAAGATAATTAAGGTTAATTTCATGCGTTTATAATAATCAACAGCAATAATTCCTCTTAATTCTTTGGGAGATATTTGAAATTTCTTAGTTCTAATCAGCATAAGGATTTATAAATTATTATTGAAAGTGATTAATCAGCTTAGAGGTAATTTGAAAAGTCTTTGATTAAAGATACGCTCATCATCGCTTGTGTCTAGAGATGAGTAAATATTGGGAAAGTGTAGTGAGGTGTAATATGCCTAGGAAGTACAATGGATTAATTAAATATCTCTGATTGAATAATTATGAATTATTTGGTTTTTCTCTGATTTTTAGTTGGCAACTATTTTATGAGTTGGAATACTTTTTTAGAAGCACTATGCAATTCTAGAGAATATGAACTTACTTCTCTTGAAACAGAAGTTTTAATGTGCTTAGAGGAGAGCCACTGCCCCACAAAAAAAGATTTATTGGCAACCTATATTACATCATATTCCCTAATTGAAGAAGAAGCTTTTACCTAAAGACTTAAGAATATCTATAGAAAATTTCACATTGCCGGGAAAGGATATAAGCTTCCCCAACTTCATAAGTATCTGAGTGAAAAATATATTCACTATCAAAATACTGTCATAGGTTGGTTCTTCTGTGGATGGAATTAAGCCAGATGCCGCATACCACTCCAGTTTTTCGGTCAGTTTCGTACGTCGTCGGAGGCGAGCGATCGCCTTGTATCGGGCAGTTCGGATAATCCAGGCACGGGGGCGATCGGGAATACCGTCGCTTTCCCACTGATTCACTGCCGCTGTAAATGCTGCCTGTGCAGCTTCTTCAGCTACATCAAAATCTCCGACCAGCCGAATCAGAATAGCGACAATGCGCCCCCATTCAGTTCGATAAAGGGCAGCAATTGCTTGAGCCACATCTGTTTTTGGGATTGAAGCCATACCTTTCACAAAAACACATAAAGAATTTTGGGCAAGGTGTCGATTTGAGCAATTGCCGTTCGACTGAGTGATAAAGGGAGATAAAGTTCAATTGTACTAGACAAAATTTTTGCACTCAGGTGTCGATTTGGACAATTCCCGTTCGACTTAATCACAAAGGAGGCAACCAAATGAAATATTTGCTGCTGATTTATATGGACGAAAACGCCATGAGCGACACCGAGCGGGAGCATTGCTATGGGGAATCTGCCCAACTCGCCCAGGACTTGCATACTCAAGGACAATTTCTGGCGACGGCTCCACTCCATCCTGTTGCAACCGCAACCAGTGTCCAAGTCCGTGATGGCAAATCACTCGTGACCGATGGACCATTTGCCGAAACCCGCGAACAATTGGGTGGATTCTTCCTCGTTAATGCTCAGGATTTGGATGAAGCCATTGCGATCGCCACCCGCATCCCAGGTGCAAAAGTCGGCACCGTCGAAATCCGTCCTGTCATCGAAGTTGCGGGACTACCAGCACAGCCCTCAATACTTGTCGGTTAAGGGGAAAAGGGGAAGGGGAAAAGGGGCAAGAAAAAACCTTTAACCCTTACCCTTTCACCTTTTCCCCAAACCAAATTCCGAGTTGAAAATCCTTAACCGAGCAGTATTGGCACAGCCCTGACCGTCCTTAACCACTTGAACTCAAGGAGAACCCTCATGCAAAACAATTCCAAAATCACTCCCTGTTTATGGTTTGATGATCAAGCCGAAGCCGCCGCTCAGTTTTATACGTCGATTTTTCGCAATTCCAAAATTGTCCACGTCAGTCGATATGGAGACGCTGGACAGGAAATTCACGGAAAACCAGCCGGAGCCGTCATGACTGTCAGCTTTGAACTTGATGGTCAGCCGTTCACAGCACTGAACGGTGGTCCGACCTTCAAATTTAACGAGGCTATTTCCTTCCAAATCTTTTGCGATACCCAGGCGGACGTGGACGATTACTGGCAAAAATTGTCTGCTGGTGGGGATGAAACCGCACAGCAATGCGGCTGGCTTAAAGACAAATACGGCGTCTCCTGGCAAATTATTCCTCGCATTCTGATTGAGTTACTCAACCACCCCGACGCGGCAACCTCTCAAAAAGTGACCACTACCATGCTGCAAATGAAGAAGATCGAGATTGATGAACTCAAGCGTGTCGCTGCTGATTAGCGGTTCCTTCGGAGTTGCGCTTTACGCTAATCAGCACACCCAACCCAATACTTGTATGGGGAAAAGGGGAAGGGGAAAGGGAAAAGAAAAAAACTTTACCCTTTACCGTTTACCGTTTACCCTTTAACCTTTTCCCCAAACCCAATGCCGAGTTGAAAATGCACAAAGCGTGCAGTATTGACACCCAACCCCTCGCAATCTAACTCAAAACCATTCAACAGGAGATTTCACAATGAAAGTCATGGTCTTTGTCAAAGCAACTCAAGACTCCGAAACTGGGGTCATGCCGAGCGAACAGATGTTAACTGAAATGGGGCAGTACAACGAAGAATTAGCCAAGGCAGGTATCTTGCTTGCCGCTGAGGGGTTGCATCCTAGCTCAAAAGGGGTGCGAGTTCACTTTTCAGGAAGCGATCGCACCGTCACCCAGGGACCTTTCACTCCAGCGCAGGAGCTAGTGGCAGGGTACTGGCTGTGGCAGGTGAACTCAATGGAAGAGGCAGTTGCTTGGGTAAAGCGCTGCCCTAACCCTATGCCAGGAGACTCCGAGATTGAGATTCGTCCCGTATTCGAGGCAGAGGATTTTGGTGAAGTCCTGACACCCGCCTTAAGGGAGCAGGAAGACCGCATTCGCGCTCAGATTGAAACGCAGCAGCAAAAGTAACCCCGCATTTCTCACAAGCTTGAGGGGATATTGGGCAGAGGGGCAGAGGTGCAGAGGGGAAAGACTTACTGCAACTGCTCCCCTGCTCAAGCGCAGGCTTATTCGAGATGTGGTGAGAAATCCGGGTAACGTCATCAGTGATCGCGCAAATGATGTTCATGTGCGAACGATCCGCTCATCAAAACGCAGAATCGATTACAAAAGGAGAAATTAATGAAACTCAATTCTTACCTGATGTTCAACGGCAACTGTGAGGCAGCGTTCAAGTTCTATGAACAATGTCTGGGTGGCAAGATAACTATGATGATGACACACAAAGAAGCACCTTCCGCAGAAAATGTCTCACCCCAATGGCAGGACAAAATCATGCACGCTTGCCTTGAACTAAATGATCGCCTCCTGATGGGATCTGACTGCCCACCAGGATACTTTGAAACCCCGCAAGGTTTCTACGTACAAATTAGCGTTCCTGAAATCGCTGAGGCAGAACGGCTTTTTCACGCTTTAGCAGAAAATGGCAAGGTGAAGATGGCGATCGCGCAAACGTTCTGGTCATCGCGCTTTGGCATGTTGACCGATCAGTTTGGGACACCGTGGATGATCAACTGCGAACAAACCATCTGAGCCGAATGGCACGCTTGTAAAGGGAAAATCATTGAGGCAGCTCTTGTGCAGAGGAGCAGGGGAGAAAGAAGAAGTTTAAGGTATACGAACGGATATTTAAAAATTCCCCTCTGCACCCCTGCACCTCTGCAATCCTTACGTTGTCAACCCTTCAGCAAAGTCATCCAATGAGGACTTCTTGGATCTGAAACTCTATGATCCTTTGAATACAATTAAAGACTTCTGCGCTTCGTTACAAAGTCTTTGGGAAAATCGGGAGAAAGCAAACTTAGCTGAATTTAAAGTTTTTAAGTTCAATGGTCGAGGGTTACTACAAGGTCAACGTTCAGAACAAGATAATAACCTGACCACAATATTAGCTTACTGTGGTGGAAAAGTAGAAAAAAAGGGTAAATGTAGATTTACTCCGCTTGTTGTTGGTAAACATGATAATTGCCCTACTTGTGGTCGTCTGATTTGTCCTCAAAATGATTGCGGCTATTGTAGCGATAAATGCCCTTCTCACGAATTGAGAAAACAGAATAAAATTCCTAGAGATAATAAGTTTTATTATGTGTGGTAAATAGTTTGACACCCAAAAAGACCTTTGATGACCCAATAAAAGCACCCGATAAAGGGTATAATTGGGATTATCAAGGAGAATGATCAAGATAAAAAACCTTGAAAAGCTTACGATGTAAGGATTTGAATTAAAAGCGGGTGATGGGACTCGAACCCACGACGTTCACCTTGGGAAGGTGACATTCTACCACTGAATTACACCCGCAAAAAGCAGCTAGCCACTTAGCTATAGCTAACTGTTATTATACCACAAATTGCCAATGCTGAATTTAAGAAGCAGATTTTTCGCGCTCTGATGGGAGACTGATGACTTCATGTTCATCAGATGAAGCACGGGGTGGTTTTTTACCAAAGCCGTACCGTAATGTATTGATGATCCAGCGTTGGAAGTTGTCAATATAGCTAAATATTACGGGTACTACTACCAGAGTCAGCAATGTAGAAGTTGTGAAGCCACCCATGATGGCAATTCCCATCGGTTGGCGGACTTCCGAGCCGGCACCAATTCCCAATGCTAGAGGTAGAGTACCTGCTATTGTTGCCAGTGAGGTCATCATAATTGGACGCAAGCGTGACACACCAGCTTCTATAAGTGCTTGACGTTGGCTTTTGCCTTCTTGCATGTTGATGATTGTATAGTCAACTAACAGAATTGAGTTTTTGGTAACAATCCCCAATAGCAGTACAATTCCAATCAAAGCATAGAGTCCTAAGGGTTTCTGCACAAGCATCAAGGCTACAAGTGCGCCGCCTAAACAAAAGGGCAAGGCTGCCATAATCGACAGCGGATGGAAGAAGTTGTTATATAACAGGACGAGAATTGCATAGATGCACAGAATTGCTAATCCCAAGGCGCTGCCAAAACCTCTAAATATGTCTTGCATAATTTTTGCACCGCCGGAGGGTTGCTGTACTACTCCTGGGGGTAAATTTTGCATAATAGGCAGTTTATTTACTGCTTGGACTGCTTCTCCGAGGGCGATACCTTGCAAGTTGGCTTCTACTGCGACTTGACGGGCGCGATCGTAGCGGTTGATGGTTGCAGGCCCACTACCAAATCGGATATCTGCAACAGCAAGGAGGGGAACTAAGCTGCCATTTTGACTGGGAACTTGGAGATTTTTGATATTGTTGATGTCTGCACGGGCTTTGGGATCGATTTGCACGCGAATGGGAATTTGCCGATCGCTTAAATTATATTTAGCTAAATTCGCGTCGTTATCGCCAATTGTAGCTAGGGAGGCTGTACGAGCGATCGCTTGCACTGTCACACCTAAATCTGCGGCGCGTTGCGGATCGGGAATTACCAGAATTTCTGGTTTCACCAAACTGGCGCTAGAAGAGACTTCTACTAATCCGCTTAAGGTTCGCATCTGCTTTTCTAAAGCTTCCGCAGCTTGTCTGAGAGCTTCGGGATTTTCACTCCGCAGAACTATTGATAAACCTTTACGGCTATCACCAGGTACTTGACTTTGGAAACTAATTCTTGCTCCTGGTATTTGCTGGAATAAGGGGCGTATTTGTTCCTCAAACTGTTTTTGAGAAATTTTCCGTTCCTCTTTGGGTTTGAGATTGACAGCAAGGTTAGCTGTATTCAAATCTTCAGTTGCTAGCACCTGTTCAACTACAGGGTTTTTTAGGAGGATATTAGTTGTCTGTGTAACTACCTGATTCATGTCTGCTAAGGTGGAACCAGGTGGAATTTCTATAGCTATGCTAGAAAGACCGTAGTCACCATCATCAACGAAACCCTTGGGAATTAAAGGAACTAGCATCAGACTGGCAATAAAGAAAGCTAGAGCGATCGCAATTGTTGTTAATCTATGGCGTAATGCCCATTGCAACAGCGATTTATAAGGCTGAAAGCCACGAGGCTTGATAGTGCTGAGGAGCCAGTCGCGTGGTGAGGCAGCGCGGTCTTGGGGGTTCCCCCCATGAGCGACTGCCGAAAGGGTCTCCCGACTTGAGCGAACTGGCGTTGCTGAGTTGTGAGTTCTGAGTTTTTTAGTTCTTTTGTTGATTGTTGGCAGTGTAAATTTAAAATTGAAGAATCGAATAACTCTTGTCTGATGCTGCTCCTGTGTTCCCTTACTGTGATGCGTATGGTCTTTATCCTTGAGTAAATACGCCCCCATCATTGGGGTTACCATCCGGGCTACCAAAGTTGAGAAAATTGTGGAAATAGCAACCGTAAAGCCAAATGGTTGAAAAAACTGCCCCGGAATCCCACCCATAAAGGCAACGGGCATAAACACGGCAATAATCGTTGCAGAACTTGCCATCACAGCTAATCCCACTTCGTCAGAAGAGTCATAAGCTGCTTGCAAAGGTGATTTGCCCATTGCCATGTGCCGTTCCATGTTTTCAATTTCCACGACGGCATCATCTACTAAGTTACCTACCGCTAGGGCTAATGCTAGCAATGTCATGTTGTTGAGGGTATAACCCAATGCTTGCTGTACTGCAAAGGTAGGAATCATCGATAAGGGCAGGGCTACGGCAGTAATCAATGTTGCTCGCCAGTCCCGTAAAAATATCATAATCACGATGACTGCCAACACTGAGGCTTGAATCAACTCATCAATGGTGCTTTCGTAGGATTGGCGAACAACATCAGCCCTAGTAAAAATTAAATCCAGCTTCACATCTGGGGGGAGAGTTTTTTCCAGTTCGTTAACTGCGGCTTTGACTCCTGATTCCACAGTTACCATGACACTGCCAGTACTGCGGAGAACCTGAAAAGCTACCACAGGTTGATTATTCAAGCTGGCAGTTTGCCGCACGTCGCCAAACTTATCTTCCACAGTGCCCAAGCTGGACAAGGGTACAGAACCGCCCCCTGGCAGAACGATTTCGTAGGTTTTCAAAACATTTACACTGGCAGCGTTTCCTAAGGTACGAATACTTTGTTCGCTACCGCCTAATTCCGCACGTCCGCCAGGTAAGTTAATGTTGAAGGCACGGATTTGGTCGTTTACCTGAGTGGCGGTGATACCCAAAGATTGCAAGCGATCGGGATTGAGGTTAATTCTAATTTCACGATCAACCCCACCCACACGCTTAATTTGGGCTACACCTTTAACTGCTAACAAGGCACGGCTAATAGTTTGATCTACGAGATTGCTTAACTCCTCTACAGAACGCCGATCGGATTTGACAACGTAAGTAATGATCGGCCCGCCAGCAAAGTCTAGGCGTTGAACAATTGGATCGTTGATGTCTTGAGGCAAACTTTGACGAATTTGGGCGATCGCATTGCGCACATCATTGGTGGCGCGATCGCTATTTGTCCCCAACAAAAAATTTATTGTCGTTGTGGAATTGCCATCAGTCACCTTTGAGATCATGTTGTCGATATTGCCCAACCCCGCGACAGCATCTTCAATCTTTTTCGTCACTTGAGATTCTAGTTCCACCGGGCCTGCTCCCGGTTGTGTGACTGTCACTGAAACTGCGGGGATATCAACATTGGGATTGGTATCAATTCCTAAAGAAATGAAAGAAAACCAACCGACTACCGTCAAAATTAAAAATAAAACTATCGTGGGAACAGGTTTTTTAATCGACCAAGCAGAGATATTAAACGACATCGTAAATTTTAGTTTTGAGTTTTTGCGAAAAGTTAAGTCAGGAATTGCAAAAAAAAGTTGCCTTGAAAAAGGCTCAAGCCTTTACTACAAGTCTTCAAAATTGGTTTCGTGGACTACTAGTAGTACAAATAAACATCTAGTTAAAAAGCTTGGAAAAGCTGACAAAATCAGTTTTTTTCCCTTCCGCCTTGTGCCTTTTTTTCAGATCAAAATTATGGGCTTGTAACCACTAGTACTTTGTCGCCATCCTTGAGATACCCTGCACCACTAACTACCACACGATCGCCTAATTTCAATCCACTTTTGATTTCCACCCTGTTACCGTTAATAGGTTCTCCTAGTTCTACTTTCTGGGCGCGAACAATGTCTTCACCCGATAGCATGAATACAATTACACTTCCATCTGGTTGGGCTTGTACTGCTTTCTGCGGTACTGTCATTCCCATCGCTGAGTTGGTGGTAATCGCTGCACGGGCAAACATTCCAGGTTTCAGCAAGTTTGTGGCTGGTAAGTCGATTTTTACCGTTGCTTCTCGCCTTTGATCGTTGACTAGCGGTTGTATTTCTCTGACTTTTCCCTCCAACTTGACGCGGCTATCCCGATCAGAAGTAACTTCTACAGTTGCACCGACTTTGACTTGAGATAGTTGAATTTCCGGAACTTTTGCTTGCAGTTCTAATTTGCGATCGCGAATAATCGAAAACAGCTTTTGCGTACCGCCAACAATATTACCTACCTGAGTTTGTGGAGGTACACCTGTGACATCTCCGACTCTTGCCAGTTTTTCGGCAATAATTCCTGACACAGGCGCGAGAACTAAAGTTTGTCCTAATTGCGTTTGTAACTGTCCTACCTTCGCCGCACTATTGCGAACATCAGCTTGGGCTTTATTCACATTCGCTTGAGAAATGCTAATATTTGCTTGACCGCTACCTACGTTTGCTTGAGCGCTACGAACATTTTCTTGAGCAACACGCACCGCCTCGATCGCAGTTCTTACTGTGTAGGAGCGAGTATCGAGTTCTTGCTGACTAATCGCACCTGCGGCTGCAAGTTTTTGATAGCGTTGAAAATTCTTTTCGGCTTCTTCTAGCTTCGCCTGTGCTTGCGCTAAATCTGCTTGTCTTTGCTTGACTACTGCCAGATTTGATGACACAGTTGCCTGTTTAGATGTTACATCTGCTTGCTTAGATTCCACATCCGCTTGCTTGGATTGCACATCTGCTTTCGCTTGGCTAATTTGTGCTTGCAGTATAGAATCATCTAGAACTGCCAGCACTTGACCTTTTTTTACGAAAGCTCCTTCTTTGACATTGTCGGGAATTTGTTTGATTTGCAGTCCGTTTGTTTGCGGTAGCACAGGAATTAAATCGGACGCTGCTATAGTACCTGTGGTGTTGAGAGTCTGAGCAATACTGGCAGGTTTTACAGATGCAATGGTAACCGTCATCGCTGGTTTAGCTGGCGATGCTGATTTATCCGCTATAGTCTTTTGTTGAGGATCTGCATGATTCTTGAATGCACCTACACCACCAAGGGCGATCGCAAAACCTAAACCAGTCCCTAGCAACAACGGCATTAACCACAGACGAGTTTGTCTATCATCTAATTTTCTCTTAAAGCTAGCATCCTCAGCCTTCAAAGGTTCTTCCGTTTCGACTTCTAATGGACTTTCGTCACCCACAGTCATACCGATACCTCCTATGCATATAAAATACTCTACTGGGATTTTCTTAAGAAAGGTTGAAATTTATTAATGTATATTAAATATGGCACCTTTTTTCAGACTCTGACTGTCATTGTTCCCAGTATATAAACATGACGGAGGTCATATTTTTATTACCATAAGAGAATATTTGCAATATATTCAGATTATTTAAGTATTGTCAATAAGTATTTGCACTAAATTAACCAACATTTTAAAGTATTAAAATATTATTGGCTTGCATTGCTGATAAGATTAAGGAATGCTTGTGTATCTCACCAAAACTTCCAGCAATTGTCATTTTTACCTTCAGAATCGGGAGTTTTTAACTATTATTACTTTAATCTGCAAATATATAGTTTAATATTGCTACGAATTGTCTGAAAAATTGGTTATTTTATATCTAGGATTAAATATTAATAAAGCTGGTTCTTTAGCATTATCACTTTGATTTATGTTACAAACTCTTGATATCTAGATCGCTGCTGCTAAAAAAATAGATGTCAACAACTAATGAGGCTAAGGTATATCTGGACAAATATCAAGAATTTGTGGCAGGATATCAACCTACTATTTGCCTTATGTTGCCGATAAATCTTTTGTGCAGCGATGAAAGAATAGCCTATCTTTTGGGAAAAATATAAAAATGGCTAGTACTAAAAACTTTTATTGAGCTACAAAGGAGAAAATTTACATTGTCGTCACTTCCCCTTGGTGGCAGCAATCTGGCAATTTTTGCAAATAATCAATGAATTCTTATCCGAGTGAGTAACCACATATGTTCAATGCTACTGAAATTTTAATTGATTCTTTTGTTAATCAAATTCGAGAAGGCTATCGTCGCACCTATGGCGCATTCAAAAATGATTATCAAGATATCATTGCCTGGGCTGGTAGCATGGCCTTGGAAAATATTGCCAATAGTGACGCCTTGTATCACAATGTCGAACACACTATTCTTGTTACCCTTGTAGGGCAAGAAATATTACGAGGCAAACATATCCGCGAGGGTGGTGTTTCTAGTGACGATTGGTTACATTTTATTATCTCTTTAGTCTGTCATGATATTGGCTATGTTAAAGGAGTTTGCCGACAAGACCAAGAGACTGAAGGCTTATATGCTACAGGTAAAAATGACAGAATGATTTCTCTGCCTGCTGGTGCTTCTGATGCCAGTCTCATACCATATCATGTTGATAGAGCTAAACTTTTTATTGATGAACGTTTTGGTGGGCATAAGTTAATCGATGCAGAGGTAATTAAGATTAATATTGAATTGACTAGGTTCCCTGTTCCTGCGGCGGAAGATCATCAAGATACAAATAACTTTGCTGGTTTAGTACGAGCAGCTGATTTAATTGGACAATTAAGCGATCCACGTTACTTAAAGAAAATTACTTCTTTATTCTATGAGTTTGAAGAAACTGGTATGAATAAAGTTTTAGGCTATCAAACCCCAGCCGATTTACGTAAGAATTACGCCAAATTTTACTGGAATGGGGTTTATCCCTATGTCCAAGATGCATTACGTTATCTGTCGCTGACACAACAAGGTAAACAAATTCTGGCTAATCTTTACTCAAATGTGTTTGTTGTAGAACATGACAAACAACAAGAAGAACAGCGGTATGTAGTTAATAGTTATTAGTCAAAAGTCAAGAGTTAAAAGTCAAGAGTTAAAATTAATTATGCTGGGCTGAGAATTTTGAATTCTCCACGGGGGTTGACTATTGACCTTTGACCCTTGACTATTACACTATTAACCCTTGACTTTTTTAAAAAACTATGGATTGGTGGCAACGACTTAAAAAGAATCCTTTGGCGCGATTTGGGGCGATTTTGCTATTAGTTTTCTATTTAGCGGTAATTGCCGCTGATTTTGTCGCTCCTTACGATCCTTACGCGTCACAACCCAATGGTTCGTTGCTACCACCAACCAAGATTTACTGGGCTTCACCCTCAGGGCAGTTTATCGGCCCTCATGTTTATCCTACGATTCAGGGAGACACAAACTTAGAAACAGGCGATCGCAAACTGATCGTAGACTTCAAAAAGCCCTCACCTCTGCGTCTATTTGTCTCTGGTCCGGAGTACCATCTTTTTCAGTTGAGTTTACCACTGCCACCCAAATGGGACGAAGTTACAATTTTCTCTGGTATACCCTTAAATTGGCATTTGTTTGGCAGCACTGGGGACGCAAAATTCAACATCTTGGGTACTGACGATCAAGGCCGCGACCAATTCAGCCGATTAGTGCATGGAGGTCGCATTAGCCTGTTTATCGGTATTTTTGGCGTTATCATCACCTACCCCCTCGGTTTGCTCATCGGTGGTATTTCTGGTTATTTTGGTGGTGTGGCTGATACCATCATCATGCGCCTAGCAGAAGTGTTGATGACTTTTCCTAGCATTTATCTTTTGGTGACATTGGGAGCTGTATTACCAGCTGGGTTAAGCAGCACCGAGCGCTTTTTGTTGATTGTGGTAATTACTTCGGTAATTAGCTGGGCTGGTTTAGCACGGGTAATTCGCGGACAAGTGCTCTCAATTAAAGAGCGAGAATTTGTCCAAGCAGCACGAGCAATGGGAGGTAAACCGCTATATATTATCCTCCGCCACGTCTTGCCACAAACTGCTACCTATGTCATTATCTCTGCCACCTTATCTGTTCCTAGTTTTATTAGCGCCGAAGCTGTATTGAGTCTCATCGGCTTAGGAATTCAACAACCAGACCCCTCTTGGGGTAATATGCTCTCTCTAGCAAGTAATGCTTCAATTTTGGTACTGCAACCTTGGCTAATCTGGCCGCCAGCATTCCTAATTATCGTCACTGTACTTGCTTTCAATTTACTCGGGGACGGGCTAAGAGATGCTCTCGATCCTCGAAGCTTGCGACGTTAGGCTGATATTACAAGCCTTTGCCATTTATTTGAAATATACAGATGTAGCGTTCCACCAGCGATTGCAATGCTTGGAAGACCCAATCGTTTAGTTGTATATCTAATTGACAAGTGTTCAATCGGACATAATATGACAGATTTGGCGACTTATTTGCCGCTGGTAGATTCACCCCGGGATAAGTCTGCGTTTGTGCTACAAGATTGCTAGCTACCATCTTTTCATTCTTGGCTTTAGCAATAGAGTTAAAGCCAAAGACTTGGGTCAATTTCACAAAATCAGTATTTTGTTCATTAATAGTAATGGAGTTATTGGCTACTTCAGTCATTTTATTAACGTCTTGAGCAAATAACCTATCTATACCAATTGAATTGCTCGTCAATGTGGCTACGAGCAATGACATTAGTCTATGTGTTTTTATCATTTTATTAACCCTCAGTTCATAGACATGAATAGGTTATAAAGAATACTTTTGAGAATCAGCTTGATGGGAAACTAGAAATAATTTCTTATTTAAATAAAAAACTTTAAATTCTGGAGTTTAGACTAAGCCATCCAAAAAGACCCAGCAGTGCTGAGTTAATGAGAG
>NZ_MTAW01000095.1 GCF_002154725.1 Nostoc sp. 106C | reverse complement strand
AGAAAGACGCATATAGAGCCTTTGACTTTTAAAACTTGGGTCTATCTGACTTTGACCATCAACTAACTTTTTGATATCTGATAAAAGATTTGGTAGATGTGATTCTGCTTTATAACGTCCTCGACCTCGATAGTTATCTATACAAGTGATACCACTATTTAATTCTTTGATTGCTTTACTAATAGTTACCCGATTCCATCCCAACTCTCGCTGTGCTAGAGAGTGTCCTCCGTATCCTAATGCCACAACTGTTTGTGCAATAAATTTACGTTTGGCTGCTCCTGTTAATTGCTGTGCCGTTTCCTTCAACAAGTGTTTTAGTGAATCCGTTAATTGTATAGACACCTTTTTCTACCGAAAAATCGAATCATCCTTGAATTTACTACAAAAAGGGGAAGGGAGAGGCTGCCTGCGGCAGCCTCTCCCTTCCCCTCGGAATGATTATCATTCTTATAAACTGTATATTTTATTTTCTGGAAGTCCCTAACTTCTAATTCTTTAATTGCCTTTGCAGAGTCAAGCTGGATTTTTTCATGCATGATGCGGATTCCTTCTAGAGGAATAACTGATTTTGTCCTAGTCAATCTGGCGTAATTATCAGAAAACCAGGCTAAAATCACAGTCAAATTATAAGGAATTCGCAATTTAGGAGCAGGTATTCCACTAATTCTTTCTAGAGTTTGGAAAAGATTTTCTAGAGTGTAATATTGTCCGGCTGTAATGTAGCGATCGCCATTTTTACCTCGCTCAACTGCGTTAATCATTGCTTGTGCCACATCACGAGCATCTACCATACAAGCACCACCATCAAGAATTCCCAGGATTTTTTGCTGGAAATAATTCTCTAGAAGCGTTTGGAGAAATTAAACACATCAATCGTTACAGGTTGGAATTTCATTCTTGATGCTTTTGGAGTTGGCACAATCACCAATTTAAATACAGGTTGCTCAGTCCGATGGGCAAAGACGATAGAGTTTCTGGCAGAACTCGCTCCATAGACAGAAAAGCTCCTAGCACATCACCAGGGGCTTTTTGTTTAGAGTAAAATTACTCACTAGATAGAAAAAGTTATCTTCAAAGATTTAAGTACTTAATCTTTACTGTTAATCTCTCCCTGTTTTCTGGTTTTATCATTTTCTACTGTTCTATTATTTCGTTTATCTATCACAGTCCTCACATTGACTTTTTGCGGAGTAGCTTCAAACTGAATTATGTATCCACCGTTGGTCATGTAAATGGCAGTAATAGAACCTATGCCAAAGGTTAATATTATACTTAGCGGTACAGTTATTTGCCATACTGGGAAGTTGTATTTCATACAATAGGCTTCTCTGTGTTGATAAGTCGTCCAAAGGTGAAATGTTTGATAACCGCTTAGTAGCTAGAAACTATCAAGCTAATTCAAAGTATGAAGTATGCTTTGATATTTCATATTTTGAATGCCCATTCGTTGGAAGCTCAGATATTGCTTTATTGATGTCGGTTACCAAGTAGATTTATACCTGTAATCTATCTATTTTTGTGTGATGTTGCAAATGAATAAAAGAGCTTTTCTACAACAGCTATCAGTACTTTTTAGCTACAAAACCTTATAAAAATAGTTTTATATTTGTATTTAATCAGTTGTAAAAAAACAACAAAAAAATTTAGACAGCCTCTTTATGCAAGTGTTAGTCTTGAATAAATATGTGATTACTTGCAGGAAATTAAGCTTTAAAAAGCATTAATCTGTATATCTGTTTTATTCAGATATCCTAAATTTAAGTATCTAATATACCACAGTAGTTATACTGAGTTATATAAAAACAACCAAATATGAATTCTTAATAATAATGAGAATGCTCGTAATATTATTGAGTAATTTACCATAATTAGAGCTTTTTACCACATTTTTGTACGATACTTATGCACTTAACCTATAAAAATATAATATGAACACTATGAATTTAGTAAAATATAATTTTTGTTAGTAAATTATTATTTTTAAATAAAAATATTCTAGAAATTAGACTTTTAAATAACAAGGGGTACTAAGCTATGTCCAATATAAGTAATAACACAAGTATCTGCCAGCTAGAGATAAAGAAAAGACTTTTTATTGAGATGGCACTTGAAAAAATGTCTGGAAAGAAACTACCTACAGCATCTGAAATGGAAAAGAAAACAGGTAGCCCAACAGATAGAAGTAATTGGCATAGAATTTTTAATGGAAAAACTAAACAACCGCGCCGTGAAATTATTAGTTTTCTTGCAAATTATCTTGAAATAGAAGTCAATCAAGTATGGAATGTGCTTCAAGCCGCAGGGGAAATAAATGAAAATACTGATGAAAATAAGATTTTAAATAACCTAATTCCTATTTTTAGGATGCCAGAGAATATAGCATCAGATTCAAGATATTTTGTTGGACGTAAAGAATATCTTGAGAAACTTGAAAGTAATATTCTGAAACAGGAACATAAAATTATAGGGATAATTGCTTTTGCCGGTACGGGAAAAACAACTTTAATTAGTAAATTAATTAGAAAATTATATCAGGATAAAATAGCTATATTTAACGCTGTTGTTTGGAAAGAGTTTAATGCTCAGGTGGATAATGAAAGACCGCCTATTATTAAGGAATTTGTCAACTCCATTCTGTATAATCTTTCTAATGGAGAAATAACTAACGAGACAACCCGTCAGGATGATTTTGAAGGGATAACAAAACGCTTGTTATCTCAACTTAGAAAACAACGATGCCTAATAGTTATTGATAATGCAGAAGCATTACTATCTGATAAAAATAAAGAATTAGGAGAGTCAGGTACATTTGCGGAAGAGTGCCGAGAGTATTATTATCTGTTTAATAAAATATTACAAACAGAACATTGTAGTAAATTAATATTAAATAGCCGTGAAAGTTTTGTTGAACTCAGAAGTCCAAACTACTCAGAGTTAATTCTGCCGGGTCTTAATCAGGAATATGCAATAGAACTGATCTCAAATTTATCTGACCACGAAGTAGAGAATGGTGCATACAAATTAAAGGGAACAGAGAGTGACCTTATAGCGCTAACAAAAAAATGTTCAGGTAATCCTAAAGCAATAGAATTAGTGATACCCCTTATTCAAAGAGACAAAGAGTTTCAAGGAAGCGTAAACCTATTTTTGAAACAGGATAAACCAATAGATGGCATTTGTACTATCTTAAAAGAAGTAGTTAATAGGTTGAATGAGAAGCAGCGAGAGTGTCTCACTAGAATATCTGTATATCAGGATCGACATCTAATCTCCTTCAACGGTATACTTAGTCAAATGGATAGGTTAGACGAATATGAAATAAGACAGATAATTGATGATTTAAAAGTTGCAAGCTTATTGAAAGCTGAGAATAAATTTCAAGATGAAAATTATCCTATTTATAAAATACATCCTTTTGTTAAGGAATACTGTTACAGGCTTCTTGATAACAAGATGCTTAATGAAAGCCATATAAGAGCAGCAAATTATTACCAGGACAAAGCTGGTAATTGTCGAGAAGTGCAAGAAGTAGATGCAGCGTTTGAGGCTATCCATCATTTTTATGAAGCTAGGATGTTTAATGATTGTTATGAAATATTTATTTTCAAGATTCTAAATGCAAAAAAATTAGATAACTTAAGATGCTCCGCTAATCTTTGGAATAATGTGGATCGCATAACTGAAGTAGCTCCCAAATTAATAAGCAAATTATCCGACCTTCAAAAAAGAGCGATAGCTTTAGTTCCTCTTGGGTTCGTTTATTCAGAAGCAGGTAAAAATCTAAAAGCTCTTGAAGTTAGTGACGAAATCTTAAAAATTATAGGTAGGAAATTAAATAAAGATGAAGAATTAATCTTTACCCAAATTGCTGCATATATCAATAAAGGTAGGGCATATAGACTTATAGGTAACTTTAAACAATCTCAGAAAGATTGCGAAACAGCAAGTAAGTATGCCAAAAAATTAAAAAAATTAAGCTGGCAAGCTTTAGCTATTTATGAACTTGGCTTGATACATATAGAGCTAGAAAAACCAAAACCTATAAGAGCGATTGGTTGTTTCATTACTGCGGCATTCCAGGCAATTGGAGAAAAAGTAGTTCCAAGCGGAGTTCATAGTTTTAAAAATCTTTTATCAGGTGAAGAATTAAATAACGGGGCTAAAAAAGAAATAGAAACAACAGTAATGAGTAATAGCGAGGATAGCTCTCAAGACCACACTAAAAAATTCAGGATATTGTACAACATCGGTAGGGCATTAAATATATTAAAGCTTCACACCCCTAGCGAATTTATTCTTGGGATAGCGGAACGCTTCGTTACTGAGACTGATATAGGAAGCCCCATCTGGCTGTACACGGAGTTAGCTACTTGTTATGGTAAAAAACTTAAAGCATACGATTATCTTAACCGAGCTTATTCACGAAAAGAGAAAGCCCCTATGATTTGTAACGCCCTTACTTTACACAAGTATGCAGAATTGGAATACTCTTGCGAGCATTACGAAGATGCTTTAAAAAAATATGAAGAATTAGAGGAACTTCTAAGGGAGGCTGAGTTTCCACGCTTGCAAATGCAAGCACATTATGGACAAGCTCATTGCTATGAGAAATTGTATTCTAAACCGAACGTGAACTTTTCCACGTCTGGCTACAAAGAGAAAGCAGAAGAACACATTAAGAAAGCTAGAGAGATTTGCGAAAAATGGAGTTTACCCTCGTTGTAGTGAACTGCAAACAAGACAATAGCTAAGATATCAAATCATTTAAACTAAAAATATTAGCTTTTCCTGATTCAATTTTGGCAAATTCATATTGCCAAATAAACTCGAACTAAAGCTTTTATTAAATATCCTCGTTCAACTAATAAGCGCACTAAGTTGTTACCTAGTAAACCCGTACTGCCTGTAACAAATGCTTTCATCTTTGTGTTCCTAATTTCTTAACGATGATTGTTAGCACAGATACTGCTAGAGCGCCTGCGATCGCTTTGGCAAAAGTTAATTATCTGTAGCTACGTCGAGGATTATTATGAGAATCCAAGGCTAGAGCAGTTTGAAAATTTATCCCTATTTATATCTTAAAGATATATAACTGAGAAATGCAATGTCAAGAGAAAACAAAAGCAAATACGCCATTTTAGGAATATTGAGTTTTGGCCCCAAGTCTGGCTACGACATCAAAAAGAAGATTGAAGCCAGTACCAGCAACTTTTGGAGTGAGAGCTACGGGCAAATTTACCCTATCCTCAAGCGGTTGGTTGCAGAAGGATTAGCAACGCAATCGATAGAGGCGCAAGTTGGTAAGCCAGATCGCCACGTGTATCAGATCACAGACAATGGACTCAAGGAGTTACAACAGTGGTTAATAGCGCCTGTTGAGCCGCAAGTAGACAGAATTGAAATTTTGTTAAAGCTGTTTTTTGGGCAACAAATGACTGTAGCTGACAATATTCGTCATGTAGAAAAATTTCATAATTTGCAACAGCAATTGCTGCAAAAGTATCAAGCTATTGCAGAACAGGTAAAAGTAAAGGAGGCTGATAATCCGAATGCTGCTTATTGGCTAATAACAGCTAGCTACAAGCTGTATGTAACGCAGGCACTAATTCATTGGTGTGAGGAAACGCTTACTCAATTAAGACAGCAGACGAGTAACAGCCACAAAATAGGTGATTAATTCTTATTTGGCAAACAAAACATCTAGTCCTTCTGAAAGGCTCTGTGTATCTTTATATTTGGTGCTTCTACCTCCAGAATTAACTAACCATCATTAACTCGATATTTGTATTATTCATTGTTGTATTTAATAGGTATCTAATTTGATAGAAGACAGGTGGTATCATTGCCTCTGCATATGTAATTTAAGAGCTGTAGAGAGCTACTCAATCACATCTCTACATAAAAAACCGATCAATATCTATGCCTAGTACCACCTGGAATCGTCATCACATTCTTTCTCTTACTGACTTCACTAACGTTGAATACGATGCAGTTTTGCAGACTGCTGCTAGTTTCCAAGAGGTGCTATCACGACGCACAAAGAAAGTACCCACTTTGCAGGGACAAGTGGTAGCGAATTTATTCTTTGAACCTTCTACCCGCACTCGCAGTAGTTTTGAAATCGCAGCCAAACGCCTCAGTGCAGATACGCTGAACTTTGCCGCAGCCACTTCTTCTATGACTAAGGGAGAGACAATTCTCGATACGGCTAAGACCTATTTGGCGATGGGAACTGATATCATGGTAATCCGCCATCGAGAGGCAGGAGTACCAAATGCGATCGCTCAAGAAATGGATCGTTTAGGTGTGAAGGTGAGTGTGCTAAATGCTGGCGATGGTCAACATGAGCATCCTTCCCAAGCACTGCTAGACTTATTTACCATCTGTACTCTCATTGACCCAGCTAATCCCCGCATCGAACTTTTAAAAGGTAAAAAGATTGCCATTGTCGGGGATATACTGCATTCTCGCGTAGCGCGATCGAATATTTGGAGTTTGACGGCAAGTGGTGCCGAAGTGCATTTAGCAGCACCACCCACCCTTTTACCAAAGTTATTTGCTGAGTATTTCTCTGAACAAACAGCAGAGGAAATAGAAATAACTACCCCCTATAAACGGCAGTTATTTTTACATTGGCAACTTGAACCAGCTTTGCGTGATGCTGATTTCGTCATGACATTGCGCCTGCAAAAAGAACGCATGACTGCGCATTTACTGCCGAGTTTACGAGAATATCATCAATTGTTTGGCATTACACGAGATAAACTGCGACTTTGCAAGCCTAATGTCAAAGTTTTGCATCCAGGTCCAGTCAATCGTGGTGTAGAAATTAGCTCCGATTTAATGGACGATCCAGAATTTAGCCTCATTCAAGCACAAGTTACCAGTGGTGTAGCTGTGCGTATGGCGTTGCTGTATCTCATCGGTAGTGGCAAAGTTTAACAGTTCAATAGCAAACTACCTTAGCTGAAGTCATCAGGATAATCTATAACATTCTGAAACCCTTGCGAAAACCTAATTACGAATTCTGTATGGCAGTACAAGGCAGACGCACAAAGCAATTCCCAATGCAAATGTTAAAACTGTCAGCATTGATGCTACTCAAACTTCTTCTCTAGCTGAATACTGGGTGGGCTAGCTCCTGTTCACAAATAGATAAATCTTACAGTTTATTACAATCTTTGCTTGAACTTGCTATCTCGAAGTCATTTTGACTACGATATTAAAATAAACTCATAACAACTGTGAGTAAATTTACTGTTTATCAGTTTGAGCTAGACCGCCTAAACAGATAATGCAACGTCTCAGTAAATGATGGAGAAATCACCCAGTATGGCAGACCTCAAAACCTTGACGACTGCTAATGGCATTCCAGTTGCAGATAACAGAACTCTTTGACAACAGGTACTCGTAGCTATCAGGATGCGCCAGAGCAGAATTGTGCTTATGCAGAGCCAGCTTTGGACTTAGGCAATGTCAAAGCTCAAAGCCGATTGCTAGGATCATCGTGTTGGAAATGACGATTACACCCAAGCAGGCGATCTCTATCGAATCATGACACCCAAGCAACAGGAGCGTCTCATCCAAAACATTGTGGGCAGTTTGAGTCAGGCACGAAGTGATATTCAAATGCGCCAACTTTGCTATTTCTTCCGGGCAGATGTCAATTACGGTCGCCCTGTCGCACAAGGATTGGGGATTGTCATTGATCCATCGATGATTCCAACGTCTGCTCAACCCGTCAGAGCCTAATAATTAACGTAAGTTCGATTTGTTTGCTATGCCAGCAGTAGATCAAAAAATCCACACCATAACACAGTATAGGAGATACTATGAGCAGCGAAAGCGGATGCCCGTTTACGGGCGGAGGTCAGAAACTTAAGGCTCGTCACGTGCCGACAAACCGAGAGTGGTGGCCGCATTATTTGAATCTGAGCATCCTCCACCAGCACTCACCCCAGGCCAATCCTATGGGTGAGGCGTTCAACTACGCTCAGGAGTTCAAGAGTCTTGACTTAGCTGCCCTGAGGGCAGATATCTATGAGTTGATGACCACCTCTCAGGATTGGTGGCCAGCTGACTACGGTCATTATGGGCCGCTCTTCATCCGAATGGCGTGGCACAGCGCAGGCACGTATCGTATTGGCGACGGTCGCGGCGGCGCGGGATCGGGTAGCCAGCGGTTTGAGCCGCTCAACAGTTGGCCAGACAATGCCAACCTCGACAAGGCGCGCATGTTGCTTTGGCCAATCAAGCAGAAATACGGCAAGAAAATCTCGTGGGCCGACCTCATGGTCTTCGCTGGCAACTGCGCGCTGGAGTCAATGGGCTTCAAGACGTTGGGTTTTGCCGGTGGGCGCGTGGACGTCTGGCAGCCAGAGGAAGACATCTACTGGGGTTCTGAGAAAGCCTGGCTTGGCAATGAGCGTTACAGTGGCGATCGCGTGCTCCTGAATCCTCTCGCCGCCGTTCAGATGGGGTTGATCTACGTGAACCCAGAAGGGCCAGACGGCGAGCCCGATCCGGTAGGCTCAGGGCGCGATATTCGCGAGACCTTTGCTCGGATGGCGATGAACGATGCAGAAACGGTTGCGCTCACTGCTGGTGGACATACCTTTGGCAAATGCCACGGTGCGGGCGAAGCGACGCACGTAGGTCCTGAGCCTGGGGGTGCCACCATCATCGATCAGGGCCTCGGCTGGAAGAACACCTTCAACACGGGTGTCGGCGTCGATGCGATCACCAGCGGTATCGAAGGTGCATGGACCCCCACGCCGACGCAGTGGGACAACAGCTATCTCGAAACCCTGTTCAAATATGACTGGGAGCTGACAAAGAGTCCTGCTGGCGCGTGGCAATGGAGACCTAAGGGCGGTGCTGGTGCGGGTACGGTGCCCGACGCACACGATCCGTCAAAACGGCACGCCCCGATGATGACCACGGCAGACATGTCCATGAAGATGGACCCCATCTACAACCAGATTGCGCGGCATTACCTCGAACATCCAGATGAGTTCGCCGACGCGTTCGCCAAGGCGTGGTTCAAGCTGACGCACCGCGACATGGGACCGCGATCGCGCTATCTTGGTCCAGAGGTTCCTGAGGAAGAGTTCCTGTGGCAAGATCCCATCCCCGCAGTTGACCATGAGTTGATTGATGAGCAGGATATCGCTGCCCTTAAGGCGAAGATCCTCGCTTCGGGACTGTCTGTCTCCCAACTCGTTACAACCGCTTGGGCATCAGCGTCAACGTTCCGCTGCTCCGACATGCGCGGTGGCGCGAACGGGGGGCGTATTCGTCTCGCGCCGCAGAAGGATTGGGAAGTCAACCAGCCAGA
This sequence comes from Nostoc sp. 106C, assembly GCF_002154725.1. Classification (GTDB taxonomy): domain Bacteria; phylum Cyanobacteriota; class Cyanobacteriia; order Cyanobacteriales; family Nostocaceae; genus Aulosira. Next base: position 94,066 of record NZ_MTAW01000095.1, on the reverse strand, counting down.
GCAGTTGGCAACAGTGCTGCAAACCCTAGAGGCGATCCAACAGGAGTTCAACAGCTCGCAGTCTGGCGGGAAGCGAGTTTCGCTCGCTGACTTGATCGTTCTGGGCGGATGCGCAGGCGTCGAGCAGGCGGCGAAAAATGCCGGTCACGACGTGACGGTTCCCTTCAAGCCCGGACGCACAGATGCGTTGCAAGAGAAAACGGATGTCGAGTCCTTCGCCGTGCTTGAGCCGACTGCGGACGGGTTCCGTAACTACACTAGCGGCAAACATAGCGAATCGCTCGAGGAGTTGCTAGTCGATCGGGCGCAATTGCTGTCCCTGTCAGCCCCTCAGATGACGGCTCTCTTAGGCGGTTTGCGCGTCCTGGGTGCGAACTTTGGAGGGTCTAAACATGGCGTCTTCACTCATCGGCCAGAGACGTTGACCAATGACTTCTTCGTGAACCTGCTCGACCTGGGCACGACATGGAAGGCGACCTCTGAAGCTGAATATGAGTTCGAGGGAAGCGATCGCAAAACAGGCGACCTGAAGTGGACCGCTACCCGTGTTGACCTCATTTTCGGCTCGAACTCTCAACTCCGAGCACTCGCGGAAGTTTACGGAAGTGTGGACTCACAGCAGAAATTTGTGAATGACTTTGTGGCGGCATGGGACAAGGTGATGAACCTTGACCGCTATGACCTTCGCTCAGTCTTAGCGGAAAGCTCTGCGAGGGGTTTCTAGGCGTAACCTCAACTGCTCATCGGGCGATTAGAGGTCAAGGCTACCCAAACCTGCGGAAGTCCTGAACGCGGCTGGAAGCCAGAAACAAACATGAGGGCGGCATTTCAAGATAAGTTGAAACGCCGCCTTAGCTATTGCATTAACAAGACGTGAGTTCGATAGGTTGAAAATCAATACTGCTCGGTTAAGTATTTTTAACTCGGAATTGGGTTTGGAGAAAAGGTTAAAGGGTAAAGGTTAAAGGTTTTTTCTTTCCCCTTTCCCCTTCCCCTTTTCCCCTTAACCGACAAGTATTGGGTTGAAAATGGCATAAAAAAAGGCTGAGACTGTTAGGACTTACGCAAAAGTCACGGAATTCCGTCATTACGAGCGAAGCGACGTAATCGCCTGAAATTCTGGGATTGCTTCCCTACACTACGTTCCGGTCGCAATGACAAATTTTGCTTGCGTAAATCCTGAGTGCGATCGCCTTTATTTTTTAATCAGATATTTTTGCAAGCGCTGATTTAAAGTACCTGTGTGTAGCTCAAACAAATGGTTGTCGTAATCGTAAAAGTATAAAGAACGTCCTTCGCCCTCTACACGATTTCTATCTTCTTTCATATCCACTCCCAGAATTCTAATTCTCGCAGCGTACAGTTCGTAATCCTCAGCAGCTATTTTAAAAGCTACATGGTTATAGGTTTTTTCTGGTAAAGGTTTGCCTTCCATGATCGCAATCCACAGTTTATCGATCAGAAAAAATTTCTCTTTTGAAATGGAGAAAATTTGCTCACTGCTAGAATAAACTTCCTGAGCACCAAATATGGTTGTGAGAAAGTTAGTCATTTTCTCCAAATTTCTGACAATGAATGTGATATGACTTATTCCTTCAATCATATGTTCTCATATTCCAGGAAACTTTATAGTAAATTTTAAGTATAAAACTAGTACAGAATGCACGCTTTCAGACAATAGCAGTAGCCACAACGTATGCACTAGCTTTGTATGTCACAAAAAATTGACAATCAGACAGGTGAACTTTTGCGTTTCAAAGCTGCTATTAACTGCTGATTTATAAACGCCCATATTTCTATCGGATTTGTTGAGAAAGACTCATTAAAAAACTCAAATACCTGTGCAGATTGACTTAGAGATTGTGTAATTTTGCGATTAGTAATTTTTGCTTAGGAAAATTGAATAGTTATATTAAATTTCCCATATTTCGCTTGTCTAAGTGAGGTTTAAATTAATTTAATCCACTCACTCAGCAAAATAATATAAATATCCGAATTTACCTGGAATAAATTTGTAAGTATCTAGCAACAAGTTTATTTCATATATTTTATGTACAACTATATTTTGAACCAAAGTGTTTCTCCTAGTACGATTGCAATTATTGGAGGCGGCTTTAGCGGTTCTCTTGTTGCAGCCAATATTTTGCGAAACGCAACCATACCAGTATCTATTAAATTGATTGAACGTAATTCTGAGATAGGTAAAGGAGTTGCATATAGTACAACAGTTATTTCTCACTTGCTGAATGTGCCAGCAGGTAAGATGAGTGCTTTTGCAGATGAACCTAATCACTTTTTGAGGTGGCTGCATAGAAATGGACATGCTGAAAGTACGGCATCGACATTTGTGCCGCGTAAAGTTTATGGAGAGTACGTACAGGCAATTTTGAACGAAGCTGAGGCCAATGCTCCAGCTTACGTGCGCTTAGAGAGAATTGTTGATGAAGCGATCGCGATTGAAACAACAAGCTACAGCACAAAGGTACAACTAAGTAGTGGTCAATGGTTGCACGTGCAGAAAGCTGTACTAGCCTTGGGAAATTTTCCAGCTTTGCTACCACAACCAATTGCTGCGCTCGGAAAAGATCATCGCTACGTTAAAGATGCTTGGTCTAGTGATGCGATCGCCGATCTTAATCCAGAAGATTCCATTCTGTTAGTAGGAACTGGGTTGACGATGGTCGATGCAGTTGTTGCACTACACCAACAAGGTTTTCCAGGAAAAATTCATGCTGTCTCTCGTCATGGATTAACGCCCCAGCGCCACCAAGCAACAATCCCCTATCATATATATATAGACCTAGAAAATGCGCCAAAAACAGTACGGGGATTACTGCGTTTAGTACGTCAAGAAGTAAAAAAAGCTGCTACTCATGGACAGGATTGGCGAGCAGTAATTGATGCCATTCGTCCAATTACCTCACAACTCTGGCAAGCACTGCCAATGATAGAACAGAAACGCTTTCTTCGCCATGTCAAAGCTTACTGGGAAGTTTCCCGCCACAAGATTGCAGGGGAAATTGCCGAGGTATTAGATGCGGCTAGCCAATCTGGTCAACTGAGCTATTACAGCGGTCGGATTCAAACTTGTCAGGAAGTTGACAATGGAGTAAATGTGACAATTCGGGAACGGGGAACACACGCAGATATAGTCTTGCAGGTTAAGCGAATTGTCAATTATACAGGTTCAAATTGTAACTACCACAGGTTACAGCACCCACTGATTGCTAACTTACAACAACAACGGCTGATTCGTCCTCATGCTCTATCAATCGGGATCGATACTGCTCCTAACGGTGCTGTGATTGATGCCGAAGGAAATGTCTCTGAAATCCTCTATACCTTAGGAACACCGCGTAAAGGCAACCTTTGGGAAACTACTGCTGTTCCTGAAATTCGTGTTCAAGCAGCAAATTTAGCACAAGAGTTACTGAACTCTCTGACTCCCAAACCCTACGCTGTGGAAAGAAATTGGTTCGCTGGAAATTCGTTGAATGCATTGCCCAAAACTGCCATGCTATTTCGTCAACTTTTCGATCCAGAATCGAGTACCTATACATACCTGATAGCCGACCCACAAACCAAAGCGGCTATCTTAGTAGACCCTGTATTAGAACAAGTAGAACGTGACCTCCAAGTATTACGAGAACTAGGACTGACCTTGCATTACTGCTTAGAAACTCACATTCACGCTGACCATATTACCGGCACAGGCCAGTTGCGACAATTTACAGGTTGTTTTAGTGTTTTGCCTGAGAATGCTAAGACAGCTCGTGCAGACCGCTACATTGCTGATGGCGGAATATTGCAATTAGGGAACGTACAGATTCAGGCGATCGCTACTCCCGGACATACAGATAGTCACATGGCTTACCTAGCCAACGGTACTCATTTGTTAACCGGAGATGCCTTGTTTATTCGAGGCTGCGGTCGTACCGACTTCCAGAATGGTGATGCTGGGTTACTGTATGATGTCGTCATGCAAAAGCTATTTACCCTACCAGATGACACATGGGTATATCCCGGTCACGACTATAAAGGACAAACTGTGTCTACAATTGGTGAGGAAAAGCGCTGGAATTCCCGGTTTACTGGACGCAGCCGCAGCCAATTTATTGAACTAATGAATAACTTGAACCTTCCTTATCCCGAGAAGATGAAGGAAGCTGTACCTGCCAACCAACGTGGTGGCAAAGTTTTAGTGACCTTGGACTATCAAATTTGAGCTTGGCAAATTATTTTTTGTAGGGTGGGCAGTGCCCACCTTAAAATTTATTGTCTATACTTTAACGTTGCTGAATAAAAGTACTTCAAATATGAATCATATAGGTTTTTGGTAGACGATGCCCACTCTACGATCTAAGCCAGAGATCATCAATCCCTGGCTTAGAAATTTATGGATTTACCATTTATTTAGCGATCGTGGCGACGCAGTTTTAATTACTGATATTGATATGGAGTCATGATTCCTGCGGGTAGAACTGCATCTTCTAAATCAGCCCCTAACAGGTTTGCTCCTTGTACGTTCGCAGTTAGAAGATTTGTTTTCTGTAAATCAGCCTTTTGTAGATTTGCTCCTTGGAGATTTACTCCTTGCAAGTTTGCTCCCTCTAAATCTGCATCATAGAGATTTGCTCCTTGCAGATTTGCTCCTGCTATATTGGCTTTGCTTAAATCTACGCCTTGCAAATTAGCTGTTTGTAGGTTTGTACCTTGTAAATTTGCCTTTTCTAATTCTGCATCTTGTAGGTTCGCACCTTCTAAATTAGCAGCTTGCAGGTTTGCCCTTTCTAATCGTGCTCCAACCAAATTACATCCAACACATTCATTAGTTGTTAATAAACGGCTGACATTTGCTGCTACAGGATCTACAGACCATATTGTTGGAGATGTTACTGGAGGTGGAGATAGTACTGGCGCAGGTATGGATTCGGTAGGTACAGAAGTTACAGGTGATGGTTCTGTTTGGGCTAGGGCATTAGGTTGGTCAAACAGAGAAAATACTGTGACGAACGCTATAAATACAGCTGTAAAAATCCAGGAGGTAATTTTTTGGTAACTTGTTGTCTTCATAATTTTTCCCTCGCGATAAATGGAGTTAAACTAAAACCAAAATGTTGCAACTATATGGGCTACACCTAAAATATATTGTCGTCAAAGGTAGTTACAATAGCGGCATAAATCTCAATAATTCATGTAGTAATCAGCCAATTCATAATCTTTAATCACAATAATTCCATGATGTTTTGACTATTTCCTTTCTGCTTATAGAGGTAAGGGTAGGTGAGGAAATCTTTCAATCCAATCTTGTTGTTTGTGATGGCGATCGCTCTTAAGACTGCTTGAGATTTTTTGTTAACAAGCTAGCTTGGCTTTGTATGGTTTCAATATTAAGTTTTTCGCCTAGATAAGAGCAAATACTATTTTTTTTCTAAACGATAAACACAAGTTATCAATATTTAATTATTAATGAAGCTTGACAATTAGCAATAGAAATCTGACCTAATCGCAGTCAGATAGAGTCTGGTGTAACACCTATCATTAAGGCCCAGAGAGAACGCAGAGAGTTTTTTACTCAGCAATTAGGCGGACATAATGAGCGATCGCCGCCAGGTTGATAGATAATAATCCAGTGATTGCAGATGGATTTTCCCAGCCCAATGCACTATGACCAACTATTTCCGCTCTAATGTTGATGCAATGGCTAGCTATATCCCTGGTGAACAGCCGCCACGGGGTACGCCAATTATCAAACTCAATAGTAACGAAAACGCCTATCCTCCCTCACCTGCTGCATTAGAAGTACTGCGGAATATTGATGGCGAATGGTTGCGGCGATATCCAGAACCATTCGGAGGAGAGTTTCGACAAGCCGCAAGTAAAGTTTTAGGCGTTCCTAGTGATTGGATCATTGTAGGTAATGGCAGTGACGAATTGTTGAGCATCGTCATTCGTGCCTGTACTGAACCGGGACGCAAGGTAGTCTATCCAATGCCCACTTATGTGCTATATCGCACATTAACTGAAATGCAAGCGGCAGATATTTTAGAGATTCCTTACGAAGAAGATTACAGTTTGCCCTTGAAAGAATTAATTTCTGCTGATGGGTCGGTAACATTTATTGCCTCTCCTAATAGTCCATCGGGTCACGTAGTACCAACTGATGATCTGCGGAAATTAGCCAGTCAGTTATCTGGGGTTTTAGTAATTGATGAAGCATATGTAGATTTTGCTGAAGAAAATGCTTTGGATTTAGTGCAGGAATACGAGAATGTGATGATTATTCGGACACTTTCCAAAGGTTACTCCCTAGCAGGATTACGATTAGGGTTTGGGGTGGCAAATCCCTGGTTATTGGATGGGTTGTTTAAAGTGAAAGATAGCTATAACATTGATGCGATCGCCTGTGCAGTGGCCACTGCTGCTATTAACGACCAAGCTTATAAAAACGCTTGTATAGCAAAGATTAAAGTATCAAGAACTCAGCTAGCATCAGACTTAAAACAATTAGGTTTTCGTGTTTGGGATTCTCAAACCAATTTTTTACTAGCGCAACCTCCTCAAGGAAATGCAGAATACCTCTATCAAAAACTCAAAGAACAAAAAATTTTAATCCGCTACTTCAAGCAACCAGGATTGGAAGATAAATTACGCATTACTGTTGGCACTGATGAACAAAATCACACTTTGGTACAGGCATTGAATAATTTGCTGGAGACTAGGAAATATTAAGTTAAAAAACAAAAATTTGTCATTTGGACTTATGGCAAATGCAAATTGCCTAAATTGTCGCTAATTGCTAGATTTTATGTCAATTTAAGTATTTTTGATGTAGCAAATCTAGTTTATCCAGATTAAGACAATTAAAAGCATTTATGGTGAATGAGTCAATGTTTTCAGATATTCAAAACCATTGGGCAAAAACATCTATTCTTGCAGCGGCCCAGCGAAATATATTAAAAGGTTATCCAGACGGTACTTTTCGCCCGGCTGCACCTGTTACTCGTGCTGAATTTGCGGCGATTATTTCTATTGGCTTACCAAAACAGCCATCATCTCGTCCTGAGATTAGCTTTATAGATGTACCAGCTAATCATTGGGCAGCTAAGGCAATAGCCGAAGCATATCAGGCAAATTATCTGTCTGGATATCCCAATCGGATGTTTAAACCCAATGAACTAATTCCGCGTGTGCAAGCTTTAACAGCTTTAGCGTCAGGGTTAAATTATGGGGTAACAGCAGATCCGATAAATACTTTGAAAAAATATTATGATGATTTCGGGCAAATTCCCAGTTATGCTACACGTGCGATCGCAGCCGCAACTGAAAAGCGCATTATTGTGAACTACCCAGAAATCAAACGCTTGCAGCCCAATCAAAACATTACTAGAGGCGAAATAGCAACATTTATTTGTCGAGTTCTCGAAATTCCTACAGTACCTTCTAAATATATTCCTGGTACAGAATTGTTCGTGATTCCACCCCAATTTGATGCTGCTGATAATTTTGTGGAAGGATTAGCACGAGCGCAAAAAAGTAATCAGTGGGGATATATTGACAAAACTGGAAAATTTGTGATTCCGCCACAATTTGAGGAAGTTCATCCTTTTTCAGAAGGATTGGCATTAGTTAGAGAAAATCTCAATAAATCAAGCCCAACCTAATTCATGGAAATTCGTGGTATTTGGCTGACTACAACAGCTAGCAAAGTCTTTAACTCCAAACAAAATATTGCCGAGGCGATGAACTTTCTCGCTGAAACTGGATTTAATGTGGTATTTCCTGTTGTCTGGAATAACGGACTCACCACTTATCCCAGCCGAGTTATGCGAGAAAACTTTGGTGTTGAAATAAATCCGCAATTTCAAGGTAGAGATCCTTTAGCCGAATTAATTGTCGAAGCCAAACGAGTTAATCTTGCTGTTATCCCTTGGTTTGAATATGGCTTTGCTAGTTCTTATCAAAAACAGGGTGGTACAATCATCGCCAAAAAACCAGAATGGGCAGCGCGTGACTATGCTGGTAATTTACTTACTAAAAATGGTTTTGAGTGGCTAAATGCTTTTGATAGCGAAGTGCAAAACTTTTTATTAAGTTTATTTTTAGAAGTCATTAAAAACTATAAAGTTGATGGAATTCAAGGAGACGATCGCTTTCCTGCTTTACCAAGTGAAGGTGGTTACGATCAAAGAACTGTTGAACGCTATCGCCAGGAATTTAATCGATTACCACCAGAAAACCCCAAAGATCCACAATGGTTACAATGGCGAGCAGATATTCTTTCAAATTTTTTAACCCGCGTCTACCGGGAAATAATTAGTATAAATCCGGAATTAATTATTTCAATGGCTCCAAGTGCTTATCCTTGGAGTTATGAAAACTACCTCCAAGATTCTCAAACTTGGGTTAACCTTGGGCTAGTCGATTTAATTCATCCCCAATTATATTGGCGAGAATTTGAACTATATAAGAGAGATATAGATAGGCTTGTAGCTAATCAATTTACCAAACAACAATTGCCACAACTAATTCCTAGTGTGCTTTTAAAACAAAGTACATATCGAATTGATTCAGAACATTTAGTTAAGGCACTAAACTATAACCGTTCTGTTGGTATTCAAGGGGAAGTTTTCTTTTTTTATGAAGCTTTGCTAGAAGAAAATAACCTTTTAGCTAAACTGCTAAAATCTGAATTTTATTCTAAAACTCCTAGAACACTTGATATAAAAGAAATTAAAAATAATAGCTTTACCCATCGGCGCATAAATAGTAACTATAGTTATATAGATACATCGCAGCCAATTAACCTCAAGCCTCAATTTGATTGGGTTGAACCATTTTCTGAAGGTATAGCAGCCGTCAAAATGGGTTATAAATACGGTTACATTGATAAAACAGGTAAACTTGTCAGCCGCCTTCAATTTGATAATGCTCAACCTTTTTCGGAAGGGCTAGCCCTGATCAAAGTTAATAATAAATATGGCTATATAGATAAAACTGCTAACCGGATAATTGCCTTACAATTTGATGATGCTGCATCGTTTTCTTCAGGCATGGCAGCGATAAAAATAGCTGATAAGTGGGGATATATTGATAATATAGGCAAAATTATTATTGCTGCTCAATTTGATGATGCTAAATCATTTTCCGAAGACATAGCAGCCGTAAAAATAGCTAATAAATGGGGTTACATTGATAAAACTTGCAAAATTATAATTGAATCTAAGTTTGATGATGCTACAAGTTTTTCCGAAGGTTTCGCATTAGTTAAATTTGTGAATAAATGGGGATATATTGATAAAATAGGAGAATTTATTATAGAGCCGCAATTTTATGAAGCTGATATTTTTTCAGAAGGATTAGCTCCTGCCAAAATGGGAGGCAAATGGGGATATATTAATCAGTTTGGTGAATTTATAATTCCACGAAATTTCGATTTTGCTAAACCCTTTTCTCAAGGTATGGCATTAGTTAATGTTGGTGGAGAATTAAAACAAGATCTAGAACAAGGCAAAGTATATTTCACAGGAGGTAAATGGGGCTATATTCGCAAACCTTAAATGGGAGTGAGGATTGAATAAACTCAAATTTTGCAGCTGCGAGCGATGCCTGCGGCGGGCTACGCCTACGCACTTTTTGTACCACTGATGAAATAAACGCGATGCTCGCTCAGTTGTCATCTCTTCTGCTTCAACAAGCATCACAGCTAAATCTTGCAATGCACGTTCACTATCCTCCACAAACGTTGAACTATGCATTGTTGCCAGGGTTCGCAGCTTGAGTGCTGCTAACTCTTGGAGAAACGGTATGTGTTGTGTATGTATGGCTCACACAGGTAACAAAGAAACATGAGCCGAAACCACCTTCCACCCATCCGGAAATCTGTACCAAGTCTGGCTTTGTCGCCCAAAACGTTCTACACCATTGATAATGCGGCGAAATTCTAGCGTTACAGTTGCTGTATCCTTTGCAAACGTCACAACTTTGAGATTGGAAATTTCTCGTTCGATTTTTGGGTTCGGTCGAGAGGCGCGAAAATTGCGAATCTCTTCACCACCGTAGAGGTTTTCTGCTAAACCAAAGCGCACTACTTCTGGTGCATCCCAAAATAAACTATCCATCACTTCCAGATTGTTATTAACTAAGGCTGCTTCGTACTTGAGGTACAAATCAGTTACTTCAGCTACAACAGCAGGATCATTTACTGTAGTCATTGTTGCGATCAATTGGGGTGATATGGTTGATTATTTCATTCTAATTAGTCATCTGAGTATTTAAAAACACAATAGTTCTGGTTGATTATTTGAAACTATTACGAATTGAAAGATTTTCGCTGTGTAAAATGTGATGAATCAAATCACATTTTACACCTCAGATTAGTCCAGTCCACTAGCGTAAACTTCGTCGAACAGGGACGATAAACTAAAATATTCAATAGTGCGCCCACTGTTAATTTCGATAGCGGATGAATTACGCAAGCGAATTGTGCCACATAAACAAGTCGACTTTTTTTTAGCAGCCAATCCATCAAGGAGACTGGTAAGCTAACCCGCCTTTAAGTTGCATAATCCTTAACCTCAGAAAGACGCGGCGACGCGGAGAAAAGGAGACGCGGAGATGCAATTTTAATGATTATTAGCTTAACTAGGGATTGGGGATTGGCATCCAATCCCCTTCATGCAGCAAAACCTAATCGGCTTATTTTCCTGACTCATCTAACCGACGTTGCCATTCAGCGTCAATCTGTGCAGAACGCTCAAATTCCTGTTCGAGTAAGTCAGTCTCACTAGAGTAAATCACATCTTCTTTGCCGATTATTTTTTCTGTAGCAAACCGACGGGCGTAATCAATTTTGTGCTGTAAACTTGCGTCCATGTTTGTTAATAGCCTAGCCCGAGACAGGCGATCGCGGTTACGTGCGGCAATTTTACTATTGCGCCACTGAATCCAGAAATAACGGACTAACGGTATACCCAAAAAGCCTATTCCATAAGCTAACAGTAGCCAATAAATCCCTTGGACAAAAGCTACCAATCCACCTAATTGGGCAGCAACTATACCATCTCTTAACAAACTTCCCAATACTAAAGCACCAACAAAATTTAGTACGCCCAACCCAGCACTGAGCATATTTTGTCCTGAACTTGCTGTACTAAAACGCCAGAGTGATTCCTCTAAATATACTGGGATCGATTGATGACGCTTTTTGCTCGCTTTCACCTGCAATTCTGGGAAGTAATAGACAATTTGCCCATCGGGACTTACCTCTGGTTGCCCATTGAATCGTATGAGCACAGGTAACATATAGTCTTCGTATTCTTGTTGATATCTCTCACCAATATTATCCAAATAAGGAGCTATTTGCTCTGCTACAACTGCACCACGATTATTACGAATTACAGCAGCAATTTCCTGCCAACGACGTTCTTCTAAGTTGGCATTAGGATTACCATCACCAAACAAAAACGAAAAAACAGCCTCGAAAAAATTTAGATTGCTTGTTTGGTTTCTTTCGCGTCGCCGTTCCTGGTATTCAGTCTGATAATTGGGGCTAAAATACCAAAATAAATCTGGGAAAAAAAAGAAGCCACCGCCCCCATAATTACTGCCTCTATTGTCACTATCACGATCTGAGTTGATAGCAGTAATGATAATGATGATGGTAACAGTAATTAAGGCGATAGAAGCAATTAATAAAATCCCAAAGGAAATGCGAATTAGGTAAAACAGAGCGCCCCAAACCTTTTGCCACCATTCCTGAAACCGTAACTGCAAATACTTATTACGTAAATTTGCCCGAAAATCTTGTGGAAATAGGTAAACAATATCACCTGATTCTGCTACCTGTAAATGTCCGCCAGCATCAGATGCTAAAGCTAATAACCCTTGTCCCGCCTCCGCGATATTTAATCCTGCCTGGGTTGCTACATCACCAACGGTGACGCGATAACCCAGTTGTTCCACAGCGTGCATAATGGTGGGATTGGGAGCCATAGCTCTCCCCTCCTGTTAAACATTTTTACTCTCTTTATTCAAGTATAAAGTTTTATTTGGGGTGACTGGGGAAAGCGATCGCCAATTCAACATTCAATTTCAGTACAATTATCAAAAATTATTTTCAATTTTTAATTTTTAAATATTTGAGGTTTTGGTTGCCACTCTATTTATGTTAAAATTGTTTTCCTCGGCTTGGTTAAACAGCAACTTTTCTGCCCTCAAATATGGTTCAGTATACTCTCGCTCAAAGCCCAGAAATTATCCTCAATGTTTCTGGCAAAGATTCAGCCAAAGCCCGTGAGAAAGCAATGGATCAGCTGATGGAACTGATGGATGCAGGTAAGCTACCCACAGAACTAGAAGAGGGATTTGGTCCTCAGCAATTAATTGAGGTGAAAGAACCAACAATTGAGACTGCTAGTGGTGAAGATGCCATTACTCAAGCTGTGCAGGTTCTTAGCAACCTTGCCACACTTAAGCTCAAAGTTCAAGAATCACGTACTGAAGCCTTAGAAATCCGCAAGGCAGTTGATATTTTGTTCTCAGATAATTCAGTAACAGAAGAGGAAATTTCTCGCCTCAAAGAAGGTTTTAAACTCCTCAAAAATTTTGCCCAAGCTAATCTACGTTACCAAGATGCGCGAACTAAAGCAGAGCAGGCAAGACAAGTTCTAGATCAGGCCTTAAAATCACCTGATAAGTAATATCATTTGGCAATTAGTAAAGGGTAATTTTATTAACAATTACCCTTTATTAACACTAACTTCGCTTAGTTTTAGTTAAGGAAGAGGAGTTAGCATTGGCTGTGACTTTCTCTGCACTTACTTTTTCACCACTCACGCTCTGCTTGTAATACTGTTGATAGTATTGATAAGAAACAGGCGCAGCATCCTTAGACTTATTAGCTATCAAACCTAACAGGGGAGTTCCAGAGATTTGAATCTGTTCCAATGCTTGCTGTAGTGCAGTCCGCTTGAGCTTACCCAAACCAGCAACTAGCACAAGACCATCGGTATTAGCCGCTAATAAGTAGGCGTCTGCAAACCCTAAAAGAGGGGGAGTGTCATAAATTACTAAATCAAAACTTACTTGCAGCTCCTCCATGAGATTATGCATTTTCTGAGACGCAAGTAACCTTACCGAATCTGGTGGAATAGGTCCAGCTGGCATCACAAACATATTCTCTTCTAAAGGCGATGGCTCAATTACATTGTGCCAATCCAAGTCTTGCGAAATCACATCAGTCAAACCCTGAATGTTCATGAGTCCGACTCGATTGTGTAAGCTAGGAGCACGCAGATTGGCATCCACAAGTAATACTCGTTGACCCATCGCTGCTGCTGCTTGCGCTAGCTGCGTCGCAATTGTAGATTTGCCATCTCCCTGTCCTGCTGAACTGATTACAAGTGAGCGAATTGGTGTATCAGAACCCAAAAGTAGAATATTGGTGTAAAGAGAGCGAAAAACTTCAAAGAAAGAGGCTCCATCTGAATTTTGCACACCCCTGGAGAGATTGTCTTTTGTTGCTACTTCTAGTTCTTTTCTTAAAGGAACTATTCCTAGTAATGGCAGCCTTGTAGCATCTTTAAGTTCTTGAGAAGAGTAGAAGATATTACTAAGTTTATCTACAACTAAAGCTGTTCCGATACCCAAAAGTAAACCCAAAAGACCACCCAATGCTAAATTTCGCTTAGCACTATCTGAGACAGCCAAAGGTTCATTTACTCTTGTTAGCTTAGGATCAAGTAAAAGCCAAGGTTGTTGTTTTTGGGCTTTCTCAATTTGCAAAGATTGTTGTTTCGTAGTAAATTGAGTCAGTGCCTCGTTAGCAATTTGTAATTCTCGTTGTATGTTATCGTAATTACGACTAACAGTTGCTAATTTTCTAACTTCACTATAACCATTGTTGATTTTTTCATCTAAAGCTCTATCACGTGCTGACATTTCCCGGATACGGCTTTGAAAGTCTTTTTGTACCCGTGCCTCTTCTTGGGCAAGTAATGGCAATAAATACTCTTTCTTTTGTCTTAAAGTTACCATTGCTGGGTTTTCATCTGTAAACACAGCTGACTGTTGTTTAATCGCAATATCCGCTGCCTGGATCTGATCTAAAATCTTTTGGTAGCGCACATTATCACTCAATAAAGAATTACCTGCTCTCTCACCAGGCTCTTGAGCTAATTCCTTTTGTAATTCCTCATACTTTGCTACCATTTGCTCTAACTGGACTCGATTCTCTATTCGCTGTTGCCTCAAAGTAGCAATTTGAGTAGATAACTCTTGAGCTTTCTGTGCAGGTTCAATCAAGTTATTATCCAGCCGCAGATTGCGCAATTGGTCTTGCCAGTATTTCAGACCCTTCACTAGTGGCTGTTTTTGTTGGTCAACAAATTTAATAGCCACTTCAACATCTGATTGCCGTTCTTGCAAACTATATTGCAGATAAGCGTCAGCCAGCAGCTTTAGTACATCGCTAACTAACTTTTGATCTGAGTTGGTATATTGAATATTTAAGATATTTGGCTTACTGGATGTAATCGTTAAGTAATAAACCAGTGAGTCGTAAGTGAGATCTGGGTATTGAGCCTGAAGTTTTTCAACGATAGGATTCAGGACTCTAGGGCTTTGTAAAACGGTGATCGTTGTCTGAACGTCTCTTGTAGACTCAGGAGGCGATATTTTATCTTGGCTATTTATTGTTTGCGGAACGTTGGCGATCGCTTTATCTTCACCAGTCACCGGCTTGGTTAAAATATCGAACGTGCCTTGATATACTGGGGGATCTGTTTCCGCCTTTAGTACTGCTGCTGTTGCTACTAAGGCTGTTGTTCCACCAATTAACAATAGTCTCCGACGTAGAACGGCTCCAACTTGACCCAGGTTCAATCCACCTTCATCATCATTTAATTGGGTAAAGTTTGCTTGTGACAACGGGTGAGGATACTTCTCTGACTTCAGCATAGCATTTGTCAAATAAACTACTTATATTCCTTTTACAGGTGAACTCTTCGATTCAATCTTGGTATAGGTAGTTAGATTGCTCCGAAGTTACTTTTCTGTGTCTGCACCCTAGCAAAACCATGAATTTACTGACTAACTCATCTAATACAAACAATCTTTGAGGTAAATAATTCTTACCAAAACTTTACTTAATGCAAATATCTAGCTTGGGCTGCTATATGTAAAATAAAGCCAATTTGAATAAAGGTACTATAACTACAGTAGCATTACGCAAGAAGAATTGGTGAAATTATTTAAAGAAGAAGCTAAATTTTAGAGACAATGCCGAATTTTTGCGTATAAACACTTAATTAATAAAATAAGTTTTTAACTAAATTTTAAGTGCATATACTTAGGAATCAGACATAATACAGGTGTTGCAACGCATCTGTAATTAGAATGAATATATCATCTCTAATAGGCTCCTAACTTAAGTTCAAGCTTGTGAATCATTATGAAGCAAGATAAAAAGCTTTTTGCTAAAACCAACTTTTTTCTCTTTTATCTAATTGAGAGTAAAGTGGGTTAGGCTTTGTTACTTTAGTGATTTAGGTAGTAGCAAATCAAATCCCATTAAAAAACTAAATATTATCTCTGGTTAATCTCTTATAAAAATAAAAATTTATTGCGAGCGTAACAAAATAAAGTAAAGCAATCTCATGGTTTTGAGGGTTCCTTCGCTACTCTAGCCTACCCTGCTCACAAGTTTAGGTTCTTTATATGTCCCTGAATTCTGTACTATCAAAGCGGGTTTTAGAACGAAGGGAAAAATTCTAAATAAAATTGCCCGATTGTGGCAATAATTATTTTATTTTATCATTTGAACACCTGATGAAAAATAATGTACTCAAGCAAAAGCTTTAAACTAGTCATTCAAACTTGGACATATTGACCAGGTAATAATTCAATACGGTTCAGTTAAGGTGATCAGAGTTCTCATCTGTCGGACAAAACCAAGATTTGGGCGATTCTCCCCCAAACCCCCGATTGGGGGACGGTTGCGTCCCCCAAACCCCCTCAAAAATAATTGTTCGGTTTTTTGTTTAGTAATTATTTGTGAACTTTGTTGTCAATGAATTTTCTTAACTGAACTGTATTGGGTAATAATTAGGATTCTAGCCCATATGTAAAAAAGCTAAAACCTACCTCCAAACATATCCTGCGATAAGGATTTACTGATATAGATTAAACATTTTATTCTAATATTACTGGGGCGCTAGGATTCGAACCTAGGGATGGCGGGACCAAAACCCGCTGCCTTACCACTTGGCTACGCCCCAATGAACGCACTTTAGATAATATAGCAGGTAATCCTGGGATAATGTCAAGTATTTGAGAGAAGATTTCAGAAAAATGAGCTTATTGCAGCTGAACTAAAGTTAGGTAGAGGTTGTTCTGTGAGATTTTCAACGATTTGCGTGTTGTACCTCATTTGATATAGTAGGCAAAGACAGCTTATGAACTTGTAGTTCATGCCATCGCAAGCCAATTAAAATAGCCATCGAGAGCATATAACCAGGCTCTTCCAATTGCGTGAAAATAAAACCAAATAAAAGAACAGTGAGCATTGTAAACCTGGATAAGTCATCCAAACATAGCCTTCGCCATACGATGAAGGCAAGATATAGGTAAAAACCCAGACCCAATATTCCTAAATCTCCCCAAATGCCAGCCCAACCCCAGAAAGGAGAGAAAAAGCTAGAGTTTAACCAAGAGTTCTCGTAAAAAGCATTCCAAACAGCCTGAGTAGCAGGATGAGTAGTAGCACCCAAAGGTTTTAATAAAGCAGAATAGTCGTTTAACATAAATCCCCCCAATCTTTCAACACTATGGCCTGGTCCAAGACCAAAAAGCAAATTTAAAGGAGATTTATAAAATGTTGGGATAATTCTTAATGGTGCAAGTTTAAGTAAAGTAGCTGCACCATCAGGCCCATAAAGCTCTGGGCGAATCCAGCCTCGAAAAGCGCTAAAAGCATCTACATTGTAGATGCACCAATATAGCGCATAACTGATTAAAATTCCACCTATTATATACTGGAGAGTTGTTCTAATATCATTTAATCTCAGTAAGATTAGCAGGAACCAGGCCAGGACAAAAACCAAAAGTACCTGCTTAGCATCGGCGAATAAAAGCTGAAAAAATGTAGCACCAAAAATAGAAACTCTTAGCCACTTGGGAGCATTTTTAGCAGCGAATAAATAATATAGACCAAATGACAAGGATACAGAAGAACCTACAACATGTCCAGAACCTGAAAGATAAAAAACTCCTTGAACATTATCTGTAGGTTGCATTCTGGTTACTGCAAGAATGCCGATTTTAATAAATAACCACTGGGCAAAAGCCAAAAATATATGTATTCCAATAAATCCTAATACCCAGGCTCTAAATCTTTTGAGTGTTTTTGGCGAAAGAGGTAGACAAACTATTGTTAGTATTACTATAAAAGGCTCAGTAAGTAATAGAAACTCTAAGAATAGGTTAATAACTCCAGCTTTATTTAATAAGGCACTGGCAGTCATACTAATTAGTAATATTAATAGACCGAATATGAGGTATTCTGAAATAGCGATTTGGCTTTTATTCTTAACTTTAGTTTTAGCTATTACAATGGTACAGGCAAGTGGAACTATGAGAAAGTGAACAAAATTGATTGCTGATGGTAAACCAACAGAGTTAAGAATTCTGGGAAAAAAAGCGGTAGCAAATGCGAATAATACTAGTACAGAATTCTGAATATAATTACTAGGCCGCCTGTAAAGCCAGGAAGAATTTGCGCTCATCAGTTTTTATTGATAGTTAGCAACTATTGTATAAAAGAAATGCTTGTCCGCAACCTGTAGGTGTAAGAATTAAATAGGCTACTTTACTTTTACTCATGGTTTCATTTCTTCATGCACCAAATTTACTGACAGAAGAATAAGATTTTACAAATATTAACTATCAAAAAAAAGTATGTTGAGCCTTGGCATAAATTTCTATTAGTTGTTCATAGTTCTTATCGGCAGTGTATTTCGCTACAAATTCTGTTCTTGCCTCTTGCCGCATTTCAGATAAGTGGGCTTGGTTAGCTAACGACCATTCAACTTTAGCGGCTAAATCTTCTGCATCACCAGGAGAAAAATGAAGCCCAGTTCGTCCAGAATCAACTAACTCTGCGATCGCACCAATATTTGAAGCAATTACTGGAGTACCTTTGGCAAATGCCTCAACTGCTACACGACCAAAGGTTTCATACCATTTGGATGGAAAAATTAAAAACATTGCCTCCCCCATCAAGGCATATACTTCTGACATTGGTCTGCGTCCTAACCATTCCACTTGCGGAATTCTTTTGGTTGCTGCGATCACTTCTGCTGATAAAGGCCCATCACCAATAATCTTCAGTGGGATTTTTCCTGCCAATTTTTCCCAAGCAGCAAGTAGGGTATCTAACCCTTTTTCTACAGAAAGTCTACCTACAAAAAGGGCGTAACCACCACGTCCTTCACCCAAACCGGGATCGGGATGAACAAAATTTGGCTTGACTATAATCTTCTCGGCTGGTAACCCACCTTGAATCATTTTCTGCCTTGCAAACTCAGTTAGGGCAATGTAAACATCTACCATTTTTGTCCAAGTACGGAGAGTACGGTGTACTGTAAGCATAGTTGCAACAGCAGCACTCGCTGCCCGACTTTCGCGGTAACAACTATGTATAACTCCTGGCAATGGTAAAAATTTACCTAGACAGTCTTCACAAACTTTGCCATCACGAAAAAACAAGCCATTGGGACAAAGTAAGCGGTAGTTACGCAGTGTTTGTACTACAGGTACACCCTCAGCTTTGGCAGCATAATAAATTGAGGGAGAAATTAACGGGAAAAAATTTTGGACGTGAACGATATCCTGAGGCTGTTCTTTGAGCTTCCTTTGAATAATTTGATATGCTTCTTGCGACCAAATTGTTCGTGATGCCACCTGCAACTGATTCATCTTGGCAATGCGATCGTTATGCTCCTCATACACTGTCACCTCATGCCCCATTTCTCGCAGCATATTTTCTTCTGCTTGCCGAGACTCATCTTCACCACCGCGAATTTGATAGAGGTTATGTACGCTGAGAATCCGCATTTAAGCCCCCTGACTAACGATTTCTGTATAAAGTTTCCTTAAAAACTTGCCCTTCATTTCCCAACTGTAGAGTTGGTTTACTCTTTGTTGGCCTGCCTTTCCCATACGAACTCTTAAGTCTGGTTCTAAAGCCAAATGCTGCATGACTTTTGCCATGTCTACAACTGCTTGTTCAGGATTGTAGGCAGGAATTTTAAATCCAGTTTCTGCTGTGATTTGAGTCGCTGGTCCTCCTAATTCCAAACAGATTACCGGACGATTTGCTGCCATTGCTTCTAAGCAAACTGTTGGAGAGAAATCATGCAAGCTGGGGTGTACTAAGACATCGCACTCTCCCAATTTAGTTAAAGTCAACTCTCGTGGGAGGTTACCAAAAAAACGCACGCGATCGCTAATTTGTAATTCTTGACTCAGGGCTTCTAATCGCTTTCTTTCCGGGCCATCACCAACAATCCAAAATTCGCCTTCTGGTAGGTTGGCTTGGGCAAAAGCCCGCAAACCCAAGTGAAAGCCTTTCCAATGTAACAATCTTCCTATACTAATAAAGCGAATAGATGTTGCTGACGAACCCACTGGTAGCTGCCCCAACTGTGTAATTTCTTGTTGATTGATGCCAGTTTGACCGTATATTACCTCAATACGCTTGGCACCTAAGGCACTGACGCGGGCAGAAGTTTCGGGTGTGGCTACAATTGCTACTTGGCTGCGTTTGGCTGTGAGATGAACAAATGGATCTCGCTCACCTACCCAGGCGGCAATATTACGTAATAATTCGTAAATTTTATTACTTAAACTAAAATCTTGCCAGAAAGGCGTGGGTGCAGATTCACCACCGCCCACAGGTCCCCAAACAAAAGGTATGGGTAGCAAAGAAAGAAAGCTGGGCGCTGAATACCTACCGTAGGTCACATGATGTACCAAATCAAAATTGATTTGGCGATGTAAGTTTTGTGCCAAGAAGTAAACGCCAATCTGCCAGAGGTAATGGTGCAAGTGCACACCTCGGTTCTTTCCTTTCCACCAACGCGCCCAAGCTGGCAGGTCATAGTAAATGACTTCTAGATCGGCAATGGGATTTTGTGCCAGTTCCGCCTCAATATACGGGCGATTTTCGGCGCGAGTAATTACCCATATTTTGTTGTCCTTCACCAACTCTCGCGCCATATTCCAACCAACTCCTGGTTCAGAACCCATATCTGGCCTACAGGCATAGGCAGAAATGAGAATCTTTAAACGATTCGTGCCAGCGTTCTTGGTGATAGTATCCATAATTAATTGTTATTTTTCTAATAATAAAGTTTTATATTTTTTTGTGATATCAAGTGACAAGATTATTTGACCTAATCGTTATCAAATTGACTTTGGCTATTATTAGCTTGATTTGATGCTCAACAGAGTTTTTTCATAAATTTTTGCGATTTGTTCAGCAGTTTTTTCCCAAGTAAATAATTGAGATCTAACTAAACCTCGTTCAACTAATGAATTAAGATATGATTTTTCTTCAAGAAGACGATATACAGCCTGTACTATTGCATCAATATCAGTTGGAGCTACTAAAATAGCTGCATCACCAGCTACTTCTGGTAGTGATGTGACATTGGAAGTGATAACGGCTGTACCACAAGCCATAGCTTCTATAACTGTCATGCCAAAACCCTCATAAAAAGAGGGAGATAAAAGCACGTCAGCAGCATTGTAAATTTTGACAAGTTCATGTTTATCTGGCTTTCCTAAATAGCTTACATATTTTTCTAATTGGTGATTTTGAATATATTGTTTTTGTTCAGAGCTAAAATCAGAGCCTACTTTCCAAAAGTGAATAGATAAGCCTTTATCTTGAAGAAGTTGAATTACTTTTAAAGTTGTAAAAACATTTTTGCGGGGATGATTTGAACCCACATTGAGTAAGCATAATGTTTCGGGAGAAATGCCTTTTTGCTGCCTAAAAGTGCTAATCTCCATTGCCGAAAGGCGTCTAAAGATTGACTCTACAGCATCTGGCACAACTGTAATCTTTTCTGGTTGAATATTTAATTGCTGAACTACATCTTGTGCGGTATGTGATGAAACTGTGATGATATGATTTGCTTGGTGCATACCAGCGATCGCATATTTCCATGCTGCCATGCTAATCGAAGCTAAACGCGCCTGCTCGTAAACATTCTCAGGTTGAATTAAGTTAATCAAATCATGACAAGTAACTACATTTGGTTGATGATTTTGCTGCAACCAACGAGCTAAATGACCATCACTATGATCGATAATGTGAAAGATATCCGCTTGCAGTTTTTTGAGCCTAAGTGGATAACGCCAGTAGCGCTCGTAATAACTAGCAATTCCCTGATGTAAAGATTTATTTTTTGTGTTTGCGAGATTAATTTGGGGCGTAACTTCAATAATCTCCCAATTCGGACGAACTGCTTTTAGTCCACTAACTAAACCATCAGCATAGACATCCATGCTAAAAGAAAATTGAGGAATTCTACGCAAAATTGCAACACGCATGATTTATTATAAAAGTTAGTTTATTGGAGGTTTTAATAATTAATTTTCAAAAATAGTATCTATATAATCCTTAGCTACTCTATTTAAAGAAAATTCTTTCTCCATAAATTCACGACTATTTTTCTTCATATCTTCTATAAGCGGCTTGTTCTTTACAAGGATATTCAATTGATTAAGTAAATCTTCCTGGGAGTTACATATGTAACCATTAATACCGTTCTTTATAATTTCTGGAGCGCCCAAAGCGTTCTTAGTCGTAAGAATAGCTAACCCAGCACAAGCAGCTTCTCCTAAAACAGCTGGATAACCATCGCACAGAGTTGGCAATACAAAAATATCATGTGTTTTAAACAATTCTATGTGTTGTGGTTGACCATACTGTATATTCGTTTCTATAGTGGCACCAGTATCTACTTTGACAGCAGATTTTGTGACCATTGTCATTCGTATATTTGGATCATTTTGTTGTGCAAACCAATCTAGTAAAATATCACCTCCTTTACGATACATATCGCCCCCTACAAAAAGAATTCTTACTTCATTGTCTTGGCGTTGGGGGCTAGGAATAAATATTTCAAGATCTTGTGAAAAAGGTAATTTAGCTTTCTTTAATTTACTCCTAGATACATTATAATCTTTGACCATTTCTTCAATGACTGCATCTGTCATCCCCATAACATATTTTTGTGAATTGAGAATCTTTTTATGTACAAATGTTAGCCAAGATGGTGATGGCAATACGTCCGTCATAGGTTCATATAACTTTCTAGTCCAGTCTGTCAAAATGTAACTGCTCTTAGGCTTTGTAAATGGATAGGCAAACAAAGCTGGACTTATGCCATGAAATAGAACTTTTCTACCTTCTCTTTGGGCTTTTTGAACTTCTTTGGATAAACTATATGCCTTTAGGAATCTTTGACGAATTAAGACTTTATGACTTATTGGCTTTTCTGGAGGTTCCACAAAGCGATAAACTTTAAGATCCAAAAGATTTTGAAACATTCCAATTAAACGTTTTTCATATCCAGCATTACCAAGATCGATAGGAAATGATACCAATAAAAGCTTATTTTCCATAAAATTATAACTATTTGATAGGTGTGCTATTTTGTTCTAAAATTTGAGGTAAAGTATCTTGAATCCTAATATTTTCATTTACATTTTGCTTTTTATTTATTTTGTCAATAACTGTTAAAAACGCCTTTAATTCGCAGTTAAGGTCTTGTTGAGAAAAAAATGTTTTAGCGTTTTCACTGTACACATGCCGTGTTTGAGTATCAGCCAAAGCCAGTATTGCCTCAGCTAGGGCGTTAATATTACCGTAAGGATAGACTAGTCCGTTATAACGGTGTTGTACGGTATCGCTATAACCCCAATTACCGCAGCGATCGCTTAAAATTGCCGGACAAGCTGCTGCCATTGCTTCAGAAATCACTAATGGATGTGGATCACTTTTGGATGTAGAAACAAACACATCCATTGCAGCGTAATACAAAGGTAGTTGACTCTGGTTAACGAAGCCGACGTTAATTACCTCTCCATTCATAGCGGCGAGGCGCTGGTTGATTTCGCCTTCCAAAACACCGCCACCAATCATAATTCCTCTAATGCGATGGTCTTGTTGATGAGCTTTGGCGATCGCTTCAATAAATTCAAAGGGATTCTTGCGTTCAATATACTTACCTGTAAAGCCATAGAGTATAGTGTCGCTATCCCAACAAAGTTGTTGACGGATGCGTTGAATTTCATCCTGATTTTGAGCAATTTTCAGTTCGTAACGCTCTCGGTCAACAGGGTAGCAACCACGAACAATTTTTTCGTCGGAAACGCCGTAATACCGTAAATAAATTTCGTTATGGTCGCCACTAGAAATCCAATAGTCAGCTAGACTATACATCCAAGGGTACAAGGCAGATAAGATCACCTTACGCGAACGACTATAGGGAGTATCTGTAATGATGGTTGCATCATTTTGCATGATGATGGGAATTCCCCGTAATTTACATAACAGCACCGTTAAGCGATAAGAGAGCGTGTAAAAACTGGGTAAAAAGACAGCATCAACATTTTTTCGGGTCAAGCGGCTAAATAACTCTGGATTTAGCAGACCTTTAGAACTTTTAGACGCAATCTTTCCTGTCAACGTTTTCAGGAATTCATTTTGATAACCGCTTAGTAAATCCACATCCCACGGTTGTGAACTACCAAGGTGGCGATCGCCGCTGACTTGGTTTTCGTTGCAAAGATATAAAGCTGTTACAGAAACACCTGGTTGCTCGTTGAGTTTACGCCATAAAGGAGCATGATGCTGGGTAGGATGAGTAAATACAACGCCCAATCGAAACGGATCTTGCATAAACTGCTCCAAGTTCTGTGGTAAGGGGTTATGTAAATTCATTGTTGATAGCTCATAAGAGTTTTTTATCTGCAATCATCTATGAGCTACTACAGAAACTGAATTAACAGTTTTATCTGGCTTACGAGCATCATTAGCCAGTTTTCTACCCTCAACAATTACGGCATCAACAGTACGATTAGGCTGTTCAATAATCTCTACATCATTAATCTCACTTTCTAAACCTTGCTTGCTAGCTACTTCAAAGCCAAGATTAGACATTGTTCGGAGTAATGCGGGAGTATCATACATACACTTATGCGGAAAGCGAATAAGTGGTGCCAACCTCCGCTTCATCGGTCCATCTTCAGAAGATTCGTAGCTGATATCCAACTCATCCAAAAATTCTTCAGCAGGTACTTCACCTTGATTATACTTATCAACAATTGATTTTAAATCGGGAACGACAATGCGAATAATGCCATTTGGCTTTAGAACTCGATGGCATTCTTTTAAAAAAGCTTGCCCGTCAGTTCTAGATAAATGCTCCAAAGTATGAGAGCTATAAACTACATCAACTGAATTATCTGCCCACGGAAATTTTTTTCTCAAGTCATGGATAACAATTTGATCTGGCCAGTCAAGATTAATTATTTTAAAAATTTTATTGATTGTTGAAAAAACTGGTAGCTTTGCTAACCAAGCCCCTAGTGCATAATCTACATTTGTCCAACCATTTGGAGTATGCGAGCCACAACCAAGATTGAGTTTTAGCATTTAATATCTACCCTTGTACTAGTGAAAATTCAATGTGTTAGATTTAAGCATTTCTACTATTTATAGAATTTGTCATCAGCCTTCCCTTCAACAACTGTTTTCCTAATTGTTTCAGTCTGCTTGAACCGTATACTTGGTTAAATAAGGCTGCAAAAAGTGGATCTGGTAAATATTCACCCCATTGAACCAGCCACCTTTGAAGCAAGAATTCATTAAAACAATTTGCAAATTCTGGGTGGGTAATAAGCTGCTGATGAGCTTCCTTGCAATCATTTTTAGATTTGCCTGAAAGACGGGCTAGTAGGTAGCGAGCATTACAAACTATCAAATTGGATTGTAAATCTGTTAGTCTTTCTGCTATCGCTGCACCATAAACTTTGGTTAAAAAAACCTTCTGTTCTTGGTGTACCCGTTCCATAACAGCTAAATCCCGCTGCAAAACCTCTGGCGTTACTGTTAATTGACTTGTTGTATTTGCTCTATGAAAACGGAATTTACTTAGCACATCTGGTATAGCTCCTATGACGGTTATAAATGGAGCTAACCGAAAGATGAGACTGTCTGCGTTGGTTCTAAAAAACTCATTGAGAGGAAATATTAACTTTGCTACTTCACGTCGTAGATTTAGTGCTGAAGCTGGAGGTATGTTCTCGACAAACCCACCATTTTCCAATGCAGATTCTGCCATCCAACCTGAAGCTAATTCTTTATATTTAGGAGTTAACTTTATAAAGTTTCCCTGCCCATCAATTAGAATTACATTGTGAATTACAAACCCATTCTGAGACTCAGACTTAAACGCCTCTATAACCTTCTCCAGTTTCTTATCTGTCCAGGTATCATCCGCATCCAAGATGCAAATAATGTCACCTTTGCTTTCTCTATATGCTGCATTTAAAGCACTAGCTACTCCGCCATTTTCTTTGCGGATTAACTTGACCCTCGAATCATTCTTAACATAAGTTTCGATGACTTCACAGGAGTTGTCTTTTGAACCATCATCACAAACTATAACTTCAAAATTTGTATAGGTTTGACTTAGGACACTTTCTATAGTCTCGCCAATGTATTGGGAGTAATTGTAATTAGCAATTAAGACTGATACTAAAGGAGCATCAGGAAGTTGCGGTAGTTTAAAAGGTTGTAACTTTTCAGTTTGCAGTTCTTGCATTTGCTGAATCCTTAGGTTTTAATTTACCAATGATTTATGTATAGATTTTTGAGTTTGCTCATTCAGATTGAGATAATCTTTCCAGAATTCGGAGGATGTTAAATATTTAAAAGCATTCTTCCATTCTGAAGTAACACAATTCCACCTCAGAGTACTCTTAGTAATAATTTTGAACCATCTCATTAATATCTTTATACAGATAGTTCGATTCATTTCATATAGATAAACACTGTTATTTCCTTCTCTGACAATAACAACACGCTTTTTGGCAAATTCTTTGTACCAATAGTCCGCAGATTCAGAACCAATTGAATAACATCCTTCATCATTACTTAGTAAAAAGTCAGGAAGTAAATGTCCATTGATAGTTACTAAAGCAATAATTTTTCTAAAAACCCCTGTCTGAAGAATATTTATATTACTTGAGTTGCAGACAGGTTTATTAGTAGCTGTAAAATTAGCTACTAGGCTTTGTGTATTGTAACTTTTACTAAGCCCTACAACTCTACTGTGGATATTTTCTGGATCGTTATTTATAATAAATTGCGGTCCCTTTAAATAATCTTCAAAACCGCTAATAACCATTTCCGCAGAATTATAGTCAAACACTAACAGACTATAGAGTAGCTGTTGAGTTAAAAATTTAATTATATCTATGTATCCTGACAAGCTATAAATACAATTAGTTATAAGATGATTCCGAAATCTATAATAATTATCCCAAATTGGGTTCTTCGCATAAAAAGGTTCATGCCAAACGGCTATTCCTGGAAAAGCAACTATTGATTGACTAAGGAATCTTGTAATTCTTAAGCCAAACTCCATATCATCTATCTTTATAAAGAAAGGCATTGGTAAGCCAATTTTTTGAATAGTTTCTTTAGAAAAAGAGAAAAACCAAAAACCACCGTATTCAGGACTATCTTCCAAGAGTAAAAGATTAGTAACATTGGTATTTTCCAGATTGAGCCTATGCTTTAAACAGATAACTGCGAAGGGATTATGTTGAGAATTACCCTGGCTATCGATAGATTTAGCATACAGTGCTCCTGCCTCAGAGAGTATATGCTTTTTATATAAATCCAGCATACTACCAGATATTGCAAAATCCTGAGTAGCATACTCGTACAGTGAAAATAGTTTGTAAATAGCTTCAGTCTCTAATTCAATATCATCATCCATTAACAAGAAATGTGTATAACTATCCTCTTGTAAAGCTTGAATTAAGCCTCGTGTAAAACCTCCACTTCCACCTAAATTTCTGTTAGGAATTAATTGAACTTTTGAATCATTAAATTCTTCTTTTTGTAGAGTTTTACCATTGTCAACTACAAAAACTTTAAACTTCTTGTCAGACAAAAAATTATCTTGCAAAATCTTGCTTACTGTATTTTTTACATAAACTTCTTTCTTGAAAGTACAGGTAATAATACCTAAATTTACTTCGCGGATCTTAGGTTGTTCAGTTACAATGTATCCATCTAAGAATAGCCCGCTGTCGCTTAGGCAGGTTATCTCAAGATACACTCTGCCTGCATTCTCGCTTCGCCAAGAATCTGGTAGCAATACTTTAATAGGTTCGGATAACAAACATTTATCAAAGTTCGCTGTATAAATCAATTCTCTTGATTCTTTCTTATAAGATTCTCTATATAGAGAAATTTTAAAATCACCTTCAAGAGTTAATAAGTAATATAAATAGTTAAGATGGGTATATTTAGCATAAAATTTTGCATAGAAAGAATTAAAATAAGTATTCAGAGACAAAATACTATTTTGAATAAACGCAACTTCTGCTTGCTCTTGAGAAGAATTGAAGACTGCGCCGTCACTGCATCTGAGATACAAACTCAAAGATTCAGGTGCACAGGGAAATCGAATTCTGGTAACTACGTTCATCTGTATCCTCTTTTGTGTTTACTTGTTTCACGTTTTGTTAATAGATGCAGCACCCAAGTTAAATTTAATACATCTATAAAGCCAGCTTTTGCTTTGATTTAAGTGATAAATTATGGCTATTTCTACAACAGAAAGCTACTAACTTGCTCACGCGTTAGCTATTTCTTTTTCAAACAGACCAAGGGCACGCACTACTGCTTGATCCATGTCGTAATATTTGTAATCTGCAAGTCGTCCTGCAAAAAGTACTGTACCGTTGAGTTTTTCTACTTCTTTGAGGTATAAGTCTAGGCGATCGCGATTCTCTTCATTAAGAATGGGATAATAAGGGTCATTTTTACCTGGTACATAAGCTTGGGGATATTCCATCACTAAGGTAGTTTTGGGAGAAGTTTGCCCTGACAAATACTTCTGCTCGGTTATCCGAGTGATGTCGTAGTCGTTGGGATAGTTAACTGTACCCACCTCTTGATACAACTCTTGATCTAAAGTTTCAAATTGAAAGCGCAGACTCCGGTAGGGCAATTCGCCATACATATAATCGAAAAAGGTATCAATTGGCCCTGTGCAAAGTATTCGGTTAAACTTTACATCATTAATAATCTCGCGGTAATCTGTATTTAGGAGTACCTTAATGTTAGGGTGAGCCAACATTTTGCGGAACATCTCCGTGTAACCAAGCTTAGGCATAGCTTGGTAAGGATCTTGAAAGTAACGATTATCTCGACTGATATAAACTGGAACACGTCCTGTGACGGCTCTATCCAGTTCTTCTGGTTTTACACCCCACTGCTTCATGGTGTAGCGAAGAAAGATATTTTCGTAAATATAATCAGCTAAGAAAGTTAAATCTCCACTAGCACTCTCACGCAGTTTTAAAATAGGTACTTTAACTCCAAAACCGAAGCTTTCTAGAAGTAAATTCTCCAGCTTCTCTGCATATTTTGGAGGAAACAGGGCATAGAGCGAATTCAAATTAAAAGGAACAGGAACCTTTTTACCTTCTACCACACCTAGGACATGGTGATAATAATGTCTCCACTCAGTAAATTGCGAGAGATAATCCCATACTTTTTTGGATTTGGTATGAAAGATGTGGGGTCCGTATTTATGAACTAAAATGCCATGCTCGTTGTAGTAATCGTAGGCATTACCGCCAATATGGTCTCGTTGTTCTACAATTAATACTCTCTGTCCAAGCTCATTAGCAATTCTCTCAGCTATGACGCAAGCTGAATATCCAGCCCCTATAATTAACCAATCTACTCTCATGCAATTTCTCCTTGCTTCCGGCTAAAAGGTTCTGAGTTGTCAACCTCAACTAAAGATTCTGTAGTTTTGTCAACTTCTAATTCAGGTAGAGTGTTTTCTGCTAAATTTTTCAGTAGAGATTGCAGTTTCATGCGATAAATGTAGGGCCAACCTCCCTCCTTCTCAATATTCTTCAATAGAGCATAAAGTGCTTGCTGCTCGCTTAGTAAAGATTCCAGAAATAGACTATTTCTTATTTCGCGATGCAAAGTTTCTAGTAATCGCAGCAATGCAAGTAGTGTTAAACTATCACCCTGATAATTCTTGGCTGCTGATTGAACCATCGCCGCGATCGTTTCTAACTTTGTACTATTCTCGTTTTGTGTCAGCTTTGTATTAACGTACATGCTGTATACCGTAGAACGAAGTTGGGATAGTTTGATATCAGGAGCAAAACGGGAATCGAAACTGAGATTTAAGTAGGTTGACTTACTTTTTCAGTTGAATTAGTCACTTTCTGCTTGAGAAATTTCCTCCTGATTTGACGAATTTTATTCAATATCTTGACCGCAAGAACACTTCCCATAATAGGATTAGCTCTGGCAACTGAGGCGGGAAACCAGGCATCTATATGCGGATGCTTGCTAGTAAGCAGCAGTCGCCACCAATCAACCAAACTGTAAATTGGTGCTAGTTCATAGAAAGAGTTTTCAGTTAGATCCCCAGATATAAGGAAAGAGCCAAATACTTTTGCTTCCTGATAGGAAGGATGTAAAACAAACTCTCGTGATAAAATTTCAGTTGCCTCAGTTAAAAGATTAGTTTTACATTCTTGGGCACTCAGATTAGTAGTGAATTGCTCTGCAAATTCAACCGCAGCATTTTGCAAGACGTATAATCCCCAATTAATTGCTTCTTCGTTTTTTTGCTGGCGAAGAACTGGTATATACTTATTGTCCTGAAAATCGTAGCACTTAGTGCTACCATGATCTGCTGCCATAAAAAGCTCAAACAAGCATCGATACTTGCAGAGAAAATAGTGATCGCTACGTTGTTTGTCTACATCATAAAAATAAGCAAGTAATTGATCCTCTTTAAATGGTTTAACCCGCCTGTCAAGTGCAAAGTAAAAACCATAAACTCCGGATTCAGGATAAATACCAGCTATGTTCAATAAATTACTAAAAGAGCGTTGTGTTTTTCCACTCCAACCAACATCCACTAAAGCAAAAGGAGCTTCATCGCCTATACCTTCTTGATGGAAATAGCCAATTGCTTTCTCGCGATAGCGAGCAGCAGTTGAGATGATCAGTTCAGTAACTTTTTTCTCAGTAAAAATCTGCTTCAATAATTTACGTTCTTGCTGCTGAAGGTTGAGATCCCATTTTGTGGCTGGAAAACCATAATGGCTCAGCACATCTTGAATTTGTTCTGGTAATATATGAACTCGATCGCAAATAGAACGAATTGATACAAACTGAGTGATAACCTCAGTTTGAAAGAAAATCCAGTCAAATTCAGATTTATCAATCCCTTGAATGGCAGGCATATGCCATGCTTGACGAGAACCATATAAGTAGCGGCAGTCAATGTGAAATCCCCAATTCCGGCAGATTACTTGGGCAATTTTATACAAAATCTGACCGTCTCTAGCAGCAAAGTATAATCTTTGAATTCCTCTATTTTCAGCTTCGACTAAGCACCAATACACGAAACCAAACAACATTGGAGCAATGGCACTCGCTGTTGCGTCCCAAATAACTTTATTTTTAGAAATGGTTTCTTGAGACTGTAAACGGGTAAGTCTGCTAGCGCCAGCAAGTAGAGATCTAAACTTTAAAGGAAATTGAGTTGCGTCTGCGATTTTTTGCTCATAACGATTGAGGTGAGCTTGAGTGAAGAATTCAACTGGAATACCAAGTTTTTTTGGTACTTTTACATCTGCTGTTCTGTTATCTCCAACATGTTTAAACTGCGATCGCTTGACTGCTTCTTCTGCCAAACAATATTGAAATAACTTGCCACTTCCTTTATTAATTCTTGTTTCAGATGAAACGTACAATGTACTACCTGGAGTCCAGACCTTGTTTTCCTTCAGGAAGTTACGAATAACTTCTTCAGATAAATACATATCTGAAATGTAGATAACTCGCTCATTTGCTTGATGGAGTGCTTGAATTCGCTTTTGAGTTGTAGGTACTGGACGTAAACTCAATAGTTCAATTTCTAGTTCCTTTTGTTTTGCCTTTTCAGCTTCATCTTTTGACCAGTTTAAAGAAGTAGCAAGCTGTTCATATATTTCGTCTAGTGTGACTTCAAAAAAAGGTCCTATTTCTCTTGCTATCCTTTCAGCCTCCATTCTGAGAGAAGACCAAGAGTCGGGCGAAATTTGAATTAAATTATCTTTTTGTAATTGATAACCTACTTCCCAGAAAAGATCTGTTGGTTTAGCCCAAATCCGAACCAGGGATGTATCAAACACGTCAAAGGAGTAAACAGTCTTTTTCATCAGGCTTTAACCTCAAATAAACTACTCTTAAGCTGGTTACTTAAAGAAGGATCAAAATTCTGATAAATTTGCAGATGCTTCTCAACACATGCAGCCTTTGAAAAGTTATTTTCAACATCTCTCCTTGCTTGCTGACCCATTGCTTCTAAATTAATGGATACTAAAGCTTGGCGTAAGGCTTGGTTTAGTGCCTCTTGGTTAGTAGGCTCAACTAAGATACCGTTGTTTCCTGTCTGGATTATCTCTGGAACACCCCCTGTAGAAAAACCTACAATTGGAGTGGATGCAGCCATTGCTTCCAGAACTGTAAGTGGTAAATTATCCGCAAGAGTGCAAAACAGCATTAGGTCTGCTGCGGAGTAGACTTGAGCTAATAAGTTAGGGTCTGAAATATAACCCATCTGTTTGATGTCTAGTCCTTCTAATGCCTGCCTTAACTCATCTTTACAAAGTCCTACAACTAAGACTAATGGGGATAAATCACGTACGCTTTGAAGTGCTTTAATGGCATACTTTACACCTTTACGGGGGTCATCAAGAACGTGTGCTGAAATAGCAATTACTTTACGATTTACTGGAACACCTAAACTAATTTTTGCTTCTACCTTTTTCACAGCAGGAAAAGGTTTCAAATCCAGACCATTTGGAATGACTATAGGTAAAACTCTGAACTTAAGAGCTTGTTCAGCCTGTTGCAGCATCCAATGACTTGGAAATATGTAGCGAATATGGAATTGTTCTGCAACCCATCGTTTTATTGCTTGAATTTCTCTAGTGCGATCACGTAGTTTATTTTTCCATCCACCGTGAGGCAATTGAGGACAATTATGACAGTTGCTAGTAAATTTTTCACATCCCATTGGGTATAGACACCCGCCAGTGAAAGCTGAGCAATCATGTACTGTGAAAAAAGTAGGTTTGCGTCGAGAGGCTAAAGCAAGAGTAGCTGGAGATATGGCAGTATAAAGGTCATGAAAATGGACAACATCGTAATCATCAAGAATTTGGCTGAGGTTAAACCAGTATTCAACAGGTAGTAACTCTGGGAAACCGAATTTCTTTGTAACTCTATGAATCTTTTTACAGAGCTTAATTTTATCACCTCCTCCGTAGACACTATGTTGGAATGGAAGAGGCTCTTTGAAATTATAGGCGACAAAATGATCGGTAGGATGACCTGCATCATTTAACCAAATAGCGAGATCCTCAGCGACTCTACTTGCCCCACCTCCATTTCTATCAGACTTACTAACAATAGCGACTTTCATAATATTAAGGAATAGATAATATCATTTCAATTTATTTATAGCGGTTCCCAATCTAGTAAAGTACATTTTCAAAGCTAATAACCTTGTCCAACAAGATTTGAGTGTACCTCAGTAGCTTAGGAAACGCTATAGCTTTATTTAGCTAGCACTAGAGACATCTTTTTTGAGTTTAATTAATTGAGTATCAAGGTTTAAAACACTATACAATATATACCGAACCCAAGCGGCAAAATACCATTTAAATGCAGATATACTAGGGGACAGTCTTAGATGCCAACCTGCTTGAATTAAACTACTTCTCCACATTTTCTTATTTTTTAAATCAAAGTAAAAATAACGGGCCAACCCTGCAATATGTGAGTATTTATTATTAGTTATCTCTGGACGTACTTTCTCAGGCAATTGTTGCAGACACATATCAACTGTATATTTAGCTTCCCAGATATTTTTTCCAGTTAATGCTAAACGACTGGTATCACTTTTTGAATGAACGCGATAATAAGCCATCTGCTTATTTAGAGTAACAGCTTTGCCATAAAGACCTGCTCTAAACCACATTTCCCAATCAGCAGTATGGCTAAGTGGCAAATAGAAGGCACCTATTTGCTCATATACTTTACGAGGTACAACTACAGTTGGGGTATGAATTTCATTTGCAACAGCCTGAATTTTTGCAAAGTCTTTTATCACGCCATTTACATTTGGAAGTGGTGAAGCAGTACTGATATGCTGATTATCTTCATCAATGGAAGTTGAAGGACTAATAATTAATGTAGCGTCTGGATGAGCTTGCAAAAGTTCTGCATAGGATGAATAAAAGTCTGGTGCAACAAAATCATCACCATGAAGAATGTGGATAAACTGACCAACACTACGCTCAATACAAGTGTTAAAGTTGCGAATCGCTCCTACGTTTTGATGTTGACGATAGAAAGATACTCGTCCTTTACCAATTTCTTTGACTACTGCTTCAGGGTCATCTTTAGTTGAGCAATCATCGACAACCTCAATTTGCATATATTCTGGTCCAGGGTCTTGTAACAGAACACTTTCAAGAGTTTGAGCAAGGTAATTAGCGCAATTGTAAGTAGGAATTATTACTGACCAAAAAGGTCTGTAAATACCTTCAGGGACAGGAGAAATTTTTGGATACTCTATTTTTTTTTGTATTGTCAATTTTCCCATCTTCGCTCTTCGCCTCTATTTTCTATTTACATGATTAATAGCAACTAACGATTTAGCTTATTCTAAACTCTCATTTATATGTGCTTCATCATAGCTAAAAATTAAATAAACTACTCTAGTAATAGCTTTATTTCACTTACAAATTCATTTATTGGATCGCGGGGGATTATTTTTCGCACGCTCACATATGCTTCTTTACCCATTTCGTACCATAATTCTCTTTTTTGCCAAGCTCTCTCCATTGCCTCATCTAGACATTCTTCTTTAGGTGCTATTGCTACAAAACCATTAATGTTGTCCTTAATTAACTCTGTATTTCCTGCAACATCAGTAACAATGCATAATCTACCACAGAGCATCGCTTCTACAATTGCTAGAGGTAAGCCTTCAATTCTGGAAGGTAAAACTAAGGCATGATGATTAGCCCAAATAGCTTCTACATTATCTATAAAACCACCGAATTTTACGTTATCTAAACTCCATAAATCTTTTAAGCGTCTCAAAGTATTTTTCTGATATCCATTTCCAAGAATTGTAACTTCAATGGGTCGGTTTCTCCATTTTTCAGACCGTAGAACCTTAAACAATATATCTTGTCCCTTACAATGAGGATCTAAACGACCTACACATGCTAACTTCAGTACATCTTGATCTTGAGGCCATGATGGAGCGATATCATAAGAAACTTTGTATGGATTTCTAACTACTTTGGCATTAGGAAGTTCTGTAGCTAGTTGTGTTACTGTTAATTCTAAGTTTCTCTGAGATACAAAAAAGCACGTTTCGGCATTTTGATAAACTTCGGATGTTTTTGCAGCTAAATCATCAGAAGGCCAGTAATTGTCACCTGCGGCATTAACAATAACAGCGTACGGAACCTTTCTTTTTAAACAAGCTTTCATCCAACCTTTGTCTTCATAGTTACATCCTTGAGAAATCACGACTAAATCAGGTTTGAATTTATCTAACCATTTAAAAAATAATTCATGTTTAAATGTTTTAAAAGCTAACTTATAGATAAAATTACTGTTATAATCCAATCTCTGCACAACAATACAATTTGCTTCTTCAAATTCTTGAATTTTTTTGGAAGGAGTGTTCCAACCTTTAATGTTTACAGCTATTACAAAATCTTGACTAGCCATTCTAATAGCAGTTTGTGACCATAATTCCTCACTCCCAGCCCAGGGTGTTATATCATTAGTAGAAACAAAAGCAATTTTTTTCATAATTCATAGACAGCTTAATTGTATAAGAGCGTTGTTTTTTTAAAGGTATTAAATCAATTTTGTAGTGAGGGAGACGAGATAAACTTCTTCAAAATCGATTTTAAAATTCTCAATGATACGATCAAGATATTTTTAAAAGAGGAAAATGATGGAGTTAACCGCAATACCCAAGTTGCATGTAATAGAGCTGACTGATAGTATCCGATACGAACTAGATGCCGACTAAGATAAAGACTTTCATCGCTTAACGAATGATTCACAAAGTCTTGAATTTCTTTTCTATGTTTAGGCTCGTTAAATCTAGATTGTATTATCTTTGTTGCTGTCAAACAGTCGGTTACAGAATCTCCTGTAAGCACCAGTCTTCTTGTCTGCGATCCGGTATGAGCACGGAATATACTATAAGGTCTGTTCACATAGGCTAATTTAACGGATGCCGCTAGTCGTGTCCACATTTCCCAATCAGGAGTAAACACAAGATCACTAGTAAATCCTCCCAACTTTTCATATGCTTGACGAGCTACAACTATTCCTGGTGTACGGATGGGGTTACCTCTGGAAAGTACCCACAATGCATTATCCAGTAGACCATCAGAGTCTTGGAGAGGATTTGATACACCGAACCATTGATTTTTGTCATTAATAAAAACTGATTGTCCTAACACAACCTGGCATTTATAAGTTTCTATATAGTGACGGTAGGCTTCATAAAAACCCGGCATAATCAAGTCATCATCACTTAATATATGAATCCAATGCCCACGAGCACGAGCAATACAGGTATTCCAATTTGCATAAATACCAACATTTTTGGGCTGACGGTATAAAGAAACTCTACCCTGACCAACTTCATTGACAATTACTTCAATTACTTCAATATTTTCTGGAGAGCAATCATCTACTACCTCTATCTGCATTTCATCAGCTTCAATCCCTTGCTCAAGAACACTTTTAATAGCATCTGCTAAATATTCGGTGCGCTTGTAAGTTGTAATCATGACTGACCAAAATGGTCTATGTATTCCTTCTGGAATAGAGTCAACAGTTGGGAATCGAATGTTTTGAAACGTAGGTTTTTTGGGTAATAATTGGGCTATTCTCATATTTATTATTAGTAGACTATAAATCCAATTTTATTGTTGATTAGCTTAGGGTTAACTCTAAATTTCGCTTCCAACTTGGCAAAGTCAGCCCAAATATACTAGAGACTTTATGAGTATTTAATGATGAATAAGCGGGTCTTTTGACTGGCGTTGGATATTGTTCAGACGGTATTCCTAGCAACTTCTTCAACTTCTGTTGACTGGAATTCGGATCGAGTTCAAAAATTGCTTTCGCAAACCCATACCAACTAGTCTGACCAGTAGCAGTGAGATGATATATCCCACCGTTACTACTCAAAAAACTATTTATTTCATGTATGCCTTGTGACAAAATCTGTGCCGTAGATTCAGCAATCATTCGGCTCCAAGTTGGAGAGCCTACTTGATCGTTAACTACTTTTAATTCTTCGCGCTCATGTGCTAATTTTAGCATCGTTAGTAAAAAGTTTTTGCCTCTTAAGCCATAGACCCAACTTGTTCTCAAAATTAAATGAGGCACATCAACTGCTTGAATTGCTATTTCTCCTGCTAATTTTGTTTTGCCGTAAATGTTTTGTGGGTCTGGCTGGTCTTGCTCTGTGTAGGGTGTGGCTTGAGTGCCATTAAACACATAATCGGTTGAATAATGAATGATTCCTGCGCCGATGAGTTTGGCTTCTTTTGCAATTACACCTGGTGCAGTTCCATTAACAGCCATTGCTAACTCTGGTTCTGATTCTGCTCTATCCACAGCAGTATATGCAGCAGCATTAATAATTAGGTCAGGCTGAACTTCACGAATTACATGACGAATAGTGTCAGGCTGAGATAGATCCATGCGTAAATTTGGAGATAAGACTTCACGTCCGGTGGGAATGACTTCACCAAGAGTCATCAAAGTTCGTTGCAGTTCCCAACCGACCTGACCAGTGACACCTGTGAGTAGTATTTTGGTCATACAAAAACCTCTGCCTCTTTCAATCGCTTACCTACTCTATCTTTAGCGGAGACAACAGGTTCTGCTTCTAAAGGCCAAGCGATCGCTAAATCCGGATCGTCCCAAAAAATGGTACGCTCATGCTCTGGTGCGTAGTAGTCTGTAGTTTTGTACAAAAACTCCGCAGATTCTGAAAGCACTAAAAAACCGTGAGCAAAGCCGGGTGGTATCCAAAGTTGTTGCTTGTTTTGAGCGCTTAGACGATAGCCAACCCATTGACCGAAGTACTTAGAACTAGCCCTCAAGTCTACTGCTACATCAAATACTTCACCAACCACAACCCTCACCAACTTGCCTTGAGGTTGTTTAATTTGATAGTGCAGACCGCGTAGTACATTTTTGGCTGAAAGCGAATGATTGTCTTGTACGAAATGTTGTGTAATCTCAGCCTTTTCTAGCAAAACTCGTTCATTGTAACTTTCGTAAAAAAAGCCTCGTTCATCTCCAAAAACTCGCGGTTCAATTAGCACTACATCAGGAATTTCAGTCTGGATAATGTTCACAGCTTTACCCTCTTAGTGTCTGCAAAGTCTTCCTTGAATCCATTTGCTGATGCAAACCAGTTTTCTTCCTGAACTTGAGTAGTATGGCGATCGCCATCGATCAAGTCCATCAAGTAACGTCCATAGCTGTTTTTAGCTAGTGGTTCGGCAAGTTGATAGAGTTGGTCTGCATCGATATATCCTTGGCGATAGGCAATTTCTTCGACACAAGCGATTTTGAAACCTTGACGTTGTTCTAGAGTTTGAATAAAGCTAGCAGCCTGATGCAGAGATTCATGAGTTCCCGTATCTAACCAGGCGTAGCCTCGACCTAAAAGCTCAACTTTTAATTGTCCTCGACGCAGATAAACTTGGCTCAAGTCAGTAATTTCTAGTTCGTTACGGGCTGATGGTTTCAGCCCTGATGCAATTTCTACGACTTGAGAATCATAGAAATAAATACCAGGGACAGCATAATTAGACTTAGGAATCTGGGGTTTTTCCTCTAGACTGACTACTTGGCCTGTAGAGTCAAATTCAACTACGCCATAGTGCTGGGGTTCGGCTACCCGATAACCAAAGATGAGTGCGCCCTCACGCAATTGAGCCGCACGAAGTAGTACATCGACTAAACCATGACCATAGAAAAGGTTATCGCCCAAAACTAAGCAAACAGGGTCATTAGCAATGAAATCTTTACCCAAAATAAAAGCCTGCGCTAATCCTTCAGGCCTTGGTTGCTCAACATAACTAAACTTCAGACCCCATTGACTACCATCTTGCAAAAGTTGTTGAAATAGGGGTAAGTGTTGAGGTGTAGAGATGATGAGTATCTCTCTAATCCCAGCCAACATCAGAGTTGACAAAGGGTAGTAAATCATCGGCTTATCATAGACAGGCATGAGTTGTTTACTCACCACTTGGGTGAGTGGGTACAATCTTGTACCAGAACCGCCTGCTAAAATAATGCCTTTCATTGTTAACTCCTTGGATGGTTTGGGCTTTTATTAGTGTGCTAGCGCTGCATTTCTATCTCCATAGTTTTGCTCAATCCAAGTTTGGTAAGCACCTGATTGGACTTGCTCAACCCAAGTGGAATTGCTCAAATACCACTGAATTGTCTTTAATAAACCACTATCAAAACTCTCTTTTGGTTCCCAACCCAAATCTTTCTTAATTTTGCTACTGTTAATTGCATAGCGTCGGTCATGACCAGGGCGGTCTTTGACAAACGAGATTAAAGAAGAGTAGTGGAAGTTTGGTTTGGGTGCTAACTCATCGAGGAGGGCACAAATTTTTTCCACAACTGCGAGGTTTGTCTGTTCGTTGTTACCTCCTATGTTGTAAGTTTCTCCAATAGAGCTTTGTTGTAGAACTAGATAGATAGCTTCACAGTGGTCTTCCACATACAGCCAATCACGAATATTCTGACCATCTCCATAAATTGGTAGTGGTTTCTCATTTAAAGCATTGAGAATTATCAGGGGAATCAGTTTTTCTGGAAACTGTCTAGGGCCGTAATTATTTGAACAGTTGGTGGTTAAAGTTGGTAAACCGTAGGTGTGATAATAGGCTCGAACTAGATGGTCAGAGCCTGCTTTAGAGGCAGCATAGGGACTGTTCGGTGCATAAGGCGTATCTTCTCGAAAGGCTGGATCTGTTTGACTTAAAGAGCCGTAAACTTCATCTGTAGATATGTGTAGGAAACGAAATTTTTCTTGCTTTTGAGGAGATAATTTTTCGTAGTAGGCTCTGCTGGCTTCGAGAAGTTGGAATGTTCCTAATACGTTAGTTTGAATAAAATCTTGTGGGCTAAGAATAGAGCGATCGACATGGCTCTCAGCAGCAAAGTTGATAATTGCATCTGGTTGATGCTGTTCTAAAAGATTATGTATAAGTTCAATATCGCCGATATCGCCACGAACAAAATCATATCCAGAATCACCTTGCAATTCTGCTAGAGTTTGCGGATTGCTGGCATAAGTTAGCTTATCTAGATTGATGATGTTAGCCCACTGTTCTTTTCTAGCCTTCAGTATGAAGTTAGAGCCGATAAAACCTAAGCCACCTGTTACTAAGAGTGTTTGCATCTTTATGTGGTTCTAAATAAGTGCGTTTTGCATTGCCATTAATTTTTGGGACGAGCCACGACTGCAAACTGTAGATAACGCATATCTTCAATTTTGTTCAGCAATATTATGTTAAGAAAATTAAATCTTTTTACTAAGCGGGGGTGGATTTTTTCAAGAGGATTAATACTTTCAATACATTCAACGTAGTAGCCTAAATTCTCAAAAGTAGATATTATACTTCTTTTAGTAAAAAAACGAAGATGTGTTTTATCTAAAATTCCCCAATCACTGTATTCCCAATTCTTTTTAACTAACAGATTCCATATATTATCAAAGTAACGAACATTAGGAATAGAGGCAACCACAACTCCTTGCTTATTTAGTATTTCTTTGGCATAAACTAGAGCACTATATGGATCAACCATATGTTCTAAAACATCATTAAAGACGATACAATCAAAGTTACTTTTAGGCAGATCCAAGCTATTTGTAAAAGCAGCACATATAACTTTATCTAGCTTTTGAGCAGCAATAGAAGCTGCATCTTTATCTAGCTCGACCCCCCATACTTCAACATTTCTTTCTTCCTTCAAATACTTTCCAAAGTTGCCACCACCACAACCAACATCCAAAATAGTCTTTGAAGAAAAAGGTATAAAATCTAGCATTTCTTGCCGAACATTCTGAAAGTATTCGGCATCCTTTTTCTGATACTCGTACTCCATTAGCATTGATTTAAATTCCATATTCACTTAGTCTCTCCGTTTAATAATTGTATTGAATAGTCATCAGTTGACTATTACTAAGCTTGAGTCTTTAATTACAATATTTCCCCAATTTGAACTCCAGTTTGCTACAGTATCTTGATTTTTTGTAAGAGGTACTATTTTAAAAGCAGGCTTACCAATCACAATATCTAAATCCAGCCTATTTGTATCTCCTAAATTACCTTTTCCTATGCTAAATCCTGCATAATATGAACCTGGAGCCAAATTAAAACTTGGCAACGTTAATGATAAGTTAATTATCTGATTAGCATATATCGTAAATGTTTCCTCTGTAATTAAAGTACCTATACAGTAACCATCACTATTAAAAATACTAGAACCTATAGTCAAATTATCAAAATATTTATCAGATGAAATAGTAAGTGAATATTTAATTTGTTCTCCAAAAAATAAATTTTGTTCATCATTTAGACATAAATCAATATCAGTAAATCTTACCTCCTTTCCAAAACCTGACAATCTTAGATTTGAAATTTCCTCTTCCTTGCTATTAAACAGTTCTGATATATAAATAGATAAAACTTGCTCAGATGTACCAATTTCTTTAACTTGACCCTTAGCAAGGTAAACAGCTTTACTACACAGCGTACTTATTGCACCCATATTGTGACTTACAAATATTACAGTTCGA
The DNA here is from genome assembly GCF_002154725.1 of Nostoc sp. 106C. Lineage (GTDB taxonomy): Bacteria > Cyanobacteriota > Cyanobacteriia > Cyanobacteriales > Nostocaceae > Aulosira. The sequence continues at coordinate 52,772 of NZ_MTAW01000095.1, read as the reverse complement.
CCTTCCCCAGCTACTTCTCCCATCTTGTTTAAGCACTTCTTCTGAAAACTAGCATCTCCTACCGCTAGCACTTCATCAACAATCAAAATTTCTGGCTCCAAATGGGCAGCAACAGCAAAAGCAAGCCGCACATACATGCCTGAAGAATAGCGTTTTACAGGTGTGTCTAAAAATTTTTCAACTTCCGCAAACGCTACAATCTCATCAAACTTGCGTTGAATTTCCGCCTTGCTCATGCCTAAAATTGCACCGTTGAGATAAATATTTTCTCTACCCGTTAATTCTGGATGGAAACCTGTACCAACTTCCAATAGACTTGCTACACGTCCTTTTATGCCAATCTTGCCACTAGTCGGCTCTACAATTCGACTTAAGACTTTTAATAATGTGGATTTTCCTGCTCCATTACGCCCAATAATGCCAACTCTGTCACCCTGCTTAATTTCAAACGAAACATCTTTCAATGCCCAGAACTCTTCGCGGGCAGGATTATATATTTGCTTACCACCAGGTTTAAAAAGTTTTTTACTCAGTGACTCTACTCCTTTAGTAATAGAGTCCCGCAAGGTTTTGTTTCTTCTGTTGCCTTCTTGCTGATGACTAATAACGTACTTTTTACTCAGATTTTCGACTCGAATTACTGTATCAGACACGTAATCAACTCCTCGTTAAATCACATCAGCAAATTTCCGTTCCATCTTGCGGAAATACCAAATTCCGCTGAAGAAAACTAGTGTAACCAGTCCTACCGATAAAGCAAATCCAGGTAAATAAATGGTTGCGTCTCCTCCTAAAATTGCCCAACGGAAGCCATCAATTACCCCTACCATTGGGTTGATTGAGTAGAGTAAGCGCCACTGCTCGGGGACAACACTACTGCTAAAACCTACGGGTGAAATATACAAACCAAACTGGACAATAAACGGCACAATATAGCGAAAATCTCGGTACTCTACATTCAGTGCTGCTAACCACAAACCAGCACCGATGGATGCTGCAAATGCAATCAATATAAATAGTGGCAGTGTCAAAATTCGCCAGTCGGGTACAAAGTTGTACCATGCCATCAATGCTAGCAGAATCATGCCAGAAATCATGAAGTCTACAAAGCTAACAATTACTGCACTGGTCGGTACAATCAACCGAGGAAAATAGACTTTAGAAATTAGATTAGCATTTGCAATCAAGCTGTTGCTACACTCACTCAATGCACCAGAAAAGAACTGCCAAGGTAATAACGCCGAAAATACCAATATTGGATAGGGTGCATTACCTGAAGGCAACTTGGCTATATTACCAAATACAATTGTGAATACTACCATCGTCAAAAATGGTCGAATCAATGCCCATGCAAAGCCAATTACTGTTTGTTTGTAGCGCACCAAAATATCGCGCCATGCCAGAAAGTAAAATAACTCTCTATATTTCCACAGGTCTTTCCAATACTGGTTCTCAGTTCGGCCAGCCTCAATGATGAGTTCTTTATTATTCATCTACTTAGTCGTACGTCGTATGACTATATATGAGCAATGTGCAATTGTTTTGAAATCTGCAAAATCTGTACTTTCATAGAAAGATACTTCTTTGGATAGTGACGCAAATATGAATCCTCAATCTCCGGCCCCGTCAACAAAGACTTCTGCAATACGACCTGATGATAGTAGTTGCTTGGTTGCTAACCACATAAAAGGTGGAATCGTTTTAATATAACGACTCCAAAGACGCCGCGGTTCTTGAATCCAGCGATAAAACCATTCAAATCCTAATTCTCTAACTATGCGCGGTGCTCGCTTATGAATTCCTGCATAAACTGGGAATACTCCTCCCATCCCCAGCATGACTGCCTGAATTTTACCTTTATGCTGAGCCATCCAATTTTCTTGTTTTGGACAACCTAGGGATATAAATACTAGACCAGCACCACTTGAATTGATCTTATTAATCAGTTCTGTATCTTCATTCTCAGTCAATGGACGAAAGGGTAAAGGTTCCATTGCTGCGATTTTTAGCTTTGGAAATTCTTGCTCTAGCCTTTCTCTCATTCTAGAAAGGATTTCCGTTTGCGAACCAACAAAGAAAACACTAACATTTTGTATTTGAGCTAGCTGGCACAATCCTTGTAAGATATCCATCCCCGCTACGCGATCTTGGGAACGCGCACCCATCCGTCGCATCATCCAAACCAGAGGCATACCATCAGGAGTAACGACGTCCGCATTTCGTAATACACTAGCAAACTCTGGATTCCAATGAGCTTCCATCAGCATGTGTACATTGGCTACGCATACTGTTTTACTTTCGCGGGCGATCGCCCACTTCATTATTGTTTGGATCTGATCTTCAAAGCGTAAGGCAGTAATGGGAAAATCCAGAACTTTTTGTTTGGGCAGAAATGTTATTTCTCCCATAAATTCCTCCTGTGTCAAAGACAAAAATCATCAACATCAACTAGTCCATTTCCAACTGTGGAACAATTAGGTGGTACTATTGCTGACTTTTTTCTAAGCTTTTGGCATGGTCTGACTCACATGGAGATGCAATAGCTTTATCAGTAAATTTCTGGTTACCCTGGTATTTTTCAAACATCTGACCACCGTATATTAGTTTACAAGTTGAATTGCGGCTTTTCCCAAAACTGTGTACAAACTTCATGGTTACTTTATAATTAGTTTGTCTTTTCTTCATACAATCATTACAATTTATGTAAATATAATTAACTGAATAATTTTTTTTTCTTTTAGATAGTTATTTATTATCAGTAAAAATACAAACAGTAAAGCTACTATGGTCTGATATGTAAATATAGGAAATTACTAGCTTTGATAAATATAAAGACAGAAATATATTTAAATACTGGTTAATGGCTATACTTCGTCCTAAAGTAGATATTTACAACTGATATTAAGTCTGGTTGTTTAACTATGACTCTCAAATGATCGCTTATCTTGGTTTACAGAGCCTTTGATACTAAGTAATTAGATGAAGTTGATATCAAGCAACAGATAAACAAAGATGTAATTCTGAGCATCTGTGGTTGCAAACTTTCCAGAAATTTTTAGTATAAAATTCCTGATTAAGTTACTATGTCCGTTAGGGACGTTATTTCAGGCTGAGAGTTCCTCCAGCCTCTTGCGGTGAGGATTCTGACAGATTAAGCAAAAGTCAATAGGTTGATTTTATAGGTTTTGCAACTAAATATTTATTGTCCCTATTCTGCAAGATTGGGGTCATCTGCCTTAACGGTGATTTCATCAGAATAGTTAATTAAGAATGTAATTTTTATCGAAAATTGCTAATATTTTTTGATTAGATAAATTTACTTTATTGTTACTTATATTACTTCTGTATGTTTTCAAATAGAAAAATTTGTTTTTGTTGATAAAGCAACATAAAAAAGGAGAAGATAAATTTATCTTCTCCTTTGCCATTATTTTTAGTATTGTCTGCTTTTTTCTCTTCCTTCAGCCTTTGTCGCAACATTTGTCTTTGTTTTTTAAGTTGCCGCTTTCTTGCTGAACCACCTTTACCTTTATCGTTCCGTCCCTCTCTACGAGGAGATTCCCATCTTTTTAATCTCATAATTTTTCCTCTCTATTAACGTTGACAAGTTTAAAAACTAGTTATCCTCTGTTATGTCCATATAATAGCGCTTTTGAAACTGCGATCGCTTAATTTGACCATTAATCCCTGTTATAAGTTATAACTACTATCTTAGTAAAGCTTAATGAATTAATTAGAATGCAATATCGACTTATTCCCGTATAAGTACTTAACTGAACTTATGCATATTTTACTTATATGTAAAGTATTTATATATGTAATAATGTATAAACAGCTACAATTTAGTCATATTCAATAAAATTACTCTTTAGCGCTCACAGTTTTGGAAGATGCATTAAAAAAATAGACGCATTTGTCTACTTAATGGTTTCCATAACTTTAAGCGAGTATGTCATAAATACTAAGACGACATTTAGTGTTTATAACCTTGGTTTATAAGTTTCTCTATTCTAGTGATTGCACTTACTAGAGAAACTTAAGAATTGAAAATTTCTGATAACTATATTTTTTATAGTGGGCAGGAGGAGAATCGAACTCCTATGACCGCAAGGTCGCCACATTTTGAGTGTGGTGCGTCTACCAGTTTCGCCACCCGCCCTTAGATGCAACTTTACTAATATACTCTATATCAAGAGTTTTGTGACAAGGTACTGATAATTATTTCAAAATTTTTGCTCAATTAGTACATATGTATTAACAAAGTCATTCTTTTGGGAATAGTGAAACACACGCTACAAAATGCACTTTATATTGGTGGGCTACTAGTTTAATACTTGACTAACGAAGGATCAATATCTTGTAGCTGGGCACAACCGCTAAGTGCCATAGCTAAACTTAACTCAGTTTGTAGTAGCGAGAGTATATGAGCTACACCTGCTTGTCCAGCTACCGCCAGCCCCCATAAAATAGGACGCCCAATAAGCACAGCTTTTGCTCCTAATGCTAGAGCTTTTAGAATATCTGTACCTCGGCGGATACCTCCATCTAACAGTACTTCAGCTTTGCCATCCACAGCTGCAACAATCTCTGCTAAAACCTCTAATGATGCGATCGCACCGTCTAGTTGTCTGCCACCATGATTGGAAACAACAATTGCTTGAACTCCGCACTCTACAGCACGTACAGCATCATCCCCTCGTAAGATCCCTTTTATTACTAAAGGTAGAGGACAGAGCGACTGCAACCATGCCAAATCTTTCCAAGTTAACGCTGGGTTTAGCTGCTGGGCAAAATAGGTAAATAATCCAGATTCACCTTTTTCATGAGGAATATTTAGCCCTGAGATAGTTGCAATATTGGCTGCTTGCAAACCTGATGGTAAAGAAAATTCGTTACGTTGATCGCGTTCTCTTTGCCCTAGGACAGGAGCATCTACCGTTAGACAAAGTGCTTTGTAGCCAGATTTGTAGGCTCTTTCAACTAAAGCGCGAGTTAATCCTTTATCTTTATGGATGTAAAGCTGGAACCATTGCAAGGCATTAGGAAAATTTTGACGAACTGCTGCCACTTCTTCAATACTCTTGGTAGCCAATGTACTCAAAATCATGCCCACACCTGCTGAAGCCGCAGCTGTTGCAGTAGCTAATTCTCCGTCTGCATGAGCCAGACATTGAAAAGCCATTGGCGCAATTAGTAAGGGTAGCTCTAGAGGTTGTCCTAATATAGATGTAGTCAAGTTGCGATCGCTCACATCTACTAACATTCGCGGCCGCAGTTTCAGGCGCTCAAAAGCCGCGCGGTTATCTTGTAATGTGATTTCATCCCAAGCACCGCTGCTATAGTAATCAAGCGCCATCTGTGAGAGATGCTCTTTTGCTAGCTGTTCGTACTCAAAGAGGTTAATCGGTTGCAAGTGATTGTGGATCGTGACTAGGCGTTAAATATTTTAAAATCTCACGCAGAGGCGCAGAGGCACAGAGGAGATGAATTTTTGAGAATTTAATGCCAATCTACCAGTTTCGCCATCCACCTTTGGGTGTAAGTTCGGTAGTTGATTGCGGTTGGTGATTGTGCAATAAAGTTTGATATTCTTGGCTACTTGCCCAACGGTCAATTTCTCGAGCTCGTAGCACGGGTACGGGGTGAGTTAGTTGGGCGGTGCGGGCGGCTTTCACCATTTCGCCTAGTTCTGTTTTACTAATATCATCGTAGGCGCGAGCTTGGGCAACAAAGGCATCAAGATTTAGTTGTGGTGCTAATGTTGGGGAACCACCTGCTAACTTCATCAAAACTGACATCACAACTTTGGGATTTTGGGTAGCTAACAATGCGGCGCGATCGCAGGTAAACTCAGCGCAGCGTACCCATTCTAAAAGTTGTGTCTGTATAGCTTGGGCAATAATAGCTCCGACGTTAGGTAATATTGTTGCTGCTAATACTAATAAATTTACAGGAGTTAGGTAAACGCTGTGGTCACATTTAAGGTGTCCTAACTCATGGGCAATGACTGCCTGAATTTCCTCTGGTGTGAGGATATCGATGAGGGAGGTATGCAGCACAATAAAAGGTTGCTGACCTCGCATAGCAAAGGTGTAAGCGTTAGGAGCCGGATGCTGCCTGATGTACAACTGGGGAGGCTCTATATCTAATACTTTACAGGCATCTACCAACAGCTGATGTAAATCGGGCAGTTGGTTTTCACCCACGAGAACGCTGGAGGCAATATTTTCTACATAAAAAACTTGCTCTGCCATTGGCCCTAGCCAATTTCGCACCATCATATCTAGACCTGGTATTTGTTTGAGAGCTTTAGTAGCTTCCAAATCTAATGGGTGACGAAAGGAGTCAGCTTTTAAACCAATCAGCGGTGTTTTTAATAATGACATGGTGTAACAAGCTTGAAAAAAATAGCATTTTGGAATGCTGCTAGTTTAGATAAACAGCCTCCCAAAGCTAGTATAACGATTAAGTAAGGGTGGGCATTGCCCACCTACCTACTATGTCGTTATCGACGCTGGGGAATTGCTCGTATTAGGGGCAAGTTCTGCATCTGTAGATGGTTCAGCCACACGCAGGATTCTTGCGCCCAATTGCTGCAACTTCGCATCGAGTTGATCGTAACCGCGATCGAGGTGGTGCAATCCCTGAATCGTAGTTGTCCCTTCTGCTGCCAATCCAGCTAAGACTAAGGCTGCGGATGCTCGCAAGTCAGTGCCTAATACTGGCGCGCCTGATAACATCGGGACTCCACGGACGAAAGCTGCATTACCTTTAACACGAATATCTGCCCCCAAGCGATTTAACTCTGAGGCATGACGTAACCGATTTTCAAATACAGATTCGTTGATCAAGCTGTCGCCTTCTGCCAAAGTCAGCAAAGCCATAAACGGCGCTTGCATATCTGTGGGAAAGCCTGGATGCGGTAAGGTTTCAATATCAGTAGCTTTAAGGGTAGTCGCTGGCAGAACACGTAAGCAATCCGGAGCTTCCTCAATGATCGTCACGCCAATATCTCGTAACTTGGCAATTACTGGAATCAAATGCTCTGGACACACTGATGATAAAGTCAGTTCTGAGCGTGTGATGGCTCCGGCGACTAAAAACGTTCCAGCCTCAATGCGATCGGGAATGATGTTGTATTCTACTGAATGCAACTTGGGAACCCCAACGATGGTAATCGTACTGGAACCAGCCCCCTGAATCTTCGCGCCCATTGCATTACAGAAATTTGCCAGATCGACAACTTCTGGTTCTCGTGCGGCATTTTCGAGAATCGTTTCGCCATCAGCTAGAGTAGCAGCCATCATCAATGTTTCTGTTGCTCCCACACTGGGAGTGTCCAGATAAATTTTGGCTCCTTTTAACCTGCCATTGCTACCAGGAACATAGGCATTACAAATCCCATGCTCTATCTGGACTTCAGCTCCCATCGCTTGCAGTCCGCGGACGTGCAAATCAACTGGTCTGGCACCAATTGCACAACCTCCTGGCAATGGCATCTGAGCCACTCCCAGTCGCGCCAAAATCGGACCAATGGCAAAAAAACTTGCCCGCAGTTGGGTAACTAATTCGTAGGGAGCCTTAGATGTTGTAATTTCACTGGCATTGATATCTAAAGTGTCGCCGTTTCGGGTTAAGCGAATACCCAAAGCTGATAACACCTGACCCATCCGTTCCACATCCGCTAGTAAAGGAACATTACGGACGCGGCAATCGCCTGAACATAGCAAGGTTCCAGCCATGATCACCAGTGCTGAATTTTTGGCCCCGCTAATTTTTACATGACCTCGCAAAGGATGCCCTCCCCAAATTTGCAAGACTGAGGAGTCTGCTTCAAGGGAGGATTTAGCATCTGGTAAGCTGCTAGAAGTATTAATAAGCCTACCTCCGAAATAAATATGTCAATTTTAAAGGGTTGAAGTTGGTTTTGATTCTACAGTAAAGATTTGATTTGTCTACAATTTGTACCTGGATATTGCATAAATAAATTGTTGTTTTTGCTTGGTCATGACTGCTGAAAACACCTAGGAGTAAGCATTATAGAGATTTAAAAATTCTTAAGACAACAAAAACTAGAAATTATTTCCTTGGCAAAACTCTATACTCAGTACAAACCAGGCAAACTACTTGACAAATATTGATAAATGAGTAACGATAAGAAATTGTCGATAATAAGCAAATGCCAGCGGAACTGGCGGAATTGGCAGACGCGCTAGATTCAGGTTCTAGTGCCGCAAGGCTTCCGGGTTCAAGTCCCGGGTTCCGCATATAAGTAATGAGGATCCAGTGTGTTGCGGTGAGCAGTGCGTTGGGCGGCTAGCCTTCGGCAACGCCAAGGGCGAACGCCGACTTGAAGCAACTGCGAACCCGAAGGGAGGTTCCCTCCGTTGTAGCAACTGGCGTTGCTGAGTCTAGAGTCCTAAATAGGAACAAGACTCAGCACTCAGCACTTTCAACTCAGTACTTTCATGTTGACCAGTTTACAAAATTCCTTAGTCAAGCAAATCCGCAAACTGCACTCCACGAAGGAGCGGCACAAGCAGCAGCTCTTTTTATTAGAAGGGACGCATCTGTTAGAGGAAGCTTGTGCGGTCAATTATCCGTTAGTAGTGGTGTGCTGCACGCCAGAATGGCAATCAGCCCATCCTGTACTCTGGGAGGAAGCTTGTAGTCGATGCGATCGCGCCGAAATTGTGAGTAAAGAAGTATTAGAGGCGATCGCGACTACAGTCCAACCGGATGGCGTAGTTGCAACAGCCCAACGCAGCGATCGCCAAACTCAATTACCTATGACTGGCATAGTTCTAGCTGTGGAAACTTTGCAAGATCCCGGTAATCTCGGTACGATGATTCGCACAGCGGCGGCGGCGGGAGCATCAGGTTTGTGGCTGAGTGGGGATAGCGTAGATTTAGATAACCCGAAAGTTTTACGTGCCTCTGCTGGGCAGTGGTTTCGTCTAGCGATGGCAGTGACAGAAGATTTAAAAACTACTATTCAACAAAGTCAGCAAGCGGGAATGCAAGTGGTAGCAACCTTACCCAGCGCGACTTTAACTTATTGGGAAGTAGACTGGCGCAAACCCAGTTTAATTTTATTGGGAAATGAAGGTGCTGGTTTGTCGGCAGAGATAGCAGCAATGGCAGATCGGCAAGTAAAAATTCCTCTAAGTCCGGGCGTAGAGTCTTTGAATGTAGCGATCGCAGCGGCTTTAATGTTATACGAAGCCCAGCGGCAAGTGATTTATCAAGACTGAGGAATTTTGAATTTTGACGATTATTGTTTGCGTTCAGCAAAATATTGCTCTATATCAGCAACTGCATCTTCAAAAGCTTCTATATCAATAGCTGCTAACTCTTCATCTTCTTGAGCTAGTTGGGCATCGCTGACACTACCATTACCATTATTTAATACTTGGCTAGCTTCATCCACGGTTGGTTGTTCTTGTAATATATCTTCTAATTCATCCAAGGCTGCTTGAAACTCTTGAGCGGCAGTTTGGCGTTGTTCTTGCTGATGTTGCTCCATAATCTTGACCTGAGAATCTGAATTTACTGGCATAATCTTGAGTGTATTGACTACAACTTAATATTTTGCATATTTCACATCATAGTCTCGGCTATCTGGAATAAATTATCCTAACCTGTATCAAATTTACATACTTCAGGTAAAAAAGTCTAAGTTATTTCATCTTCCCATCAGTTAGTTGCCCCAGAGTGGAGTGTTGCCAAAAATTTATCTAACATCATATTGGGGATCGGTCGTGGACGCATTGTCTTGACATCCACCCATACCCATAGCGCTTCGGCTGTGACTAGCAAATCCTCTTGGTTTTGTTTGCGGATTTCGTAACGTCGGAAGGCGCGAGTACCACGTATTTCCCTCAACCAAGTGGTGACTTCTAGAGTATCTCCTGCTACTGCTGGACGCAGATACTCAATTTCTACCCGCCGCATCACAAATACACCACCTGATTCCTGATAGATATCTAAAGTTAAGCCCAAATGTTCTGAGTGTTCAATAGCTGCCTGTTCCAAGTAGTTTTGGTAGACAGCATTGTTGACATGTCCGAGAGCATCCATCTCGTAGTGTCGAACTCGTAGTAAAGTTTTAAATATTTGCATGGGTGAATTGCTAGATTGGCGCTGTTTTAGACTTTCTCTATATTAGTTTTTCTGGAGCGGCAATATTTATATCTCTAGAGCAGCTCAAACCGTGCTAGAAAAATAAGAAGATACAGGCGATCGCTTGTTTATTTTCAGCACGAGCGATCGTTTTCAACGGCTGATTATCTTCTAAAGTGCTGACTACGAACGTAAAGCAATACTAGTCTACCTCGTACATCTGTTTATGTTGGGCTAAAAGTTGGAGATATTTTTCATTGGTCTTTGCTTGTATCCACTTAGCTTTAAATATTGCCGCTGATTCCGCTTTAATTGGATCTACATCATAGGGTAGAATTTCTTTCTTACTACCCGATTTAAGTTCATTTTTTTGATACTTTCTGCCGCTTTTATGATTAGCATAACGGCGGGATCTGGTATATCCCATTTGTAAAAACTTTCGTGCCATATCTGCACCCACAAAATCTTCGTGCTCTAGATAAGCAAGAAAAATCTCGTAGATTTTTTCGCTCGACTCTTGAGCAATTTCAGGATTTTTAAATCGCCAATAGGTAAGAATTTCTGATTTATATGGTTCAACCAAAAGTACACCCTGCTCACCTTTACCAATACGATAGAGTTCAGGATGTTGGCGAAAATTGATATTTGGAAAATCTAAAGAATAATCAAAAGGCATGGTAAGTTTTTAGGATGAATAATAAACTCAAAACAAAGAGTTAAACTTCTATCCTTGTAGGGAAATTTGATTCTGCCATGCTATCTAGCTTCTGTGCCAACAGTGTCCTAACTCCAGGTGTTTTACGGAAAGTGCATCACATTGCTCTTAACGTGAAAGATATGCAAGCTTCCCGACACTTTTATGGCACTATTCTAGGCTTACATGAACTTAAAGGTGATGAAGTACCCGCAACCCTAGTTGAACTAGTCGCTGCTGGAAAAGTAGCTAACTTCATTACTCCCGATGGCACAATTCTGGATTTATTTGGAGAACCAGAATTATCACCACCAGATCCCAATCCCGATAAAACTTTCACTAGAGCATATCACTTAGCCTTTGACATCGCTCCGCAGTTCTTTGAGCAAGCAGTGGCAGTCATCAAAGATAATCAAATTGCGATCGCTCATGGCCCTGTTACCCGTCCTACTGGTAGAGGTGTATACTTCTACGATCCTGATGGTTTTATGATAGAGATTCGTTGCGATCCAGTTTGATAGAGAGGACTAAAGTTCTCACTACAAATTTTTTAAGTATGACCATTCAAACGAAGATGATATCAATGCAGATATTTCAAGTCATCGAAGAAGCAATTACAAAACCGCCAATTCCTCACGAACCATATAAACAATCATTGAAAAATTGGGCGATGTATTGCCTTAGAGATAGAGGTTTTAAGGTAGTTTATGCCCAAAATGCTGATTTTGCTATTGAACCCAAAGGTGAAAACAAGCTCTATTTTAAAATCACAAATAATCCAGAAGAGGTAGACAATTCTTGTAGTTGGATAGTTTGGGATAATGCAGCCAAACGCGCCAATCTCATTCCAAAACAAGACTGAGACGGAGGAATTTTCATAAACCCCTCCGGACACGGGCAATCGCGCTCATCTGTCAAGTTTATTTCGTTGATTGGGTTCATCCCCAATCAACAATTGCGATCGTTTAAACGTTTTTAGATTTGGATAAAGTCGACCTGATTGCATTGATCGTAGAACAATCGATTAGCGCTTTTCTATGGCTTTGGCAAGAGAATAATCCAGACGATTAGAAATTGCGGCTACACAAACATAGACGCGTAGCGGTGAAGCAGCGCGGTCTTGGGGGTTTCCCCCATGAGCGACTGCTGAACCCGGAGGTTAGCCCGCACAGGCGGACTAACATCAAAATAGGGTTTCAAATTAATCTGACGAGAGAGAGTTAGATACAAGGTGTCGTGATAGAAAGTCCCTACGAGCTACTGCTCCCACAACGACTGCTGGTGCTGGTGTGGGAGGGAGAAACACCCTCCTCGACCCAATTCAGTGCCTGGGATAGTGGCGCTTGAAGGTCCCAATTGTGTTATTCCGCTACGCTGATGCCTGAGCCACCCATTTCCTTCGGGACGTCCTTCATCTTCGGCAACCCGTCCTTCATTGGCAGCTTCGTCTCCTGATAGTGGACATGGACATCGGCGTGGTACGGGAAGTCCGGAATGACTGCTGCATACACGTCGGTGAGTCCCATGCCGGGATGCTCAGTGAAGAGGTGTCCTCCACAGGTTTTGCACCATTTGCGATAACTATGCGGTGTCTTGTTGTAAGTGCCGATGTTGTCTACCCCTTGGGTGATCTGCACCGCTTCGGGGTTCCATAAAGTGAAGGCGTTGACAGGCCCTGCCGACCAGCTTCGACACGACTCACAATGGCAATAACCCATTGCGGTTGGCTCACCGCTGACCGTGAACTGAACTGCGCTGCAAAAGCAGCTGCCTTTGTAAGATTTTTTGTTGCTCATGATGTACCTCCTTAGTAATTAGCACGACGAGAAGATTTGGAGCACAGTCTTAAGTTAAGGATCAACTCCGTTGCGAAATCTTTTCGCACGCTCAGCGACCCGACCCTTTAGGGGTCACGCTTGCAACCGTAGCGCAATGGACGGGTTTACGGCTGTGTAGGGTTAGGCGTTAACTTTGGACTTGCTAGCCGCAAGCGCCTGCACATCGTTAGTGGTGAGAGGATCGCCACCCACTCCCCAATCGCCGCTCTTGACCTCTTCGATCACAACCCACGTCACTGAACGCAGGTTCTCGCCTTCGATCGACACCATTGTGTCAGTGAGCTTGCGGATCATCTCTTGCTTTTGATCTGACGTGAAAACGCCTTCAATCAGTTTGACATTCACTAATGGCATAAGTTTATTTCCAGTTTCTAATTTTGATTTGCTATGAAAAGTTATGCATAAAAAAACGAACGTTCGTTCTTTGTCTCTTGATTATGACGACCGTTCGTGCTATTGTCAAGTCATAAGTTTTGATTCGAGTTATGAGTGTTGCTTCATCATCCAAAACCAGTTCAGAAGGTAGTAATTCCCGCCGCTTGAAAGGACAGTCCAGCCGCGCCACCATTTTGCTTACTGCGGCGAAGCTAGCAACAACGAAGGGACTAAGTGGCTTGTCGCTGGGAGATCTGGCGACTGAGATTGGAATGAGCAAGAGTGGACTCTATGCACATTTCAAATCCAAAGAAGAACTGGAGTTGGCGACGATCGAAACGGCAGCCGAGATTTTTGATAATGAAGTGATTCAGCCTGCAATGAGGGCGCTTGCGGGAACTGATCGACTCAAAGCAGTGGTTAATTCATTTGTTTCACATCTCGAACGCAAAGTTTTTCCGGGTGGATGTTTTTTTGCCTCAGTCGCTGCGGAACTCGACACGCGTCCCGGTCCAGCGCGCGATCGCGTCGTCGAAGTGCTAGGTAAGTGGCTTACATTATTGAGGCAGTGCATTCTTGAGGCGCAGGACTTGGGACAGATAGATCCTAATGCCGAAGTTGCTCAAGTGGTTTTTGAAATCGAGGCCATGCTTTTGGCTGCGAATTTTCTTTTTGTCATGATGAATGACCCGATTCATCTAACACAAGCGCACAAGGGAGTGGAAAATGTATTATCCCGACTCGCGGTTAGTGCGGAGTCGAAGAAGAAACGATCAGCGCGCGAGAACTTAAGAGCTTGAGACTCAAGCACAGTCATTCCTTATTAAAGACTATGGCAGTACGACATTAGCAATAATCTGCATCTCACAAATTGCATAATTTTGGGCTGATACTAATAGATTTCATTATTGCTAGCCCTGTGTTTAACTTTTTTTACTTATCATTCCATCACTTACGTGTCAATGAGTACATTTTTCATATACTGATAGGAATATAGTACAAATAAAGTTTTGTGAAGCGAGGACTAGGAATGTACATTGTACAGATTGCCTCGGAATGTGCTCCTGTAATTAAAGCAGGCGGTTTAGGGGATGTTGTTTACGGACTGAGTCGGGAATTAGAGATTCGAGGACATTGTGTCGAGCTAATTCTGCCCAAGTATGACTGTATGCGCTACGACCATATTTGGGGATGGCATGATGCCTATCGCAATTTGTCAGTACCCTGGTATGGTGGAGCTATTGAGTGTTCGGTGTACTGTGGTTGGGTACATGGACGGGTGTGTTTCTTCATTGAACCTCATTCTCAAGATAATTTCTTTAATCGGGGCTGCTATTACGGTTGCAATGACGATAATATGCGCTTTGCCTTTTTCAGCAAAGCTGCTTTGGAATTTTTACTTCAAAGCAATAAGCGACCTGATATCATCCATTGTCATGATTGGCAAACAGGCTTAGTTCCAGTCATGCTCCATGAAATGTACAAGTATTATGGCATGGAGTATCAAAGAGTTTGTTACACCATCCACAACTTTAAACATCAGGGAATGGGAGGTGTAGAAACTCTTGAGGCCACAGGTTTAAATCGACCAGAGTATTACTTCCAATACGATAAGCTGCGTGATAACTTCAACCCCTTTGCTTTGAATTTCATGAAAGGGGGTATTGTTTACTCCAATGCTGTCACCACAGTTTCTCCAAACCACGCTTGGGAAGCTCGTACTAGCGATGTTGGTTGCGGTTTAGGTCATACTTTGCATTTGCATCAAGATAAATTCCGTGGGGTGCTCAACGGTATTGATTACGATTTTTGGAATCCAGAAGTTGATCGCTACATCTCTTCTAACTATACCAAGAACAATTTTGAACAAAAATTCGATAACAAAAAAGCTTTACGAGAACGTCTCCTGCTCCGTCAAGATGATAAACCAATAGTTGCTTACATTGGTCGGTTAGATAATCAAAAAGGTGTGCATCTTGTTCATCACGCCATTTATTACGCCCTCTATAAAGGAGCGCAATTTGTATTACTAGGTTCGGCTACAGAAGCGGGAATCAACGCTACTTTCCAACATGAAAAAGAATTTTTAAATAGCAACCCAGATGTACATTTAGAACTGGGCTTTAATGAGGAATTATCCCACCTGATTTATGCGGGGGCAGATATAATTGTTGTCCCCAGCAATTACGAACCCTGTGGATTAACTCAAATGATTGGCTTGAAGTATGGCACTGTACCGATTGTTCGCGGTGTTGGTGGTTTGGTGAATACAGTATTTGACCGCAATTACGACGAGAATGTACCACCTGAAAAGCGTAATGGTTATGTGTTTTATCAGAGCGATAATCAAGCGCTTGAATCAGCAATGGAACGGGCAATTGATTTGTGGAATTACTCTCCTGACGAGTTCCGCGAATTAGCTATTCAGGGTATGGAATATGACTACTCATGGAATGTTCCAGGCAGTGAATATGTAGAGATTTACGACTGGATCAGACACAAGTGGTAATCTCAATTCTCGTGAATTTGGCTACATAAAATGCAGAGAATAATGTGTGTCCAACAGTTTAGTTAAGACTCTACTATTCGCTCAAAACAATCTCTCTAGAGGCGGCTTGACCGCCTTTTTTTGTGTCACCTAAAGGAAAATTTAATATAAAACAGGACTTACGCAAAGACAACGGAAAAATAAACCGCAGAGAACGCAGAGTTCACAGAGAAATAATAGTTAATTTGTTAACTCTATCTGTTTCAGATTCAGTAATTGCAGAGCAAATTGATATAACCGATCAATCGCTCAACTATGGAACGATATTTTTCGGCTCAGTTTTTCTTTCAGCCCCAATCAAAATAATTTTAGATTTTCTAACTCATTTTAAGCGACCATTACAAAAATCTAGTCCTGAATAAGAAAGAGTTACGACGATCTTGTAAATTACAAATGCTGGCTATAATTTTTCAGAGCCAGACCTGTTATTAAAATTGCGATTGCATCCTTGGTGAAATCAACATTCTAGTTGGAAGCATCGACTGAATATTTTACGGTTAATGCTGTAAACAGACATTTATTAACGTGAATTCGACAGCGATCGCACTCACATTGAAAACCATATCTCCACAGCAACAAAAAACCTCGGTTTGTCGCCGAGGTAATGAGGAAGAGGTTAAATGACCATGAGAGCTACTGATACCGAAATCAAAGAATCTTAGCTAACACTCAAGCCAACCAAGACGATAGTGGTGACAAGTAATGTAGCAAATGCACCTTGTAAAAGATATTTGCGTTGTTCCCAAATTGCAGGGTACTCAGCATAGTACATCTGGGGTTCGGTTGGGTAGTTATTGAGAACGCCGTCTTCATTAACAGTGGTATACATAATTTTTTCTCTTGCTTGTTAACTTATGTAAATAAATTTAACAATATTGTTACAATAAGTCAACACAGCTTGACAAATAATTGTGGATAGTATTAATAAATAAAGCTTATCAGTATGGGTGTGACAGGCGATGCTACGCCTGCCACCGAAAGCCCGATGCTAACTGGAATGTGGGGTTTACTTTACTTCGCTGGCTGCAAACTTAGTTACCTTGCCTTTTTTGATCGCGACAACCACATCGTAGGTTGTACAGTAAGCGATCGTGACATCATCGGTTTTGTTGTAAAGGTTAACCACCAGGCTGTACAGCAATTGGCTCTAGATCACCAAAAAAGTAACGATGTAAGGCGTCACCACTACCAAACTCACCTTTATGCTTTCCGAGAAATTCAATTTTTTATTGAGCAGTTAATCCTGTAGAATCTTTTTTTTAAAATTAAATGAAGCCCCTACTATGGCTCAATATCTTGGTGGTAGCTTGATTTTAGCTGGTATATTCCTCAGCCAACTTGGTATTCAACGTCAAACTTCTCGCAGAATCGCATCTGGTAAGTTGAGTTCTACACAGGTTAAACAGCAAGTAGAAGGCAGTATGGGATTTAAAGGAATCTAGCTATTTGCAATTAAGGAAAGCATCTTACTTCAGAATAAATACTTACCAACTTCGTAGCCTTTTTAAACGCAGAAAAATGCAGAGTAGTTCTAAATTTAATTATTTACGAACTTATTAAATAATGTACTTAGTAATTAAAAGCTGTTTTTTCTGCCTACTTAAACAGTTTAAAAATCTTTCTGCGTCGGCTGGAGAAGACTTTGTTCATTAGAAACAATTTAAATGGGAACTAGTAATTGTTATGCCCTGTCTAACACAAGTATGTATATCTATGTGGAGATACATATCTTCAAGGTTTTTAACATGAAGTTTTTAAGGTTATTAGGATTGCGTTTCGGGAAATTGTTATAGAAAAAAGCTTTGACTGTATTAGAAACTGAGTACAGTAGTACCAGCAGATATAAATATTATGAAACTTAAATTGTGGATAAGTTATTTGTTGACTGTTTTAGTATGCCTACCTTGTAGTGCTATTAGCACAACCAAACTTTTAGCAGCAAATCCAATTTTCCAATTGGCACAAGCGAAGTCTGCTTATGACCAATATATGCGGTCTGGCTACACTGCAACCAGACAGCGAAACTACCGCAAAGCTTTGGGGTTATTTCAGCAAGCAGCGCAAATACGCCCTGGAGATAGATATGCTACTGCGGCAATTAGAAATGTTACAGGTTATCTTCAGGGACGCAGGAGTTTGATTGGTTTTGTGCCGGGAAAACCAGGTAGAGTAAGATCAGCAGCATCGAGGGGAGCGTGCTTTCAGAATGCAGAGGTTGCTATTCCTTTAATTCCCACAAACAAAGAAGCTCAACATACCACAAAGGACCATCCAACATTCTTTTTCTACATTCCTAAAACTTCTCAAACACTAGCAGGGCTAGAATTTGCTTTGCGAGATGACGAGAATACCGATCCGTTATACAAAGAAACTTTCCAACCAATTGAGCAGGCTGGAATTGTTAGTGTAACCTTGCCTGCTAAGCAACCATCTTTAAAAGCCGACAAAGAATATACTTGGACTTTTTCAATGATTTGCGATCCTAACAGCCGCGATCTAGACGTGTATCTAGAAGGCAAAATTGAACTTATGCAGGACGAAAACATTGCAGAGCAGATACAAGAGACTCCAAAACCTTTAGATCGTGCAGTTCTGTATGCAACAGCTGGCTTTTGGGAGAACGCACTCAGCATTTTAGCTGATTTACGGCGTGAGAATCCGACCAATCCAGAAGTTCAACAATATTGGGCAGATTTGTTGAAATCAGTAAACCTTGAAGAGGTGACAGATAAGCCCCTATTGCCATGTTGTACTGCCCAGAAATAAATCAATAATTTTACGATTCAAAAAATGTTTGCGACAGTACCCCACCCGCCCTATCGGGCACCCTGCCCGCAGGCGGAGAGAATTTGCGTGCGGGGGTTCCCCCCATTGAGCAAACTTCGAGGGAGGGTTGGGGAGGGGTTTTATCGATGTGTTGCATTCTTTTTTCAATTTTGTATTAGTTAACACGCCCGGTTTCTCAAAATAAACCGGGTTTTTTCATGTCTTTAGGACTTATATTAAGTTCGCTATACCGCTTATAAAATGTCATTGCGTTGGCGGAACTCTTTCAGCGAACAAAAAGCCGCTACGCTGCAATCACAAGTCTTTATCTGAACTTGGTAACTTAACCGCAAACCTCTATAGCTGCGATGTCTACGACGGGCTACGCCTACGCACTTCACAAAATTTGAAATTCATATCTTTTTTCGTAGAGCAGTAATAAAATTATCAACCTCGCCAGTTGTCTTGGTGGATGAATAGAATGTTGGATGATTTTTCTCCAAAAATCTACTTAATTTCGTTTTTCATCGTGTATACCTGAAATACCAAAGTATCCAAGGGCAATACTGACATGGTTCAAGCTCCTCGCCAACAGTTATGGAAATTGAGGTTGGTAATTTTATTAGCCATAAGTGGCGTGATTGCCACATTGACGAATTCTGTGCGTGCTCAAATTGTCCCAGACAGCACATTAGGTACAGAAAGTACAAAACTGACACCAAATGCCAATGTTCAAGGATTACCTGCAACCTTAATTGAAGGCGGAGCTACCAGAGGTATAAATCTATTCCAGAGTTTCTTACAATTTAACGTGGGTGATGGACAACGAGTATACTTTGCCAATCCCGCAGGTATTGAAAATATTTTGACTCGCGTTACAGGTAGCGATCCCTCAAAGATTTTCGGTACTTTGGGTGTAGATGGCAGAGCAAATTTATTTTTCCTTAATCCTAATGGTATTGTTTTTGGCCCCAATGCCCGCTTAGATGTTGCAGGTTCATTTTTGGCGACGACAGCCAATAGCTTTATATTTGAAAATGGCTTAAAATTTAGCACCACCAATCCCGAAGCAGCACCATTACTAACAGTCAGTTTGCGTCCGGGGTTACAGTTTGGCGTAAATCAAACGGGAAGTATCAGCAATACTGCGAATTTAAGCGTCGGGCAAGATTTGACTCTAGTAGGTGGCAATCTCGACTTACAAGGTAGCTTACAAGCAGGTAGAGATTTAACATTACAAGCTCAAGATACAGTCAAAGTAAGAGATACCGCTGCAAATCCATTCATTGCCTCCGCAGGTGCTCAGTTAATTGTACAAGGCGATCGCGCTGTCGATATCTTTGCCCTCAATCACCCCGAAAGTGGCTTGTTCTCTGGTAGCGATATGCTGTTGCGCAGTCCCAACACCGTAGCCGGAGATGCTCACTACTGGGCTGGTGGCAATTTTCGCATTGAGCAACTAGATGGTAATTTAGGAAATCTTTCCAGCCCTGGTGATCCCATCATTCGCGCTAGCGGAGATGTGAGTTTCAATAGCTATCAAGGAGCCTCTTTGCACATATTAGCAGGGGGTTCTGTAAATATTGGCAGTATTACTATTACAGGTGCAGATACAACTAACCCTGCGAACTCAATCACAGAAAATGTGCCGCTATCAACCAGCCTACCTAATGGCACGAATTCTGTTGCTATTAATGGTGGAGGAGAACCGACATTAGATATTCGCGCCGGAACTACTGCTTTTAGAACCCCAAGACTAACACCAAATCCTATTCCTGGTGTGATTGGTATGGTTAACCCTAACGCACCAACTTCAAGTGCAGATATAAATATCGGTAGTATTGTCAATTTAAATTATTCTGGCACTGGTGAACCTGTAAAAGGCAAAATTCTTTTAACTAATCAGTATGCTCCGAATCAATTACTAGGCAATATAAAAGCTGGTTCAATTTGGGATTTCGGTGATGTCACCATTGATTCACGAGGTGACATCGCAACTAATGGAGTAATTGATATTTCTCTAGGTGTTGACAGTAATAATAATATCCTATTCCTTGCTAATAATAATATTAGTATTAATGGTTCACTGCTTTCAAATTTACATGACACTAGCAGCGGCAATGGAGGTAATATTACCCTCATTAGTAAAAATGGAGGAATTGATACAAGATTAGCAGATATTGTATCGGCAACACCCAATGGATTTGCTGGAGATATAACTATTGAAGCTCCTGGTGATCTTTATTTAGGTAATATAACAGCCTCTAGCTATTTCACGGATGGAGCTAATAGTTCAAATGGTAAAGAATTTAGCAGCATAAATATAAAATCCACGAATGGTTCTGTCTACTTAAATGGGTCTCATCTGGATACTAACAATGCTAGTTCAGGCTATGCTGGAGATATAAATATTAGTGCTCGTAACGAAGTCAGGTTGGAGAATCAAACTCAAATTTCTAGTAGTGGAAATTATGGCAGAATTTTCATTGGCAAATCAGAATATGCCAACTTCTCTCCCAGTACAGTGAATATTTTCGATTCTTGGCTAAATAGCGATGTCTTAAGTGGTACAGGTGATGCAGGTAATATTAGTATTGAAGCTGGTGCAATATCCCTAAAAGCAGCTACTCTAAAAACAGATAATAATGGCTTAGGAGAAGCTGGATCTGTTGAGATTCATGCTAGTCAAAAAGATATCTCTATTAATGACAGCCAAATAACTAGTGAAAGTAATAGCTTAGTTATTAATCCTAATGATTCCAATACCTACTTTTTACCTGGCTATATTCAAATTACTGCCAATCAAGGCTCGGTACAGGTGGATCAGTCAAGGGTGAGTACAACTAATACAGGTGGCGGTTATGCTGGAAATATAATTATTAATGCACTAAATGAGATTTCTCTGATTGACAATTTTGCTACTGATGACAGTCTAAATCAGGGAATTTTTAGTAATGGCTATTTTGGAAATATCTTAATTGGGAATACTCTTGATGAGCAGCCAATCATTCCTAATAAAGTCACACTTGACCACACTTTCTTGACCGCTATCAACTTAGTAGAAGGTAATAATCGAGAAAATATCCTCACTAAAGATGCAGGAAATATAATAGTTCAATCTCTTGGAGGCTTATTTCTCACTAGCAGTAATCTAGAAACTGCAACTTATGGTTCAGGGAACGGAGGAAATATTAGCGTTAAGGCTAACTCAGTATCTTTGAGTAATCAAAGTTCTCTATTGGCTAATACTCAAGGAAGTGGAAAAGCCGGAAGCGTAACTGTTAACACAACTGGTGGTGCAGTATCGCTTTCTGAAAGCAGTATCAACACTGGTAGCGATGGGCTACTTCCCACAGACCCCCAAAATGTAGAAAGAAAAGAAGGTCAGGGTGGTGGTGATATTAATATCACTGCTAATTCTTTTCTATTAACAAAAAACTCTCTTTTAAATGCTAGCACTTTTGGTTCAGGAAACGGTGGTAACGTCTATATTACAGCAGATAAAACAGTATCTTTTATAGACAGTTCTATTTTAAATGCGAGAACTTATTCCACTGGAAATGCTGGCAATATTAATATCAAAACTCAGGAGCTTTCTTTCAGTAATAAATCGCTAATTCAAGCCGAAACTTTTGACATTGGTAATGCAGGTAATCTGGAGATAAACACTCAGTTATTGACCTTAAGCGATACATCAAGAATCGATGCTCAAACTTTTGGTAGTGGTAATGCCGGTAATGCCAATATACAAACACAGTCCCTTTCTTTAACAGATGGTTCGAGAATCAATGCCGATACTTTTGCTAGTGGTAAAGGTGGCAATATTACTATTAATCCTCTTAATTCTCAAGAACAATCTGCTGCTTCTGTTACCATATCTGGTGCATCAACTTTAAATGGACTTTCTAGCGGATTCTTTGTTAATACCGAAAGCGAACAACTAGATGCGGGGCCTGGTGGCAATATAACTATTAATACTGGTAATTTAAATATTAAGGATGGTGCTGTTTTGAGCGCTTCTTCTAAAAGTAGCGGTAACGGTGGCAATATCAACGTTAATGTCAATAATCTTGATATTGCAGGCGGTGGACAAATTGTTACTAATACCTATAGAAGTGGACAAGCTGGTAACATCAAAATTAATGCAACAGATAATGTTGCGATCGCTGGTCAAGATTTGACATACGATCAACGATTGAATGAACTAAAAAATCAATTCAATTCAATTAAAGATACCTACGATTTTGTTGTCCCGCAAAATGATAGCGAAATTAAACGTATCCTCGGCTCGATTAATCAATATAGTGGATTGTTCGCCAATACAGAAGCTAACTCTACTGGCAATGGCGGTACGATTAATGTTGAATCCCAGCAAGTCACCATTAAAGATGATGCAAAAATTACTGTAGATAGCCAGGGAACAGGTGTCGCAGGTAGTATTAGCATGAGTGCTAATCGTCTGACTCTAGAT
Source organism: Nostoc sp. 106C (assembly GCF_002154725.1). GTDB lineage: Bacteria > Cyanobacteriota > Cyanobacteriia > Cyanobacteriales > Nostocaceae > Aulosira. The sequence continues at coordinate 29,958 of NZ_MTAW01000095.1, read as the reverse complement.
AATCAAGCCAAGATTACCGCCGACACCAATAGCGGTCAAGGTGGTAGCATCACACTCAACTTGCAAGATTTATTGCTGTTTCGCCGCAACAGTGTAGTCTCCACTACCGCAGGTAGACAAGGTGCAGGTGGCGATGGGGGTGCGATCGCAATTAATCTAGATCTTAATCGAGGCTTTATTGTCTCCCCTGCTGTCGAAAATAATGATATCTCTGCAAATGCTTTTTCTGGTAGCGGCGGAACCATCGAAATCAATGCTAAAGGCGTAATTGGGTTAGCAACCCTGACTAGACAAGAACTTGAGCAGAAATTAGGCACAACCGACCCGGAAAAACTTGACCCGCAATTTCTGCCAACTAACGATATTACAGCGATTTCCCAAACTAATCCGCAGTTAAATGGCATAGTCAGTATCAGTTCCCCAGATATTGACCCCAGCAAAGGAATTGTTTCTTTACCGATAAACGCCACCGATCCTTCGCAGCAGATAGCGCAAAGCTGTAGCGCAGTTAATGAAAAAGTAGCTAGTGCATTTACTGATGCTGGACGTGGTGGTTTACCACCTAAACCTGATGAATTTCTCAGCAGCGATAATGTTTGGGAAGATATCCGCATCCGGGCTAGCAATACACAGCAGGCTTTAACTTCTAATGCAACCCCTGGTAAACAGAAGGCAGCATTAATTATGCCTGCGACAGGTTGGGTATTTAATGACAAGGGCGAAGTCACGCTGATATCTTATACGCCGAAGTCTTCTGCGACTTGGGTGAATTCCTCTAACTGTGCTGCTAAAAGCCAATGACAGCAAGTAATCAGGGCTAAAGTCTGGAACTCAGCATCAATAGCAATAAAATATCACAATCCTCGCCATTTGCCCTAGGGATGAGTAGAATGTTGGATACTTTTTATCCAAAAATCTACTTAGTTTATAGATTAATTCCGTATAAATAAGCCAAGCTAAGACTCCCGGCACAATACTGAGATGATTCGAGCTAATCGGCAACATTTATGGCAATTGAGGTTGGTAATTCTATTAGCAATGACTACTGCATTGACAAATTCAGTACGCGCTCAAATTCTCCCAGATGGTACATTAGGGGCAGAAAGTACAAAACTTACACCAAATGCCAACGTTCAGGGATTACCTGCAATCTTAATTGAAGGCGGTGCTACTAGAGGTGTCAATTTATTCCAGAGTTTCTTGCAATTCAATATTGGTGATGGACAACGAGTCTACTTTGCCAATCCCGCAGGTATTGAAAACATCTTCACTCGCGTTACAGGTAGCGACCCTTCAAAGATTTTCGGTACTTTAGGTGTCGATGGTAGAGCAAATCTGTTCTTCCTCAATCCTCATGGTATTATTTTTGGTTCCAATGTTCGCTTAGATGTTGCAGGTTCGTTTTTGGCGACGACAGCCAATAGCTTTGTATTTGAAAATGGCCTGAAGTTTAGCGCCACAAATCCTCAAAAAGCCCCATTACTCACAGTCAGCTTGCGTCCGGGGTTGCAGTTTGGTGTCAATCAGTCAGGAAGTATTAGCAATACTGGGGATTTAAGCGTTGGACAAGATTTGACTCTGGTAGGTAGCAATCTTGACTTACAAGGTAAGTTACAGGCGGGTGGAGATGTAACTATTGAAGCCCCTGGTGATATTTATGTAGGTAATATCAAAACCTCTAGCAATTCTAATAATAATGACTTTAATCGCATCAGCATCAACTCAACTGCTGGTTCTGTCTACTTAAATGGCTCTAATTTGAATACCAGTAATATTGGCTCTGGCTATGCAGGAGAGATAGCTATTAATGCGCGTCAAGAAATCCGAATTGAGAATGCAAGTCAAATTTCTAGTACCGGGAATCTTGGCAAAATATTGATTGGAAGCTCAGAATCTACAGACTTTTCTCCACAAAAAGTCACCATTAAAGACTCTCAAATCAATAATAGTAATTTTGTGGATGGTAATGATGTTGGCAATATAGTAGTTAAATCTCTGGGAGATTTATTGATAACTAACAGTAATCTGGAAACTACAACTTATAGTTCAGGGAAGGGAGGAAACATTAATATTGAGGCTAGTTCCGTGTCTCTGAACAATCAAAGTTCTCTATTAGCTAATACTGAAGGAACTGGAAAAGCAGGGAGCATAACTGTTAACACAACTGGCGGTGCGGTCTCACTTTCTGACAGTAGTATCAACACTGGTACTAATAAAATTACCGTATCTATACAAAATTTATCTAATCAAGAAGGTGCGGGAGGGGGTGATATTAATATAAATACTGACTCTTTATTTCTAACAAATAACTCTATTTTAAATGCTAGTACCTTAGGTTCGGGAGATAGCGGTAATGTCTATATTACGGCAGATAAAACAGTATCTTTTACAGATAATTCTATTTTAAATGCGAGAACTTATTTGCAAGGAAATGCAGGCAATGTAAATATCAAGGCTCAGGAACTTTCTTTTAGTAATGAATCGCTGATCCAAGCTACAACTTTTGGCAGTGGTAATGCAGGTAATTTAAATATCATTTCTCAGTCATTATCTTTGAGCGACATATCAAGAATAGATGCTCAAACTTTTGGCAGTGGCAATGCAGGTAATATCAATATCAAAACACAGTCTCTTTCTCTAACAGAGGGAGCTAGAATCAATGCTGAAACTTTTGGTAGTGGCAATGGTGGCAACATTAATATTAATCCTCTTAAAGATGAAGACCAAGCTGCTGCTTCTGTTACTATCTCTGGAGCAGCACCTTTGATTAGATTTTCTAGTGGATTATCTGTGAATACTGAAAGTGAAAAATCAGATGCTGGTTCTGGTGGAAGTATCACTATTAAAACTGGAAATTTAACTATTAGCGATGGAGGTGTTTTGAGTGCTCCTTCTAAAAGTAGCAATAGCGGTGGCAATATCGATATTGATGTAAATAATCTTGAGCTTACAACTGGAGGACAAATTATCACTAATGCCTATAGAAGTGGAGTAGCTGGTAGTATCAAAATTAGTGCAAACAATAATATTACGATTGCTGGACAAAATTATGAATACGAACAACGACTTAATGAACTTAAAAACCGACTTGATATCCTAAAAGCTATCTACAATGCTTTTCTCGTTGCAAACGACCAAGAACCTAAACGTATACTCGACCCTATTACTAACTTGATTAATAATTTAAGTGCATTACTTGAAAATCCTAGTTCCAATCTACTACTTGATGAACTAAAACAACGAATCGAACAATTTAAAAATAGCTACGATTTTCTTCTGCTTGTCAATAATCTAGAAATTAGCAAGATACTCGAACCAATTAAGAACTTAATTAATAATTTCAATGGGCTGGAGCAGATTTTAATTGCTGCGCAAGACCCTACTTATGCTCAACAACTTAATGGATTAAAAGAGCAACTCGATCAACTTGAAGGTAGTTACAACTTTGTTTTACCGCAAAATGATGCGGAAATTAGACGCATCCTCGGCCCGATTAATCAATATAGCGGACTGTTTGCCAACACCGAAGCGAACTCTACAGGTAATGGCGGTACGATTGATGTTGCATCAGGGCAAGCCACAATTAAAGACAGTGCCAGAATCACTGTAGATAGTCGAGGAACAGGTGTCGCAGGAAGCATCAGCATTACATCCAATCGTTTGACTCTGGACAATCAAGCCCAGATTACCGCCGACACCAATAGCGGTCAAGGTGGTAGCATCACACTCAACTTGCAAGATTTATTGCTGTTTCGCCGCAACAGTGTAGTCTCCACTACCGCAGGTAGACAAGGTGCAGGTGGCGATGGGGGTGCGATCGCAATTAATCTAGATCTTAATCGAGGCTTTATCGTCTCTCCGCCTGTCGAAAATAATGATATCTCTGCAAATGCTTTTTCTGGTAGCGGCGGAACTATCGAAATCAATGCCAAAGGAGTTATTGGGTTAGCAACGCTGACTAGACAAGAACTTGAGCAGAAATTAGGCACAACCGACCCGGAAAAACTTGACCCGCAATTTCTGCCAACTAACGATATTACAGCGATTTCCCAAACTAATCCGCAGTTAAATGGCATAGTCAGCATCAGTTCCCCAGATATTGACCCCAGCAAAGGAATTGTTTCTTTACCGATAAACGCCACTGACCCTTCGCAGCAAATTGCCCAAAGCTGTAGCGCAGTTAATGAAAAAGTAGCTAGTGCATTTACTGATGTTGGGCGTGGTGGTTTACCGCCTAAACCTGATGAATTTCTCAGCAGTGATACGGTGTGGGAAGATATCCGCATCCGAGCTGACACCACGCAGCAGACAGCGTTAACTTCTACTGCAACTCCTGTCAAACAGAAGACAGCATTAATTATGCCTGCTACAGGTTGGGTATTTAATGACAAGGGCGAAGTTACGCTGATATCTCAAACGCCTAAATTTTTTGCTGCTTGGGTGAATTCCTCTAACTGTGCTGCTAAAGGGGTTTTAAAACGAACCGCAAAGGGCGCTAAGGACGCAAAGAAGTAAGAGGTACAGAGAGTTCTAGCGTAAATACTGTAATCAGGAATATTAACTGCCGATAAATGCTGACCAAAACCCCTTATGTAGGATGTCTTCAACCATTCTAAATAGTTTGTAACAAGTCAAAACTTCTCTTATATTTCTTCTCTGCGTCTCTGCGCCTCTGCGTGAGATTCCTTTTTTAAATCTATATTCACTATCTAAATAAAATAACTGTATTTATATGTATTCGTCGCAAAAAACTTCTAAATTTCAAATATCAAATTGTATAACTTGGCTAATATTTACATTTTTTATATTCAACTTTCTCATTTTCAAATCACTAGCACAAACTCCAGCTAATCCGCCTGTACAAGACATAGACCGCCAAATCGAACAGCCAACTCCCCCAACCCCAACAATACCAAAACTGCCGAATCTTGAAGAATTATTGCAGTCTCCACCTACAACTACTCCCATACCTGCAACTAGCGAAACAGTCCCTAGAGATTTACCTGGAACAATTCAGGTGACTGGTTTTGAGGTAGTGGGTAGCACTGTCTTTAATAAACAAGAATTAGATGCAGCACTTAAAGAATTTATCAACAAACCCATCACTTTTACCCAACTATTAGAAGCAGCAGATAAAATTACTGAACTTTACACTAAAGGTTGCCAAGCTGAAAATAAAAATTCAGATTTACCCTGTTACGTTAATTCAGGTGCATACATTCCTTCAGACCAAACTTTTAAAGCAGAGGGTGGTGCCGTTAAAATTCAAGTTGTGGAAGGTAGTTTAGAAAGTATTGAGGTTCGCGGTACAAAACGGCTCAATCCTAACTATGTGCGAAGTCGCCTAGCCTTAGCTACAGATAAACCTTTAAATTTAAAAAAATTACTGCAAGCTTTGCAACTATTACAATTAGATCCGCTAATTAAAAATATCTCTGCGGAATTAGGCAATGGTGTTAATCCTGGTGCGAGTGTATTATCTGTGCAAGTCGCTGAAGCAAAAACCTTTAGCACTCAAATTAGCTTAGATAATAACCGCACACCAGGCATAGGTAGTTTTGAACGACAAATCCAACTTAATCAAGCAAATCTATTAGGATTGGGAGATGGATTAAGTATTGGTTATGCAAACACCGATGGCAGTAATAGTGTAGATCTCAGCTATAAATTACCCATCAATCCCCGCAATGGTACTTTGCAGTTTAACTATAGCTATGCATCCAGTAATGTAATTGAGGAACCGTTCAATGTTTTAGATATTGAAGGTACTTCCCAAGAGTACGGCGTTACCTTTCGCCAACCATTAGTGCAAACTCCCACTACCGAATTTGCAGTCGGAGCAAGTATTACCCACAGAGATAGTGATGTTGGCTTTTTAGAAGCACAAGTAGGAGAACGATTGCCATTTCCTTCTGTGGGTGCAGATGCAAATGGGAAGACGAAAGCAACAATATTGCGGTTGTTTCAAGACTGGACTCAGCGTAGTAGCAAACAAGTACTCGCGGCGCGATCGCAATTTAGTTTAGGCATAGATGCGTTAGATGCCACAATTAACGAAGATGCACCGGATGGTCAATTCTTTGCTTGGCGCGGACAGGCGCAATGGGTGCGACTGCTAGCACCAGAAACTTTATTTCTAGTACGTGCAGATGTGCAATTAGCTGATAGACCCCTATTAGCTTCCGAACAGATTGGCTTAGGAGGACAAGCAACAGTTCGGGGTTATCGTCAAGACCAAATATTAGCAGACAATGGCTTTTTAGCGACTGCGGAATTGCGCTATCCAGTGTTGCGTGTGCCAGAAATTCAAGGGTTGCTACAAGTTACACCATTCATTGATTTTGGTACTGCTTGGAATATTTCTCAACCAGGGAGAACTACTCTTAATCCCGATACTATCGCCTCAACTGGAATCGGATTTTTGTGGCAACAAAACAATTTAACAGCACGTTTTGATTGGGGTATCCCTCTCGGTATTGATATTCCTAATAAAAATACTTGGCAAGAAAACGGACTCTATTTTTCTATTATTTATACTCAACCATTTTAGTTAATAGTCATTTGTCATTTGTCATTTGTTTCCTGTCTTATTTACCTACTTAATTATTTATGTCTATACTTTTACTTCTCGCTACCTTATCTCTAAATCCTGCTGTCAATTTAATTAATCAAAGTTCTCCCCTAGTTGCAGTCATCAATCCCCAGGTATCACAGACTCAAACTGCAAATGGCAAGGAATTATTAGATCAAGGTTTAGTAGCATACCAAAAAGAACAATATTCTCCAGCACTAAAGATTTTCCAGCTAGCAAAGGAATCGTTTCAATCTAAAGGAGATAAACTCAACCAAGCTCTGATATTAAATTATCTTTCCTTAACTTATCAACAATTGGGACAATTAGCTGATGCTCAACAGGCTACTGAACAAAGTTTGCAGCTATTACAAAGCAAAAGTGATAGTAAAGATTATTTATCGATTCGTGCTCAAGCACTTAATACTCAAGGTCAGTTACAACTAGCACGAGGAGAAACAGAAAAAGCTTTAACTAGTTGGCAAGACGCAACAACTACTTACAGTAAAATTGGAGATGAGTCAGGTAAAATTGGTAGCAAAATTAATCAAGCTCAGGCACTACAAACATTAGGTCTTTACCGTCGCGCTACTAACACCTTAGAAGACATAAAGCTGACTTTAGATAAACAACCAGACTCTTTGTTGAAAGCAACTGGATTGCTTAGTCTTGGTAAAAGCTTACTTGTAGTTGGAGATGTCAATAAATCCCGGCAGATATTAGAGCAAAGTTGTCAGATCCAAGCAAAGCGATCGCAAGTAGAAGAAATTTGTAATTTAAAGTTAAGTTTAGGTAATAAAGCCCAAGCACAGCCAAACATTGAACAAGAAAGGCTAGCAGAAATTTTGTTAAGTTTGGGAAATACTGCTCAAGCGCAGCAAAACAGCGAAGAAGCAATACAGTTTTATAAACGCGCTGCTAGTATTTCTCAGAAGCAGAGAACACAGTTACAAGCACAATTAAATCAACTACGGCTGTTGGTACAATCTCTACCAACAGAATCACCAACCCCAGCTTTGTCACAGGAAATTCTCTCTGAAGTTGCAAGTTTATCAGCAAAGCTGGAAAGCTTACCAGCAAGCCGCAGCAGTGTTTATGCTCAAATCAACTTTGCTCAAACTCTACTGAAGCTAGCAAAAATGGGAGTTTTAGCTAAGGGAGGAATTCCCACTCAAAACACTTGCGCAACTGCTGATTCCCTCTGCACGGCAGCTAAAGTTGTCGCTACAGGTTATCAGCAAGCTAAAATCCTCGAAGATGTGCGATCGCAAGCTTATGCTTTAGGTACTTTGGGGAGTTTATATGAACAAACTCAGCAATGGTCGGAAGCTCAAACCTTGACCCAACAAGCGCTAAAATTAGCAGAAGGGATTCAAGCGCGGGATATTGCTTATCGTTGGCAATGGCAATTAGGACGTATTCTTAGCGCTAGCGGTAATGCTCAAGGTAACGAACTAGGAGCGATCGCAGCCTATGATAAAGCAGTCAAAAATTTAAAATCCATCCGCCGTGATTTAGTTACCGTTAATCGTGACGCTCAATTTTCTTTTCGCGATGAAGTAGAACCAGTCTACCGCGAGTATGTGAGTTTGCTATTACCAAAAACTGGGGAACCTAGTACAGAAAATTTAGATAAAGCCAGAAAAGTTATTGAATCATTACAGTTAGCAGAATTAGATAACTTTTTTCGCAGAGCTTGTGTAGACGCGAAACCCGTGCAGATTGATGAAATCGATCAACAGAAACAAACGGCTGTAATTTATCCTGTGGTTTTAAGCGATCGCTTATCTATTATCCTCTCATTACCGCATCAGCAAAACAATAAATCACTGAAATTGCATACAGTTATTCTCCCTCAAAAGACATTTGAAGAAAAAATTAAAGAACTCCATCAAAAAATATTTTTTAGAAGCGCTCGTGAGTTTGTGCAAACTTCACAGCAAGTATACGAATGGTTGATTCGCCCTATTGAATCAGATCTACAAAACAGTGGCGTCAAAAATATCGTCTTTGTCTTAGATGGAACATTGCAGAGTATCCCAATTGCGGCTCTTTACGATCAACAAAAAAAGCAATATTTAATTGAGAAAAAATATAACATTGCTAATACACCAGGGTTAGAGTTATTACCCCCTCAACCTTTGGCAAAAAAACGATTGCAAGCAGTTGTTGGGGGACTCAGTGAAGCTCGTGACAACTTTCCGGCATTACCTGGAGTGAAATATGAGCTTGAGCAAATCAAAGGAATATTTTCCACAGCCGGAAATTTTCTTGATAACAATTTTACTCTGCAAAGAATTGAAGAGGCTGTTCAGTCTTTTCCCGGAGGAATATTACACCTAGCAACTCATGGAAAGTTTAGTTCCAAAGCAGAAGAAACCTTCATTTTGACTTGGAACCAACGGCTAAATGTGAACGATTTCAGTTCTGTACTGAAAACTCGCGAGACAAATCAACAAACGGCAATAGATTTACTTGTCTTGAGTGCTTGCGAAACAGCCGCTGGTGATAGCCGCGCCGCTTTAGGATTAGCGGGAATTGCCGTACAATCTGGTGCACGCAGTACATTAGCTACTCTTTGGAGTGTCAACGATGAAGCAACTGCGGCTCTAATGATTCAGTTTTACAAAGAGATTGCTCAAAATCATAAAAAAGCCGAAGCTTTGCGTAACGCTCAACTCTTTCTACTTTCAGGAGAGTTAAATCCTAAATTTAAACATCCCTATTACTGGGCACCTTTTGTTTTGGTAGGTAATTGGCAATGAAGCTAGATATTGTCTGGTTTAACATGGAAAAATAAAAAGAATTATTGGGAGGAATCAATCGGTATGAGCGTTATTACTGCTAAGTGGACGATTGACGAATATCACCGCATGATTGACGCTCGCATTTTGAGTTCGCGCAAAGTTGAATTACTTAAAGGGGAAATTGTCGAAATGTCACCGGAAGGAGAACCCCATGCTTATTGTAGTGATGAAGCTGGTGAATATTTAGCTGAGTTGTTAGGCAAGCGTGCGACATTACGTGAAGCCAAGCCGATCACTTTACCCAACAACTCGGAACCAGAACCAGATATTGCCATTGTCCAACGTTTAGGACGCGAGTATCGAGAGCATCATCTAGAGTTAAATGTATTCAACTAACCCTTTTTCCTAGGTAAGCGCATCTAAATATTTCTTACCTGTTTTTTGGTTAATTCTCCTTACTTTCTTTGTTTAGAGAAGATAACTTCATCCGCCGACTTTCACGGGATAATGGTACTAAAGCTGGGGCTTGATTTTGAGTATTGCTTTCTTTAAAGCTTTCCACAACTTTAGATAATTCTGCAATTGTCGAAGCTTCAAATACGCTACGTAAAGGTAACTCTAATTGGAAGCTGTCGCGCACTCTGGAGATAAGCTGAGTTGCTAATAAAGAATGTCCGCCTAATTTAAAGAAATTGTCATGAATACCAACATGCTTGATTCCTAACACCTCAGCAAAAATTTTCACTAACACTTCTTCTACAGCAGTTCGAGGCGCGACATAACCTGCTGCTAATTCTGAGTTTATGAGATTTGGTACTTGTAAGGCGCGGCGATCGAGTTTACCATTAGCCGTCATAGGTAAGTGCGATCGCACTACAAATATAGACGGTATCATGTACTCCGGCAGCTTTTGCGCTAAATAAGTTTGCAACTGCGGTACTAATTTCCGTGCTGCTTTAGCTTGTAAGGGATTATTTCCATAAGATTGCCATGCACGTTGTCGTGTGCTATGTGGAAAAACAATTTTCTGATTTATTGCTTCTTTTTGTATAAAAATTACATCATAATTTCCTTCATTATTTGAATCTGACCAGCTAATATCTACCCTGTAATGTAGTTGATTAGCCAGCTCATAAAAGTCTTCGGGATCTACTCCTAAATTCTCAATTTCTTGCAAAGCCTTACGCATCTGGCCTGTTGTTTGCAAATCTTCTCCATCTGCTAGCCATTCTGCTGTTTGAACTGCTGTCATTACCCGTGCATTGGGTACATTGGTAATAGCTAAAATATCTGGTTGCTTCTCAATTAATAGCTGATGTACTGAAGATATTGTGAAGTTATTTTCGCGCCAGTCTAGCCATTGTACTTCTCTATTTTCTTGCTGCTCACTGCTAATATGAAGAATAGCATTATAACGAAACTGAGTTAGCTCATTGCTTTCTTTTCCCCTAATAAGTTGAATTTGTACGCGGCTAATTTGGGGAAAGTGCTGCTTTAAAGCATTGAAAAAAGCTGGATCGATGACTAACTCTGTTTCTTGGAAAAGTTGCATTTGTACCCTTTGCTGCAACTCAGCACGAGTCAGAGAAGGTTCAGCTTGATACAGTTGCACAGATGCATGAAAAGCTTCCAAAAGTCGCAGATTACGCACATCTCCGATGAAGATAAAGCCACCAGATGCAGTTGCTTTTACCGCACCTTCTAAAACTTGAATAAAATAATCAATACTAGGAAAATATTGCACAACAGAGTTGAGAATTACCACATCAAAAGCTGCTGCTTTTATTCCTGCAAAATCATCAGCTATCTTCTGATGCAGCGTTACTTGCGGTAGTTCTTGCTTTGCCAACTGCTGTTTAATATAGTTAAGTGAAATTGGAGAAAAATCTGTTCCATAATATTGATTACAGTGAGGAGCAATTCTAAAAAGTACTAAACCAGTTCCACAACCAATTTCTAATACTCGCTGCGGGTTTAAAGCTTGAATTTGCGCTACTTGGTTATTTATCCACTCACCCATCTGTACTATTGGAATAGGTTGATTTGTGTAACTACTATTCCAGCCGATAAAATTAAATTTTGGATCTAAATCAGCAGCAGATTGATGATAGATTTCGTTATAAAGTATTTGCCATTGCAAAACCTGCTCATCTTGCAGTTGCATTAACTGCTTATTTTCTTGCTCGCTGGTGTATTCACTATTTAGAACAACATAAGCTACTAAACGTTTTTCGCCTGCATCTTCATGAGTCATCACTACAGTTTGCTGCACGGCTAGATGCTGACTTAATACTGCTTCAATTTCTCTTAATTCAATGCGGTAGCCACGAATTTTTACCTGCTCATCAAGGCGACCTAAAAACTTAATATTACCATCTAATTGATAGCGAACTAAATCACCAGTTTTGTACAAACGACTTTCTTCTTGTCCTTCTGCCATCTGCCATCTGCCCTCTGTCTTCTTAAAGCATTCAGCAGTTAAATCTGGACAGTTTAAATATCCTCGCGCCAAACCATCACCACTGATATATAATTCACCTGGAACACCAATAGGTACAGGTTGTAAATTTTTATCTAATATATAAACTTGTGTATTAGCAATAGGACGACCAATTGCAGGTGGTAAATTATTTGAATTGTTAGCAATAACTTGCCCAGAAGTTGTCACAACTGTATTCTCTGTAGGTCCATAGTTGTTAACTACCTGGAAATTATGGGAAGCTAAAGGATATTCATGTAGTTTATCTCCACCTGTTAGTAATATTCTTAAATCTGTATTATTAGACCAATCTAATGGGATAATCTTTTCAGCTAAAGGTGTCGGTACAAAAGAAATTGTGATAGATTTTGATATCAGCCAATCTCGGAGATGTTCAGGCGATCGCTTAATTTCATCATCTACAATATAGATACTTGCCCCAGCTGTAAGGTAAGGCCAAATTTCCCAGCCGCAAGCATCAAAGGCAACCCCAGCAATCTGTGTTACTCGGTCAAGGGATGAAACTGCAAAAGCTTTTTGATGCCAAAAAATCAGATTTAACAATCCTCTATGTTCAATTTGTACACCTTTGGGTTTTCCTGTTGAGCCAGAGGTATAAATGACATAAGCAAGGTTGTTTACTGTAACTTCGCTAGGGAGATTATCTGCAATTTCTTGAGCAATAACTTCCCAGTCTTTATCCAAACAGATAACCTGTGAACTTTGGTTTCCCAAACGTTCAACCCATTGCTGATGAGTTAATAAAATTGGCACCTGTGCATCTGCCAACATAAATTTTAAACGCTCAGGCGGATAAGTTGCATCTAAAGGTAAATATGCTCCGCCTGCTTTCAGGATGGCTAACATCCCGATGACCATATCAAAAGAACGTTCTACACAAAGCCCTACTAAAACTTCAGATGTAACGCCTAATTTTTTGAGATAATGTGCAAGTTGATTGCTGCGAATATTTAACTCTTGATAGCTAATTTGCTGCTCTTTTAATACAAGCGCTATATTATCAGGATTTTGTTCTACAATTTGCTCAAATAATTGATGGATGCACTTATCTTGAGGATAATCTACTTGGGTATTATTCCATGTAACTAATAGCTGATGTAACTCCGCGTCACTTAAAAGCGGTAAATTAGCAATTTTCTGTTCTGGATTTGCAACTATACCCTCAAGTAATATTCTAAAATGTTCCAGCATCCGAGTAATAGTAGCATCTTCAAATAAATCGGTGCTGTAAATGACAAAACCGCTGATTCCTTCTGAATTATCTACCCACAATCCATTATTTGGCTCTTGCTCCCACAGGTGAAATTCTAAATCAAAACGCGTTGTTTCACTATCAAATTGCCAAGGACTGAGTGTTAGTCCAGGTAGTTCTAACGCTGACATCGGCGCATTTTGTAGGGCAAATGCAACTTGAAATAGTGGATTTTGATTTAAACTTCGCTCTGGATGTAGTTCCTCTACCAGCTTTTCAAAAGGCACATCTTGATGAGCGTAAGCACCAAAAGCTACTTCTTTAACTTGACTCAATAATTCTCTAAAAGTTGGGTTGCCGCTTAGGTTGGTACGCAACACCAAACTATTAACAAAAAAACCAATTAATCCTTCAATTTCGCTACGGTTGCGGTTGGCGATAGGCGAACCGACAGCAATATCTTCTTGCTGAGTGTAGCGGTAGAGTAATATTTGGAATGCTGCCAGCAGAGTCATAAACAAAGTTACTCCTTCCTGCTGAGAAAGAGTTAATAGCTTTGCACTCAAGCTTTTTGGTAGTTTTATAAATTGCCTTGCACCTCGGTGAGATTGCACGGCTGGACGTGGTTTATCTGTAGGGAGATTTAATATGGAAATATTATCTAATTTCTTTCGCCAGTAAGCTAACTGAGTTTCTAATACTTCCCCTTGTAGCGATTGGCGTTGCCATTGGGCAAAGTCTGCATACTGAATTTTTAGTTGCGGTAGAGGAGAAGGCTGGTTATTAGTAAAAGCTGTGTAAAGTGCTGCGATTTCCTGAACTAGCACCCCAATAGACCAACCATCTGAAACAATATGGTGCATATTCAGCAGCAAGATATGTTCTGCTTCATCCAATCGCAATAGTGTTACCCGCAGCAATGGTTCAGTTGATAAATTAAAAGGTCTTTGAGCTTCTTGGGTAATAAGTTGTCGTGCTTGTATTTCGCGTTCGGCTGATCGCTGTTGCTGTAAATCTATTATTGGTAATGATATTTTTAAGCTGGATTTAATTACCTGAACTGGTTGTCCTGACTGCATAACAAAATTGGTGCGTAAAGCTTCGTGACGTTGCACAATTTCGTTAAAAGTTTGCTCTAATGCTGCTAAATTAAGCCAACCTTTTAAATGCAGTGCTGCTGGAACGTTATAAAAAGGATTTTTAGGTAATAATTGGTCAAGAAACCACAGTCTTTGTTGAGCAAAAGAGAGAGGAATATCTCCTATGCGGGAAATAGGTAAAAGAGGTGTAGAAGTGAAGTTGGTAGTACGATTAGCTGCTTTGAAGAATTCAATAACTTCTGGTTTACGCTCTTGAATTTCTTTACGAAGTTCTGCTGTTAAACTTCCTTCAGGAGCTTTACAGCGCAATATTTCGCCATCAATAAAAACTTGAATATCTAAGCTGCGAAGATAAGATAAGAACTCAAGCGTCTTCAAAATCACACCCCTTCGCAACAGTTGTTACTTACTACTATTTAATCTCAAATTATTATCACACCTATCCCACTGTATAAATCATTCCTGGGGTTGAAAGTTTCATCATTGTAACTATGGTATGTAGCTAAAAGACAGTGCAGTTCGCAAGGTTTAGGCTCATGATATTCATGCCTCATAATTTTCTGCTGATATGGCTAGTTCAACTGCTGTCGATTGGCATACTTGGCGGGGGAATCTACATTCTCTATGAATGGTATGAACGAAAACTTGTAGGAACTTCCTACTTAGTGGCTGGACTAGTAATGGTGCTGTGGTCTTTTGGCGGTCGTTTTATCAGTTTGCCATTACTGCGCCGTCCTGGTTCTGAGGAACCTAAGTTCATGCGTAGCCAAAGCGTACAACGTTTGTCACGACCAGATGGTAGTGTACTGCAAGTAGAGTTTTTTGGCCCTGAGGATGGTCAACCGATTATCTTGTCACATGGTTGGGGGCCGAACAGTACTGTATGGTATTATGCCAAACGACAACTAAGCGATCGCTTTCGAGTTATTGTTTGGGATCTCCCAGGGTTAGGAAAATCTTCTAGACCGAAAAACAAGGATTATTCTTTAGAAAAATATGCTCGTGATTTAGAAGCTGTTGTTGCCATCGCAGGAGATCAGCCTGTTATTTTACTAGGACACAGCATGGGCGGTATGATTAACCTAACATTTTGCCGCCTGTTTCCAGAGCATTTGGGGCGCAGAATTGCTGGCTTAATTCTTGTAGATACTACTTATACTAATCCGTTAAAAACTTGTATTTTTAGCGGTGTAGTACGTAAATTACAGAAGCCGTTACTTGAACCTGTGTTGTACCTGACTATTGTGCTATCGCCGATTTTTTGGTTGATGACTTGGCTTTCTTATCTCAATGGTTCGCTCTACATCACTGTCGAACTATCGGGATTTACGGGTACAGAAACGCGCGGTCAACTCAATTTTGCCGCTTTATTATCAGCATTGGGTTCTCCTGGTGTCCTGGCTCGTGGCACACTAGCAATGTTTCAGTTCGATGAAACAAACACGCTGCCAAATATTCACGTTCCGGCGTTGGTAGTGTGTGGTGCTTCCGATATAGCAACTAAACCTGTGGCGAGCGATCGCATGAAAGCAGAATTACCTTACTCCCAAAGAGTTACGATCAAACCTGGTGGACACATGGCATTAATGGAGCAGAACCAGCGATTTGCTGAAGCAGTCAGCGCTTTTTGTGCTGAGTGTAAAGTTAATCATTAGAAGAGATGAACTGCTAATTAAATCACCGTACATCAAAATCAAATCTTTTTGATAATATCCCTAGAGAATTCTATCTAACTGAATAAGATTAAACCCAGGAAAAGGGGAGTATCCCACTTTTTTGAACGTCATTGCGAGCGGAGCGAAGCAATCGCATGGACTCGTTCTTAGTTGAAGATTTTGTGATTGCTTCGTCGTTCCTCCTCTCTACGAGACGCTACGCGCTAAGCGAAGCTATGCCGTAGGCTTTACGCAATGACAGTTATTCTCTAGTTGCAAAATAAAAACTGGGATGCATCCCAGCAAAAGTAATTAATGAGCAATTATCTTAAAATTCCACTTCTTCTCGGTGAGTTTCGCTATTTACAGACCTATCCAAACCTTTTTTTGCCCAAGACATTGTTTCAATATATCTAGCAAGTTGTTCCACAGTCGGTGCTTCAAATAAATTACGTACAGGCATATCTATTTGCAAGGTGTCCCGAATGCGAGAAACTAACTGAGTTGCTAGTAGAGAATGACCGCCTAATTCAAAGAAATTATCGTGGATACCTACTTGTTCTTTTCCTAAAACCTTAGCCCAAATTTCCACAAGCAAATCTTCAATCTGCGTTCTAGGTGCTACATAATCTTGTTGAATAAAAGTGAGTATATTAGGTGCAGGTAAAGCACGGCGATCCACTTTACCATTGGGCGATAGTGGTAGAAATTCCAGTAACACGTATGCTGTTGGCACCATATATTCTGGTAGCTTTGCTTTTAAGAATTGGCGTAAATCAGTAGTTGTTATAATCTGTCCTTGACGAGGAACAATGTAAGCAACTAATTGCTTATCACCAGGTATATCTTCAGCCGCAATTACTACAGTTTGCTGCACGGCTGGATGTTGACTTAGCACCGCTTCAATTTCTCCCAATTCAATGCGGAAGCCGCGAATCTTGACTTGGTTATCAATTCGACCTAAAAATTCAATATTACCATCTATTAAATAGCGAGCTAAATCACCTGTTTTGTAAAGTCTTGCTTCTGGAATAAACCCTGTTTCTGGAATTGTAATAAAACATTCAGTAGTTAATTCAGGTCGGTTAAGATATTCTCGCGCCAGTCCCTCACCTCCAATATACAATTCGCCTACAACGCCAATAGGAACAGGTTGTAAATTAGTATCCAATAGATAAATTTGTGTATTTGTAATCGGGCAGCCTATAGGAATAGATATAGCTGATTCTGGTATGTCATGCACCTGATAATAAGAAGAAAATGTTGTATTTTCTGTAGGCCCATAAACATGAATTAAATGCTTTGGCGCACCATGTTTAATAATTTTCTTAATCCATCTAAGATCAATAGTTTCGCCACCAAACAGTAAATATCGCAAACTCGCAAAAGCCTGCGGAACATCTCTAGCAATTTGTTGGAATAAAGCAGTGGTTAAAAACAGAACGCTGATGCCTTTTTCTTTTAGCTGTAATGTAAATTTCTCAGGTGAAAGAATGACATCTTTGCTAATGCCAATCAGTTGAGCACCATTAAGTAGTGCTCCCCAAATCTCGAATGTCGCTGCATCAAAGGAAATATTTGAGGCTTGAGCAACTTTATCAGCAGGTTTTAAAGTTATATAGTTTGTATTGCACACCAATCGATTTACAGCTTTGTGCGTTACAGCTACTCCCTTAGGCTTGCCTGTAGAACCAGAAGTGTAAATTATATAAGCTAAATTATCGCTGCTTACTTTGCTTATAGGATTTGCTTCGCTTTCTCGAGCAATAAGTTTCCAATCATTATCTATAAAAATAATTAGATTTGAGAATTCCTCAAAATGCTTGCGTAATTTTTCTTGTGTCAGTAACACAGAAACCTCTGCATCCTCCAACATAAAATTTAAACGCTCTTGAGGATAGCTAGGGTCTAATGGCAGATATGCTCCGCCTGCTTTGAGAATTCCCAGCAAACCTACAATAAATTCTATTGATTGCTCTACAGAAATACCTACTAAAACTTCCGATTTTACACCCAGTTTTTGTAAATAGTGAGCTAGTTGATTACTGCGATTATTTAATTCTCGATAAGTGAGTTGCTGATTTCCAAAGCTTACGGCTATGAAATCAGGATGCTGTTCTACCTGCTGTTGAAATAATTGATGAATCAACTTATCTTGAGGATAATCTGCTTGGGTGTTATTCCATTCAATAAATAACTGATGTTGCTCCTGTTTGCTCAATAGTGGAAGATGTGCGATCGCTTGCTCTGGATTGGTAACAATGCTTGACAACAGCATTTTAAAATGTCCTAGCATCCGAGTAATGGTGGCTTGTTCAAATAAATCGCTGTTGTAAACAATTACACCTCTAATACCCTCAGAGAGTTGCCATTTTGCTCCCCATAGGCTTCTAAAATTTTCAAAACATTTCCACAGATGCATCTCTAAATCAAAGCGGGTTTTTTTAATATCAATATTGATAAAACTAGGCTCTAACCCAGGCAATTCTAGCGCCGACATTGGGGCATTTTGGAACCCAAATACTACTTGAAAGAGTGGGTGGTGGCTCAAGTTTCGCTCTGGATGCAATTCTTCAACTAACTTCTCAAAAGGTAAATCTTGGTGGCTATATGCTCCGAGTGTGACATCCCGTAATCTACCTAGCAGTTCCCGAAAAGATGGGTTTCCACTTAAGTGGGTACGTAGTACTAAACTATTGACGAAAAAACCAATTAAGCCTTCAATTTCGCTGTGGTTACGGTTAGCAATTGGCGAACCTACCGTAATAACTTCTTGATATGTGTAGCGGTAAAGTAATGTTTGAAATGCTGCCAACAGAGTCATAAATAAAGTGACTCCTTCTTGCTGGGAAAGCGCTTCAAGTGCATCAGTTAGCTTTTGCGGTAACTCTAAAAATTCTGTTTCTCCTTGATAGCTTTGTATAGGCGATCGCTGTTTATCAACAGGCAAATCTAGCATCGAAATATCGTTTAATTGCTGCCGCCAGTAAGTCAACTGAGTTTGGAGTACCTCTCCTTGCAACCATTCACGCTGCCAATGGGCAAAGTCGGCGTACTGAAGAGGTAATTCCAACAGAGGCGCAGGCTGGTTTTGGGCAAAAGCTGTGTAGATAGCGCTCAGTTCCCGAATTAGCACTCCCATAGACCAATCGTCGCAGATAATGTGGTGCATATTTAGCAATAGAATATGTTCTGTCTGGGAAAGCACGAGTAACATTACTCGCAGCAACGGCCCAAAGGACAAATCGAAAGGACGCTCTATTTCTACGCTAATAATGCGTTTTGCTTCAGCCTCCTGTTTATCAGCTGGCAATTGCTGTAGGTCTAATACATTAAGAGGTATTCTTAAGCTGGGCGCGATCGCTTGCAAGGGCTGTCCATCTAATACCTGAAATGTAGTGCGTAAGGTTTCGTGGCGACCGACAATTTCGTTAAAAGTCTGTTCTAACGCTGCTAAGTTCAGGGAACCTGTCAAACGAATGGCTGTAGGTACATTGTAAATAGTATTACCGGGATTTAACTGGTCGAGGAACCACAATCGTTGTTGGGCAAAAGATGCAGGAAAGACAAAAACTTCTTCGGAAGACATATTGCTCCTTATATCAATTTTGGATTTTAGATTAAAAATTGCAAGCGCCCTCATCCCCTAGCCCCTAGCCTCTAGCCCCTAGCCTCTAGCCCCTCTCTTCAATACAGGCTCTAAGCTGTGCAGCTAGAATTTGGATATGAGGCTTTCTCAACATAGTTAAGTGATTACCGGCAATCATATGAATTTCTGTTTTCTTAACAGCCAAATTATCCCACCCCATACTCAAATCTTCCTCAGCCATACTTGATGTCTTACTTGTTTTAAACAGAGTAATTTGCTTAGGGTAGGCTTGCGGAATGTATTTAATTACTGCTTGACTATTAGCGTAGAAAATACGCAGTATAGGGATAACTGTTAACTCGTTTAAAAGATGTAAGTTAGTATCCTCAGATATTAAGTTATTTGTGGGAATCTCTTTTAAAAGCACGTGCGATAATAGACTTCTCTCAAACCATCCATTAAATTTATTAAAATTAAAAAATTGAGAAATTAAATTATTAGCTTGATTCTTGCTGTGAGCAGCTATTAGACAACAATATTCAAATAGAAAGGGCCATATATCTCGCGCCACGGTAGTGAGAAGAAACTTTAAACCATTACCAAAAGAAGGAATATTACTGGGAATTGGTGCTAATGTGTCAAGCATAGCAAGTAAAGCCACCTCATCCCCAGACTTTTGCAGTTGTTGTGCCATCTCAAAAGCAACCACACCGCCAAAAGACCAACCGCCTAAAAAATAAGGGCCTTTTGGCTGCACTTGACGTAATGCTTCAATGTAATGGGCAGCCATATCTTCAATGCTAGTTAGCGGAGCATTTTTACCATCAATTCCTATAGATTGCAGCCCATAAAATGGTTGATTATTTCCTAAATGATGAGCTAATTCGTAATAAGGAAAGATAACCCCAAAGATAGGGTGGATACAGAAGAAATGTGGATTAGAGCCAGCAGGCTGAATCGTAACTAAAGGAGACCAAGGTAGAGGCTCTGTTTCTGTTAATAGGGAATTTGCTAAACTTTCAATTGTGGGGTTTAAAAATAATGTAGATAGTGGTAATTCACGCTCAAATTGCTTGCGTATCTGTTCTATAAGTCTTACAGCCAGTAACGAATTACCGCCCAAGTCGAAGAAGTTATCCTGAATACTTACACGCTCAATTTTAAGCACTTCAGCCCAAATTTCTGCCAACTTTGCTTCGATAAAATTACGAGGAGCGATAAAACTTTTATCTATTGAACGATTAATTACACTATCGAGTGCTGTTAGTACTTGGCGGTTCACTTTGCCGTTAGGAGTAAGCGGCAGAGAATCTAACAGTAAAAAAGTTTGTGGAACCATGTATTGTGGTAATTTATCTTTAATAAATTTCCGAAGCTCAATTGTTGTTGCTGTCTGCTTTAACTGGAGAACAATATAAGCTATTAAATCCTTTCCATTAGATACATTTTCTTTAGCAATTACTACTGCTTCTTTCACGCTTTGATGCTGATTTAGCACTGCTTCAATCTCTGATAACTCAATGCGGAAGCCGCGAATTTTTACTTGATTATCGATACGATCTAAAAATTCAATATTGCCATCTGGTCGATAACGAGCTAAATCCCCTGTTCTATACAGACGACTTCCTTCAGCCTTCTCAAAAAGATTGGAAATAAACTTTTCAGCAGTTAATTCAGGACGGTTAAGGTAGCCTCGCGCTAGTCCTACTCCACCGATATATATTTCACCAGGAATTCCAATTGGTACAGGTTGTAAATGTTTATCTAATATATAAATTTGAGTGTTAGCAATAGGGCGACCAATGGGCGGTTTGTCACAAACAACGGTAATCTCGGCAATGCTTGACCAAACAGTTGCTTCAGTAGGCCCATAGGCGTTAAAAAATCTCCGATGAGAACTCAACCAACGTTTTATAATCTCCCCAGAACAAGATTCGCCTGCACAAATTATAGTTTGCAATGCGGGGAGTGATTCTGTAGGTAGAACTGCCAAAACAGTAGGCGGAAGGGTAACATGAGTAATAGCGTTTTCGCGCAATAATTGAAGTAAACCTTGACCGGGTAGAAGAGATTCTTTCTTTGCTAAATATAGACTTGCTCCTGTTCCCAGTGCCATGACAATCTCAAAAATTGCAGCATCAAAACTTAATGATGCGAATTGCAGAATGCGGTTACTTGGTTGCAAGTTGAACACCTCAATCTGAGCTTCTACTAAGTTAGAAAGTCCTCGGTGTTCGATTAAAACGCCTTTAGGCTGTCCTGTTGAGCCAGAGGTGTAGATGACATAAGCTAGGTTGCTAGATGTTACACAACTAGTTGGGTTTTCTTGGCTTTGGAAAGCGATCGCTTCTCTATCTTTATCCAAGCAAACTACAGATACCGCTGCATTCCCAAAAAGCTCAACAAATTGCTGTTGAGTTAGCAAAACTGATACTTTCGCGTCTTCAAGCATAAATTTAAGACGCGCTTGAGGATAGGTGGGATCTAAAGGTAGGTATGCTCCACCAGCTTTGAGGATGCCTAAAAGTGCAACTATCATCTCTAATGAACGCTCTATGCAAATGCCAACTACAGCATCTGCGCTTACGCCCAATAGTTGCAGGTGGTGTGCAAGTTGGTTAGCTTGGGTATTTAGTTTGCGGTAGGTTAACTGTTTGTGCTCAAATACTAAGGCGATCGCATCGGGGTTTTTCTCTACCTGTGCTGCAAATAACTGATGGAAACACTGCTCAATTTTAGATTTTGGATTTTGCGGAAAGTTGCCAGGAGGGTTTCTCTCCGTAGCAAACTTTCCAAGACAGATTTTGGATTTATTCTGATTAAACTCTATTAATAGTTGGTGTCGTTCTGGTTCTGTTAAAATTGACAAATTACAAAGGCGCTGTTCTGGATTAGCAACAATCCTTTCTAGCAGTGTTTGGAAATGTCCCAGCATCCGAGTAATAGTGATGTCATCAAATAAAACAGTGCTATAAACCACTTGCCCTTTCAAACTTTCTAAATCTTGCCACAGGTGAAACTCTAGATCGAGCTTTGCGGTTTTGCTGTCGAACTCAAACAGCGAAAGCTTTAACTCTGGTAACTCTAGCGCTTGAATGGGAGTATTTTGCAGGCTAAATACTACCTGGAACAAAGGATGGCGACTCAAATCTCGTTCTTGTTGCAGTTCCTCTACCAGCTTTTCAAAGGGCAATTCTTGATGAGCATAGGCTCCCAAAGTTACTTCTCGGACACGATGCAACAATTCTCGAAACGTTGGGTTACCTGAAAAATCAGTACGTAGCACCAAACTATTGACGAAAAAGCCAATTAATCCTTCTATTTCGCTGCGGTTGCGGTTGGCAATAGGTGTACCGACTGCAATATCCTCTTGCTGGGTGTAGCGATAGAGTAAAGTCTGAAACGCTGCTAGCAGAGTCATGAACAAGGTAACGCCTGCTTGCTGACTAAGTTGCTCTAGCTTTTGAGTTAAATAAGGCGGTAGTTCTATAAGTTGTTCTGCACCCTGGTAGGTGGAAACTGCTGGTCTTAACCTGTCTGTGGGGAGATTCAGCACCGCAACCCCATCTAACTGCTTTTGCCAATAAGCTAATTGGGTTTCTAGGGATGTACAGCCGTTCGTTCCTTGTGTTTGTAACCACTCGCGTTGCCATTCGGCGAAATCTGCATACTGAAGGGGTAGTTCTGGCAAGGACGCTGGCTGATCTTCGACAAAGGCTTTATATAATGCCTCAAGTTCTCTAATTAGCACGCCAATAGACCAACCATCGGCAACAATATGATGTAAATTCAGCAGTAGCACATATTCTGCTTCATCCAGTTGTAGCAATGTCAATCGCAGCAATGGCCCAGTGCTCAGATTGAAAGAACGTTGAGCTTCTGCGGTTGCGAGTCGCCGCGCTTGTTGTTCGCGTTCTTGGCTCTCGAAATTGCGTAGGTCTATTAAGGGTAGGGGTATGGTTAAGGTGGGAGCTATTACCTGTAGAAGTTGCCCTTCTGTCATTACAAACGTGGTGCGTAAGGTTTCATGACGGCGGACAATTTCGTTAAATGTCTGCTGTAAGGCGATGAAGTTGAGGAAACCTGTCAAGCGAAGTGCTGTTGACACATTGTAAAATGGATTGCCTGGTGTTAACTGGTCGAGAAACCATAACCTTTGCTGGGCAAAAGAAGCGGCAAAGACAAAAACCTCTGCTTCTTCAGCAGAATTGAGTTCTTCTTTAGTACCAGTGAAACCGGAAAGATACTGGCTCATAACTGTCTCAACTCCAAGACTGCCTATTTGCGATTCTCTCAACCTATAGTAGGTTAGAATTCACCAAAAGGAGGCGGTGATTGGGAGACGCAGTAATATCCTATGCGCTTACTTTATCGGCTTTGTTCACTTGCCAAACCGCTATTAATTTCCGCCGAATTTTACATCTGGCGCAGTACTCCACGGAATAACTTTTATGGCTCACCATACATGGTTGAATTTCTGCCAAGTTTTTTGATCATTCTCTTTACCAGATTGTAAGTGAGGGTAGAAGTAAATAACTCCTGCTAACGCAAATCCAATCGCAAAAACTACCCCTAGAATTCGCCAGAAATTGCTAGGAAGTTTCTGAGGTGCTTGTTTGTTTGTCCTGGGCTGAAAAATTGTGCTCCCATCCTGTGCTACTTGTCCAGGGCGTGGTTGAAAGATTGTGCCGCCCTCCGGTGTTGGTTGACCAGGTTGGTGAGATCCAGGGCGTGGTTGAAAAATTGTGCCGCCATCCGGTGTTGGTTGACCAGCTTGTTGGGGTGTAGGGCGTGGTTGAAAAATTGTGCCAGCTTCCGGTGTTGGTTGGGGTACGGGACGTGGTTGAAACAATGTCCCTTCTGATGCTGGTTGTTCAGCTTGGCGAGATGCAGGGCGTGGTTGAAAAATAGTCCCTTCTTTGCTGAATTCAGGATTATTCGTAACTGAATTTTGATTAATTTCTGGATGTAGGGCTGGTCGTGGTTGAAAGATTGTCCCGTCTGGTTGGTTTTGGGCGAACGGTTGCAGAGGTCGCAGAACGGTTTCCCCATCTGAACCTTGATTTGGTATAGGTTGGGGGCGAGGAATTGTATCGTCTTGGCTTTGGGCAAATGGTTGCAAAGGTCGGGGAACGGTCTCCGGATCTGAATCTTGATTTTGCTCAGGACGTGGCTGAAAAATCGTGCCTTCTGGTTGGCTTTGCTCAATTGGTGTCAGCGATCGCGGTATGGTTTCTTGATCTGAACTTTGATGATACAAAGGTTGGGGGCGAGGTATGGTTTCATTTTGCCCTTGGCTTTGCTCAATTGGTGTCAGCGGTCGGGGTGTTGTTTCTTCATGTGAACCTTGATGAGACAAAGGTTGCAAGTAAATAACTGTATCGTCTTCCTCTTGGCTTTGTTCACCTGGTGTTAGTGGCCGCGGTATGGTTTCCCCATCTAAACCTTGATGATACAAAGGTTGAGAGGGGGGCGTGGTGTCTTCTAGTTGGCTTTGCTCAATCGGTGTCAGCGGTCGGGGTATGGTTTCGGAATTGGTAGCAGGTCTGGGTACAGTTGGATGGAGAGCGATCGCTTCTTCATCCTCGACGCTAAAATTAAGAGCGATCGGTTTAGCAACCGCACGCAAAGCTCGATCTAGTTCTTCTACACTGGCAAAGCGGTTCTTCGGATTCTTTTGCAAGCATTTGAGAACTACAGCCTCTAGCTGCTCAGACAAATATTCACACCCTGGTTGCGATCGCAGTGGCTTCGGCGGCTCATAGGCATGGGCTAATACCCAAGAAGCTTCGCTGATATTATGAGCTTTGACACTTAAACCA
This sequence comes from Nostoc sp. 106C, assembly GCF_002154725.1. Lineage (GTDB taxonomy): Bacteria > Cyanobacteriota > Cyanobacteriia > Cyanobacteriales > Nostocaceae > Aulosira. The sequence goes on along the minus strand of NZ_MTAW01000095.1, from coordinate 4,782 downwards.
AAAGGATCTGCTCCACCTAGCATTTCGTAGAGGATTAATCCTAAACTATAAATATCCGCCTTTGCATCTAGGTTTTTATCGCTTTGGATCTGCTCAGGCGCTGCGTAGCGAAACGTCCCGATAAATGTATTAGTTATATTAGTTTGTTCTGAAGATTGATTGCGGATTTTAGCAACACCAAAATCCAAAATCTTCACCCACTCTCCTAAATCTGTCGGTACTAAAAAGATATTGTCTGGTTTCAGGTCGCGATGAATTACCTGAATATGCTCTGTGCTTTTGCCGCCATCCCGCTGTAGAGTCACGCCTTCATGCGCTAGCTGCAAACCTTTGCATACTTGAGTAATGATACCTACAGTCCGCTCTACAGATAACCGCTTTTCACGCAGTAGTAATTGTCGCAATGTTTGCCCACGCAGATACTCCATTACATAGAATGGATGACCTTCAATTGTTACGCCACAGTCACTAATCTTAACAATGTGGTCACTTTGCAGAGCTGCACAGACTGCTATCTCCCGCTCAAAGCGCTTTCGCATCTCTTTTGAGGGTACTAGCGTATCTTTTAATAACTTCAATGCTACCAACTGACCTACACGGGTATCCATTGCTAGGAAGACTTCACCCATGCCACCACCAGCTAACCGTTTTTCTAAACGGTATCGCTGGTTATCACCTATAAAGCGCCCATTCCAAGAATTTGAAGATGGTGGGGATGTCATCTGATAGAACCCATCCTAGTTACTTTAAAGTTTTACCTTGAAACAAAAATACATATTACTTTTATAGCTACTTTTTTCTGCCAAATAATATTTAGGTAATAGTAATTTTTATTACTCGTGTTTATTAATTTATCTACGTCCAGCTTAGCATATTAATAAGTTTAACCAATGCTGGGCATTTGATCCAAATGCTTAATAAAAGCTTAAAAGCAGGACTTATAGTAGTGTCAATTTGTTCCGAATGTTAAATTTAACGTGAATTCAATCAGAGCTTTGCCAGCTCAATTATCATCTATTGGTCATATAGCTTATTTATTGACAGACTTTACGCATCAAAGTTTCATACTTTGATACACAAACTATTAAAAATATGTAGGGTGGGCATTGCCTACCCTACTATGTGGATTTCAAAAAATCAGATGTAAATTTTATAACAAAGGTGCATTTTACTCAATGTTTTATTGAATATATCAATAGATAGTTGACAAAATTAAATTGTGTATTTTTATAAGTTTTACCGAGAATCACCACTGAGCAGAATGTTGAATATTTTATAAACAATCTTTTGTAAATTTTGTCTGACTCAAACGCTCAATAAGTGCTAATACCGTGAGGAATGAGGATGAGTAACGCACTCTCGATAGCCGCTGTGACAGCAGTATTAAAAGACTTGCTGGAAAATGGTTTAGTCAGTGACTCGATTACTGCTAGTGTTGGTGACGTGATTGTGACTGGTCTACCGCCGGATCTGATTACAGTCGGAACTGATGAGCGTGCTCAACTCAATTTATTTCTCTATCAGGTGACGCAAAACCGCAATGTTGATTGGGTATCTCAGGAATTTCGCAGCAAGAACTCCCGGATAAATAAAAGCACACGCTCTACAAATCCTCCACTAGCTTTAGACCTGCATTACTTGCTCACAGCTTACGGGGCAAAAGATTTTCAGGCAGAGCTATTACTAGGGTACGCAATGCAACTATTGCATCGCACACCTGCGATCGCAACTAGTGCGATCGCCAATGCTTTGAAAAATGCATCTACACGAAGTACGTCTAATGTTTTTTCTCAGGCTTTAGCTAATGTGTCTGTCTCTGATTTAGCTGAGCAAATTGGGCAGATTAAACTTTCTCCTGAGTTTTTTAACATGGAAGACACTTCTAAACTATGGTCGGCGTTACAAACTCACTATCGTCCCTCAGCTAGTTATCAAGCATCAATGGTTTTGATTGAGAGCGAAGACTCTGTTAAAGCTGAGGGTTTATGTATGATGTCTTTGTCTCAACCAAGTATTGAGCAAGTTATCGCCCCTATCGAGACAGAGCAATTAATTGTTGTAGACAGTACATTAGTAATTCGCGGTAAGCGGTTACGGGGGGAGATTACCAGAATTAGATTAGGCAATACAGAGAAATTACTAGTACCAGAAGATGTGAAAGAAACACAAATCAGTCTGCTAGTACCGCCAGATTTATATGCAGGCGTCCAGGGCGTGCAAGTTGTACACCTGAAAATGGGCGATGCTGCGCAAAAGCAGCAAATTGAATCGAATGTTGCGCCTTTTGTGCTGCATCCCAAAATCGTAGCAGCGATCGCGGAAGTAGAGAAAAATGCTGAGAATTTGCGCTCAGGTACAATTACTGTGAAATTTCAGCCGAAAGTTGGTAAGATGCAACGAGTAGTTTTACTACTAAATGAAATCTCTAATAAAAGTCCTGTTGTCTACTCATTTCCTGTATCAGTAGACAATGAAGACACCGATGCGATAACAATTCCGATCAAAGATATCAAGCCAGGAACTTACCTTGTCAGGGTGCGAGTAGATGGGGCGGAAAGTCCATTGCAAATGAATCAGGCTGGAGAATACGAAGCACCACAGGTCATAATTACATGAATACTCAAACAATAATTAATAATTGGCACGATGCCAATCAGCGCTACCTATCAGCAGCCTTAGCAGTGGTGCGTGGTGCCTTAGAACGTTATACAACGAGTTCGCAGCAGCCTACCGAGCTACAAAACCAAGAGAACGCCCAACAGCAAGCTTTACAAGAAGCCGCCGCGGCTATGCCTACACCATCGGCATTAGATAATCTCTGCTGGATGTTTCGGCTGTCAGCCTTTGAACGGGACTTGTTACTATTGTGTGCAGGTATGGAATTGAGTGGAGATTTTGCACGGTTGTGTGCGATCGCTCAAGGAGATGCACAACGAGCTTATCCTACTTTAAGTTTAGCTTTAGCCGCGTTACCAAATGTCCACTGGGATGCGATCGCTCCCAATGCACCTTTACGTCGTTGGCGATTAATTCAAGTTGGGGAAGCTCACGCTTTAACCCTCAGTCCCCTAAGAATTGACGAACGGATTTTACATTATTTAGTTGGTATTCAATATCTTGACGAACGGCTGGCTGGTATTATCGAGCCATTAGCAGGTGGTGGAGATTTAGTACCATCACACCAAGCTTTAGCAGAGCGAGTTACAGCAGTTTGGCAACAAACTTATAAAGGAAATAATTTACCTATCGTCCAGTTATGCGGCAACGAAACTAGCAGCAAACGCGCCATTGCAGCTACAATTTGTCAACTCCAAAATTTACATTTATGGGTAATGCCTGCACAAGTCATTCCCCTATTACCAGGAGAATTAGATAACCTCATCCGCTTGTGGACGCGGGAGACAATTTTAAGTAAAAGTGCTTTACTCATAGACTGCGATGAACTCGATACTAATGATGCTACGCGAATAAATGCGATCGCACATTTCATCGAACACACAAATGGCTTTTTATTCATTAGCAGTCGAGAAAGAATGCGTTTGCCACAACGCTTGGTAGTAAGTTTTGACGTGCAGCAACCCACAGCTAAAGAACAAGGAGCAGTTTGGCAAGAAGCCTTATCGGAAATTGCACCCCAACTCAACGGGCAGGTGAAAATCTTAGTCGATCAGTTTAACCTGAGTCCAGCAACCATTCAAGCTGCCTGTGCAGAAGCCGCAGGACAATTAGTACAGCCACAAGAAGGCAACCTCACCGATATTTTATGGGATGCTTGCCGTTTACAAGCACGACCACGCTTGGATGAACTAGCACAGTGGATTGAACCTGCGGCTGATTGGGACGACTTGGTATTACCAGACAACCAGCAACAAATTCTCCGTGATATTGCGGCTCATGTGCGGCAGCGAAGTACTGTATATAACACCTGGGGATTTGCTGCTAAGAGTGCGCGAGGGTTGGGAATTAGCGCTTTATTTGCAGGTGCTAGTGGTACAGGAAAAACCTTAGCGGCGGAAGTACTAGCTAATAAATTACGCCTCGACCTTTATCGCATTGATCTATCATCGGTAGTTAGTAAATATATTGGCGAAACAGAGAAGAATCTGCGTCGCGTATTTGATGCCGCTGAACAAGGCGGAGTAATTTTATTATTTGATGAAGCTGATGCCTTATTTGGCAAACGCAGCGAAGTTAAAGATGCCCGCGATCGCTATGCCAACATCGAGGTAAGCTACTTACTACAAAGAATGGAATCTTATCCCGGTTTGGCACTGTTAACAACCAACCTCAAAAGTGCGATTGATACCGCTTTCCTGCGACGCATTCGCTTTGTCGTGCAGTTTCCCTTCCCCGATGCAGCGCAAAGAGCCGAGATTTGGCGGCGGATTTTTCCACCCAACACACCTACAGCCGACTTGGATGTAGTGAAACTGGCACGCCTCAACGTAGCTGGGGGTAATATTCGGAACATTGCCTTAAATGCAGCATTCTTAGCTGCCGACGCTGGAGAAGCCGTACAGATGAAGCATATACTGCGGGCGGCGCAGACAGAATATGGCAAGTTAGAAAAGCCGTTAACGGAGGTGGAAATTGGGGGGTGGAGTTAATTCTAAGTAGGTCAGCGTTAAAAATTGTCGTTATGACAAGGCAGAGGGCAGAAGGCAGAAGGGAAGAGGTTTTTAGGCCAATACGGTTCAGTTAAGGTGATAAGAGTTCTCATTTGTCGGACAAAAACCAAGATTTGGGGGAGAATCCCCCAAACCCCCGATTGGGGGACGGTTG
>NZ_MTAW01000172.1 GCF_002154725.1 Nostoc sp. 106C | reverse complement strand
TCGTAGCTCATTGCTCTTTGTTTTTTGACCTGTATTTTTTCATGCTTACATTATTCGTGCAAGAGGTCTATTTATATAGGAATTCGATTTTATTTTTAAAGAAATTTTTGTATCTGTAGGGGAACCAGTGACGGGTACGCAAGGGTCTCACGCCAGTCCGCTCAACGAGGGGGAACTTCCGCACGCGGCTGGCTCTCCAAGTAGAGCAACTGGTGAGTCCAGTCCTGTTCGGCGCAGCCGTTCCCGTAGGGTAGGGCGTTGGGCACTCACTGCCCACCGTATCAAGGTTAAGCCGGGAAACCCTTTCGCCAGTTCCTCGTGGGGAAACCAGCCCACTTCCTTCAAGTCGTCAATGCTGCTCAACGCCGTGGCTCCCCAATATCGGACTGCTGACGCTCCTACATTGCTACCCTACAGGGACGCTAAGAGCGATCGCACAACGCTGCGATTTAAAATTTAATGGCTGGATACATATTGCCCAACTAGAGCGTGTGAGAATATTAAGCTGATATGCTGGCATTACAGATTTTAGCTGAGGTGTCCTTAGTATTGCCGTGTCTGCTCTATAACTGAATAAATAAGATAATTACTTAAATATTATGGAACAGTCAGATCCTAGAGAACTTGCTCACCAAGGAAATATAGAGGCGATCGCTACTTTAGTTAACCGCGCACTTCAAACTGAAAGAATTATTACTAAAATTAACCTAAAGGATGGCTACTTGCAAATATTACTGGTTTCTGAAAAGATTCCTGATGAGCAAGCTTCAGTCAATTTGATTCGCAGGGAATTACAGCTTCTCAATGCAGACTTTGCCAAAACTGTCAGAATCTATGGGCGAGAACTACGTAGTGAAATTCCGGCTTGGGTTCAACAATTTCCTTTGAAACCAATTTCAACAAATAATCCACAAGAAATAACTAATCTTCAATCTGCAACTTCTACTAATAAATTAAAATCTAATACTAATTCACCTCGTTCTTCAGGAGATTTTCTCAATCAACGTATCGATGCTCTTGAGTTTGTACAAACGTTACGGACTTTTCGCTTTTCTGCCGTTGTTCCTTATCGAGAAGCCCTCAGTCCGGCTTTATATGGCCACACAAATGTAAAACTCTTGCTTTTCTTCGGTCTATTTCCTTTAGGAATGAGCTTTATTATCAGCCAGATAGGTTTTAAAGTAGGCTTAGAACAAACTGCTTGGGTTTTGGGAGTCTACTACGCTTCAATTTGGGGAATAGTTCTGCAAAATTTGATCAGACCTAGACATTTTTCTTGGCGTGAAATATTGAAATGCGTTCTGTTCACAGTCTTTGTTGGTATCCCACTTTTGTTGTTTATTCAAAAAGTTCCCCTATTTAGCTTTCTCTATGCTGCTACCGATTGGGGATTGATTCCAAGGTTAGTTGGTTTTATTTTGGGTGTAGGTGTTCTAGAGGAAGTATGCAAGGCGCTACCTATTTACCTATTCTTTCTGCGTTCTGGTAAATTGAGCGATCCACTCACATTAGCATTTTATGGCACGATGTCGGGGCTGGGATTTGCGATTTCTGAAGGAGTTGTTTACTCGGTAGTTTACGCCTTTGGTTTGGTGCAAGGCGAAATTGATTTTGGTGCTTATGTTTTAACTAACACGATTCGCTTTGTCTGCTTACCTTTTTTCCACGCTATTTGGGCAGGAATCGTGGGTTATTTTTTAGGATTAGCAGCAATTAATCCTTCTCGCCAAGTTGCCATTATTGTGATTGGTGTAGCGATCGCAGCTATGTTACATGGTCTTTATGATACATTTTCTGGTGGTTTTTTAGGTATTGCAGTCATGGCATTTTCTATTCTGCTATTTGTTGCTTATCTCCAGCACAGTCAACAAATGATTGAAGATTTGAGACAAGCAGAATTGAATAGGAGTAATCATGAACCTCCCAATAATTAAAAAAATTCCTAATTTAAAGACACTTTCAAATAGAGATTTTGAGCCTAACTGTATCAAGCCAGGTGCCAATAATTTTTGCTTAAGTATATTAAACTTAAAATTTGCTTTGGAGAAAAGGGTAAAGGATAATGGTTAAAGGTTTTTCCTGTTACCCTTGTACCTTGAAGCGAGAAAGAATCAATAGCAAAAATTACGAATTAGTAATTAATTGTTAACTGTTCCTCAGAAACCCAAGTACCATGAAACCCGTAAGGTACTCGTTGGGGAATAATTACTCGTGCCACAGGTTCACTCGTGATATCTTGGGCATTCACAACTACCAATTCGGAAGTGCCGGAACCTTCATCGTAGACAAAAGTAATTAGCCAGCCATCATCTTCATTAGTTGCACCAGGACGTGGCGCAAATACAGCTTCGCCACCATAGCGTCCCTCTCCAAATTGATGCGTTTGAGATGTACCACTGCTGAGGTCGTACTTAATTACGCCATCAAACAGAGGTAAGGGATTATTCGCTAGCTTACCAACATAGCCATATCGCGTTTTTTGCCCTAAAAAGTTCTCGTTGACGCGGGGGAATTCCGCAGCCACATCATCTAATTGTTGTTCACGCACTGTTCCTGTTTTCAGGTTAAACCGCCACTGATGCAGGCGAGGAATATTGGCATCTGGATCGAGTTGGTTGTCTTCACTAACCAAGACACTCGTGGAACTCATTCGAGAAGCGATTAGTACTACCTCATCTCCGGCTTCGTAAGCATTGAGGGTATGGAAAACATAGCAAGGGGAACTTTCAAACCAGCGGATATTATTGTTGTTGCCCAAACGTGGGACAATGCCAAAACGACTAGGGCGATCGCTCTCAAACATCAGCAGAGGTTCTCCCCGATGTGCTCGTTCGGCACTGAGAGTCAGGGGTAAATCCATGAAAATCGTATAGTTTTCAGTAATCGCAAAATCGTGCATCATCACAGGTTGTGGGATGTCAATTGGCACTGTCTGCAACAATTCACCTGCTGCTGACACTATACTGTATTGCAAATACGGCGGCATAAACGAGTAACCAAAGAACATCATCTCGCCTGTCACTGGGTCTACTTTAGGATGGGCTGTAAAGGCAGAAACCAGCTTGCCATTATAAGTGTACTCGCCAATCGTCCCTAATTCAGGCAACTTGATAGCGTGAGGCACACCTCCTTCATTCAGCGCCAAAATCTGCCCAGCGTGCCAAATCAGGGCAGTATTGCCAGTATTTTTGTAAGCACCGTGGGGATTGTCCATTTGTGGTGCTTCTAAGAATCCACTCCAGATGGCCTTCCCAGCTTCGTGTTCAATTTTCCATCCCCTTGTTTGTACATAGCGATTGCGATAACTGGCTTTACCGTCGCTAATTTGTACACCATGCAACATCCCATCGCCATCAAACCAATGGTATTTACCTATGGGTGGCCATTGGGGATTAGGGCCATTCCGCACAAACATCCCCGCTAAGTCTGGGGGTAACTGACCAACAACTTGTAAGTTGTCTGTGGTGATTTCTTTTCGGACTGGTGCAAAATTGCCATCAAGATACGGATCAACTGCTGTAGTTGGAATTGTGTTGGCTGTCATAAGGAGCAAATATTAGCGGCGCTTTGTCCTTATATTTTAGCGATCGCCGATCCCCAATGCCCTGTAGGCTTGTTGGTAGTTGTCTCAACTCAGCTTAATTAAGGAAACATTCTCCCAAGAAGATGCGATCGCTACTTCTTGAAATGATTAAATCAACAGTTGATATTTCTCTTGCGCCAATTGATACAAGGGACGCCAAACTAGACGATTGGTCATGACTACTAATAAAGACATTACCATTGTGGCTGCGAGAAGTAGTGAGAAATTACCGCTAGCTGTGGCATGAGAAATCGTGGAACCAAGCCCAGAGGTACTGATTACTCGCCCTTGAAACGTGACGTATTCACTAACGATACTTGCGTTCCAAGCGCCGCCGACAGCGGTAATGATGCCTGTAATTAGGTAGGGAAAGATAGCAGGTAAAATTAAAGTTTGCCAGCGTTGCCACAAGGACAGTTTATATACCGATGCTGCTTCTATTAAATCTGAGGGAATCGACTGTGCGCCAGCGATGACATTGAACAGGATATACCACATAGTACCCAGCATCATGAGCGCGATCGCCCCAATCTGCAAACCGCCAGCGATACGGGTTAACCCTAGCAACAGCACTGGAAATAAAGCTGTGGCTGGAACGGAAGCAGCAATTTGTACTAAAGGTTGCAAAATCTGAGATAAACGACGATTACGTCCGATCGCTACGCCTACAGGCACAGTCCACAATAGAGATAATACTAAGGCAATAATTACTCGAAAGGCTGTAAACACAGCACCTTTAATTATCTGTAGCCAATCATTCCAGCCCAAAGTTCTTAATAACAGCACTGCTTCCCAAGTACCCCAGAGGACAATCAAGGCGCAACCACTGACAAATAGCCAATTGAAGAAACTAGGCCAGTTAAGGTTTTTTTGAGAGTTAACTGGTAGAGAACGTACAGGAAATGCTCGAACTAAATTGTCATCAACAGTTGTTTGTAAGGGCTGAAAAATCCGCTCCTTGAGCATTCGCAAAGTAGGCGATCGCCTTAAAATATCCAATACCAATGATTGTGGAGCATTTTCTGAATCTACCATCTCCAATTTAAATTTTTCTGACCAGGCAATCAGCGGTCGCCAGATAAAATAATCAATTGCGACAATCACCCCAATCAGCAGCAGCAAGCCCCAGAATATTGCTGTAAAGTCTCCCTTACTGGCGGCGGTTCCTAAAAAAGAACCTAACCCAGGTAAGCGAAAATCATTGTTTCCTAAGGTAAAGGACTCAATCGCAATTAGAAAAAACCAGCCTCCAGCTACCGACATGACGCTGTTCCACACCAACCCAATTACACCTGCTGGTAACTCCAATGTCCAAAAACGCTGCCATATATTTAATCGATAAATCTCGGTGGCTTCTAACAATTCTCTAGGAATACTTAGGAGTGACTGGTAAAAACTAAAAGTCATGTTCCAAGTCATACCAGTAAAAATCAGCAGGATTGAGGCGAATTCCACGCCAATTCGCTGACCTGGAAACAGGGCAATTAAAGCCAGTACTACCCCCGGTAAGAAAGATAACACTGGAATTGATTGCAGAATATCCAGCAAAGGAATCAGAATTCGTGCAGCTAAACGTGAACGATAGGCAGTATAAGCATAAATAAGAGTGAAAACTAAAGATAGAAAGTAAGCAATTCCCATGCGTACTAGAGTTTGGGCTGTATAACCTGGTAAAGCACTAATATTTGTGGAAATTATTAAATTAGGTTCAAAAGTACCGCTAAATTTGGCAGCAGTTCTGATAATGGCAGCTGCAAAAGCCACAATTAACAGAATTAGCGAGCCATCCTGCCAAGTCCAATTTAGTCTTCCCAGGATTTTGTTAGCCGGAGTCAGGGGTCGAGTCATAAACAATTTATGGAGTTTGGACTTTTAATTAGCTGACAGCTACAGGTTCAACACTTGCTGTCTGTTCTAAAAAGATTTGTCCAGATGGTTCATCGTAGCCATATATCTCGGCATAACGACCCCACTCAATTGCTGTGTTTAATTGGCGCTGGGCTTCTTCTGGACTAAAATGATTTTCGAGAATATCTAATACCAGTTCTTCAGGTATGCGTTGATTGCGTTTTGCTTCTAAAAGGCGGAAGATTTGTTGTACCAAGCGAATATGAGTTAGCAGTTGAGAGCGGACAATTTGTTTGCGTTCGTCAATGCTACCGTTAATAAATTCTTGTCCCACGGAAGTAAGGTTAATATCTCCTTCTGAAAGTTCGACAAAATTCATTAAGTTTGCAGCATCCACAATTGGGAGAATTTCATCTACTTCTAATTGCAGTTCTTGAGCAAGACGGTAGAGGTCTTTTTCTTGACGATCTTCTAAAAGTTCTAATAGACCGGCGATAGAACCGATGCGAACGGCTGGTAAAGACTGATGCTTAGGTTCTGGCTTTGATGTTTGCAGAGATACGGTTTCTGTCGGTTCAGTTGTGTCTAGTTCAGGATTAGTAATGATTTTATATACTTGATCGACCAGGGCTTGAAAACTGGGATGTTTGCGATCGCGGTAATGAGGTAACGTTACAGGTAAGTCAGCACGTATTCTCCCTGGATTGCGCCCTAGTACAATAATCCGATCTGCCAAAATTACTGCTTCTTCAATACCATGAGTCACAATTAAAATAGCTTTGGTAGGGATGCGGCGATCCATCCACAAATCGAGTAATTCAAACCGTAAGTTTTCAGCTGTCAGCACATCCAAAGCTGAGAACGGCTCATCCATACACAAAAGTTCTGGTTCCACCGCTAAAGCCCTAGCAAAACCGACTCTTTGACGCATTCCCCCAGAAAGTTCTTTCGGGTAAGCATTTTCAAACCCGTCTAAACCTATAACGTCAATCATGCGTAGGGCTTTTTGTCGCCGAGAGTCTGGGGCTTCTCCTTTAGCTTTTAAACCTAGTTCCACATTCTCTAGTACAGTTAACCAAGGATAAAGAGCAAAACTTTGGAAAACAATTGCTACTCCTGGGTTTAAGCCAACTAGAGGACGGTTATGATATAATACTTCACCTTTAGTAGGAGGAATTAACCCTGCAATCATCCTCATTAAGGTAGATTTTCCTGAACCCGAAGGGCCTAATAAAGCAATTATTTCCCCTGGATGCAATTCCAAATTAATATTGTCCAGGATGACAATTTGCTGACCGTTAGGCTGCTGATATGATTTATTAACACCTTTTAAGGTAATGAGGTGTTCAGTTACTGTTTTGACGGTCACTCCGCCCCCTTAAAACTATGATTAATTAGAATCTCATGCTGAGGTTATCTTATAGTTAAAGCACACAACACTTAAGAATTTTGGTATTGCTGAACAAAGGTAGAAAAAGTTTACGCATAAATGGAAAGATACTAAGTAAGTGTAAAAATTGACTTATCAATGTCAATGTTTTGAATATAAAACCACACATAAACACAGATGAACACAGATAAACATCGGTGTTTATCTGTGTTCATCTGTGGTTCCTTTTATTCCTATTCAGATTTTTGTAATAAGTCTAATAATTAATTGGAGAATATTTTTCCTCCTGCATCAATAGCAACAACACCGCAGCTATTGCTAAGCAACTACCAGCAATAAAAGTTGTACGCGATCCAGCTACTTCCCAAAGTTTACTTGCAAGTTTACTAGCAGGTAAAAGCGCTACTCCCACAGCAAAATTCAGAAATCCAAACGCGCTACCCCTGAGATTTGTCGGTACTTTGTCTGTTACTAACGCCAACAATACCCCCTGAGTCATACCCAGATAGTAGCCCATAAAGGGCAAACAATCCCCAAACTTGCCAAGGCGATCGCACGAAAGCGAAACCCTGATACACTAAAACATAGAGAAGAATTCCGCCTACAAGTAGCCCAAATCTACCCAAGCGATCGCAAACTATCCCCAATGGGTATGCACTCAAAGAGTAAGCAATGTTCATCCACCAATCTTAAAGGTATAAGTGGCGCAGAAATACCGATTTGTTCTGCTCGCAGCAATAAAAAAGTATCGCTGGAGTTGCCCAATAAGTTTTTGATTTTTGCGAAGCTAGATACACTCCACCTCTGTTCTTTCTTGTTCCCCGTTCCCTACCTCTATGAGTAAGTGCCGGAATCACATCGGATTGCTATATTGTGCGCACTGCCAACTCTAAACTTAAGCTTTAAGAGTAGGTAATTTTTTCAAAATAAAACTGGATTATTATAAAACTAAAATCAAATTTTAATTTCAGATATTTTAATCCAATACCATAGATAGATGCTGATTAATGTGGCATCTGTTGTTTAATTTACTAGTTTAAAAAGCATTAAAAAACTAATTTTTTTCATATAAATTCGATGACATTGCTACAAACTTAGTGGGAAAACCGTACTCCAATGGGAGGTTTTCTGTAATATAGATTTGAGATGGGCTGGATAAAATCAAAGTGCGACTTAAGTAATGCTGTTGTCTAAAACATCAATTACAGCATTAGCCAGGAGAGCAAAATATGGGAAATCAATTTAAAACTTTAGTATTGTTAGCTACTCTCAGTGGGTTATTGATAGCAATTAGTTACTGGGTAATTGGCGGCAGTACTGGGTTAATTATAGGTATTGGTTTAGCAGCAGTATCAAATCTATTTTCTTGGTATCAATCAGATAAAATTGCGCTGGCTGTATATCGCGCCCAGCCTGTGAGTGAAGCACAAGTACCGGGACTGTATCGCATGGTGAAGAAATTAAGCGATCGCGCTAATATTCCCATGCCAGCAGTTTATATTGTTCCTGGTCAAACTGCTAATGCTTTCGCCACAGGACGCGATCCAGAACACGCGGCTGTTGCTGTTACAGAAGGAATTTTGCAGATATTACCAGAGGATGAACTCGAAGGCGTAATTGCCCACGAACTTACTCACATTATTAACCGCGACACCTTGACACAAGCCGTCGCAGCCACAGTAGCTGGTGCCATCTCATTCTTGGCACAAATGGTAAGTTACAGCTTATGGTTTGGCAGTGGTTCGCGAGATAATGATAGAGGCGGTAATCCTTTAGGTGTCTTATTAACAGTACTACTTGCGCCTTTGGCTGCCACAATCATACAGCTAGCAATTTCGCGCACAAGAGAATTCTCTGCCGATGCTGGTTCTGCTAGATTAACTGGTAATCCCCGCGCTTTAGCTAGAGCATTACAACGTTTAGAACTTACAGCCAAACAATTACCTCTAAATGCTAATCCAGCCTTTGAGCCATTATTAATTATCAATCCTATCTCTGGACAGTTTTTGGGTAACTTATTCTCCAGCCATCCTTCTACTGAAGCGCGAGTTGAACAATTGTTGAAATTAGAGCAGCAATTAGCAACTACAGCTTATTAAGTCTTGATCATTAGTCATTTGTCCTTTGTTAAATAGTTTCAAGTTGCAATCAAAGCTAGTTCTTTAATTGCAACTGTAACGGAGTCAAGGGAAGCAATCTCATTAATCCTCGGCTACTACACAAGACTGCAATTTAGTATTAGCAATAGTTAATCAGTTACAGAGTGTAGTTCTGATTCTATAAAAAGATTTGCAATTTAAGGATGTATCAACTATGACTGATAAAAATGTTAAATCCAAACTAATAATAGAAGTCAGCCCTCAAACTCACCAATTGGTAGAAACCGAAATGGCTGGCGAAACTGAGGAAGTTAAGGGCGAAACCAAAGCGTTAATTGAAGCGCTCAAAAAACGCGCCCGATCTGAAGCAAAGTCACCAGGTAATATCAGCAACGAAACGTATTTAAATGCTGTGCGTCAAGCACGGGAAGCGATTGAAGCGAGGACACTCGTTGAACGGGAGTATCGTCTGGATTATGCTTGGTTAGTCATGCAAGACGAATTTGAGAAAAACTGGTACTTGCTAATGAGAGAACTGGTTGACTTCGGCGATCGCCTACAACATGCCGCTAAAGCCGCCTGGGAAGCCTTCAATACTCCACGTTATCAACGTTAATTGGCTATTAGATTACGTATTTGAACCACACCACATCTATAATCTCTCTTAGGGGCACAACATGTTGTGCCCTTATTACTTTGTTGAATGGTACGCGATCGCAAATTTTTCTTTGCTTTTTGGTTCAGTATATTTGCAAATAACATTTATCCCATTTTTAACAATATATAACAGGACAATTGTTGCGATCGCAGGTATTTTAAAAATAATAACTTTTTACATAAGTGAACCCCAGCATGAAACGAACTAGGAAGTCTCTGCTGCTAACCTTGAACTGGGTGTTACTGTCATTTGGAACATCGATTTTAATTATTCTGACACAGCCTACAGCACCAGTTCCCGCACAAGAACCTGCTGCAAATACAGAACAAAAGCTACGGGAAGTACTACAAAGCTCATCAACCCCTAATACAACTGACACGCCAAAGCCAGTTGTCATACCAGAAACTGCACCCACACCCAAACCGGAAGTCGCAGAGCCAAAAAAGCCAGATGCGGCTGCGGAACCAGCACCTACTCCTGAAGAAATCGCTCGTCAGCAAAAATTTATCGAAGCAGACAAGCTTTATCTAGCGGGACAAATTGCAGACGCGGAAAAAATTTATCGCCAGGTAAAAGAACCTTTTGCCAAAACAACCAAACCTCAAGAACGGAAAGCTGCAATTGTTGACTCGACGCAACTATCTCCAGGCGGTAAGGTATACTGGCGAGAATCAGAAGCGGGGATAGCCAAGAAGTTGCAATCAAGGACTTTAGTACCACTGCAACTATTGGTTGAGCAGTATCCAGAATTTATCCCCGGACATATCAGATTTGCTGAAGTCCTCAAACAATACGATCGCCCTCAACAAGCATTAGATATATTAGAACGGGCATCTTCACTTTATCCAGATCAACCGGAATTAACTAAAGCTAGAGTTGCAGCACTTGCAGAAGCAAAAAAATGGATGGAAGCTTCTTTGGCGGCGCGTCAATTTGCTATTCTCAACCCCAAAGATCCGCAAGCACCTGAGTTTAGCAACTTAGCAGAAGTTCATCTTAAGCGTTACAAACGCCATATTAAAGCAGAAATTCGAGGCAATGCGATCGCTAATATTCTTACAGGTGCAATAGGTTATGCTGTGACTGGCAGTTTATTTGGCCCGTTTTCTGCCCTTGACTCTACCATCATGCTGCTACGCGGTGAAGAATCAATTGGGGAATCAGTAGCTAAGCAAGCAAAACAACAATTAAAACTAATTAACGATGAAACAGTTGTCGCCTACGTTAATGAAATCGGACAGAAACTAGCCAAGGTAGCCGGACGCAATGAGTTTAAATACGAATTTTTTGTAGTTCCCCAAGAAGACCTCAACGCCTTTGCACTACCTGGTGGCAAAATCTTTATTAATGCAGGTGCGATCGCTAAAACAAATTCAGAAGCAGAATTGGCTGGGTTAATCGGCCACGAACTATCCCATGTAGTATTATCTCATGGTTTTCAACTAATCACTCAAGGTAACCTCGTCTCTAATGTTACGCAGTATATCCCTTTAGGCGGTATTATCGGTCAACTTTCGACACTGAGTTACAGCCGCGACATGGAACGTCAAGCAGATACTCTGGGTACACGCCTAATTGTGGCTACTGGCTATGCTGCTGATGGCTTACGTAATTTGATGGTGACACTAGAAAAACAACAGAAAAATGCTCCTCTGAGTTGGTTATCTTCTCATCCCGGAGGTAGTGAGCGAGTCAGGTATTTAGAAGATATGATTACCAATAGCAGCTACAACCGCTACGCATACGAAGGTGTAGAACGTCACGCACAAATTAGAGCCAAGGTAAAACAGCTACTTAAAGAGAAAAAAGAACAAGAGGAAAAAAAGCAGCGTTCTCGATGAACTAAAAACAAAATTTTTCGTCACTTAAGCTATCAATATCTCTACCTATTTCCCATTGAGGATGATTTATGTCATCGCAAGCGCTGAAGTTTGTTCTTTTGAGTAGTTTGGGTTTATCTTGTTTTCTGGGCAATTCAGTAGCATTTGCTCAAGTTGATAGTTCTGATGGCGTTGTCGTACCTACAGATTCAACAGGCTCACCAACACCAACAAGTACACCCATACCAACAGGTACACAAACAAGCACAACAACTTATCCCACGGCTGATGGTACGACTCGGTTTAGTTGTCAATTGTATAACGGTCAATATACCGTGATGTATCAACCGCAAAGTCAACAAGGTCAATACTTTCCTTGGGCTGCACCTGCAACTTTAGGTGGTGGCTGGGACCCACAAAAACGCTGTGCAACAATTGCCCAACGCTTAGAATTGTATCGTCCAGATGGCTTACAAGAACTCCAGATAGCCAGAGAGAATAACGAGAATATTGTCTGCGTCACAACTGAAGCTAATTCAACCTGTCGAATTGTACTCACCGTACCCCGTGACAAAGACCCTTATGTTGTCCGCAATAGCATCTTCCAAAACTTAACTACTGCTGACAGCGGACAGCAAACCATCGCTGTCAACACCTATCGTAACAATCAAAGCGGAGTAGGTGATTTATACAACTTAGGTCGCACGCTTCTGGGCGGTAATCGAGTTTCTTCATCTAAAAGTGGTATCAATCTCAAACCTTTCCTCGATCGCAAAGATGGCGGTAATGCTAGTGGACTGAAGAATGGTGTAGCACTTCGTCCTCGTTCCAATAGCCAAACTAATGTTCGCCAGCCCAATAGCGTTCGCCTCGACCCCAATAGATTCCGCCGTTAATTAATTGGCAATGACTTTCATGAAAACGCGCTGCAAACGATGTGCCAGCGCGTTTTTTGTATATTATTATGCTTTTGAAAAATCTCCACAAATAGCAACAGTATTGTTAGGTTTGTTTGCGCACTGCTTAACCAATTAAGCAATATCTAGGTGGGCTATTTGCCCACCCTAATAAATAAATTAGTATGGAATTTCCTTAAGAGGTCGACTACTTCGCTTTAATTGGTGTTAGGGCTACACCTTGGTAGTAATGCCCTAAAATTTGTAGGTAATTTGCTCCTCGCTGAGCAAGATTGTAAGCTCCCCACTGGCTCATCCCCAAAGCATGACCGTAACCAAGCCCTTGAAGGATAAAACTACCATCTGCACCTTTACTGACGTTGAACCTGGTACTCTTCAGTCTGAGTGCAGTACGTACATCCTCGCCCTGTAGCACCTTTGTACCCTTGTCACCAATAATTTTCAAAACTTTAACACTTTGGAATGGTGAGCGAGCCTCTGGAATCATATCCGTAACATTGCCCACACCAGAAATCCTAGAACTAATTTCTGTAGGTGAGAAGGTTTTTACCCAGTTACACTCTTTAATATTTTGATCGTAGTCTTGAACAGCACGCAGGTAAGGCTCCTTACTGCCCCAAACATCTTCAACATTTTCGGTATGTCCTCCAGAACAAGCGTGGAAGACTGAGAGAATAATCCTGTTCTGGTAAGTTAGTACCTGTCCAGCCGTAGTATCTACTGCGGCGTAAGTAGTAGGAGTTTCACTGCTGACACCTTTGTAAATTTGCCAGTGATCTGGACTAGCGCCTAAATCGTATATGGGATTAGTGCGCTGCTTTTCCCGTTCGTAAAGGGCAAAGGTGCGAGCTGCGATCGCCTGGGCTTTTAAAGCTTCTTGGGGCCACTGGGCGTCCATTTCACCACCAATCACACTGTAGAGATATTCCTCCGTATCAACCCAGTTAACGGCACTTAAGCCTTTTTCTGTAGCAACAACTAGCGTTCTACCGCGAAACCAGCGATCGCCAATATAAACGAATCCCTTACCTGTAGGCTCAATCCAAAATAAACCAGACTGCCACTTATCCAAAGCCACGCCACCAGGAACAGCTTGGGCATAAAACGAACTCATTGCTGGCAATTCACCCAGAGTCCGACCAGTACCATCCTTGACTGTTGCTGTTGTAGAGCTACCAACTTTTACCTGATTCACATTCCGTTCAATGGCGATGCGCAGGATTACAGATGCTTGAGCTGGGGCAACCAACGCTATCCACAAGAGGATACCTACCCACCAATGTCGTCCTTTAATCTGGGAAAGTAAAGAGCCGAATAAAAATTGAAATTTCATGCCGATTTTCTAATCACCTAGTATCTTTTTGACGCTTTGGAGTAATCGCATCTACAACTAAAGATGAGACGCTGTTCCATCGCCGGAGGTTGCCACCTTTTACTAATTATGCATATTTAAATTTCAGAAATACGCGGTAATTAATCTGTTATTTGAAATATTCAATTGATTTAGAAAAAGAAAATTGCGGCATATTTGCCGCAATTTGTAGATTCTGGGGACTAATCGCAAACATTAGCTGGACACAACTTAAATTTTGATAGAGAGAAAATGGATCGCAGGCTGTTATTGAAACCAAAAAATCAAGGGCTAATTGTACTAGGAGGTGCTGCTATTGCGATTACAGGTGGAATTGCTGTTTATGCTATTTCTCTGTTTGGGCAAGTTGATCGCACTGCCTCATCTGAAGTAGCAATTACATTTAACACCTATTGTACAAAAAGTCACTGCTTTGGGGAGGCTGCAACCAG
This sequence comes from Nostoc sp. 106C, assembly GCF_002154725.1. GTDB lineage: Bacteria > Cyanobacteriota > Cyanobacteriia > Cyanobacteriales > Nostocaceae > Aulosira. Next base: position 67 of record NZ_MTAW01000172.1, on the reverse strand, counting down.
AAGCAGAGGTAATTAACCTGAGTTCGGGATAAGGAAAGGGACAGGTATTAAGCTGAAAATAACGTCA
>NZ_MTAW01000148.1 GCF_002154725.1 Nostoc sp. 106C | reverse complement strand
TCTATGCCCTATCCCTTATGCAGCAACCTTTATAGGTAGGTTGTCACCCTCTGAGAGCAGTTTCAGCCAATAAGAGCGCGAAAAATTTCGGGATACTGCGAAGCTTTGGTGCGTGCCTCAGTACGCGCTCTGCCAATCCCAGGAGTGGCAAGTAGCTCATCAAACTTCTGCGTGAGTTTTGCAATGATAACATCTGCGGCGCGTTCACTGTCTTGGGCGATATACCATCACATATCAGCCAGATCGCCTTTTGCCTGCTGCTGATTTTCTCAATATAGTGAAATGCGGTACTGATGACAAACTTAACAAAGCCATAAAGGCAGGTTGAGCCTTATCTGTTCGACCCAACCTACACATATCTTTATGTGTGTTGCAATGACTAAGATGGTGAGGGAACTTCATTCTTGGTTTCTGGAGTTGCTTCAATAGCGTAGGATTCGTTTGATTCAGCGAGTTCTGCTTTTACCTCTGCGATCATATCTTCCCAACTTTCACCAAGTTCTGCTAACGCCCCTCTGCTTTTTTCATAGGCTACCATGCTTCCTTTAATCAATGACTTGGCAATTGGTTTTCCAATTCCGGCCACCATTGGCAAGAGCACAGGGGCAAGAAGTACTGCTCCTATTCCGGCGATGACACCAGGAGCACCAGCATCCTCAACAAATTCAACAATTTTAGGTGCCATAACCACTACCTCCATTCAACCAGAGATGTACGATTTTTAACCTTACCTTAACGACGCTGGTGTACGCTCCTGCTGAGGATAGATCGTTACCGCATCACACTTTACGATTTATTACATTGATAATGTTGTGTGAGAAATTTCTGTCGCAGGAGATAGATACCTCATGTGTAGGATTATTATTATACATTTGGGTTTTGAAGGCACCACTGGACTTAGATTACACTCGTGGATTGGAGAAGTCACCACTTCTGTTTTTTATATATTTAATGTTTAAAAAATTAATGGTGGGAAGTGCCATCGTACATCACTGGCGGTGGTGTACGATGGCGCTCTAAAAACTGTAGGACTTCAAAAGTAGAACAGAATAGTTGGGGTACATTCTCAACGATTAATACCCATTTTTCTTCATCAACTATCCGCAACTTCCATCGTTCTTGACGATTGTGAGGGAGTATCAGGGACTTTCCATAACTATCAACTTCGCATGTAAAACCCCACGCTTTTGCTTGTTTTAGTATTATCTCTTTCGTCATTTTTCTCAACGTTTTTTTACACCATGCGATGAACCGTTCTGCGTTGATAAATACAAAAAATTGCATTGATTGAGCTTTCAATGCATGAATGTAAGAACAAGCATAATATTAATATTGAATTAAACTTAAGTTAACTCTCAATAGAAGTAAGCCTGTTGTCTGTGTACATGTGCAAAGTCTGCACTCGTCCAGTGAGTTTGTTCATTTCTGCCCGCGAAGATGATTATTATTTCTACGGTCTGCTCATTGAATTCGCAGATGAATGGAGTTTATCAGTGACCGCTGAACACGCTTACGCCTCTGCTTTTGGATATATCTCTTAAGATAGAAGATTGCCCCCTTTATCGTTAAAAACTTTTGTAACATTTGCTAATTGTCAACTACATATATAGACATATATCTATAGAATTATATGGGTTAATCAAGAATATCGAGGGGTTAGTGAACACCTAAAGGAAGGATTTATGACGGAAGATCTTCTCACGCCCATACATTCCTTTGGCAATGAGCAAGAAGTTATTTTGCACGCGCAGATGAAAGGGTTCTATTATGGGGATTCTTTAGCGGTATGCAATATTAACCTTCCGATTTACAAAAATCGTATTACCGCGTTTATTGGGCCTTCTGGTTGTGGCAAAAGTACGTTGCTACACTGTTTTAATCGTCTCAACGATCTCATTCCTCACACTCGCCTTGATGGTGAAATTCATTTTCAAGGCCGCAATATTTATCATCCTCAAGAAGATGCAGTCGTACTTAGACGACGGATTGGCATGGTCTTCCAAAAGCCGAATCCGTTTCCCCAGTCTATCTACAACAACATTGCGTATGGTCCGCGGCTACTGGGTTATCAAGGAAACATGGATGACTTAGTAGAGCAATCATTACGTCACGCTGCGCTGTGGGATGAAGTCAAGGATAAGTTAAAAAATAACGCCACAAACCTCTCCGGAGGGCAACAGCAACGATTGTGTATTGCGCGTGCCCTTGCGGTGAAACCAGAGGTACTGTTGATGGATGAACCATGCTCTGCACTTGATCCATTATCTACACTACAAATTGAAGAGTCAATGCAGCATATCAAAGAGCAGTGCACGATTGTCATTGTTACGCATAATATGCAGCAGGCAGCGCGAGTTTCTCAGATGACTGCATTCTTTAATGTTGAAATGCTTGAAGAAGGACGTATTGGTGAACTCGTGGAATATAATCCCACTTCTACCATTTTTAACAATCCGACCAATGAAGTGACCGAACAATATGTGAGTGGTCGTTTTGGTTGAATGTTCAGCACTAGTATTTACTTGACACGTGCGTTCGGGATGAATAGTTATTGTATTGAGCTACTTGACAAAAAAATAAGGAATTACTTTTTTAAAATAACTCCTCATTCCGAATTCACATTAATGAAAAAACTGAACTGTATCGTTTTATCGTTTCATCTGTCTCTTGACTTAAAAGAGCAGGGAGATCTGGGTCGGCTCTTGAAGTTGGGGAAGAAAAACACTTTCATGTATGGTAATGAAAATGTTTTCATCGGGGCTGCTCTCTGCCTTTATTTGCGCCTATAGCCACTAGCTTTTAAACGTAAATGTAAGCGTAAGTAACAAGCACGATCTTGTGACTTGAAGGATTTACATGTACGTAGATTCAGCTGTCTCAAAGAAGACGCGGTAGCGTGGTGTGGTTGTGCTGTGGTGACTAAATGTAATGTGTGTTCATGCGACTGATGACGACGTAGAAGCCATTTTTGGAATTCTACGCTCCAAAAAACTACGCTACTGACAATTAAACAAACAATTAAATCAATTCCTGATAAAGGTAAAGTTGCAAATAGTTTTTGGAAGAAAGGAACGTACACTACTATTAACTGTAATCCGAATGTGAAAATCACTGCTCCAAACAGTGGTTTGTTGGAAAGCAAACCAATTTGAAATAGTGAGTTACGTTCCGAACGAACTGCTAAGGCATTGCCCATCTGAGATAGGATGAGGGTGGTAAATAGTATGGTTTGCCAATGAGGATTACCTATTCTCCAATAAATATAGCTTGTACCGAGAGACACTAAAGCCATCAACAATCCAATCCACATAATATCTCTGCCCATGCCCCGAGCAAAGATGTTTTCGTGAGGAGGATGAGGCGGACGGCTCATAGTGTCTGGGGAAGCTGGTTCTACACCTAAAGCTAAGGCTGGTAAACCATCGGTCGTGAGATTAATCCAGAGAATTTGTAGTGGCAACAGTGGTAATGGCATTCCCAACAAGGGAGCCACGAGCATTACCCATATTTCCCCAATGTTGCTGCTCAACAGATATTTGATGAATTTGCGAATGTTGTCGTAAATGACACGCCCCTCTTTCACCGCAGCGACTAAGGTGGCAAAATTATCGTCTAGCAACACCATGTCTGCTGCTTCTTTGGCGACATCTGTCCCCCTAATTCCCATCGCTACACCAATATTAGCGGCTTTAAGAGCAGGTGCATCATTAATACCATCCCCAGTCATGGCAACGATATGTCCTTGTCGTTGCAAAGCTTGGACAATTTCAAATTTATGTTCGGAGGAGAAGCGAGTATACACCGATACATTTTCTAGAACGTTGAGCAACTCTTCTGTCGATAATTGCTCTAATTCATCACTCGTAATGACATTATTATCAGCAGTGATACCGACTTCATGAGCAATAAATCGGGCTGTGAGGGGATGGTCGCCTGTAACCATGAGCGGACGGATACCCGCTTGTTTACAGGTGAGTACGGCATCTCTAATTTCTGGGCGGGCAGGATCGTTCATACCTACCATACCGATAAAAATTAGATCTTGCTCTGTTTCTTCCCAATCTTGGTGATCTCGCAATGGTCGGAATGCTGCACCCATCACCCGTAAGCCCTTTTGTGATAGCTGAGCGTTGGTTAGGGAAATATGTCTGTGCCAAATCTCAGTCAATGGCTTGGCTTGACTGTTAATCCAAATATGACTGCACACATCTAATAGCTTATGAACGGTACCTTTACTAAAGGCAATGTAGTTAGGACTACCTGTTTTTTCACTCCAACGCCACAGGGTCTCCAACGCGCAGGGAATTCTGGATGCGAGCGCGGGGAATTTATGGATAGTGGTCATCCGTTGGCGTTGGGAATCGTAAGCGAGTTCACCGATACGGGGAAATACATATTCTAGATCGCTTTTCCACAGCCCTTGTTGAGCAGCAGCCATGACTAAAGCTCCTTCGGTGGGATCGCCAACGGCACGGAAGTAGCGCGGTTCTTCTTGGTCTGGTTCTAGCACCGCGTTGTTGCAAAGGGTACTACTCGCTAAAAGTAAGGAGATTGCCGGGGGTTGACTAAGTAAAAATGGTCTTTCCCGATTGCTTCCTCCGGCACTGGTTCGCATTTTGGTAGTTAAATCTACACGTTGTCCGGCTACATCTAATATACTGACTGTCATCCGATTTTCAGTGAGAGTGCCAGTTTTACCAGAGCAAATCACCGTCACCGATCCTAATGTCTCTACCGCAGGTAAATTGCGAATTAATGCCCGTCGTTTGAGCATCTGCCGCGCACCAAGGGCTAAAGCAATGGCGACTACCGCAGGTAAGCCTTCTGGTAATGCTGCCACAGCTAAAGTAATGGCAGTCAATAGCATTAACTGTAAATTTTCTCCCCGTAGTATGCCCAAAATTACAACTAAAGCTACTAGTCCTAAGGAAGCTAATGCTATCGATTTTCCTAATTGATCGAGGCGCTTTTGGAGTGGAGTAGGTTCCACTTCTGTAGCTTGAATTATCGAGGAGATTCGCCCAATCTCAGTGTTCATGCCAGTCTCTGTAACTACAGCCTGACCACGACCATAAGTAACAACCGTGTCCATGTAAACCATGTTGTGGCGTTCGTGGAGTGGGAGGTGTTGCTCAAGTGTTTGGGGATCTTTGTCTATGGGTTCTGGGATACCTGTCAAGGCTGATTCTTGAATTCGCAAACCCGTGCTAAGAAGTAAGCGGCAATCGGCAGGTACAATGTCTTCTGCCTCTAACTGTAATATGTCTCCCGGTACTAAATAGCGAGCAGAAATTTCTTGCCAAACACCATCACGGAGTACTTTGGTACTGGGAAAAGATAACTTTTTCAGAGTAGCGATCGCTTTTTGCGCCCGGTACTCCTGACTAAAACCCAAAAAAGCAATCAGTACAATAATCGTAATAATCCCAACTGCATCTTTGTAATCACCAAGAAAAGCTGAGGCACATGCAGCGATGAGCAAGATTATGACCAACGTATCTGTTAGTTGCTGCCAAAGAATTTGCCAAGGTTTTTTCAATCCCTGCTCTACTAATTCATTAAAACCATATTTCTTTAAACGAGCACTGACTTCGGTTGCACTCAATCCTAAAGAGGTATCAGTTCTTAATTGTTGTAGAACTTCTTGTGGATTTAAGTTGTACCAAATATTCATACCGCGCCTCCTTTGCTATGACGGTGTAAATAATTTAGAAGCGAAGAGGGGAATTGGAAGTTGTACACTTCATAGAAAGCAAGTATGGCAACCAAATCGATTTAAGGCATACTAATGTGCCGCAGATGATCGTTAAATCAACTGACTATAGGTAAGCACACTTGCAAGGATAAACAAACCGCAAATTAACATTTTAAAATGCGATTTTATCTAGAGATGTAAGTTACTAATTGTTATTAGTGGCAAATTACAGAAAGGAAAGAGGACTGATATGGAGATACAAACAGGAGACACTGTGAAGGTCTGCAATAGTTTGACCTGTCGTGTCTTTCTTTGTTTGCATCAATCTCTCCTGATATTTGATTAAATTCTGTAGTTGAGTTGCAATCAATTTTAACTACTACCTTTGAGTTATTTCGTTTTTGGATAGAGTTATATTTCCAGGTATTACTGAAATTCTGCTCTATTTTAGAGAATATTTAGTCAGCCTCACACTTACTCTTAAGCATGATTTTCCTGACAATTTATAAAATTTATTCTACCTACTTCGTCGTAGACTGGTGTGTTCGATTACAGCTATATATGCCTTGGCGTCGGCTATAATCTTTGCAAAGTTTTCACTCACTGTTGCACTCGCTTGTTTGCTTTTTTCGTAAAGGGTGATTCTATTTTTGATAGAAGTCTTATTGAAGAGTTTCCCAAAACTTGCTATTACCGTTAGAGCAAAAGGCAGAATCACTCTATCCATTTTACTAGGAATACCAAAGTGTTCAACTAGCTTTTTTAGGTTAGGTGTAACTTTGGATAGCATAGTTTTTCACCCCCCTGTATTTATCCAATCAGTTAATCTTATCACCATTGAAATAATAACTAGGATTATTAACAATAGTTGACTTTCTCCCGCAGCCTACTCAGGGGATCGCCTAAGGATTTCCAGAAAATAAAAGCCATTGCCGTCGAGGCCCGCGTTTCGGGGCTACTGCGCCTAGATATTTTGGCTTTACCAAAAGAAATAATTCGCCAACAGTCCCTTCGCTATTTTCTTCCCTACTTTTGGAGGATGGCAGGCTCATAGCAATAAACCAGATTTGAATTACTAAGTTCTATGGTCTAGCTATGAAAACTATTGCAAGGATAATTGGCTCTGCTGTTACTATGACCATTGTTGGTCTTGGTCTTCGACTCTTGACAAAGAGGTTAAGTTGGTATGGTAATTTACCGGGCGATATCAGAATTGTCAGTTCTGGCTCCAAGGTGTATCTCCCGTTTACCACTCTGTTTATCCTCAATATTGGCTTTAGTTTATTGATGCGGTTGTTGGATGCGCTCGCCAGATTTGCTCTACCCAATCGCCGTATGCGGGCAAGATATGCGTAGTGAACTACCTTCAGTAGGTAACTTGAAGCGAAGGCGGGCTTGCACACCGCTTAACGCTTTCAAGAGGTGCGATGAGGATGGGCAGTGAGATATTCGTGTTGCCGCCTACAAGGTTGGCAGCCCGCCCTCATCGCCGCTGGCGCTCACCTCTTGAATGTGCAAGCCCTTGGATCTGTAGGAGGAGCATACGTTGTTTACCCTGTGATTGTCGAAGTAAGCGAAACACTTCATGAAAACGTTTTCTAGGCGATCGCCTACGACTTCTGCTTTTTTGCTTGCTGGACTGCTGTCCTATCATCTTTGGATAACTTCAGAAATTATGGGGCTTTCTCCTGGAGCGGTGCACACTGTTTGTTCCACAAACCCAAACGCATTGCGGTGAGGTGAGAACGTTGCTTTAATGGACACAAATGCCGGATGCCCCTGGTCTCCCTCTGCCCTTGGGTTATACCGAAAGGTTTTTGGAATCGCTATTCATGCTCATGGGGATTGAACTAGCAGTCCCGGATCACTCTACCCTATCCCGGCGTTTAAGCAAGTTGTTGGTGGAATTACCAGTAATTCCAAAGGGTAAGGCTGTTCATGTAGTGGTGGATTCAACTGGAGTAAAAGTGTATGGTGAAGGTGAATGGAAAGTTCGCACACATGGGGTGAGTAAGCGACGCACATGGCGTAAGCTGCATTTGGGAGTTGATGAGGGAAGTGGGGAAATTCTGGCGGCAGTAGTAACTACTAATGATGTAGCAGATTGTGAGGTGCTGCCCGACCTATTAGACCAGATTGCTCAACAAATAGAGCAAGTATCTGGTGATGGTGGTTATGACACAAAAGGCTGTTATGACACTATTGCCGAGCGGGGAGCGAAGTCAACAATTCCACCTCGTAGCAACGCCAAAATTCAACAACACTCCAACACTCAAGCACAGTCTTATCCTAGAGATGAGAATCTGCGTCGGATCAATCAAGTTGGACGCAAACAATGGAAACAAGAGTCTGGTTATCATCACCGTTCTTTGTCTGAGACTGCCATCTTTCGACTTAAAACCATCTTTGGTGCCAAGTTGAGACGACGCTTTTTTGATAACCAGGCTGTCGAGTTATTTCTGCAATGTGCTGCGCTTAACCGCATGATCCAGTTAGGTAAGCCCGACTCTTACAAAGTCGAAGACTAATTCCTATCCTTACTTCGGATTGGTGTGTCCTTTTTTCCTTTCATGCAACAAAGCCCTTAACAGGAAAAATCAGAAGCTAAAATACTATCTCAAAATCATTGGTAAGGATACCGTATTGTTGTACCCCTACCAAAGGAATGGTATTAGTCTAAGGCGATCGCGCGAAATCCGAGAAAATTAATTCCGGTTATTAGCCATCAGCATCTTTGTCTTTATTTTCTGTTGATTTAGCGTTAAGCTTGAACACCTCGTTATCATCATCCTCTTCATCTTCTACCTTCTCACGGAAACTGGTTTTAGGTCTAGGCATCAAACTATCCTCACCTTTAACACTCTTCCAAACCATTTCATTGAGCAACTGTTCTGGCGCTCGATCTTCTTGCGAGAAGTCTATCGACTTTGCTTGAGAAGCTAAAGGAGCATCTACTGGATTCTTTTCATCTAAAGGTTGAGTTGGTGTTATGGCTGTATAGGAGGCTAAATTTGGCTTGTCAGTGAAGCTGTTAAGCATTGGCGTAGCTGCTGCATCAAACTGAGTCATTGGTGAAATGCCAACAATCTGCTCCATAGTCCTGAGCATTGAAGATGTGCTGTAGAAAGTAGAGTCAACCTCACCCGTTTGAGTATAAGGGCTGATCACTTGGGCAATCGTGCGATGAGCATCAACGTGATCTGGACCATTTTGGGCATCGTCCTCAACCACAAAAATAGCTGTGTCTTTCCAGTATTGAGAATGGGAGACAGCATCTACAAGCTTACCAAGAGCTAAGTCATTATCTGCCATATAAGCTCTCGGTGTTGGAGCATCAACTTTTGTTCCTGATGTATGGTCGTTAGGAAGGCGGACAAACTCAACATTAGGCAGTTTTCCGTTTTCTTCGTAATCGTGAAACTCCTTGAGCCACTCGTCAATTCGAGTTTGGTCTGAGATACTCAAATCGTAGCCTGGGAAGTTAAGGTCTGTCCTAGCAGCAAGTTCTGGCTCTGTGGTTTCGCCAGTAGTGGAGTTAGTAGCGACTTTACCATCGAAGACTCGGAAACCATAGTTGCGGTAGTCAATGCCAGCATCGCTGAGTTTATCCCAGATAAAAGCATCCGTTGGATCTTTTCCTGGTGATGTAGCGTAATTCCCACCCTCAAAGTCATAGGGTCGATTCCGTCCAGGGCTAGAGTAATTCGCAGGCCAGTTTTTCTGCACGTAGGTATTTGCTAAAGCACCAGTAGACCAGTTCCATCCATCAGCTGAAACCTCAGCATCAGCGTAGAAATTATCTAAGGTGACAAATCTTCGTGCTAGTTCCCGTTGATTTGGAGCTGATTCATCACCAAACAGATTCAAGCTAGGATCGCCATTACCTTTTCCCAAGCTACCAAAGACTTGATCGTAGGTGCGGTTTTCTTTAATGACATAAATCACATGCTTAATTGGCGAGGGATCGCCAGGACGCAGAGGAATTACGTTTTCGTCCGGCTCGCCTGCAACTCGAATTTTACTGCCTTCATCAAAGCCGTTATTTTTAATTACCTGCTGTGTGTACTTCTCTAACTTGCTCTGATCGGACACGTCAATTATTGAGAGTGACCCCTTAATCATGGAACCAACATACTGGCTTGGTGGCGATGATGGTTCTCGATATGGGTTGGGGCCGTTGAGATTAGGCCCTGCACCCAGCCCTTTGGCATTGATGACATCTAGTTCTTTGCCATCAGCAGAAAGGGCAACGCCTGTGGGATACCAAGCTGTGGGGATTAAAGCTGTAACTTTGTCTTGGGCTTGTTTATTTCCTAAGTGAATTACAGCTACATCATTGTTTGTGGCGTTGGCAACATAGAGTGTGCTGCCATCTGGAGAAACTGTTAAAGCATTGGGGCTACTGCCTGTCTTAGCACCAGGATAAGGAGATAGGTCAATTGTCCGGATAACTTTGTTGGTTGTTGTGTCAATCACAGAGACGTTATCGCTATCGGCGTTAGCTACATACAATTCATCGTTTTTGGGATTTAATGCCATAGCATTAGGGTGTGTGCCAACTTCAATGGTTTTACTAACTTTTGGAGTTGTACTATCCAAATCTATGACTGATACAGTCAATTCACCCCAATTGCTCACATAAGCTGATTTACCATCCTTGGATAGAAGAATTGTGTAGGGATTATGCCCTATAGGAATAGTTGCAGTGACATTTTTGCTAGCCAAGTCAATTATTGATGCCGAGTCTCCTAGATTGTTAGCGACATACAAGCTTTTGCCATCAGGCGAAATGGCTATACCAGCAGGATAAAGATTAATATCCTTACCATCTGGGGTTTTTGGTAGAGGTAGCTTAATTGGGTCGGTTTCGGTGAGTTTTTGTCCCTGGACATCATAAACACGGATTTTATTGTTACCTCCTGCCGAAGCATAGGCATGTTTACCATCAGGACTATAGGTAACACCAATATATAATGCCTCTGGAGCGTCGTAGGAAATTGTCTGAATTACTTTTCCTGTTGCTCTATCAACGACCATTAATGATTGTGTTGATTGGCCATCATTGCTCACAAGTAAAGTTTTCTCATCAGGACTTTCTGCAATTCCATAAGGGCGATCGCCAAGTTCCACTTGCTTACCAGCAGGAGTCAATAACCAACCTTGAGTATTAACTGCTGTTCCCTGTCTTGGCCCAGGGAATGGGCGATCGGGAGCAGCAGCTAGATTATTGTCATTAAAATCTGTCTTTAATCCCACAGTCCGACCAGCAAAACCAGCTGCATCAAAGTATTTAGTATCACCCACTTGTTGATAGTTAAGGTAAGTACTAACACCATCGTCAGTTGGATCGGACTTTAATATGCCTGTGGTATGTGCAATATTGGCGGGACCTCCTACTAGAGCTTCATTTAACACTCGTCCAGTCAAGTCGCCATTCTGGGGAATATTAAATCCCAGAACCTTCGCCATTGTTGTAGCGACATCAGCATTGCTCACAGGTGCTAAATCAGTGTATCCGTGCTTAAAGTCTGGTCCAAACGCCAGCATATTATTGTAGGTATCACCCCGACCAAAGCTACCATGCATCCCTTGACCTTGCTGCAAGCTAGTATCGGCAATTTCTACCTCTGACCCGACAGGATTGTTCTCATCTGTAGCAAAGGTCTTAAAGTTCAGCACGATCGCTGGTGTGGGTAATGCTGTCGAACCCTTGAGATTAATTGAACTTAGAGGTAAAGTTCCGGGAATTGAGCCGAATTGATCGTCTACAAAGATGCCACTGGTGTAATCTTGTTTGCTGAGAAAATCCACCACTTTCTCAACGGTTGCTTGGTCTTGGTCTGGGACATAAATCAGGTCTGAACCGCCGTTAGCTGCAACTACTACTTTGGCATCAGGCTTATCCTGAATCAAACCGCTACCACCAATCAACCCATTACCAGCCTTTGGACGCTGACCTTGGGTTGCATCTACTGAGGTATATCCTTTGGCATCACTAGTACTGGTGTCTGGGTCGTATAAGGGTAGGTTCAATTCGTGAGCAATATCAATTGCTACAAACCCATTGGGTAAGAAACCAGGATTTACTCCGGCATAAGTTTGTGAGGAAGCAAAGTCACTGACTTTAGTGCCTTGATTATCAAGCAGTTGCCTGCTAATGGTAGAGAAACCGTGGTCAGAGGTGATAAAAATGTCGGTATTGCTTGCTAATTGGGGATTACTCTCAACATAATCTAGAATTTGCTTGAGGTTATTATCAGCATTTTTCACTGCCTCTTTCGAGGTGGGTCCGTTAATTCCTGGTGTTAGACTGTTAAGGCTATCACCTTGGTTGTGCTGTGTACCATCCGGGTCGCGTGACCAGTAGACCATCGCAAAGGGTTTAGCTTGCTCTTGGAAGTAAGGTAGAAGCACTTTGGTAGTAGCATCGACAAAGTATTTTTGTTGAACAGTGTTAGCTGCTAAGGTTCCAGGAGTAGTATTGTTGCCAGAGTTGCCGTTGTTGAGTGGATCGCCAGCAGGTACACCATTACTGCGATCTGGAGTAGTTGCACCTACACCTGCATTCACTAAACGTTTGGTGATGTCAGAACTCAAGGGAATACCACCTGTCTTACCAGTTGAATCATCAAGAACGATCGTGTTTGGTACTGGTACTTTGCCATCCTCTCTAGGATTGCCTTGGGTGACATCTTGAATCAGTGTTGGGCCGAGTTTGCCAACTGCTGCGGTGTTGTATCCGTTTTGGCGAGCATACGCTAGCAGTGTTTCTTCATTTAGGAAGTTACCAACGAAGTGTTCATCAATATCGCCCAGAATTGGATCGTTTTCAATGAATGGTGTGGGTGTACCAGTTCCGCCAGTAGGAGATACAGGATAGCCAGTATAAATGGTATTGCTAAAGTCACCAGTATCACCAGGGTAATGTCCTGTAGCGATCGCTGAAGCATTAGGAGTGGTGAAGGTAGGAAACAGTGAATGGCTATTGACGAAGTTTACCCCTTCTTGGCGAAGATTGTATATTGTTGGCGCATCTTCAGGATTGATTGAGCTAGGACGCAACCCATCAGCCACAAATATAATTGCATTTCTACCAGAACCAGAAGAACTGTGACCTGGTATGGATTGCAAATCCGAGCTACTACTCAAGTTTCCATTGCTAATTCCTAGAGGGTGATCTGTCAGGCTATTAGCAAAATTTTCACCCGATAAATTCATACAAATTACTCCAATACATTAGTGTTTAGACCAGATAAAGAATGCACATCTTTACAGGTAAATTCAGCTTGGTTTTTCAGAATTGATGTTCAGAATCAACAAAGCCAAAATAAATTTGAAATTTTCAAATTTATTTTGGCTTTTTAGGCAGATTATTGGTGATAATCACCTATATTAACTACCGAAAATGAGTGTAACTTAATTAATTACTTCTCCAAAAAAAGGTAAGAATAAGGAAACTGGATATCGAGATGCAACCCAATTTTGGAGTAATAATATAGTGACAATCTCTGAAGAAATATTTCCGAGCTAATTACAACTTTCTTAGCCTGATTGCTGATGTTTTTACAAAGTAAATAAACTACAACTCTCAACTTAATAGAGCAGACAGATTTAATAAGTAAAGTCCAGTAAAACTTCGATTAAATTTAGTTTAAGAAGTAAGAAATGCACCGCTCAAGGATTATGATTCTGCAATCCTAACACTAATTATTTATTAATAAAACTTAATTATATTATAATCAATATATTTCCTAAGGAGGAAGGAAAAATGTTTAGGATAGCAAGCCAAAAATATCTAACAGTTATCATTCAAAATAAATGACCTAAAATGACCTAATACGTGAGTATGAGAACATTCAATATAACTACTTTACTTAAGAATAAATTATATTAAAACTGAAAGATTCTAATTTAGAATGGAAAACTACTTTTATGTGGTTAAAAAAGCTTCTGATTTATGATATTTACTGCATGTTAATTAGGCATCTCGGCTCAATACGCACATCACCTTTGTGTTGTTACTGTTACTTTCTATACTGCGACCACCACTGTTTCAGTTGTATCCAGAAACCTTGCTTTTGCTTATCGTTCTTTGGTTTCTCTGTGGTCTCGTTACTAGAAGCATCTCCAAAGTATTTCTCTTTTGCAGAACGACATGTATTCTGGCAGCGTCAATCTCTTCTTGTGACCTGCCACCCATAGTGTATGTAACGTCTAAGTACATCGGGTGATCGACCTAACGGAGTGCATTTTTGTGTAAAGATTCTTGAAATAGGTCGCCTTCGGCTGCCTAGCCCTTCAAAACAACCTACCTGTTGTAGAATCAAGCACAGATCTAGCTCACCAAAATTAGCCACTAATGGTTGATCGACACGAAGATACCTTGGTCATACTTGCTAAGAACATTGAAGTGGAAATGCATCGTCATCATGCGGTTCAGCTTGTTGTGAGTTTAGACAAACCATACAACGCAACATTGGATGATCAAGAAATTAAATCAGTACGAGGATTTCTAATTGATTCAGACATTCCTCATGCCTGTCAGTCAGCAGAATCTACAGTCTTGGTGATTAGTGTCGATGCAACTTCTACAAAAGGTAGGCTGCTGAAGCAGCAATTGTCGAAGCGAACATTTACTTTGATTGATGAAATATTTTCTGCCGAAGCTATTGATCGCTTTTCAACAGAAAGAAGTGCTATCGCGTGACCGCTCTGCGAGTTACAGAAGCGGGATGAACGATGAAGCACCGAATGCAATTCAGGTGGCAGATCGCTTTCATCTACTGCAAAACTTAGCTGAAGTATTGGAGCAGGCTTTGGGGGCACAAGGGAAAGCGCTCAAGGCGATTGATACTGCCCAACGATTAGCATCGGTCATCGATACAGTAACCCTGTTCTGTCACTTTCCGGAGTGAGCTAGTAGTAAATAAGTTAAATTATCCAG
>NZ_MTAW01000035.1 GCF_002154725.1 Nostoc sp. 106C | reverse complement strand
ACATACAGTTAAATAGATATTGAGTCGGTCTATCCTAGGTCGGTCGCAGAGATTGTTGAGGCTTTCAAACTATGATGGGTTCGATTTGGGCTATTAGCTCAGGTGGTTAGAGCGCACCCCTGATAAGGGTGAGGTCCCTGGTTCGAGTCCAGGATGGCCCACCTGAACAAGTAAAAAGAGCAAAGTAAAAAGTAAAAAGAGATTGTTTTTCTTTTGAATTTTTCCTTTTAGCTTTTGGCTTGTTGATGGGGGTTTAGCTCAGTTGGTAGAGCGCCTGCTTTGCAAGCAGGATGTCAGCGG
>NZ_MTAW01000230.1 GCF_002154725.1 Nostoc sp. 106C | reverse complement strand
TTCAGCTTGCGGTGTCCAGCCAAACAGAAAAGCATTACGATCTACGCCGTTATATTCTGTAGCGACTGGTGGTAAATTAATAGAAGGACGAGTTTCCATTTTCTTTCTCCAAAATTGTGTTTTTTGTTTGTATTTAGGCTTTAGTAACCAATCAGGTGTAATACGTCGCGCAGAACGCTAAATCCTGCCAAATCCCACAACAAATAAGCGAGAAAACCAATAGCTGCTAAACGACCGTTCCATAATTCAGCTTGCGGTGTCCAGCCAAACAGAAAAGCATTACGATCTACGCCGTTATAT
>NZ_MTAW01000161.1 GCF_002154725.1 Nostoc sp. 106C | reverse complement strand
CTGATCGTCGCCTAGGTGCGCTCTTACCACACCTACTAGCTAATCAGACGCGAGCTCATCTTCAGGCAGCAAGCCTTTTACCTCTCGGCACATCCGGTATTAGCCACCGTTTCCAGTGGTTGTCCCCGACCTGAAGCTAGATTCTCACGCGTTACTCACCCGTCCGCCACTGTGTCCGAAAACACCGTTCGACTTGCATGTGTTAAGCATACCGCCAGCGTTCATCCTGAGCCAGGATCAAACTCTCCATTTTGTTCTTTTTCGAGTTTTTTTTCCGAAAACTTAATTCCGTTTTCAGAAATCCTGTTAAATTTTGGTTAGATTTTTGAGCTTTGCCCAAAAAAACCTGTTTGACGAGGATTGGTTTGATTTTAAGCTTTCAAAGTATTTCTTTTTCTCGGTTCGGTTACTTGGGCGTTTTTGCCTCGCCCTCAGCACTTATCTAAGGTAACAACTCTCTTGGTGATTCGTCAAGGGGTTATCACAACTTTTTTTTAACGGGGACTTAACCCAATACTTCGCCAATTTGCAAAGCTTAAACACCAATCAATATCTTTGCAAAAAAATAAGAGTATATAAAAATTTTGGCAAGATAACTCTTAGAGCTGATTCGTAAAGTAAATATTAAGCAGCTAATCGCCTAACCATGAGACGAAGCAAAGAACCATAAATCATGGCTTCACTGACTTCGGAATAGACTTACGTCTAATGTGAATTAAATAGGTTGGGACTGGAAAGTGAGAACATCAATACCAAAACAGCGACGGAGCAACAAACGCAGAGTATGAGATGCAATCTTGGCTGCTATATGTACACAAAAGCCATCAATAGTTTTGTTAAGTAAGCGTTCGGGATTACGACCAGTGTTTTGAATTTCGTGAAAAACACCTTCAACACGCGCTCCGAACACGACTAATAAAGCGCTTCAAACTATGAGAATGTTGAAGATGCTGGTTATCACGGGTAAGTGTCCAGATGTGATTACCTGTGCGATCAGCGTAGACGCGAAGCGGCTTGTCGCTAGACATCGCGGTCTGCCAATCAGCAGAGATAAATCCTTTATCTGCATAAATATCACTAGAAGCAACCATTTCTAAAATACCTTCGGATGCAATCTTCTCATCTGTATTAGCAGGCACAATATCATAAGCAATAGGAATTCCATTCCAGGTTGACAACATAACCAGCTTGTAGCCAAAATAACGCATTTCTCGCTTCAGCACACCAGCCGGGGGTAGCATTGACCGCAAAGTCACTATATCGTTTATCACGCTTGAGTCCCAAGACTGGTAAGGGTTTGGTGTCGAGAAGGAAATATTTTTCACTTTCCCCAACCAATTGCGCCACCCAACTGCGGCGTAACTTCTCTAACATTCCATCTAATTTGCGTAATCGGCGATTAAATTGACTCTGGTCAAGTAAATTGGGAAACCATTCAAAGTAATTTCCTCGGATAAAACCCAGAAACTGTGTTTCTCCAGGAAATGGTAGATAATCCATTATTAGCAGCAGTGTCATGATTTCACTATCGCTCATGCTTGCTTTCACTCCTGGCTTTAAGAGTGTTGTATTTTTTACCTGCTTTTGATACCAGTCATCTACGATGACAAAGATGGTTGTTAATAGCGTTCCAAAGTCTATGCTAGTCATGGGGGAAGTCTGAATTGAAAAGCTGGTAACTTTCATCTTCTTACTTCTCCCGCCTTTTTTCTAATTCACATTAGGCGTGACTTCATAATCTTTACTCAAGCGCCGAAATCGATTCAACCATCCAAAAGTGCGCTCCACAATCCATCGCTTAGGCAATTGCTCAAAAGTGTCGGCGGTTCGTGCAATCACTTCCACTCGCACCAGCTCGCCACAGACTTGCTTGACAGCATTGGCAAAATTCTTACCAGAATAGCCTTGGTCTACCCAGATCACTTCTAATTGGGATAATTTTTCCTTTGCTTCATCCAGTACAACCACTGCTCCTAATCGTTGCTAGGCATTAGCTTCGGTCACGAAAACTCCAAGTAACAATCCTTGAGAGTCTACGACGATATGGCGTTTACGCCCTTTAACTTTCTTACTACCATCGAAACCGTAGACCTCCCACGCCAGTTGCTTCAAGTCGGCAGAGCCGCCCAACGCACTGGCTCCTTTTTTTCCGTTGTCTTGACGGATTGAGAATCCGCGGTAAGCGAAGCTATGCCGTTAGGCTTATCGCAACGGTGAAATGCTCATCCTTACCTAATTCTGTTCGTAGTTGTTGGCGAACTTGGTCGTGCATTTGTTGCCAGATGCCTTGACGTTGCCACTTCTGAAAGTAGCCATACACCGTCGTATATGGCGGCAGATCATGAGGTAGCATTTCCCATTGGCATCCGGTTCGTTGTACATAAAATATGGCCCAATCGAATTTCCCGAAAATCGACTGCCACTGGATGACCAAATCCTTTTGGTGCGGGTATGAGCGGTTTCAATACCTCCCACTCACCATCACTGAGGTTGCTAGGGTAAGGTTTTCTTTGGGGATTGGCAATCTCCGGCAGACGAGTCATTTTTAGTACGACCATGCAACTGGATCTAGCTTAAAATCCACTCCTACTCATCCAAAGTCTCTTTAAATTTTCTTTACGAATCAGCTCTTAATAATAAGAGGATGTTTGAAAAGTCGGCAACTGAGTAAAAAAAGCTCTCAGGGCGTAAGCTGTTAATTAAGTAAAGACAACAGCACCACTGAGAGGCTATGAGTAAATCATAATCCACCAACCTGACCCAAGACCAATGGGAACTGATTGAACCTTTAATCCCAGCAACTAAACCTGGTGGTCGCCCAAGAGAAGTGGATGTTTGGGAGGTTCTCAACGCTATTTTTTATGTTCTCTATGAAGGGTGCCGATGGCGTGGATTACCAGGGGATTTTCCAAACTGGCAAACAGTTTATACCTATTTTCGGAATTGGCGCATCGATGGCACCTGGGTAAGGATACACGACAGACTGCGGGAATGGACTAGGGTTGATCGTGACCGTGAGCCAATCCCATCTGAAGCTATCATAGACAGTCAAAGTGTTAAAAGTGCAGCGATGGTGAGTCAAGCGGTTGGCTATGATGCTGGTAAAAATGTGAAGGGGCGCAAGCGATTTCTCACAGTGGATACTTTAGGCTTAGTTCTACGAGTATTAATTACAGCAGCCAGTGTAGGCGAGCGCGAAGGTGGAAAAAGGGTACTTAACAAGGTTAAAAAAATGCAACCTTCCATGTCGAGACTTAATATAATATGGGTCGATGCTGGTTTTGACGGCAATCGATTTATGCAGTGGGTTATGGATTTCTGCCGTTGGATTGTCAAGGTAGTTATACGACCAAAAGAACGTAGAGAGTTTGTATTGTTACCAAAACGTTGGGTTGTTGAGCGCACATTAGGCTGGCTAACTTGGTGTCGGAGATTGAACAAAGACTACGAGCTATTACCTGAAACCGCAGAGACATTTGTATACATCGCCATGATTCGGGTTATGGTGAGGCGATTGGCATAAATTTTACTTTCGATAACTTTTCAAACATCCTCTAAGCGCTTCTCTTAACAAACCTGAGTTCGGCATAAGCAAAGGGACAGGTACCCATCTGAAAATAAAGTCAAATCCAGCACTTGTCCTATAGTTAGTTGAGATGCTTTATTTTGCTACGTAGATGATCTTTGTAACACGTTTGGAACGCAATAGCACAAAAAGTAAGTTCTGTGCGGATTAATTGCTTATTGCTATCAACTTAACAAACCCAGCCCTTAGATGCAGTGGCTTTTCTAACAAAGAGCTTAACCCAAACTCTGGTTATGAAAAAGAAATCAAGGTTCTATTGTAAAAGTTAGAACAGTACCAACCTCAATGACAGCATTCTGAAACATTACCCAAAGGAATATCAATATTTTCGCAATTTGACTAGTATCTTATTTACTTGCTAGTACCTTATTACCCAGTAACTTTACCCACGATTTTTAATTAAAATTACTTGTACTATTTTTATTGCTACTTCCCTTGAAACCCCTAAGGCTTGATATAGATCATTTAAAAAAATGGTTTCTTCATCTGTAACTATACCCTCAGCTAGCAACAAATCTGTAGCTACTGCAAATGCTGCTTCCCGTAAGTCTTGATTTAAGGATTCTTTAGCTGCATTGAATAAAACATTCATGCCATCCCGCTGAAGGATACTCAGGATTTTTTCAATTAGCCTGTTCATTAGGTCATTGGTATGATTTCTAAAAAGCTTTAAACGAGATAAAACTGAGGAGATACAACGGGCTTCATCTTCTGACAGATCACCATTTATACATGTTGCAGCTAGAGTAATAGCGGCAAAAGCTTCTGCTGGACTTAATTTAACTTGAGCCTGATTTTCCGTACCCAATACCGTGTCTAATGAACCCATTGTATTTGCTCCTTGATTGAGGTCTCAATAGCGGTACAATCTGCACGTTCTATAACATCGACGTGAGTCTGCAACGCCGTGAGACTTTCATAGTTTAGTGTTCCCAGGATTTCTATACAGCGAACACATAGATTCAATAGGTTTTTGGTGAGAAGGAAAAACCAGGTTGAAACTTAGCGTTCTCCCGTCTTTTCTATCGTTTCTATTACTGCTAAACCTATACCAGAAGCTGCTATTAGCACTATTGCTGATATCAAATAGGCGTTGGTAAGCATCTGGAGGGCATCATTGAAGAAAATGTAGGTGGTCATTACACTTCACCTCTATAACTCTGTGTTGCTAGTGCTGTTTAATTTCTTCACACCCTGAGTGGTGTATTTCGTTGAGAAATTACTAGCATCTGCATCTTAACAAAACTTTAGCTGTTTAAAAATACATCTCAAACTTTTTCTTTTTGAAGTTTCTATGAATTTTCTTGGTATTTAGTTCAATACGATACTGAAAATCAATTAATGTCAAAAATGAGTTTAGATGGATTATGTATTTGTACTTAGGTTTTTAAGTATAAATAAATACATTAAAAAATTTATTTAATTAAACTATTAAAGACAGATTTTTTAGCTTGTTGCTTATATAGCCTATAAATGAAAAACAATAACCAAAAAAATTAATGAATATTATTAGTAAGCCTACTACTTATTTATGTAATTTTTTAGTGTTAATAAAATAAATTATAAAATTATTTGAAATAAACTGCCAAAGTTGCAGTATTACTCTAGCCAAAGTCAGCTTTTCAACTGTCATAGGCTAACTGGTAACAGTTCCTCTGCTTTTACGCCTGGCTGAGTCATAGCTATGTCACCAGACTGAAATAAAACTTCACAGTGTTATAGTTAAAAGCTTTGAGATCCACTAGTGCTTTTCTAATGAGCATTACTACTAGATTGCTGCTTGTATCAAGCTCCTAGACTTGAGATACTTTATAGGTCTAACTAGAAGATGAAAGAAGAAGTTTTAAATTAAGCAGCGTCCGATTGTGGCCGTTACTGATTGGGAAAGTGCTGGTAAATCATAGCCACCTTCTAAACCAAAAAGAATTTTTCGAGTTAGCTCTAAACAATAATCCATGAACAAACCATAGTCTGCTGGTTGTAAATTAATACTTGCTAAAGGGTCTGCGGCATTGCCGTCGTAACCAGCACTAATAATTAGTAAATCTGCCTGAAAATCGGCTAAAAAGGGTACTATTATCTTCTCGAATAGCGGCTGATAGACTGCTATATCGCTACCAGGAGGTATTGGCAAATTTATTACATTATTATGAAAGCCACGTTCTGAGGCTTTACCCGTACCTGGATAGCAGGGGTACTGATGTAGAGAACAGTAGGCAATTTGCGATTGAGTTTCCACGATCGCCTGAGTACCATTACCATGATGTACATCCCAGTCAAGGATAGCTACACGGCTAATTCCAGGTTTTTGTAGAGCATAAAAAGCTGCGATCGCAGCATTAGAAAATAAACAAAACCCCATACCCGTATCGCTTTCAGCATGGTGTCCAGGTGGGCGAGCTAGCACAAAAGCTGGATTTTCTGTTGCCAAAACTGTATCAACTCCATCTAACCAAGCACTCACTGCCAACAATGCCACATCATAACTGCGTGGAGAAACTGGTGTATCTCCATCTAAGTAACCCCCCCCAGTAGAAGCAATTTCCTTGACTTTGTTGATGTAATCTAAAGTATGAGCTTGTCCTAGCACAGACATTAGCAAAGGTTTTTCAGATACTTGTGTGGGCAATCGCCAAGCAATTTTTTCTGCAAACTCAGCTTCCTTTAAAGCGTTGACGATTGCAGTCAAACGTTCTGGTCTTTCTGGATGGTAGTTTCCAGTCTTGTGATCGAGAAACTCATCGGAATAGATGACTGGTAGCATAGGATGACAAAATGTGGCAGCAACATACTGAATGCCATTGTATCTTGACCAGTCTATCTAGTCTTTGCCAAACTATGCTTGACTTAACTCAACAATTTTCATAGCCTGACTAAATCAAGATTAAAAGCCTGCGATCGCCAGTTGTTGCCACAGGGCAACGGTAAAATTATAACTAAAGCTGGGATAGCTCCAAAACTAACGCTTTATCGCTGGGTAGGAAGTCTTTGTCACCATAGTTTTATATTACGGTCACTACTAGAATTTTTACTGACTACTTTACTCAGGTAAACTAGCAAATACCTGCGCAACCAGATCCTTGGTTTTAGTTTCTAAATGCTGCCAATCGACTTCTCCAATTTCATCAATTAAACTAGTGTCAATCTCAGAGAAATCGGCATTAGGAACATCTGGGCTGTAGTTAATAAAACACACTTGGTAACATAGATCCCACAAATCGATAGTTACTTGCTGCTCTTGACGCTGCAAACGTAGATGATATCCTGGATGGGGCATTGGCAGACGGGAAAGCGTTTCTCTGATTTCATCTGCTTGTTCTGGGGTTGCTGTTTCCATGTCTTGCAACAGCTGAGTCACAGTTGCTTTGGTTTCATCGGTGGTAGTGGCAGGCCAAATCAATACATCATGATAACTTCCTGTCCAAGAAGACACATCTAGTTGCTTGCGAATGTTATCAACTACACGGATGAAAGCAGGCTGCATCAGAATTTCAGCCTGCTGCCAGGTGACAGAGTTGTTTATTTTGGGTGGCATTGCTAATCAAAAAAGATGTTGAAACAAAAATTAACAATCTATGTTTATTAAAAAAATTACATTTTTAGTTCAAATCTTTTCTCAAGATAGCGGATTTCATGGAGGAAAATTTGGAGATATTGATTAGCATCTGGAAAATTGGGTGTTAACACTGGGGAAAGAATATGATCGGCAAGCTACTAGACCATCGTTACCAAGTAATTAGAGTCTTAGCTCTAGGAGGATTTGGTCAAACCTACATCGCTCAAGATACTAGGCGGCCAGGCAATCCTATTTGCGTTGTCAAGCACCTGAAACCTACTAGTTCCGACCCCAGGGTTTTTGACACAGCCAAGCGCCTGTTCAGCAGTGAGGCGGAAACATTAGAACTTCTGGGCAAGCACGATCAAATACCTCGGCTTTTGGCTTATTTTGACGAAAATCAAGAATTTTATTTAGTACAAGAATTGATTGAAGGAAATACCCTGAGTGAAGAACTCTTACCTGGTAAGCGCTGGAGTGAAACTCAGGTTGTTCAACTGTTGCAAGAAGTGCTGAGTATTTTAGAATTTGTACATAGTCAAGGCGTAATTCACCGCGACATCAAGCCAGATAATATTATTCGTCGGGCTTCTGACAATAAATTAGTTTTAGTAGACTTTGGGGCAGTTAAACAACTGCGTACACACTTGGCTACACCTGGGGGACAACCTACTGCTACGGTAGTTATTGGTACTCCCGGTTATATGCCAACAGAACAAGGGCAAGGTAAACCCCGTCCTAATAGCGATATCTATTCTTTAGGTATAATTGCTATTCAAGCTATAACAGGAGTGACAGCAACAGCATTACAAGAAGATCCAAATACAGGCGAACTCCTCTGGCAGCATTTAGTGAGTGTGAATTCTAAGTTAGCAGCAGTGTTGAGCAAAATGGTGCGTTATCACTTTAAAGACCGCTACCAAAGTGCAACAGAAGCATTGCAAGCATGTAGAGAGTTGATGACCCCTGTTACTGTAGCCTCTAAGCTAGAGGAATTTCGCCAAAATTCTAATTCTCAGCAAAATAAAACTCCAACTCAAGTGTCTCGGCAACAAACTGTCGCAGTTGCACCAGCTAATAAAGTGGTTGCTAAACCTGTTCGTCAAGACTCTAACAAACCTGACCCATTACCTTTAATCGTAGGGCTTTTATTAGCAGGCGGTGCTGCTGCTTTGGTCACAAATGTCTATCCAAGCGTGAAAAATTTAGCTGCTAATCTAACAGGTAATGATACTACTTTAGATAACAACTGTTTAGCTGTTGTCGTGGGCAATTCTAATATTCGTTCTGAACCTAGTGCCATCAATTCTGACAGTGTTGTGCGAACAGTTAACAAGAACACTAAGTTTGAGGTTACTGGTAAACGCACAAAACATAATTGGGTAGAAGTAAAACTTAACTCGGGAAAATTGGCTTGGGCACACTCGGATGTGATAGCAAATAATGAACAATGGACTTCTTGTTTGCGAGACAAAGGGATTGCAATTAAGACAGTAGATGATAATACCCTGATTGCTAATCGACCGCTTCTGAAGGCAAAACCTAAATCTAACCAAGTAGCAAGTTCATCACCAAATAAATCAGAACCTTTCCAGTCAGAACCATTTACTTCGGACGCTGAAAAAACAGAGCAATCGCCATCTACAGATAACAGCACTCAGGTTTTGGAAGAAGCAAAGAAGAAGTATGAATCCGGAGATTTACCAGGAGCGATCGCACTGCTAAAATCTGTACCAAAAACGGCTTCATCTAGTTTCAAAGAAACTGCCGTGATGATTGCTCAGTGGCAGCAAGATTGGGCTAAGGCAGATGCTTTGTTTAATGATATTAATACGGCAGTAGCCCAAGGTCAATGGGATAAAGTTTTGGATTATCAAAAACACCCAGAAAAGTTGCCTAACATTAAATATTGGCAAGACAAATTAGAGCCATTATTTAAACAAGCTGCGGAAAATATAGCCAAGCAAGGACTATCTCAAATTGAAAAATATGGTAATCAGCATTTACCAAGCCAGGAAAAACCAAATACGATAGATAACTCAGTTCCGCAAAAAATCGATAATAAAAATCTGTAAGCTTTTTTCTATTAATGATAATTTGTAATTCTTGCAGTTAGAGTTTGTACATCATGTTTCAAAACAAAGGGGTATAATCTTGTAAACTTGTTAAGCTAACTCTTGAGAATATCTATAAATATTATGTAAATTCATCGTGAACTTGCATAATTTTTACATAACTTTCTGAGATTTTTAAAGAAATATATGGTTTAGTCCGAAATTTTTACTGGAGACAGTGAGTTTTATACTATCTAATGTTCGTGGGATGTATCCTTTGATTCAGCAAAGCAATTTTCCAGAAAAGTGGAAACGTGAGGGTGGAACATGCCATATTTAATTTACGCCCCTAACACTCCTCAAGAAAGACTTCATCAGTTGAAGTTTGGTCTCAACACTATCGGACGCAGCGGTGATAACACCATTGTGCTCACAGATGAGAGCTTATCTCGTTATCATGCAGAAATTATAATTGCTGAGGATCGGATTACCATTAAGGATCTGCAAAGCCTCAATCACACTTTTGTCAATCATGCCAAAATTGATCAATATGAACTTAGAGACGGAGATTTAATTAATTGTGGGAACGTGGAGTTAAAATTTGTTGACAAAATTAACGCTACACCCACACCTTCTACTATTAACTCTAAACAGGCATCTATAAGTGAACAAGACTGTCAAATAACTATTCCTGAGACGATTGTCAAACAATTCTCTACTGAGCAAAGCCGCTTTAAGATGCAGGATTTACTGGATTCTCCAGGGAGAGGAGATTCACTTCTGCGGCTTTCACATCGGGGTAGTAATCAACGGACAGTAGATAAATTGAAAATCTTGCTAGAGGTAAGCAAACAGCTTTCTTCTCCTGAAGAGCCTGACCGACTATTAGAGAAGATTCTCGATCTCCTATTCGAGATTATCAATGTAGACCGAGCGGTAATCTTGATGGTTAATGAAACAACAAAGCAGCTCGAACACAAAGCCGTTAAGCTGCGCTCAGGAGTTTCCAGTGAGAATCAATTTTATAGTAAAAATATTACAAATTATGTATATAAAAATGGCAATGCGATTTTAACTACTGATGCTTGTCTCGACCAGCGGTTTAATGATTCAGAGTCTGTATTTGTACAAACCATTCGTGCTTCAATGTGTATTCCTCTCAAACCAAGAGAGGAAGTGATTGGGGTATTATACGTTGATAATTTGTCTCTGTCGGATGTTTACTCTGACGAAGATGTAGAATTTCTGACTGCTTTAGCTAATCAGGCCGCGATCGCTATTGACAACGCCAATCTCTACAAAAAAATCGAAGCTGAAGCAGTCATGCGTAACAAGCTAGAGCGATTCTTTCCCGAAGCTGTGAGGAAAAAGCTTAAGGAAGAAGTCAACTTGGGAATTGTTGATACAGAAGTAACAGCCTTATTTGCTGATATTACTAATTTCACTAAAATGTCTTCTACAATGCAGCCGCGTCAAGTGATTGCGATGCTGAATGAGTACTTCGAGGTCATGGTAGAGGAGATTGTCTTTCGCTATGAAGGCACTTTAGAAAAATATATTGGCGATGCTTTATTCGCTATTTGGGGTGCTCCTTATCGCAAGCCCGATGATGCACAGCGAGCCATACAAGCAGCCATTGATATGCAATGGGCAGTACAGCGGCTCAATCAAGAGTGGGTGCAGCAGGGTAAGCAACCGATTCAAATCCATATTGGGCTGAATACAGGAAAAGTGGCAGCAGGCAACATCGGCTCAGAGAAACTTATTCAGTATGCTACTATTGGTGATACAACAAATGTCACTAGTCGAATATGTAATGTTGCGCAAGCTGGAGAGATAGTCATATCTCAAACAACCTTTGATCGGTTGAGGACGATGAATTTGCCTTTTGAAAAAATGTCTCTTGTTCAAGTTAAAGGTCAAGACCAGCCTTTACAACTCTATCGCCTGCTCTGGAATTTATTGCCATCAAAATATTCTCAAGGCGCAGGAATTGT
The DNA here is from genome assembly GCF_002154725.1 of Nostoc sp. 106C. GTDB lineage: Bacteria > Cyanobacteriota > Cyanobacteriia > Cyanobacteriales > Nostocaceae > Aulosira. The sequence goes on along the minus strand of NZ_MTAW01000161.1, from coordinate 3,738 downwards.
AAATGTAGCTGTGTCAAGGTAGTCCAGCCTTTGCAGTCGAGTGAGGCTGATTCGTGTTAACAGAGGATAGATACTTGTATAAATTCCTCTGTGGCTGCTATTCAAATCAGGCGATCGCTGATTTGAGCAAGATCGGCCCTAAAAAATATCAGTAATTCTCCTGAAATAGGAAAGCCTTGGCAAAGTTTACTCGTATTTGAGTTATCAATAGCTAGCTTCTTCATATTCACTGAATTAAAAGTTTGGCGAATGTACTGTTTGAAGTACGTTGTTGTAAAGGGCATGATCAAAGTGAAAGTTTAAGAAATTCTGAATATAGTTGCACGAATGTTCATACCTTCCACTGCTTTGACAGAAGTTGAGCTGGAGTCAGCAATTATTCGCAACCCGCTGATAGTTTCGCCAGATACATCTGTGATGGCAGCGATCACCCAGATGAGTGGTATTCGTGCAATGTGTTCATCTTCAAGAAAGGCAGATAGCGAAATTGAAGCCTTACACCTTGAAGCACGGTCAAGCTGTGTATTAATAGTTGAAAATAATCAGTTATTAGGCATTTTTACTGAACGAGACGTAGTTCGCCTCAGTTGTCAGAAGCGATCGCTAGAGAATCTGGCAATCACAGATGTCATGACACATCCAGTCATTACTTTGCAGCAATCTGCATTTACCAATCTCTTCTTTGCTGTCAATCTCCTTCAGCAATATCACATTCGCCACTTGCCTCTGCTTAATGAGCAAAACCAAATTGTGGGGTTACTGACTCATGAAAGCTTGCGACAATTATCGCGTCCTATAGATTTGCTGCAACTACGCCTTGTAGCAGACGTGATGTCATCGCAAGTGATTTACGCTGCTCCCAATGTTTCTATGCTAGCTGTCACTCGTTTGATGGCAGAACATCAGGTAAGTTCAGTGGTGCTTGTGGAAGAACGAGTTCAGGAGGCACAAGGAAAAGTTCTACAAATCCCACTTGGCATTGTCACAGAGCGAGATATTGTTCAATTTCACGCATTAGAACTAGATTTTGAACGTCTCCAAGCCCATGACGTCATGAGTACGCCAGTTTTCTCGGTTAGCCCAGAGGAATCGCTGTGGATTGTTCAACAAATAATGCAGCAATACCTAGTTAAACGGATAGTAGTAGTTGGAACTCAAGGAGAGTTATTAGGGATTGTTACTCAAACTAGTATTCTCAAAGTACTCAATCCTTTGGAGTTAACTTACTTAGTCGAAGTATTAGAACATCAAGTGTCTCGATTAGAAGCAGAGAAACTAGAACTGCTGCAAAATCGCAACACTCTATTAGAACAGCAAGTTCTTGAACGTACAGCTATACTCAAAGCCAAAGCAGAACAGGAAAAATTAATTGCAACTATTGCTACTCAAATCCGTTCTTCGCTTAATTTACAGAATATTCTCGAAACCACAGTTCAAGAAGTGCGATCGCTCTTAGGCTGCGATCGCGCTGCCATCTGGCAATTCCAACCCGACTGGAGCGTAGTTGTAGTTGCAGAATCCGTAGCGCATGGTTATTCTTCTCACCTAGGTAAACAAATTTACGATTCTTGTTATGCACCTGATTGGGCAACGAGCGATCGCAAAGAACGGACTCGCGTCGTTTGTGATATCTACACGACACAGATGAGCGATTGCCACCGCCAGCTACTCGAATCATTACAAACTCGGGCAAAAATTTTGGTACCAATTATCGAAGGTGATAACCTTTGGGGACTGCTGAACGTTGTTGAAAGCCAAACTCCTCGACAATGGCACGCTGAAGAAATCACTCTCATACAACAGCTTTCGACTCAGTTGGCGATCGCTATCCAGCAGGCTACTGCTTACCAGAAGTTGCAAACAGAACTAGCAGAACGACAACGAACAGAAGCACATCTACGGCAAAGCGAACAACGCTATGCTTCTTTAGCAGCCGCAGCACCAGTTGGCATTTTCCGAACTGATGCTCAAGGAAGCTGTCTTTACGTTAATGAACGCTGGTGCAAAATTACTGGACTAACTTCAGAAGAAGCCGCCGAAGCTGGATGGGTTAAAGGACTTCACCCTAACGATCGAGAAAAAGTTTTAGCTGAGTGGTCTTATGCTGTTAAAGAAAATCGTTCTTTCCAGCTAGAATATCGATTTCAGCAGCCTGATGGTACGGTGGCTTGGGTATTTGGACAAGCTGTTGCAGAGTACGATTTATTAGAAAAAATTACAGGATATGTTGGCACAATCACTGATATTAGCGATCGCAAACATGCAGAAGAACAGCTACTTTACAATGCCTTGCATGATGCTCTAACTGACTTACCCAACCGTAACCTATTGATGGAACGGTTAGAACTAGCTATTAACCGAGCCAAGCGAATTGAAAATTATCACTTCGCTGTATTGTTTCTTGATATGGATCGGTTCAAAATAATTAATGACAGCCTAGGACATTTAGCTGGAGATAAACTATTAACTATTATTGCCCAGAGGCTAAAATCTAAAATTCGGGCAATGGATTTAGCAGCTCGCTTAGGTGGTGATGAATTTGTAATTTTGCTGGAAAACCTGCAAGGAATTGAAGAAGCAATTGGAGTCGCCGAGCGGATATTACTAGATTTCCAAGCTCCATTAATGCTTAATGGATATAAAGTATTTATTACCACAAGTATTGGTATTGTTTTAGGTACAGAAAATTATCGCCAAGCCTCCGATTTGCTTCGAGATTCAGATATTGCAATGTATCAAGCAAAAACTCAAGGAAAAAGCTGCTATAAGATATTTGATGCCGAGATGCACAATCAAGCGCTAATCCGTCTCAATTTAGAAAACGATCTTTGTAAGGCCTTAGAACGACAAGAGTTCCTCGTTTACTATCAGCCCATTTTTAATATAAATAGTAATCATTTGATTGGTTTTGAAGCATTGGTGCGCTGGCAACACCCGATTCGAGGATTCATTTCTCCTGGAGAATTTATTCCCGTAGCTGAAGAATCAGGGCTGATTGTGCCCCTAGATAGCTGGATACTTGAAACTGCCTGTCAGCAACTTGCACTTTGGAAAACTCATTGCTCTAATCAATTTTCGTTGAAAGTAAGTGTTAATCTCTCGGTTCAAGACCTTCGTAAAACCACATTAGTTAAGGACATAGAACGTATTTTGGTTCAAACAGGTTTAGATGGTGACTGTTTAACTTTAGAAATTACAGAGAGTATGCTCATTGATAATATAAATGAGGCACTCATTGTATTAGAGCAGTTAAAAAAATTAGGAATTCAAATTAGCATTGATGATTTTGGTACTGGATATTCATCGCTCAATTATCTATATCGCTTACCTGCTGACTTCTTGAAAATTGACCGTTCCTTTATTAATCAAATGCAAGAGGGTAGCCGAAATTATCAACTTGTCAAAACTATAATTACACTTAGCAATCAACTTGGATTAGCAGTTGTGGCAGAAGGTATTGAAAAACAACAGCAGCTTCAATGGTTAAAGCAACTTGGATGTGAATTTGGTCAAGGTTACTTATTTTCTCAGCCTCTACCTGCTCATGAAATTGAAAGATTGTTTATCAGAGAATAATTTTGTGTTAGCTGTCAGTTATTATACCAATTTAGGAAAATCCTGATACGTATAAATTTTTCCTAGGGGTTTAGCATTGCTCATACGTGTCAACTTAACGCGAAACCCTCAGAGGGTGACAACCTACCTATAAAGGTTGCTGCATAAGGGATAGGGCATAGA
>NZ_MTAW01000138.1 GCF_002154725.1 Nostoc sp. 106C | reverse complement strand
CTGGTGAACCCGGAGGGAGGTTCCCTCCGTTGTAGCAACTGGCGTCGGGTTTCCCTGTTTAAAACAACTGGCGTTGCGTGGTGAGGCAATGCGGTCTTGGGGGTTTCCCCCATGAGCAATTGCCGAAAGGGTTCCCCGACTTGAGCAAACTTTCCAAGACGGATTGTGAAACATCTATTGAATAAGCGTTTCAGATTTCCATCTGTCGCAATCATTTTTCAAATTGGTATTACTTATCGCAGTGAAATTACCCGCGATTGGCTAGATAAATTTTCAGTTGCTGTTAAAACTTCTTGTCTTGCCCATTTATCTGCTGCCAAAATGTCATCTAAAGAGGGATTTTTACAGTTATCATTTTGATGGCGATCGCACACCCATTCGATACAACGGGGAATATCTAAAAAGCGAATTTTTTCTTCTAAAAATAAAGCCACAGCTTGTTCATTTGCAGCATTCAATACAGCCGGCATGGAACCACCAGCCCGACCGACAGCATAAGCTATTTGCATACAAGGATACTTCTGATGGTCTGGCTCACGGAAGGTTAAGTTTCCAGCTTTCACCAAATCTAGTCGTTCCCAGTCAGTGTAGATGCGATCGGGCCAGGATAAAGCATAAAGTAGGGGTAAGCGCATATCTGGCCAGCCGAGTTGAGCTAAAACTGAAGTATCTTGCAGTTCAATCAGCGAGTGAATAATGCTTTGGGGATGGATGACAATCTCGATTTGGTCATAATCTAAGCCAAATAGAAAATGCGCCTCAATTACTTCTAACCCTTTATTCATCAAAGTAGCAGAGTCTACGGTGATTTTACGTCCCATCGACCAATTAGGATGCTTAAGAGCATCGGCAACAGTTACTTCTGCTAACTTCTCTACCTCCCAATCCCGGAAAGCTCCACCAGAAGCAGTGAGTAAAATCTTCCGTAAACCGCCTTTTGGCACACCTTGGAGGCATTGAAATATTGCGGAATGCTCTGAGTCGGCTGGTAGTAGCTTTACACCGTGTTTCTCTACTAAAGGTAAAACCACAGGAGCACCAGCAATCAAAGTTTCTTTGTTCGCCAAAGCAATATCCTTACCAACTTCAATAGCAGCGATGGTGGGAAGTAACCCCGCACAACCAACGATACCAGTGACGACTGTTTCAGCATCGCCGTAGCGAGCAACTTCTATAACTCCCGCTTCACCAGCTAGAAGAATTGGCTGGGGATCGAGGTCTTTAATTGCTTCTTGCAGCGTCGGCAATTTATCTTCTAAACAAATGGCTGCTATCTGCGGTCGAAACTGCCGAATTTGAGCAGCCAACATTTCTACATTACTCCCCGCTGCCAATCCTACAATCCGAAACTGATCTGGGTACTGGGCAACAATATCTAAAGTCTGAGTACCGATAGAGCCAGTGGAACCAACAAGAGTAATAGCTTTCACAATTGTTTAAGATTTACAGACAACTCTCACTATAAATTGCTGAGGACTCCTTCATCAAAGCGATCGCTAGAATGGTTGCAACTTAGGATCAAAGCAAAACGTCAATATTTATCTAGGGTTTGTAATCAGAAATCCTGACTTATACAAAGATAGTATGAATTCTAGTCGGCAAAGAACTGGCGTTGCCTTTCCATCTCATCTGCTGCGCTACCTTTTCAAGTAATATATCTAAATTGCAACTTGGTAAGCCTGGTTTTTTCCACTTTAAATTTTTAATCGCTTCTTGATGGCATGGGAAAAAAACTGAATCAGCTTGCTCCTGTTAGTTGGATGATTGGCGTTAGCGCCTTAATTTTGTTTGCTTGTAGCAGCTCACGACACGAGCTATTTCAGTCTGGCGCTTGGGATTTAGGATTTTTTGACCAGGCAGTTTACTTAATTAGTCAGGGAAAACCACCTATTTCTTCTTTTGTTGGCTTTCATGTTCTAGCTGACCATGCTGCTTGGATTTTGTATCCCTTGGCTTTACTTTACAAAATCTACCCTACTGTCTACTGGTTATTTGCTGTGCAGGCAATTGCTTTGCCATTAGGAACTTTGCCTACTTGGTATTTAGCTCGTCAAGCAGGATTGAAGGAAAGTCAAGCTATCGCTGTAGCAACGGCTTACTTGCTATATCCAGTAATTTTTAATATCAATTTGTTTGATTTCCATCCGGATGTGATAGCTGTACCAGCACTTTTAGCAGCAGTTTTGGCTGCGAGAGGCGGAAACATTTGGTTGTTTTGTGGCAGCATCTTCATAATATTAGGATGTAAAGCGGTATTTTCTCTCAGCGTTGCGGCAATGGGAATCTGGCTGCTGATATTTGAGAAGCGAAGGTTATGCGGTGCGATCGCTCTTTTAAGTGGTCTTGCTTGGTTTGCGATCGCTACCAAAGGAATCATCCCTTATTTTGGTGGCTCTGCGGCATCAGTAGAACGTCATATTTATCGATATAGCTATTTGGGAAAATCCTTTCCAGAAATGGCTCAAACTTTTCTTTTTAAACCAGGAATTGTATTAGAAAAGTTACTGTCATTTGATAACCTTTCCTATTTGATTTTGCTGTTTGTACCTGTAATTTGGGGGCTTTCTCTGCCAGCTATGACACCTTTGGTAGCGGCTATCCCACCTTTAGCAATCAATTTGATAGCTGACTATCAACATCAAAAAGATTTAGTGTTTCAATATTCTTTACCAATTTTGCCGTTTCTGTTACTAGCGGTGATAAAAAGTCTAGCAGCAGGCAAGGGATTACTGCAAAATAAACGAGCAATTATTTTGTGGTCATTAGTCGCATTTTTAAGCTTAGGTAAATACGGTTTTTTTTGGACAAAATATTTGAGTTACCTCGATACTTGGCAAGCTACAAGAGATGCGATCGCCCAAATTCAAACAACAGGCAGTATTTACACTACAGATATAATTGCCCCCCATGTTACACATCGCCAAACAATCAAGCTAATAGATGCTAATTCTCCAATTAAGGATTTAATAGAGTTTGATTATGTTTTGCTGAATGTTCGCCACACTGGACTTTGGTCTTATCAGCCAGAATTTTCTGCCAGCTTGGTACAACAATTAAAAAATCGCTCCGAATTTAAGTTGAGTTATCAGCGTGATGATGTGTATTTGTTTATAAAAAATTAATTTTTTTACCAATTAAAAATAATTTGTAATTTTTTTTCTTTCCTTCTTTGCGTCTTTTGCGTTCTTTGCGGTTCGTTAAAAATAAGATATTTTAAAACTCAGATATGACTGCAAGAATGGAATTTAATTCACAATTTTGATAACTTAATTATTAAATTTAAAATTGATGCTAAATCAAGCAAGAAAAATTAAATATATAGCATCCAAATGGCTAAAAAATCCTAGGTTTTGGATGATTGGTATAAGTGCTTTGTTTTTATTTATCTCCTGCATCTTTAGACATGAAAAGTTTGATTCAGGCGCGTGGGATTTAGGAATTTTTGACCAGGCGGTTTACTTAATTAGTCAGGGACAACCGCCAATTTCTTCTTTTTTAAATTTTCATATCCTAGCCGATCATGCTGCTTGGATATTGTATCCCTTGGCTTTGCTGTACAAAATTTACCCTAGTGTTTATTGGTTGTTTGCTGTTCAGTCAACGGCTTTAGCTGTAGGTGCTTTACCTATATGGTATTTAGCGCGTCAGGCTGGACTGAAAAACAGTCATGGACTTGCAATGGTAGTAGTTTATCTACTGTATCCATTAGTCTATAACGCCAATTTATTTGATTTTCATCCAGACACGATCGCTGTTCCAGCACTGTTATGGGCAGTTTTAGCCGCAAGGTTAGGAAAAATAGGTTGGTTTTGTTTCAGCATTATTTTAGTTTTGGGATGTAAGGCGGTATTCTCTCTGACAATTGCGGCGATGGGAGTTTGGTTACTTTGTTTTGAAAAAAAGCGTTTATGTGGTACGATCGCTATTTTTGCAGGTATTGCCTGGTTTGCGATCGCAAACAAATTTATTATCCCTGTATTTGGTGGTGAAGCAGCATTACTAGAGCGTCATTTCTATCGATATAGTTATCTAGGAAGCTCTTTTTCAGAAATGGCTAAAATTCTGCTGATGCAACCAGGAATTATTTTAGAAAAAATTTTTTCTTTAACTAATTTAGGATATTTGCTGCTACTAGTAGTACCTGTCATTTGGGGACTTGCACCTCAAAATTTAACGCCTTTGATTAGTGCTATTCCTTGTTTGCTACTCAATATTTTCGCTGACCATCCATCGCAAAAAGATTTAATTCGCCATTACTCGCTACCTGTTTTACCATTTTTGATGTTAACTGTAATTGCTAACTTGGCAGCAGGTAGAGTATGGTTACAACAAAAACGAGCTATTATTCTTTGGTCGCTAGTAGGGTTTTTAGCTTTAGCGAAAATTCCTTTTATTAGCTCAAAACAAATGTGGTATTCGGACACTCTGCAAGCTACAAAAGAAGCGATCGCCTTAGTTCAAACTTCAGGTAGCGTGCTAACTACATATAATATTGCTCCTCATTTAGCCTATCGACCATTAATTAAGTTAACAGATGCAACTGCCCCACCTGTTGATATAAATGTATTTGATTATGTCTTACTGAATCTCCGTCATCATTTTAGTACTCAAGAATTTGCTAATAGTTTGGCTAATAAGTTAAAAAATAACCAACAATTTAACTTAAAATATCACCGCGATGATATTTATTTATTTGAGAAAAATAAACAGGTATAAAAATTAGTTTTGATAAACTTCGTTAATTATTCTGACTAGCATGGAGAAAAAGCTGGATTTTGGTCGTGTGGGTTGGATGATAGGCATCAGCGCCTTAATTTTATTTGCGTGCAGTAGTTTACGACATGAGTTGTTTCAATCGCTGGCTTGGGATTTAGGAATTTTTGACCAAGCAGTTTATTTAATTAGTCAGGGAAAACCACCTATTTCTTCTTTGATTGGCTTTCACATTCTTGGCGATCATGCTGCTTGGATTCTCTATCCTTTAGCTTTACTTTACAAAATCTACCCTAGTATTTATTGGTTATTCGCTGTACAGGCTATTGCTTTAGCATTAGGTGCTTTGCCGACATGGTATCTAGCATGTCAAGCTGGATTGAAGGATAGCCAAGCTTTAGCAATAGTAGTTGTGTACTTACTTTATCCGCTAATTTTTAATGTCAACCTTTTTGATTTTCATCCAGAAGTCATGGCTGTTCCAGCACTTTTAGGAGCAGTTTTGGCAGCTAGAAGTGGAAAAATTTGGTGGTTTTGTGCCAGCATCCTTCTAATTTTGGGTTGTAAAGCAGTTTTGTCTTTGACTGTTGCGGCTATGGGAATTTGGCTACTGGTATTTGAAAAGCGGCGTTTATTTGGTGCGATCGCTATTATTAGCGGTATTACTTGGTTTGTGATTGCCACTAAAGCCATAATCCCTTTTTTTGGAACTGAAGCAGCTTCAATAGAACGTCATATTGGGCGCTATAGCTATTTAGGTAAATCTTTCTCAGAGATACCTCAAAACTTTTTAAATCAACCAGGGATTATATTCACAAATTTGTTTTCATCCGAAAATCTAGGATACCTAATTTTGCTGCTAACACCTGTTATTTGGGGTTTTTCACTTCAAGGTGTAACGCCTTTAGTTGGCGCTATTCCTTCTCTGGCTATCAATCTTTTAGCTGACTACCAACCTCAAAAAGAATTGCTGCACCAATACTCTCTACCAGTTTTACCGTTCCTCTTATTAGCTGTAATTAATACTTTAGCCGCAGGCCGGGGATGGCTGCAAAACAAACGAACTATTATTTTGTGGTCGTTAGTTGCTTTTTTAAGCCTAACAAAATTTACTTATTTTACCGGAAAATATTTGAATACTCTCGATAATTGGCAAGCTACACAAGAAGCGATCGCCCTAGTACAAACTCAAGGTAAGGTTTTGACTACAGATGAACTAGCACCCCATTTAAGCCATCGGCAATTTATTTATTTGATTAATCGTGATGCTCTACCAACTAATTACAAGACATTTGATTATATATTAATTAATACTCATCATCCTGGTCTATCTATGTCTCAAGAATTAGCAGTTAGCTTAGTCAACCAGCTACAAAATATACCAGAAATCAAATTAGAATATCAACGTGATGAAGTTTATTTATTCGCTAATATTTAGCATTTATACACAAGTTATGATATTTTATAATTCATTGCTTTTTACATCTCTGCGGTAATTTATTTTTAATAAATGATATATAACTGCTATATCTAATTATTTAACTAGATATTTATGAAAGAAAAACTTAAGTTTAGTGGTCTATGGTGGATGATAGGTATCAGTGCCTTAATTCTATTTCTGTCTAGCAGCTTACGACATGAATTATTTCAATCAACTGCCTTTGATTTAGGAATTTTTGATCAGGGAGTTTATTTAATTAGCCAAGGAAAATCGCCTATTTCTTCTTTCATGGGTTTCCATATCCTTGGGGATCATGCAGCTTGGATATGGTATCCCTTAGCTTTACTGTACAAAATCTACCCTAGTGTTTATTGGTTATTTGCTGTACAGGCAATTGCTTTGACATTGGGTGCTTTACCAACATGGCATCTAGCGCGTCAAGCTGGATTAAAGGACAGCCAAGCCTTAGCAATGGCGGCGGTATACCTTTTGTATCCATTAGTATTTAATGTGAATCTATTTGATTTCCATCCAGAAGTTATAGCCATCCCAGCACTATTAGGGGCAGTTTTGGCAGCAAGAGGCGGACAGATTTGGTGGTTTTGTGCCAGCATTCTTCTGATCTTAGGATGTAAAGCTGTCTTATCGCTTACGGTTGCGGCGATGGGAGTTTGGCTGTTGATATTTGAGAAGCGACGTTTATGTGGTGCGATCGCTATTTTTGCAGGTATTGTTTGGTTTGCGATCGCTACTCAACTGATTATTCCTTTTTTCAGTGGCGCAGAAGCAGCAGCAGTGGGACGTTACAGCTATTTAGGTAACTCAGTGCTAGACATTGCGAAAAATTTAGTGACTCGGCCTGGAATAATTTTGGCAAAGGTTTTTTCTCTAGATAATTTAGGCTATTTAATCCTACTAGTAGCACCTGTGATTTGGGGGCTATCTCCTCAAAGTATGCAGCCATTAATTGGTGCTATTCCTTGTGTAGCTCTCAATATTCTTGCAGACTATCAACCTCAAAAAGATTTAGTACATCAGTATTCTGTACCAGCACTACCATTCCTGATACTAGCTGTAATTTCCAGCCTCGCTCAAGGTAGGGGATGGCTACAAAACAAACGGGGGATTATTTTATGGTCATTAGTGGCATTTTTGAGTTTGGCAAAATTTACTCATTTTGGTGGAAAATATTTAGAGTCTGTGGATAATTTGCAAGCCACAAGACAAGCAATCTCTCAAGTTTCAACTCAAGGAAATGTTTATACTACAGCACAAATTTCTTCTCATTTAAGCGAGCGAGAATTTATTAAGTTTACAAATACTGATTCACCACCAGGAGATTTTACTAGTTTTGATTATGTATTATTGAATGTTCGCCATCCAGGCTGGGCAAGTAATCGAGAGTTTGCTATTAGTTTAGTAAACAGATTGGAATCTAATTCTAGATTTAAGCTGCAATATCAACGCGATAATGTGTATTTATTTATTAAAAAATAGTTATTATTTTTAACGTTATTTACTATTTAGTAAATTTCCTGGTGGGGAGACATATATAGATGGCTAAGAAAAAAACTATTATTAGTTGGGTCTTACCTTTAATTATCTGCATTGTCTTTATTCTTTGTGCTGCTGTGGGGATGTTAATTTACCCGGAAGCTTTTCATAAATTCTTTTCTGTATCTAGGTTATTTCGCGAAATTCCCCCAGTTGCACCCCATAAAAGTTACTATTGGGACGTAGAAGCTTATGCTGAAATGGCTATAAATCCTACGTGTAAAGCTTTTTATCCCCTGTGGCCATTCCTCATTCGTAATATTTTTCATCCTCAGACAATAGAACAAGCTGCACACTATTTTTTAGTAAGTGCAACTTTTTTATTCTTTATTTCGACTTTTTTATTTTTCTGGCTTTTACAGATAGCTTTGCAAAGTTTTTATTTAGCATTTTTATTAGGTTTAGCTTATGCTATCAATCCTATGGCAATATTTCGCATTATAGGTTATACAGAAAGTTTATTTACATTTTTTAGCATATTTTTTATTTGGATGTGTTTGCCTCAATCAAGAATTAACAATAATTTAAAACTATCTTTTTTGTTTATTGTAACATTTTTAATGTCTTTAACTCGACCAATATTAATTCAAACATTTTTCTCAACCACGGCAGCAATGTTCACCATTAGTATATGGGAAAGTTACTCATCAAAGAAAAATTCTCTAAGCATTATATTAACTAATATCCAAAAATCTCAACACGAGCTAAAACTTAGCCTCACTGTATGGGTAGCAGCCTTATTAGGATATGCTGCTTACGGAACTTTTTGTTTGAAGAATAGAGGCGATTTTTTTGCACCTTTTCACGATCAGAGCCAGTGGGGAAAAAGCTTTGGTTTACATTTAGAACTTTTATTTTTACCTAAAACCTTGCTAATTGACTTATTAGGGCTTTATCTCCCATTAATTATTTTATGTTTGTCACTTACATTTGTATATCTAAAGCTAATTCAGCCTGAGCTACACATATTTGTACCTAAGTTTAGGATATGGTGGAATATATTATTTTTGTATCCTCCTTTATTGATTTTTTGGTATTTGTTTAATTATATTAGAGTCAATAAAAATAAATTACCAAACAATTTTAAGGCTCTAATTCTATCGAAATATTCGCAAAACTTATCTAAAAATTATATATTCTGGTTTTGTATTTATTTTACGGTTGCTCACTCTGTCATCGTATTTTTAACACAAGGTAGCCTATTTAGCTTAGGAAGATATGTGTTTGCTATGCCTTTCTTCTTCGTAGCTATAGGATATTTATATCGCTGTATTCCTGGGAAAACAAAATATAACACTCTGTTTTGTTTAATTTCGATTTCACCACTTGTTCTAATACAGCAATGGGTACGCTATGGACAAGATAAGTGGATGGGTTAAATATATTTGTTTTAAATTAACTAAAACTGAAAATGATATAGCAAAAATAATTTTAGTCAGTGAGAAATTTGAATGAGAAAATTTAAAGAATTAATAAAAAAAAGTTTATTTTTTCCCATAGCAATGTGGTTATTGAGCCGTCTAGTAATTGTCATTGCTATGTTATTGATTGCTCCTTTACTCCCGGCTCCACAAAATGGTATTGCTGCAACATTTAGTTGGAATGTTTTTTCTGCATGGGATAGTATTTGGTATCAGATAATTGCCACTTTTGGCTATGGATATACTAACGAATATGGGCAGAGTGCTGTTGCTTTCTTCCCACTTTTTCCTTTATTAATCCATCTTATTATGAGTTTCGGCTTGCCTTTTGAAGTGGCGGGTGTGTTGTTAAATAATTTGGCATTTTTAGCTGCTCTGATCGTGTTGTATCTTTGGGTAGAAGAGAATTATGGTACACATGCAGCACGGTGGGCTACAGCAACTTTAGCATGGTGTCCTTATTCTGTTTATGGCACAGTTATTTACACTGAAGGGTTATTTTTATTATTTACCACAGCTGCCTTACGAGCCTTTGATAAACAGCAATATCTCTCAGTAGCTTTCTGGGGAGCATTATCCACAGCAGTAAGATCCCCAGGAATAGCGCTGATACCTGCATTTTTGTTTGTGTCATGGAAAGAACGCAGAGGTGTAAAGGCTTATCTTGCGAGTTTAGCCGTGGGATTAGGTGTTTTGGTTTATAGCTTATATTGCCAAATTAAATTTAGCGATGCTTTAGCTTTTGTACATGCACAAAAAGGATGGCGTTCGTCAGCAGGGTTTGATTGGCAAGGTTGGTGGTATAACCTGATGTTAGTTGTAATAGGTCCAGTTAATGCACAGTCTGGTCACATTCAAGACCCATTACATCCTTTACTGTTCACATTCTCTATCGTTAGCGGTTGTTTATTATGGTACTTCCGCTCTAAATTGAGTTCTCCCAAGCTGATATTTGGATTTTATTTGTTAAATTTAATACTGTGGTTATTAGGAGGCGATCCATATATTAAAATTCTGTTGGTTTTTGGTGGTATTTATTTTTTATGGCTCTCAAGGAATAAAATTCCTCTAGCTGCTGTTGTCTACGGCTTTTGTTCTTTTTTATTAATCCTCAATATTGGAAATACCTTGTCTGTCGAGCGTTATGCTTACGGTATCGTCTCACTGTCAGTAGGATTTGGGCTGTTACTTGCTCGTTACCCTCGCTGGGGATATGCAATTATGAGTTTCTTCGCTATCCTCATAGCAACCTTTGCTATCAGATTTTCCCAAGATTTATGGCTAGCTTAGAGGGAGATGCGATCGCACTGGCTTTTTGAGTTTTAAGTATAATATACTACTATCCAATTAAGTTAAAATACTAAATAACGAATTGTGTAGATAATCAACTAGAATTTATATTTAATTTTTTTCCAATTTATGATATAGTTACACCCGAGAAAATAAATTTTCTAAGTAATTTTGCTGTACCATTGAGTATTTTTATTAGTAAAAAATAAACTGAATATTCAGATTAATTAAGTAATAAACCATAGTTAATAGTGGCTAATATAACTATTTACCACTAACATAAACTCTTCATTACTTAACAGTAAACTCTTAATTACTTAACAGTTCAAGTATCATGTCATATGATCGCCACAATCTAGAAACTTAGACGACAACAAAATTTTTCTTGATGAATGAGTAAAGAGTATCTAGGTTAACGACTAACTGAACTTGGGTAATGGGAAACTATATTTTACTAGAGTCGTCTCTTTACTTAAGGGAAGGTAAGGGTAACAGTCAAAAATCTAAAAATTTAACTTTTTCTTAAAAAAGAAAAAATCACTATCAGCAGTACAATATACTCTGTCACCGATGAAACTAAATAGGTCGTTAAATGCTTTTTGGGTAGATACCGCCCCCCCCCAATACGCTAATTAAATAGCTTACCTCTTGAATAGAAGCAGGATATTTAGACGCATAAGTAATAAGGGGTAAATAGTTCGCAAATTAATTCCCTGATAGGCAAGAAGTCTGAGTAGATCAGTACTCTTACTAAGATAACTTTTAAAGGAGCAGTAAATCGCCTGATTTTTCTGTTTCCTTGTTTTAGCTATTTATAGGTACAAATTCAACAGCCAATCCGCAGGGATTGGCTAGTTGACATGAAACAGTACCAAATATCGTATGGATAACGGTTCCTATTAACTACATAATCTGGGTTTCAGTGGAACTTTTAATATCTATATGACTGATTGCTAAATTTCTGTTAATCTTGATTCAATTTTTCAAGATTACCAGATAGTCTCTGTGTATCTAAGTGTGTAAAAAAATATGTTATAACGTACCGTCAGATACGTAACTGATGGTTCGACCTTGAAGGAGCTATTAAGTGGAAAACAATAAGTCGTTTTTTTGGCCGCAAGGATTATTAATTGCACTAGTTGCTTTAGTTGGTAGCTTCAGTCTTGGCTTGATGATGCTTGTCAAACCAAATGCTTCTGAGGCTCAGAGTCAGCAAACTATAAATGAAACCGCTACCTCTGCGAAAGTAGGGACTCAAGAGCGGATTGAAAGCTTAAAGGCGACAATGCTCACAACTTGGCAGCAACAAGCTAAAGCTAAGGGTTTCGCTTATGCTATCCCACCAAGTTTTCTTGGGGTAACTATTGAAGCTGCAAAAATTAGTCCAGGAAAAAAAGTAATTGCACTTACCTTTGATGATGGCCCTTGGCCTGAGAGTACTGCAAAAGTGCTGGATATTCTTAAACAAAATGATATCAAAGCGACATTTTTTGTCGTTGGGCAGAACGTAAAGAATTTTCCGGAGCTTTTAAAGCGGGTGGTAGCTGAAGGACATACTGTTGCTAATCATACCTGGCATCATTGGTATCATTTTATGAATCCACAAACTGCTGCCTATGAAATCGACCACACAACAGATTTGATTTTTCAAACTACAGGCGTCAAAACAAATCTGTTTCGACCACCAGGAGGAATTATGCATAATGGAGTGGCTGCTTACGCTAAAAATAGCAAGTACGCCATTATCATGTGGTCTTCTGACTCTATGGATTACTCGCGCCCTAGTGTGCCACGATTAATTAATAATGTATTTAGGGAAGCCAAACCAGGTGGTATCGTGCTTATGCATGATGGAGGCGGTAATCGCTCCCAAACTGTGGAAGCTTTACCAACAATTATTGCTGACTTTCGGAAACAAGGCTATAGCTTTGTTACTGTTCCAGAACTTTTAGAAATGCAAGATAAAGATCAAAAATTAATTGCAAATAAAAAGTAATAGTAAATTACTATTAACTAATACCAATTCTCCAGAGAAATGAATTTAATATTTATTAAATAAACCGCAAAGTAGATCAATGAATATACAAGGACTCTAATAGCGGTAGAGAAGTAATTATTAATTACAAATTAAGAGAATTTGGTAGAAAAATTGACTAATAATTCAGTTAATTTAGGTTGATAAAAGTAAGATACCCCACTTTCCCTTCAGGTATTGGCGTTACCCTTCCCGAAGATTAAGTGGGGCTTTAACTTTTATGGGAGAATTCTTGAACTAGGACGGGCGAGTTGAATAGGAAAGAGAACGACTCTAGTTATTAGTCATATGTGATTTATTAATGACTAATGACTAGAGTCAATATACTAAACTGTGCTCAACTGTTTAATTTGGGGATTTGCTTCTGGACTGTCAGCCTCAGAAGGCGGGACTAATTGCCAGAATTTCGGTAAAAATTCTTGCCAGTTTTGCAGAATCATTTTTGCTTTTGGCGAACCAGTGCGATCGCAATGAGTTTGAATTAATTCTTGCAATTGTTTCTCACCGGCTTCTGTACTTACTTGCTGAATTTTAACAATGTCTTTGTTAACTAAATCCGGGAAGGAACCGTCTTCATCCAGGAAGTATGCGAGTCCGCCAGTCATCCCAGCCGCTACGTTGCGTCCTACTTTACCGAGGACGACAATCACGCCACCAGTCATATATTCACAGCAGTGATCCCCAGCACCTTCAATGACTGCTAAGCCTTTGGAGTTACGCACAGCAAAGCGTTCTCCCGCTAAACCATTGGCAAATAACACCCCACCAGTAGCACCGTAGAGGCAGGTATTGCCAACTATCACATTTTGTGCAGGATTATATGTTGCGCTAGCTGGAGGTTTGATGATGATTTCACCACCGTGCATTCCTTTGCCTACATAGTCGTTGGCTTCTCCTTCCAACCGGAGAATCATACCAGGAAGGTTGAATGCACCAAAACTCTGCCCTACACTACCTTGGAAGTTGAGATGAATTTGTCCTGCAAAGCCGTTATCGCCATATTGAGAAGCGATCGCTCCTGCTAATCGAGCGCCTACTGTTCTGTCGGTGTTGACGATTTTTAAGGTTTTACTGACCGTAGACTGGTGACTAATGGCAGCTTGAATATCTGGATCGGCAAGCAATTGGTCATCTACAACTACACCGTTGCTATGAACTTCTTCATGCACCAACCAGCTACGGTTATCTTTGGTATCTGGTAGCTGAAGTAAGCAGTTGAGATTGAGTGATTGGGTTTTGGTGAGTTTTACATCCTCACGCAATTTCAACAAATCTGCACGTCCAACTACTTCTGATAGCGAACGGTAGCCTAGTTTCGCCAAGAGACTACGCACTTCTTCAGCAACAAAGTAGAAGAAGTTAACCACATGTTCTGGCATTCCGGAGAACCGCTTCCGCAGTTCTTCTTTTTGGGAAGCGACACCTACAGGGCAGTTATTTGTATGGCAGATCCGCGCCATAATACAGCCTTCGGCAATCATGGCGATAGAGCCAAAACCAAATTCTTCGCCGCCCATCAATGCACCAATTAGCACATCCCAGCCACTCTTGAGACCGCCATCTACACGCAGAATCACGCGAGCGCGCAGGCTGTTTTGCATTAGCACACGATGTACTTCGCTTAAACCGAGTTCCCAAGGTGAACCAGCGTGTTTAATCGAACTCAGTGGTGACGCACCTGTACCACCATCATGCCCAGAAATCTGAATGATATCGGCGTTAGCTTTGGCTACCCCAGCTGCGATCGTCCCAATCCCAATTTCTGCTACTAGCTTCACTGATACTTGAGCTTTGGGATTAATTTGATGCAAGTCAAAAATTAGCTGCGCTAAGTCTTCAATCGAGTAAATATCATGGTGTGGCGGTGGAGAAATCAACGTTACACCGGGCTTTGAGCGCCTTAACATCGCAATATAAGGGCTGACCTTCGGGCCTGGTAGTTGTCCACCTTCCCCAGGCTTGGCACCTTGGGCGATTTTAATTTCAATTTGTTTGGCGCTGGCTAAGTAACCTGGTGTGACACCAAACCGTCCCGATGCAACTTGTTTAATCGCACTAGAAGCAGTGTCACCATTCCGCAATCCTTTTAAGTGCGGGAGGGTGGGTGAGTGACCAGATTCGTCTACATCATCTAAAACTTTGTAACGGACTGGATCTTCACCACCTTCCCCAGAGTTGGATTTACCGCCAATTCTGTTCATGGCGATCGCTAAAGTTTCGTGTGCTTCGCGTGACAAAGCGCCCAAAGACATCCCACCGGTGCAAAAGCGTTGGACAATCTCGCTGACTGATTCTACTTCTTCTAAAGGAATTGGCGAGCGATCGCTTTGAAAGTCTAGCAAGTCGCGTAAGGCGGTGATTGGTCTACCTTGGAGGTGTTGTTTGTAAACCTCGTAGTGGTCGTATTGTTTTCCATCTACAGCCTTATGCAGTGCTTTTGCTAGTTCGGGGCTATTCATGTGGTACTCGCCGCCGCGACGGTACTGAACAAAGCCCAAGTTTTCTAACTTCTTGGTGGTAAGTTCTGGGAAAGCCTTGTGATGGAAGGAAAGTATTTCAGTGGCTAGTTCGCTCACACTCAAGCCACCAATACGGGAGGTTGTACCCTGGAATCCCAGTTCTAACAAATCTCCACCAATCCCAATAGCTTCAAAGATTTGTGCTGCTTGATAGCTGGAGAGTAAAGATATTCCCATTTTGGAGAGAATCTTCAGCAAACCAGATTCTACTGCTTTGCGATAGTTGGCTAAAGCTTGCTCTAGGGTGATGCTGGAAATTTGACCCCTGGTCATAAACTGTTGGGTTTTGGGATCAGACCACCAATCTCTTACACTGTCTAAAGCCATATAGGGGCAAACTGCACCCGCACCATAGCCAATCAGACAACCAAAGTGATGAGTACTCCAACACTGGGCAGTATTGACAATTAGCGATGCTTTCATCCGCAACCCCTCACGGATTAGGTGATGGTGTACAGCACCTACCGCTAATAGTGGGGGAATGTAGCTGTATTCGGTTCCCAAGGTCGAGCGATCGCTCAATATCAGAATCTTCGCACCAGCCCGCACCGATTCTGCTGCTTTGGCTTGTAAAGCTTCAACTGCTGTTTTCAAGCCTTCTGGGCCTGTGGCAATTTCAAATAGAGTTGACAATTCAGCCGTGGCAAATCCTGAAAGTTTAATCGCCTCTAATTCTGTCTCGGTCAGTACTGGCGACTCTAGTTTGATTCTGCGAGCATACTCTGGCTTGGCTTCTAACAAGTTACCCCGCTCACCCAGTTCCACCTTCAAGGACATTACTAGCTTTTCCCGTAAAGGATCAATTGCTGGGTTTGTCACCTGTGCAAAGCGCTGTTTGAAATAGTCATAAAGCAAGTGGGGTTTTTCTGACAACACTGCTAGGGGAATATCATCTCCCATACAGAAAGTTGGCTCTGAACCTTGCATAGCCATTGGCTGAATCACCATTTCTACATCTTCTGTGGTGTAACCAAAGGCAACTTGATGTTGCAGCAAGTTTTGTCTGTCAATTTTTCCAGTTGTTAGATGTCCGTTGTCAGTTGCAGAATGCCCGTTGCCATTGTTGTTATTTGCCCTATTTCCATTCCCATTGGTAGCTGAAGCATGACCCTTCGGGTGACGCTCCTGCGTCGCTACCGCTGGCGCTAACGCAGTCGCCTGCGGAGGGAAACCCTCCCGCAGCGCTGTCTCACCATTAACCAATTGTTTTAGTTCTTGGCGATGCTGTCGCAACCATTCTCCATAAGGGTGCTGTTTGGCAATGCGCTGTTTAATTTCCCAATTCTTCAGCACTTCATTGGTGGTTAAATCCACGGCAATCATCTGCCCAGGGCCAAGCCTGCCTTTTTCAATAATGTTAGCTTCTGGGAAATCCACTACGCCTGCTTCAGAAGCCACAACGATGTAGTCGTCCTTGGTGATGGCGTAACGAGCTGGTCTTAAGCCATTGCGATCTAATGTCGCACCCACTTTTTGCCCATCACTAAAAACCAAAAGTGCTGGACCATCCCACGCTTCTTGCAAGCCGCTGTAATATTCGTAGAAATCGGTAATCTCAGGATAGTCCTGTAAAGAGGGCTGATTTTGATAAGCCTCTGGAACCAACATCATCAAGGCTTCCAAAGGACTGCGTCCAGAACGCACCAATAATTCAAATACGTTATCTAGAGTGGCAGAGTCACTATTATCAATGTGAACTAATGGTTTGAATTCATTAATGCGATCGCCCCATACTGGATGCGCTAAACTAGCTTCCCGTGCCATCATCCAGTTGATATTGCCTAACAAAGTGTTGATTTCGCCGTTATGGCCCAACAACCGCATTGGTTGGGCTAAGGGCCACTTAGGCATGGTGTTGGTACTAAAACGGCGGTGATAGACAGCAAAAGCACTTTTGTAAGCTGGATTTTTTAAATCTTGATAAAAATCTCCTAACACAGCAGAACGTACCATGCCTTTATAGACAATTGTGCGGTTTGACAAGGAGCAAATGTAAAAGTCCTCGGAGATGTTTTTTGCAGCTTTAAAAATGCGACGGCGGGTAATATACAATTGCCTTTCTAATTCTTCACCGCTTTTGTTTGCAGAAGATAGAAAAACTTGTTCGATTTCGGGTTGATTTTCTTTTGCTTGTACTCCTAATGAATTTGGCTGCACTGGTACTACTCGCCAGCCCAGTACAGTTAATTTCTCTTCAGCCGCAATTTGCTCAACCATTGCTCGCGATTTTTGCGCTGCTTCGGGGTCTTGCGGTAAGAAGATCATTCCCACAGCTAAATTGCTCGTGGATACAGCTTTTATCCCTCTTTGGATATAGTCTTCTTGGAACAACTCCCAAGGTATCGCTGTCAATATCCCTGCACCATCACCTGAGTCTTGATCGGCACTGCAACCACCCCGGTGTTCTAAGCAAGTCAAAGCAGCTAAAGCTTTTTCCACTATTTCGTGGCTGGCAAAATTCTGGCGATGGGCGATAAACCCTACACCACAAGCATCTCGTTCCTCAACTAACCATCTTTGCCCCTGGTAACTATCCCTTGAGTCAGTATCTGAAAATGTCATTTTCTGCACTTGATTCATTGGTTTATTATTCATAGCCTATTCCTGAAATGCTGAGTTACGAATTTTGCCGCTGCTTGTGAGAAAAATTTCTCAAATTGCGCAATGGAGAAAAATAGAATCACCGAAATTTAAGGAAAAAAAATTTTAACTTCGGTTTTACGTTTTCATTCACCCGTGTTAAAATAATCGCGTTATTTTTTATGTGTTTACGCTGAGTTAGACAAATTACCTTTGCCCTAATAGCTTTTTATTTATATCGTGAAGCTAAGTATTTTCTCAATTCTTTACCAGGTGACACCTATTTTTCAGGTAAAGCTAGTGATAACTAACCCTGAAACCAAAGTTGCCGAAATTACCCTAATTAGGTAATAAAGTTCAGCCTATTACACTATATGCCCATTTGACAATTCCTAAATATCTCTGTTGTTATCTAGATGTTTGTTGATTTTATTAATTGCCACTGGCGTTACTACTAGCTATACCTCACTTAAGTAGCAACAGTAGCAAACATCGGTGAGGAGGGAATATTTTAATCCAACCTTGATTACCAAGACTACCGTCCTGGCTGCTGGAAGTGCCAGTTAAAACACTGAGTTGCAGTGGTTTTATTAAGAAATGCCTGTTTCTTTCTATAAGAGATAACAAGCCACTCTATATAGTATCACGTTTCTCCAAAGCTCATCTCGCTATTTTTTAAGAATTTTGAATCATAAGTAAACCTAAATTTTGGGTGACAGCTTTCCAAAGTACCTAACAAATAATGTTGAAAATGCCCAATTGTGATCGACCAAAATACCGCAATCATCTTGTCAATCAAGCTTATAGCCGAGTCTTTTGGAGTAATATTTCGCCAATCATTGCTACAGCACTGTGTTTATATCCTACCAGTGCTACTAGCGCCCAGCAGTTACCCACGCTTACCATACCATCAACAACCTTAACGTCCCAAACGCCGCAAGTTCCTATCCCTAGGGTATTGGCCGCTGGTAATCAAATTTCGCTTAATGGTCGGATTTTGCCAGGAGCTTGGTTGCAGCGCCCTGGAGGTGGCGATCGCCTGATAACTCATCTTACCGACGGAGCACTCAGACAATTAATCGGAGTAGATTTATTAAATACCAACAATCCTGTCAGGCAACCAGTAGAGTGGTTTTCACCAAGTACAACGCCACTGGTTTTATCTGCTTCGCTGCAAAGAGGATATCGCTATCTAGATATTACGAATTTTAGCCAAACAGCAGGATGGCAGATCCAAGCCAATGGCAACATTTTGGTGATTACCACTCCAGCAGCGATAGTCAAAGATATCCTTCAAAGACAACAACCTGTGGGCAATAGCATCTTTGTAGATTTAGATCGCCCAACTCCCTGGCAAGTATCACAAGAGTTACCAGTTAAAAGTCCCCCTGACCCTGATACGCCAACTCCTAAACCTTCTGGACCTCCCAATCGAGAGTGGAAAATTACCCTAGATGGAATAGCTGAACCCGCTTTGATACAACGGTATACCCCCCTCCCGACTACACCGTTACCAACAGCACCACTGCTAAATCCCCTCAAACAATTATTGCCAACACCAGTTTCACCAGCACCTTTAATTAAGCAAGTGCAGGTAGTCAACAACCAAACGGTGATTCGCCTAAGCGTACCTTTTGGTATGGCTCCCCGGATTAGTACTCTTGCTAACCCCTATCGCTTAATCATCAATATTCGTCCTGATGCGTTGGTAGAGAAGAATATTGCTTGGGCAAATGGGTTGCGCTGGCGACAGCAGTTTTTCAATTTAGGCACAGAACGATTTCCAATCGTCTGGCTAGAAATTAATCCCCGCGCCTTTGGGTTAACGCTAAAACCGATTAGAAGTAACCTCAATTCTCTGGCTGGTACTGCTCCCTTAATGCAAACAGCACCAAAGTACTCAGCAGCAGCAGCAATTAATGGTGGTTATTTTAACCGCAATAATCGCTTGCCTTTGGGTGCAATTCGTCAGGATGGTCAGTGGGTGTCAGGGCCGATACTCAACCGCGGAGCGATCGCTTGGGATGATTCTGGGCAATTTTACTTCGGCCGTCTCACTTTAGAAGAAACTTTAATTGCTCCTAATAACCTGCGATTGCCAATTCTTTATCTCAATAGTGCTTATGTCCAAAGCGGTATTGCCCGTTACACCCCAGTTTGGGGAACAGCTTATGCTCCCTTAACAGATAACGAAATCATCCTTACTGTCCAGAAAGACCAAGTTATCAATCAGTTTCCAGGTGGTAAAGCAGGCCAAACCAGCTTTCCTATTCCTCACGATGGCTACCTACTAACTTTACGTGGTAATGCTGTAAATGCTGCTACGCAATTACCTATTGGTACTGCACTCAGCATTACCAGCGCTACTGTTCCTAATGACTTTAGCCGTTATCCCAATATCATTGGTGCAGGGCCATTACTGGTTAAAAATCGTCAAATTGTCCTTGATGCTAAAGGCGAAAAATTCAGTGATGCTTTTATTGCAGAAAAAGCAATTCGCAGCGGTATTTGCACAAATACCACAGGTAATCTGATGATTGCTGCCGTGCATAATCGCGCTGGTGGTCCTGGCCCTACTTTGGCAGAACATGCCCAACTCATGAAACTTCTAGGTTGTGTAGATGCTCTCAATTTAGACGGTGGTAGTTCTACCAGTCTTTACTTGGGAGGACAACTCATTGATCGTTCCCCTAGTACGGCTGCACGTGTCCATAACGGTATTGGTATTTTCTTGGAACAAAAGTAATAAGTAATTATGTCTTGGGCATGGGGCATTTGTGATTATTCTTGTCTCCCCTTTTGCCTCAGTCCCTTTTTAAAGTTGAGAATAAGCTGGCTTTTCGTTGATGAAGAATTGGTATAGACGCATTGGTTTTATGAATGGTCTTTTACACCCTAGTAGTTGATTTTGCTATGTTTGGCAAAGTGCGGCTCAAGTACTAATTGTCGCTACTGCACGATAACGCCAGATTTTCATCAATGGTTCATAGAGTACAGACGGTTTGTTATGTCTTCAAATGAGGTCACTATGGTTCAATTTTCAGAAACAACACAAACGAACACTCTGCCCTTACATTCAGCCATTACTTCCAGAGGCGTTGCTGCAACTGAGTTACGCCCTTGGGGTTCTTTTACAGTTTTGGAAGAAGGGCGCGGATACAAAATTAAACGCATCGAAGTTAAGCCTGGACACCGCCTCAGCTTACAAATGCATCATCATCGCAGCGAACACTGGATTGTAGTTTCTGGTACAGCTAGGGTAGTTTGCGGAGAAACAGAAGTGTTGTTAAGCAATAATCAGTCAACCTATGTACCTCAGTGTACAACGCATCGTCTAGAGAATCCTGGTGTAATTCCCTTGGTGTTGATTGAAGTGCAGAATGGCGAGTACTTGGGTGAAGATGATATTGTCCGCTATCAAGATGATTATGCCCGTACTGGCGATCAAAGCCGTTAAGTCCCAATTAAATGTTTAGCAGTATTGTTGTGTCATAAGTTGTTTAAGCTCATCCCACCCCTTCAAAAGAGGTGGGATTTCGCGTCAATGGTCATTTGCCATTGGTCAATACTTTCTAAATTGTTTGTCTCCCTTGTCCCCAGTACCCTTGATGCCAAGGCATCTGTAATACTGAAAGATGGGTTTAAAATTTCTAAAATCAATTCTATGATTCAATTAAGTCCAGCAGCTACAAGTGAAATTCAGCGATTAAAGTTGAAGCAGCCGCAAAACGTTTTGTTTCGATTAGCAATTAGACAAGGTGGCTGTTCTGGCTGGTTTTATGATATGTCTTTTGATCAGACAGTAAAAACTGGCGATCGCGTTTTTGATTTGAATGCTATCCAGTTAGTTGTAGATGCAGAAAGTTTAAAATACATTAATGGGTTAACAGTTGATTATTCAGAAGATCTCATGGGTGGTGGCTTTCGCTTCCATAATCCCCAAGCGATCGCTACCTGTGGCTGTGGTAATTCTTTCGACTTTAGTCAAACATCAGGAGTCAATAATCAGTAGTAAAAATAACTTTTCAATCGTAACTGAAGCAAATGACAACTAATAATTGACATGAAACCTTAAAAAAAGTTATAATTAGGATTTGTTAAAACTTAGACACTAAGCAGCTTACGCGCTGTAACTCATGCCAACAATACAGCAGCTCATCCGTAATGAACGCGAAAAAGCGCGTCAGAAAACCAAATCTCCAGCTCTGAAGCAATGCCCCCAACGTCGGGGGGTTTGTACCAGAGTATACACAACTACGCCTAAAAAGCCTAACTCAGCACTACGTAAAGTGGCAAGGGTAAGGCTAACTTCTGGATTTGAAGTTACAGCTTACATTCCAGGCATTGGTCACAACCTGCAAGAACACTCAGTTGTGATGATTCGTGGTGGTCGGGTTAAAGACCTACCAGGCGTGAGATACCACATCATCCGTGGAACCTTAGATACAGCCGGAGTCAAAGACCGTAAGCAAGGTCGCTCCAAGTATGGAACCAAGCGTCCAAAAGAAGCGAAAAAATAGGAGCTAGGCGATTAATCGCATCAAAGTACGATTAATCGTCTAACCTAAAAGCGCTCAGGGAAAAAAAACTGGCATTTGCGATCGCAACATTAGTTATAGTTCTTGTGTCTGTGTCAACAAATCAAGATCCTGCACTAAGCGAGCAAGTGTAGGAACTTTTAATCCGAATCGTATTTAAGTGACAGCAACACTTTAATGTAGATATTAAGGTTTATTATTGTTGTCGCCTTGTTTATCTGGTAGCAGGTAACAAGTGAATTAAGTTTACCTGGCTGCATCTGTAAAGGAAAAATTGAGGAAGTCTGAGCGGCGGTTCGTACCGCTTTTAGTTTCCGGTGTCTGATAGCATATAATTTCGTTGCCAAAACCGAATTAAGGGTGAAGTATGTCTCGTCGTGGTGTAAGTCAAAGGCGCCCAGTTCCGCCTGACTCAGTTTATAATAGCCGCCTAGTTAGCATGATCATGCGGCGAATAATGCGTCATGGGAAGAAATCTCTGGCCGCACGCATTGTTTATGATGCCTTAAAAACAATTGAGGAACGCACAGGCAATCCTGCGTTAGAAACCTTTGAAAGAGCAGTGCGGAATGCAACGCCATTAGTAGAAGTCAAAGCTCGCCGAGTTGGTGGAGCCACTTACCAAGTACCAATGGAAGTGCGTTCTGAACGGGGTACTACCCTAGCACTACGTTGGCTGGTACAATTTTCTCGTTCTAGACCCGGACGCACAATGGCCGGCAAATTAGCTAATGAGTTAATGGATGCTGCCAACGAAACCGGAAATGCCATTCGGAAGCGGGAAGAAACACACCGTATGGCAGAAGCCAACAAAGCCTTTGCTCACTATCGTTACTAAGTCTAGAAGCGATATATCGTCTACATGACAGCGATATATCGTGGATTTTCAAAAAGCAGACGGTTTTCCGTAAAAGTATAGAATCTTAACAAAGAGTAATATACAAGATATCATGAGGCAAAAACTATAGGAGGCTACTGTGGCACGTACGATCCCGCTAGAGAGAGTACGCAATATCGGTATTGCGGCGCATATAGATGCGGGCAAGACAACAACAACAGAGAGAATATTGTTTTACTCTGGGATAATTCATAAGATTGGCGAAGTCCATGAAGGAACCGCCGTTACAGACTGGATGGAGCAGGAGCGGGAGAGAGGGATTACCATCACTGCTGCTGCGATTAGTACCAGCTGGAAAGATCATCAAATAAACATTATCGATACTCCAGGTCACGTTGACTTCACTATTGAAGTTGAACGCTCCATGCGTGTGTTGGATGGTGTAATCGCCGTATTTTGTTCTGTTGGTGGTGTCCAACCTCAGTCAGAAACTGTATGGCGACAAGCAGACCGCTATAAAGTGCCTCGGATAGCCTTTATTAACAAAATGGATCGCACAGGCGCGAACTTCTACAGAGTTCACGAGCAAATGCGCGATCGCCTGCGAGCTAACGCCATTGCCATTCAACTGCCAATTGGTAGTGAAACTGAATTTAAAGGAATCGTTGACCTGGTGCGGATGCGTGCCTATATTTACAACAACGATCAGGGAACAGATATTCAGGAAACTGATATCCCCGCTGAATTGCAAGAGCAGTCAGCAGAATACCGCACCAAACTCATAGAAGCGGTAGCAGAAACAGATGACAATCTAATGACTAAGTACTTCGAGGGCGAAGAACTTACAGAAGCGGAAATTCAGACTGCTCTGCGCAAAGGAACAATCGCAGGTACAATTGTACCAGTGCTTTGTGGTTCAGCATTCAAAAATAAGGGCGTACAGCTGATGCTGGATGCGGTTGTAGATTATCTGCCAGCACCAATTGATGTACCAGCAATTCAAGGCACATTGCCCAACGGTGATACAGTTGAACGTCGAGCTGATGATAACGAACCCTTATCTGCCTTGGCGTTCAAGATTATGGCTGACCCATATGGTCGCCTAACTTTTGTGCGAGTTTATTCTGGTGTCCTGAAGAAAGGTAGTTACGTTCTCAACGCTACCAAGAATAAGAAAGAACGTATCTCCCGCCTAGTTATTTTGAAAGCAGATGAACGACAAGATGTCGAAGAAATGCGGGCTGGTGATCTGGGCGCAGCGTTGGGTTTAAAAGATACCTTAACAGGTGACACCATTACTGATGAAGGAGCGCCAGTGATTCTGGAATCTCTATTCATCCCTGAGCCTGTCATCTCGGTGGCGGTTGAGCCCAAAACCAAGAACGATATGGATAAACTATCCAAGGCTCTGCAATCCCTCTCAGAAGAAGACCCGACCTTCCGCGTCAGTGTCGATCCTGAAACCAACCAAACAGTGATTGCCGGGATGGGAGAGCTACACCTGGAAATTCTGGTAGACCGGATGTTACGTGAATTTAAAGTGGAAGCGAATGTTGGTGCGCCGCAAGTAGCTTACCGCGAAACAATTCGTAAACGAGTCTCCAGGGTAGAAGGTAAATTTATCCGCCAAAGTGGTGGTAAGGGTCAATACGGTCACGTTGTGATCGATTTGGAGCCAGGAGAACCAGGCAGCGGCTTTGAATTTGTTTCTAAGATTGTTGGTGGTGTTGTACCCAAAGAGTACATTGGACCCGCAGAACAGGGAATGAAGGAATGCTGTGAATCTGGTATTTTAGCAGGCTATCCGTTAATTGATGTCAAAGCGACTTTGGTTGATGGATCTTATCATGATGTAGACTCTTCAGAAATGGCTTTCAAAATCGCCGGCTCTATGGCCTTGAAAGAGGCGGTAACAAAAGCAGCGCCCGTCCTTTTAGAGCCTATGATGAAAGTCGAGGTTGAAGTTCCAGAAAACTACCTTGGCGATGTCATGGGTGACCTCAATTCCCGTCGTGGACAAATTGAGGGTATGGGGTCTGAGCAAGGTCTTGCTAAGGTAACTGCTAAAGTACCATTGGCAGAAATGTTTGGCTACGCCACCGATATCCGGTCTAAGACTCAGGGTCGGGGCATCTTCTCAATGGAGTTTAGCCACTACGAAGAGGTGCCTCGCAACGTGGCTGAGGCAATCATTGCTAAAAGCAAAGGGAACGCTTAATTAAAAAAGGAAACGAGCATTCATGGCACGCGCAAAGTTTGAAAGGAATAAACCCCACGTTAACATCGGTACTGTTGGCCACGTTGACCACGGTAAAACAACATTAACAGCAGCTATCACCATGACCTTGGCGGCTTTGGGCCAAGCTGTAGCTAAAGGCTACGACCAAATCGACAACGCACCAGAAGAAAAGGCGCGGGGTATTACCATCAATACTGCTCACGTTGAGTATGAAACCCAAAATCGTCACTATGCTCACGTAGACTGTCCAGGACACGCTGACTATGTGAAAAACATGATCACTGGTGCAGCCCAGATGGATGGAGCCATTCTTGTAGTTGCTGCAACTGATGGTCCTATGCCCCAAACCCGCGAACACATCCTGCTAGCAAAACAGGTAGGCGTTCCCAGCTTGGTTGTCTTCTTGAATAAAGAAGACTTGATGGATGACCCAGAACTCCTAGAGCTAGTGGAACTAGAACTGCGAGAACTACTTTCCAGTTACGATTTTCCTGGTGACGATATCCCCATTATCAAAGGATCGGGTCTACAAGCTTTAGAAGCAATGACCAAGAATCCTAAGACTCAGCGTGGTGAAAATCAGTGGGTAGATAAAATCTACGAACTGATGGATGCTGTAGATTCATACATCCCAACCCCAGAGCGGGCTGTTGACCAACCCTTCTTGATGGCTGTAGAAGACGTGTTCTCCATCACAGGTCGTGGTACTGTTGCTACTGGCCGGATTGAACGGGGTAAAGTTAAGGTCGGTGATGTGGTCGAACTCGTAGGAATCAGAGACACCCGTAACACCACCGTAACTGGTATCGAGATGTTTAAGAAGAGTCTCGAAGAAGGTATGGCTGGGGATAACGCAGGTGTACTACTACGGGGTATCCAAAAGGCTGATATTGAACGGGGTATGGTGCTAGCTAAACCCGGTTCGATTACACCTCACACTCAATTTGAAGGTGAAGTGTACGTTCTGACGGAAAAAGAAGGTGGTCGGAAAACCCCATTTTTTGCAGGCTATCGTCCCCAGTTTTATGTAAGAACAACAGATGTAACTGGCACTATTAAAGCCTTCACCTCCGATGATGGCAGTGATGCAGAAATGGTCATGCCAGGCGATCGCATCAAGATGACTGTAGAATTGATCAACCCGATCGCAATTGAGCAAGGAATGCGCTTTGCTATTCGTGAAGGTGGTCGTACCATTGGTGCTGGTGTTGTTTCTAAAATCCTCAAATAGCACTTTTTGGTCCTAATAAAAAGGAGCAGAGATGGCACAATAAGTCTCTGCTCCTTTCTCTTCCCTTGCTTGAAGAAACATCTGTTCTTCAATATCCATTC
The DNA here is from genome assembly GCF_002154725.1 of Nostoc sp. 106C. Lineage (GTDB taxonomy): Bacteria > Cyanobacteriota > Cyanobacteriia > Cyanobacteriales > Nostocaceae > Aulosira. The sequence continues at coordinate 76,981 of NZ_MTAW01000138.1, read as the reverse complement.
TCTTAAATTAACCAGAACCTAGAAAACTAAAGATGGCAACTCTACAGCAGCAGAAAATTAGAATTCGCTTACAAGCTTTTGACCGTCGCTTATTGGATACATCTTGCGAGAAGATTGTAGACACAGCTAACCGCACTAACGCCACAGCTATAGGGCCGATTCCTTTACCAACAAAACGTAAGATTTATTGTGTGCTGCGATCGCCTCACGTAGATAAAGATTCCCGAGAACACTTTGAAACTCGCACCCATCGCCGGATTATTGACATTTATCAACCTTCTTCTAAAACTATTGATGCACTGATGAAGTTAGATCTACCATCAGGCGTGGACATCGAAGTTAAACTTTAAAGTCATTAGTCATTAGTTATTAGTACCTAAACACACGACTAGTGACAAAGGGCAGATGTCATTCATTAGTATCAAGATTTACAGTGCCCTGAAGAATCTACCTCAGGGCTTTTTATTAGCTAGAAAACAAATGATAGAATGTAAACAAATTACGGGAGAAACAGAGAATTTTAAATCTTAAAGATTAAATGTATACCTAAGTAACTATGACATCCTCTTCTAGAATTGCAGTTCGCGAACTACCTCTGTTCCCGTTACCTGATGTAGTTCTTTTTCCTAGCAGACCATTACCCCTGCACATATTTGAATTTCGCTACAGAATCATGATGAATACGATTCTAGAAAGCGATCGCAGGTTTGGTGTTTTGATGGTCGATCCAGTTAAAGGCACTATTGCAAACGTTGGTTGTTGTGCAGAGATTATTCATTATCAGCGGTTGCCAGATGACCGGATGAAGATGCTAACTTTAGGACAGCAAAGATTTCGTGTTCTAGAGTACATTCGTGAAAAACCTTACCGCGTTGCCTTAGTTGAGTGGATTGAAGACCAGTCACCAACAAAAGATTTGCGGCCTTTAGCTTCGGAAGTGGAACAACTGTTGCGAGATGTTGTGCGTCTTTCAGCTAAGTTAACTGAACAAAATATTGAACTGCCAGAAGATGTACCTGATTTACCCACAGAGCTATCCTATTGGGTAGCAAGTAACCTTTATGGTGTTGCCGCAGAGCAGCAGTCATTATTGGAAATGCGAGATACTGCCGCTCGTCTAGAACGGGAATCAGAAATTTTGACTTCTACACGAAATCACTTGGCAGCCCGTACCGTTCTCAAAGACACATTTAATCAGAAGTTATAGTTTAATAGTCAACTGACTGTTAAACTGTGATCGTTAGAATATTATAGCTGCCAAAAATTTTTAATATTTCTGTGTAAGTTTTTAGTTCTGCCAAAGCAGATTTCATTTTTATTGTAGTGGCATCTGCTTCTAGATCCATGAAAAATAAATATTCTCCTAGAGAGCGCTTTGTCGGACGAGATTCAATTCTACTGAGGTTAATCTCTAGTTGTGCAAATATCTGCAAGGGTTTGACAAGTGCGCCAGGTAGATTCGCAGGTAAACTGAAAGCCAGAGATGTATGAGTACTATTTGTCGAAGATGTGTGGTGTGAATTTTCTGCCTGAGCTTGACTTACTACCCAAAAGCGGGTGCAGTTTTCTGGATGATCATTTATACCAATAGCTAGTGTAGGTAGGTTGTAGAGTTCAGCTGCTCTAATAGATGCGATCGCAGCAGATGTAATGTCTTGTTTGAGAAACTGCAATGCTTCGGTTGTAGAATTTATAGAAATCAGCTGCACAGTAGGAAGATACCGCTCTAACCATCCTTGACATTGTGCTAAAGCTTGAGGATGTGAATAAACAGTGGTAATGCTATCTAAACTGATTGCACAGGAAATTAGAGTATGGGTGATTGGTAAAACCAAAGCTAACTGAATTCGCAAACTATCTAACACCCACAGCGTGTCCATTGTCATGGTGACACTGCCTTCAAGAGAATTTTCTACAGGCACAACCGCCAACTGAGTCTGTCCTTGGGCAACGGCTTGGAGTGATTGGGCAATACTAGGATAAGGGCATAAAGTAGCTTCAATGCCTGTGGTTTGCTTCAGCCAATTAACATAAAAAACGGCTGCTTGCTCTGTATAAGTGCCAGGGGGGCCTAAATGTGCGATCGATAATGTCATGGCTTTAGCTTTTAGGTACGATTTTGATTTAGAAAGAAAAGTTACAGAGTTATAGTTTTTGCTGTGGGCAAATTACGCGCTGCGAAAAGCAGTTTTCTGCATATAGATTGCTTGTAAACTGTTGCTAAATCTTTCGCAGGATTGATGAATCATTTTACTATTTGGCAGTACCTATTTGTGTACATATTATTTATCTCTTGTCAATAAATAGTTTTAATTAGTAATTAAAAATTTTTCTAACTAAAGATAGTAATGAGATTATCAAGTTTTTGCTCATTAGCGATAGTTTATGAGCAACAATAATTTTTATAATTCAAAAAATTTAAATTTTTATGCAAGTAAATTTAATTTTTAAAAAAATATTAAAATTAAACAACATACATATTTATTTACTCATGCCTATCCGGTTTACGGCCTCTCAATCGGTGGAAATAGCTGTTCCTAAACAGCCTATTCCCATTCAGCACTACTTGCGTCAGCCTCAACGTCTAGTTAATGCTTTGGTTGATACTAATCGCATTCAGCAACTTTCTGAGGAAGTATTTCGATTGAAAATGCGTCCTCTAAGTTTTATGTCACTGAGTATTCAACCAACTGTAGACATGAGAGTTTGGGCAGAATCTAATGGAACTATAAATTTGCAATCTGTAGGTTGTGAAATTTTAGGTTTCGAGTATATCAATCAACGTTTTGCTCTAAATTTGAAAGGGAATTTATCACCATCTCTACACAGCACAGGGACTCGCCTGCAAGGTAAAGCCGATTTAGAAGTACAAGTGGAGCTACCACCGCCATTTTCCTTCACTCCCAAACCAATTTTAGAGGCTACTGGTAATGGTTTACTCAAGAGTGTACTATTGACAGTCAAGCAAAGGCTGTTACATCAACTCTTAGCAGATTATCGCCGTTGGGTAATCATCCAAACAACAGAACAAGGGCTTAATGATGACAGTGTAGAGTTGCCAATCTTGAATATAGAGTAATTCTTTGATGGTTTAGCATCAAGTAATATCAATGTGAAAAACGATAGCGACAGATACAATCTCTATCTAAAATCCAAAATCAAATATTACGGTTGCTAGTAATATCTTTTAATAGATTAATCAAGGCTTGGGCGAAATCTAACCTCCCTGAGACAATTTCTAAGCCATGAAAGCCGAAGAACTCAGTGGCTCTTCAGCATTTAATTTGGCAAGGATGAAAAGACTTGCGGTGCAGAGGTGAGGGTCCGTATTCTTGCAGTGCTAGTAAATGCTTTTGGCTACCATAACCCTTGTTACGCGTAATATCGTACATTGGATACTTTGATGCTAGGCGCAGCACTAGCTCATCCCGCCAAACCTTAGCCACAATACTAGCTGAAGCAATATTTAGCGATCGCTCGTCTCCTTTAACTATTGTTTGTTGCGGTAGTAACAAGTCTTTGATCGACTGATTACCATCAATTAAGCAGAGTGCAGGCTGTACCTTCAGTTTTAGCACAGCCCGCTTCATTGCCAACAGTGTTGCCTGCAAAATATTTATTCGATCGATTTCAGCAGTGGAAGCGAAGCCAATCTTCCAATCTATTGCTAATGCACAAATTTGTTGTGCTAGTTGCGTTCTGCGAGAACTAGATAGCTTTTTACTATCTTGAATTTTAGCCGCTACCAGTTCTGGCCAAGCTCGAGCTGGTAGTATGACTGCTGCCGCAACCACAGGGCCAAACAGAGCACCTCGTCCCACTTCATCTACACCCGCCATTCCTGAAGTTCCTGATAAGGCAGACAACTCCAGCCAATTGAGTCCGCTTTGGGGTTGAAGCGACCAAATATCTGCGGCAGTTTGCTCTGTCTCCATCATGATTAAAGTTAACTGTCTTCTATGGTAGATGTACTTCCGTCTACCGCAGAAGAGCGCCGACGACGGCGACGACTGGCACTAGAGGCGCTATTGGCTTCATTTTCATCCGCGATCGCTGTGAATCCTGGTTGTTCAATTACTGGTTGAGGTGAAGATTTCTGCTCTAAATCAAGTTGTGGTGTAGGTAGTTTGACCACACTAACTTCGCTGCTGGTTCTCTCGGAGGCAGTTGCATCTAAAGTCGATTCACTAGGCAAAGACGGAAGTTGGCCAGGTTGAATAATATTAATAATCACAGATTTGGGATTTTTAACTTCTCGTTCTAGCTTCACTAAGGGAGAAACCCCCATTAAAGCAAAAACATCCTGCTCCTCTAGTGTCATTTCTACAGTCCTAATCTCCGGTGGTTCTACCACTGGTTTGACTGGTTCTGCTTTGGTAACTTTAGTTCGCTCTCCTCTTTCACTCCACCCTTGTTTGTTCAGGCTAGGCGCGGGTATCTCTGGTGTTGTAGCTAGTTCAGTATCAGCATCAATATCCAAATCTGGCTCGTTGCCAAAAGTTAGCGGATTGTTAACAACCCGAGATTCATCTTTGCCATTTGGCCCACCAATGCCAATCCGACTACGGCGGGTACGGGTACGACGCTTGTTATGATCGCTAAGTTCTTGATAGCTGGGATGATTCATGAGATTCAGGGCGCCCAAGTCGGACTCTGTATCGAATGATTCCCCAAATCCATCGTAGCTTTCCCGTGGCTCCGGAGTGCGGGCAGATGGCAGACGCGGTTCTCGTGGTTCTCGTGTTTCTCGTGTTTCTCTATGAGGCAGAGATACAAAACGCTCAGGAATTTCTGCTGGTATTGTTGGCAATCTACTTTCAGTTTCTCCAGGCAGACGCACTGTATGTCCTAAACCACCGCAGGTAGGGCAAGTTTCACCAAATAATTCGTATATATTTTGACCTTGACGCTTACGGGTAAGTTCTACCAAACCCAGCTCGGTGAGTTGAGCAATTTGAGGACGAGCTTTGTCGGCTTTCAGTGCTTTGTTAAAGTGCTCCAGAACTTGCAGTTGATCGCGACGCGATTCCATATCAATGAAATCTACAACGATTACCCCAGCAATATTCCGTAGACGCATCTGACGAGCAATTTCTGTAGCAGCTTCACAGTTTGTCCACAGCACTGTCTCTCTCGCTGTTGCCGACCGTGTAAATGAGCCGGAGTTAACATCTATAACTGTTAATGCTTCAGTAGGCTCAATGATGATGTAGCCTCCAGAAGGTAAGTCTACCCTTGGTTTCAGGGCTTCTCGAATGGCGGCATTGATGCGGAAGTATTCTAAAATTGGAGAGCGATCGCGATGATGGTCAATTAACAATCCCTGCGGTGTTTGACCTCCACTCCAGTTTTGCAAATACTGTTTTACCCGTTTCAAACCAGTACTTGAATCAACAACAATTCGATTTACATCCGCGCCGTACATATCTCGCAACACGCGCTGAATAAAATCATCATCTCGATTGAGTAATGCTGGGGCACGAGTGGAGTGGGCTTCCTGTTGAATTGCTTCCCATTGCCTTTGCAATACTTCTAGATCTTCGATAATTGCTTCTTCTGGCTTTCCTTCCGCTTCGGTACGCACCAGTAAACCCATCCCTGCGGGTTTGATTAAAATTGCCAGTGCGCGCAAGCGATTACGTTCACTTTCACTTTTAATCCGCCGAGACAAATTCACACCCCTGCCATAGGGCATGAGTACAACATAGCGTCCCGGCATAGTAATGTTACCTGTCAGCCTTGGTCCTTTTGTCCCTGTTGGCTCTTTCATCACTTGCACCAAAACTTTTTGCTGTGGTGCTAATAATTCAGTAATTGCTGCTGCTGTGCGTTTGAGCTTTAAGGGACCTAAGTCAGTCACATGAATAAAACCGTTGCGCTCTGGGTCGCCAATATTGACAAAAGCTGCATCTATACCAGGTAAGACATTTTCTACTACACCTAAGTAGATATCACCAATCTGGTGATGACCTGTGGCTACAACAAGTTCTTGTATTTGATCTTCAGAAAAGACAGCAGCAATCTGATGCTGTTCCGCGATGATAATTTGCTTTGGCATTCAATTCCCTCAAAAATTGGCGGCACCGATGGGTAAAGGAGGTTTATTGTGCCTGTCTCCCCTGCGAACCCCAAAAGTGCGGCTGGTAATCATAATTGTGAATCTAAGCTCAGAGTTAAAGAGCTATTGATGCTGAAAAAAGCGTTGAGACGCCTGATGATTCTAGAAAGGCTGCATATGTTTAAACAATTGAACCAACCATCTATGGTTGATTTTTGATGCTATACCTTCACCATATAGGAATTAGGTATTCAGCAGTTGTTTTAAAAGCATAGAGGAAGAGTTGCCGACGGAGCCTGTTGTAAGTTACTAATTCACTAGGTAGCTACAGAGAGAGTGTGTTCTTTAACCTGCCTCAGTTTATCTGGGATAAAATCCTAGAAGTTGCACTCAAATATCTTTGCTTTTCCCCCTGACAGGGTAGTGAACCAGCTGAATCAATGCAGCGCCAGAAAATTTCTCTTCATCTCATTCTAACGCAACCTTACCAAAAATCAATTTCCACGATGTGTTCCATCAAGGCAACTACTAGCAAGCTGCCTTTGATGGATTATATACCCAAAACTAGCCGATTGCGCTGGATATGCGAGAGATTAAACTCTAAGCCAGCTACTATTTCTAGCATAAACAGAATTTGTTCAGGACGCAATAGTACACCATCAGGACGACAGCTACCCACATAACGCAGGATAGCTGTTGAATCGGCTTGAGTATCGTTGGTTGTGACTAATTCAAGTTCAAACAAGCGATCGCGCAGATTTACCAATTGGCTTTTACCTGACTTGGTGATTTGCTCCCATCTAATTTCGTCTTTAGATTGAATTTGCTCGATCCAGTTTTGCCATTGTGCAGGTGCTGCTGTCCCAATTGCTGACACAGTAATTAAATATTCTGCTGCCACAATCGCTTGGCTAGCGGCTGGAGCTTTCAAATCCAATTCAACAACATCATATATAGGGATGTCTGTGGGCAACTCCCGAACTAGATGTCCTCGGAAAGTTTCCATGTCCACTGCCTGAGTTAACTCAAAATCAACTATTTCACCCTTGCTAGTAGCGCCCAAAGCTAATGCATTAGCTACGGAAATCCGCGGAGTTGGATGAAACCCACCAGTAAAAGCCACTGGCAAGCCTGCTCGGCGCATCACTCTGTCAAATAAACGGAGCAAATCTAAATGGCTGACCAAAGCCATGTTTCCCTGTTTACCAAACCAGACACGCAAGCGTTGCACTTTGTTTGTATTAGGGACAAATTCACCAGCGAATTCTGGAACAGTAGGCGGCTCGATGACGATATTATGTCCAAAATCTACACCACAGACACCACAATGAGAACAACCATCAAAAGAGCAGTCTGGTACTATTGCTGCTTCTAGAGCACGTTGTAAATCTTGCTTCAGCCAGTTTTTGTCAATTCCCGTATCAATGTGGTCCCAAGGTAAGGGAGTATCAAGGGCGGTGTCAGAAGATAGGGATACGGACAGATGCGGGGACGCAGGGATATACTCCTCCGTGTCCCTGTGCTCCCGTGTCTCCGTATCTTCTTGATGAAACAGATTCCATTCACCCTTTTCTACTTGACGGTATTTCCAATCTAAACCGGCTTCAGCGATGGCAGACCCCCAAGCTGCAAACGCTTTATCTACACTTTCATACCAAGAATCCATGCCTGCACCCAACTCCCAAGCACGGCGTACTACCTTCCCTAAACTGCGATCGCCTCTACCTATAAAGTCTTCCATTGCTGAAATGCGGATATCAGTAAAATTCAGCTTTACTCCTTTTATCCGGCGAAATTCTTGCCTGAGCAGCTTTTGCTTCCGCTCAAATTCAGATGTAGAAACCGAGTGCCATTGGAAGGGTGTGTGGGGCTTGGGAGTAAAGTTAGAAATTGTCAAATTAAAGTTTAGAGGCCTTCTGCCTTTTGTCTGGCACTCTCGCTGTAACCAGCTTACCGTTTCTGCAATGCCTACAACATCGGCATCTGTTTCACCAGGTAAGCCAATCATAAAATACAACTTGATTTTATCCCAACCTTTCTCCCAGGCTGTTTTTACACCCCGTAGCAGTTCTTCATTAGTGAGTCCCTTATTAACAATGTCCCGCATTCGCTGGGTTCCAGCTTCTGGGGCAAAAGTCAGCCCTCCTTGCCTTGTACCACCAAGGATATTAGCAATATTTTCATCAAATCTGTCTACCCGTTGGCTAGGGAGAGACAGGGTAATATTTTCATTTTTTAAACGATTTTTAATTTCCATCCCTACTGCTGGGAGGGATAAATAATCTGAACAACTCAGGGATAGCAAGGAAAACTCATTGTAACCAGTTGCCCGCATTCCCGCTTCAATTGCTTCTACTACCTTTTCTGGTGCTACATCCCTTGCTGGCCGAGTCAGCATTCCTGGTTGACAGAAGCGACAACCACGAGTGCAACCACGCCGAATTTCGATTGTCAAGCGATCGTGTACTGTCTCTACATAGGGAACTAGCCCAATGGAATAAGCTGGGATGGGTGTAGCTACTCGGCGCAAAATTCGTTTCGGTACATCTGGAACTAAAGGATGAACTGAACCATCCTCTACCATTTGATAAAACTGGGGAACATATACCCCAGGTATCTGTGCCAAGTCCAGCAGCAATTGTTTCCGGTTAAATCCTGCTTGTTTCCCTTCTTCCAAAACCAAGCCAATTTCTGGCAATAGTTCTTCACCATCTCCCAGGGCTACAAAGTCGAAGAAGTCAGTGTAAGGTTCAGGATTTGAGGTTGCCGTTTGTCCTCCAGCAAAAATTAAGGGGTAATTACCCTCTGTCCGTTCTTGCCATGTTAAGGGTATACCTGCCAAATCCAACATTTCTAGAATATTGGTTACTCCCAGTTCATAACTGAGACTAAAGCCTAAAATATCGAATTCTGTCAGCCAGCGTTTAGATTCTACTGCAAACAAAGGTGTATTTGTTTGGCGTAGTTTGGCTGACAAGTCTGGTCCAGGTAGGTAAGCGCGATCGCATAACTGCCGCGGCTGGGCGTTCAGAATGTTATAGAGAATGATATGCCCTAGGTTGGATGACCCAACTTCATATACTTCTGGATAGGTTAATACCCAGCGTATTGTTGCTGTTTCCCAAGGTTTTTGTACTGCTAAGCGCTCATTACCTAGGTAACGCGCTGGCTTTAAAATATCCGATGTGATTAATTTTTCAACTGCAACAGCCACTGTGCTATCTTCTAGCTCACTTAATTACAGCTACTCACCTCCAACCATAGCATTGATTAGGTCTTTCCACAGAATTGTTTGCGGCAACTTACAATTCTGTTACATATTTATTTGTTCCGACCCTACTATATAGCAGCATTCCTCGCCTGCATCAGTTTATGCTGCTATTCTGAGTTACTTTAAACAATCTCAAATACCTTATCAAGTTGTGTCAATTCAAAAATAATTCTAATTGACGCAGAAACAGAGCACAGCCTTAAACTTCGTCCTAAACTCCCAGCTAGCTTGAGTGCAGATACTAATGCCATTAAACCTGCGCTGTCTAAGGATTCTATTGCCGCTAAATCCACTAACAAGATAGAAGTATCATCTTGTGCCAACGCTGTAGTCAGATCCCGTTCAAATTCCAAAGCGTTGGCGGCATTTAGGCAACCTTGGGGACGAATAACTGTAATTTTTGGACATTTAAGTACCGCTTGCATAATGAAATCCTAATTAAAGTTATTGAACCGTAAAGCTTAGATTTATTTGAACATAAACTTTTTTTCGGAACATCGACCATTTGTATTAGGTTTCTTTGCTGAATCTTTATCGCTTTTGTACCTCTGTTTAAAGATTGTCATAAATACCATTTAAAATGTATATATACATACATTTTTTTTCGAGCAGTTAAAAAACAATCAACATAGCAAGACCAAAAAGCAAAATCAACAACCGTAGCTATGCGGAGAGAGCTACTTTACCTGAAGTTCAGTCTGATTTAAACTAAGGTTAGCTATTAGGTAAAATTCCCTAGATTATATGCTTGACAGCGGCAAATGTTGAGTTCTACAGGGAATAATCATTTTACAGGTAATTGTGATCTAGATCACTAATACATGGGTGTTTGGATCACTTTTTATACCAAACTATATCTTGGATAATTAATAGCAAATACAAATTGGCTGATCTTTTATGAGAACTAGACACGCTATTCGTCAATTGGTAGAAAAAGCGCTTGATATTAAAAAGTTAACTCCTGAAATTGAAAATGAAATCAATTTAGAATTGACACAATTGGGTTACATATCTGATGTTGATTACGAAGCTTTAGAATTATTAATGGCAGAGATGGATGCTGGACGAATTAAGTTAGTTCCAAGCTTAGGATAGTAATAAACTATTACTTAACATAGCAACTTTTATCTCTATCTAGAGTTATATAACTTAAGGATTATTAACATAGTCTTGGCAAGATCACAGCACTGATAACTAGGCTGAGCCATCGTAGGTATTTTTCTGCAAGTTGAATATTTCGTTCCCTCCTGTGGCGTAAACTGTGCTAATGAGCATCAACATTTGCATTAGTAACAAGTCACCATGCAATTCGCTAAACGCCTAGAAAAAATTCCTCCCTATCTGTTCGCTGAGATTAACCGCAAAGGGAATGAACTGGTAGCCAAGGGAGTTGATATTATTAATTTGGCGGTGGGCGATCCAGATAAACCAACTCCAACTCATATACTCCAGGTAATGCATGAGGCGATAAATGACGCCTCTACCCACAACTATCCACCTTATCAAGGTACTCAAGAATTCCGAGAGGCAGCAGCGAAGTGGATGGAACGTCGGTTTGGAGTAGCTGGGTTGAATCCAAATACAGAGGTTGTTTCTTCTATTGGTTCTAAGGAAGCGATTCACAATACTTTCTTAGCCTTTGTAGAAGCTGGAGATTATACGCTCATACCAGATCCTGGTTACCCTGTTTATCGGACTTCGACGATATTTGCAGGTGGTGAACCTTTTACCATGCCGCTAAAGGCAGAAAATCAATTTTTACCTGACCTGAATGCAATTCCTGAAGAGGTTGCCCGGAAAGCAAAACTGTTGTGGATTAACTATCCTAATAATCCTACAGGGGCACTAGCGACACTAGAATTTTTTGAGGAATTGGTAGCTTTCTGCAAGCAGTACAATATTTTGCTGTGTCATGACAATGCTTACTCAGAAATGGCATACGACGGCTATAAACCGCCTAGTGTACTACAGGTTCCAGGTGCCAAGGATGTAGCGATCGAGTTTCACAGTCTGTCTAAGTCGTACAATATGACGGGCTGGAGGATTGGTTTTGTAGTAGGAAATGAAATTGGTATTAAAGGCTTGGCACAGGTCAAAAGTAATGTCGATTCTGGGGTATTTAAGGCCATTCAAGCATGTGCGATCGCAGCTTATTCTACTGATGATGCAGAACTCCAATCTGTAATTTCTGTGTACCAAAATCGCCGAGACATCATTGTCAAAGGACTACAATCGCTGGGTTGGCCAATTCAGCCTCCGCAAGCGACTCTTTACGTTTGGGTACCTGTTCCTCCAGGGTATACCTCAACAGAATTTGTAACACTACTACTTGACAAATGTGGCATTCTTGTGCCGCCAGGTAACGGTTATGGTGCCGCTGGAGAAGGCTTTTTTCGGATTGCCCTAACTATTCCTGATGAGCGAATGCGCGAAGCAATTCAACGCCTCAAGGATGCCAACATTCGCTACGGCTGAGATCTCGGCTTTTATCTACTTGTATTTTCCACAGTAGTAAATTTACTTAACTACCATAAATCGAGTTTATATCATTAGTACCTTGGTATGCTTGCCAGACCAAGTTAATAAACTGATGGAGTTCCTGCTTAGTAGCTGAGTCAGGTTCAGTTTTTGGTTCTTTTACTAAAACCTGACTCAATATAGTAATGACTTCTGTATCTAAGGCTGGACGAAATAAATTTATAGGCCATAGTAAATCAGACGCATCTCGCAGGTCGGTTATATTTGGTGCTTCTGGGATAAAATTGACCAGCACTAAAGGACGTACCCAGCATAACTGGCGCGAAACCACGACTTGAATGACTTCTGCATACAAATTCATGTCGCCATGCTTTAAAGACACAATTTGTCCTGGTTGAAACTTTAGGCTCATGTCCATAATCACGTAGCTTAGGGCGGCAATGATAATATTGTAGTTTTCTTAATGTTAAAACTGAGAGTGCGCTATGCTGAGAGAAAACTGCGGCAACGTTAAACTATCAATATTAAAGCTGTAATATTTTAGACATACCTTTCTTAAGCATTTACTTCCTATTATCCCAATCAACCCCAGGCATCAAAAATTTTTTCTGCCACAGCATCTGGATGTAAATGCTATAGAATAGGTGAATAACTGTTAAGCGATCGCTGGACAGATACTTTGTTGTAGTAAATAAACGAAAAAAGAGCAAAGAGCAGTGTCAGTCGAAACCATTGAGAAGCGTTCCACAACCCGTAAGCTCGCGCCTCGGTATCGCGTTTTGCTCCATAATGACGACTACAACCCTATGGAGTACGTGGTACAGGTACTAATGACCACGGTGCCGAGCATCACCCAGCCCCAGGCTGTTAGCATTATGATGGAAGCCCATACTAACGGGCTAGCTTTAGTTATTACTTGTGCTCAGGAACACGCTGAGTTCTACTGTGAAACTTTGAAAAGTCATGGTTTGAGTAGCACAATTGAACCTGATGAATAGTCAGCCGTCAATAGTTATAAGTCTCAATCTAGAATATTGACTTGTAACTATTGACTTAGCATTTTGCATGAAAATAAATCTTGTCGATCTAGCTCAACGCCCTGCCCCTATTAGGCTGGGTTGTTTTATTTTGACTTTGTTATTGCTATGGTTGCCTTTTACTTTACCAATTTACTTACTGGTACATGATTCTAACCTAGTAAGTATTGTGACAATGGTATTGCTATATGTAGAGTTTATCTTTCTATTGCGGTTATGGGGTAAGTACGTCTATCAGCAACCTCACATATTGCGGCATTACGGTTTAGAAATTTCTAGACAAAACGGCGTAGATTTGCTGCGTGGCTTGGCTATTGGGCTAATTAGTGTGTTGACGTTATTTGGCTTACAAGGTTCTCTAGGTTTGTTAGTGTGGCAACAACCTCATAGTTTTCTACTAAAAATAGTTTTAGAGGGTCTAATAGTAGGTTCAGGTGTAGGGTTTGCTGAGGAATTGTTATTCCGAGGCTGGTTGTTGAATGAATTACAACGGAATTACAGTCCACGTGTGGCATTATGGACAGATGCAATTTTATTTGCAGGATTGCACTTTATTAAACCACTAGAGGCAATTATTCACACACTGCCGCAATTCCCAGCTTTAGTATTGTTAGGATTAACGCAGGTATGGGGAAAATACTGGCGTAGAGGACGCCTTGGCTTACCCATCGGTTTGCATGGTGGTTTAGTTTGGGGCTACTACATTATTAATATTGGAGAATTAATCAAATATTCTGGTCGAGTTCCTGATTGGGTGACTGGGGTGAATAATAATCCCTTGCAAGGTGTGATGGGGGTATTGTTTATGAGTGTACTGGCTTTATGGATGCGGGAGCGAACAATTAAAGATGGGTAATTGGAAAACCCAATTATCCATCCCAAATTAACACCGTTCAAAACACTGTACTTTTTCTCCTTCTCATCAAACTCTTTCCACTACTGTTCCTACCACACAGGCTCTATCCAAATTAACGCCATTCAAATTCGCACCTTCTAATTCTGCACACAATAAATTTGCGCCAGCAAAATTTGCTCCTGCCAAGTTTGCTCCACGTAAGTCGGCTTCTTCAAGGTTTGCTTCACTTAACAACGCCCCTTGCAAATCAGCACGCGCCAAGTCTGCACCTTTGAGATTTGCTCCCGTCAGGTTAGCACCGCGCAAGTCAGCACTCCGCAAATCAACACCTTGCAAATTTACGTTCATCAAATTGGCACCACTTAAGAAAGCACCCGCCAAAGCCACATCGCTGAGTGTCGCACCCATAAAGTTAGCACCGCGCAAGTTGCTACCGCGCAAGTCAGCACCTGTTAAATCTGCTTGCATCAGGTTTGCTCCCATGAGGTTCGCCCGCAAGTCAGTTGCTTGGAGATTCGCTCCCATCAAATTCGCGCCTTCTAAATGCCCACCTTCGAGTTTAGAACCAGTGAAATTAGTGCCGACAAGGGTAGCGCCGGCAAGATTAATCCGGCTTAAATCAAGTTGGCAGAGTTCCTCGTCTTCTAAATCTGCTCCTGGGAGTTGTTTGATGTTTCCTAATCTAATGGCTTCGATATTCATTGTGGGTAAGTACCAATCTCCTCACTAGTCTTGCTTTGACTATCCCATCGGGAATCAATTAGCCACATGCCAGCACTGACTTTGGCTTCTATTAAAGGTAAGTCGAGTCCTTGTTGCAAACCCATGACTAACAAAGCTAGGGTATCTACCAGTTTAGGGTCAAAGCGGGTGGATTGTTGTTGCCTGCACTCATCCAAAGCTTGAGTAAAAATTTCTTCGCGACTTATTGGAGATGATTTTTTCTGATTGACTCGCCATTGAAAGTCTGCGACTAAGGTTAAAATTCTAGATTCTAAGGGAATTTCATCTCCAGCTAAACCTGCTGGTTCTCCTGTACCATTCCACCACTCGGTTTGATGAGTAATAATTTGAGCAACTGCTCGCAACCTTGGCATGGTTCGCAATACTTGTGCTCCTGGTACTAAGGGACAACTTAAGGGAGAACTGGGGGCTTCTTCTAGGTAACGGGTAGAAGTACCAGGTATGAGTACGCTTTCTGCTTTTTGTAATGGATCTATGCGATGCAATAAAGCGGCAAGGCGTAATCTTTTAATCTGCCATGCAGGGAGATTTAACAGCTGCCCCATAGTTTCTGCTAGGGCTACGACTTCCGCTGCTGCCATTGGGTTGTTGATATCCGCCAGATCCATTAACTGCGCCATCCGCAAGAATGCCTGGATTTCATTGGAAACCAAGTTGCGGTCTAGTACTTGTTGACGTAGCGCTGTGGGAACAGATAAATTTTCCTGGCCAGTCTGGAGGTAATCTACCACAAGGGAGACAACTGCACTCAAGTCTTCTGGTGTCACAAGACTAGGCTGAATCGAATCTTTATGGGCGCTCAGCTGGTTCGCTAGTTCTGGATTGTATGGCCTAATATGGGCGATCGCTAATTCTGCTGTTTCTCTAACTAACTCTGGTTCAAATGTCCATAAGCCATAGAATTTACGTTCTAAGTCTGATCCAGGTAGTCCGGCGCTTCCATAATCAGCTTCTGATAATTCTTGACAAATTACCATTGCTGTGTATCTGGGTGACAAAATAATTAAATGCCACTCCTGAGCCACTGGGTCGCCTGGAGCTAAAGCTACTAAGTCTACATTTGGTAGTAAGCTTGTAGGATGTTCGGCAAAGCCAGCATCAGCGGCAGCCATAATTACAATCTCATCGCTGTGCTGGGCGATGTCTGCATATCGTTCTGCTTCTTGGAGATACCATTTACCCTGTTGGAAGGCAGTGATCACTAAGGGTTTACTATCGTCTTTGAGAATGTGGTCTTCCAAGGCATGACACAAGGCTACTAGGGTATTTTTGTAGTACACCCCGAATCGAATTGGTCTAGCACTACGGCGATGAATACTTTCTAACTGTTGGAGGATAGAGCCTTCTAACATGGGGTTTAATTAAATGAACCGCAGAGGCAGGGAAGAAGATAAAGAATCTTAAATTTGTGCCTATAACTCTTTAAGTTTACTTTTTGGAGTACGAATTAGGCTACAGACTACAAGTACTGATATTTATGAATTTAGTGTATCAATTTGCTGAAATGCTTAGATAAACAATGTATTCAGCGCGATTAGCAAAATTTACCTCTTGATCAAAGGAGGTTTTAGGAAAGTCGTTATTCTACTTAGGTTAAGAGAACAAGTTAATTGCTCAAAATCCGAGTCAGCCTTTGCTAACAGAAAGTAAGCGATCGCCACTCAGCAAAATTATATAGCAGCTTGGTATCTCCGGGGTCTAAGCTACGCAAAATTAAAATCGGATGCAGTAAATTGGGATAATTATTTTGAGCAAGCGATCGCAATTGCTCTTGAGAAGTATGATATTTGGTTGGAGCGATCGCGCTAGTCTACAAAGGGTGAGGGTGTTTCTGAGAAACTTTGCTCAAATTTAGGTTCGGTTTTACCTCTCTTCACAGGAGTAAGCAACAAGCCTACCCCCTATGAGTTATCAAACACTTAGCAACTGTTTCTCGTTTTTCTCCATTGGTGCAGAAAGTGCTTCTTCTAAATCAGCACATCCTAATTTCTCTTCTAAGATTTTCATGACTTCACGGCCAAAGTCATTGGGGTTTTGTTGCCAAGCTTGCAAGCAAACTTCCCCAAAGAATGAACCCAAAGGTTCGGGGTTCCAGAGAAGTTTTTTGGCTGTCCACGGCATCAAGCTCATGGGATTGTACCCTGGTTTGAGGATGCCTTGTTTGAACGCATATTCTTCTAAGTGAGTATGGGGTTGTAGTCCAATAAAAAATATGGCAGGTTCAACTTTATCTGCGCCAAAAATCCGTTCTAGTTCGCGGTGGTAGGCGATGGTTTGGCGTATAGTTTCGGGACGTTCGTCAATTACGTTAAAGGAATAATTGACGGAAACTAAGTCATTGAAACCAGCTGCTTTTAAATCACGACAGTTTTGCAAGACGTTTCGCAGATTGTACCCCATGCGCATTTTTCGCACAAGTTCTTGAGAACCACTGGTAATCCCAATTTCAAAGTAGTTCATCCCGGTTTTCGCCATCAAGTCGCATAACTGAGGTGTCAGGTTGTCAGCTCTGATGTATGCTGCCCAGTGGATGTCTGTCATGCCGGAATCAACGATTTTTTGTAAAAGTTCTACTGCATCGTCAATAAATTTCCTGGCGGGGATAAATTGGGCGTCGGTAAACCAGAAATTGCGAATGCCGCGATCGTACAATTGACGCATCTCAGCGACAACTTCATCTGCTGGGTTAATACGTACTTGTTTGCCTTCAACCACAGTGTAAACACAATAACAGCAGTTATGAGGACATCCGCGTTTAGTTTGAACGCCAATGTAGAAGTCTTGCCCTTGCAGATAGTAGTTAAATTCTGGCCAGATGGTTTCAATATAGTCGTAGTAACAGGCAGCTTTTTCTAAGGGAGTAGGTTGTTCGTGAATTAACCGTTGTCGTGGTTGAGTCTCTCCAACTACGTAGCAGCGTTCATCACGAAACTCTTTGCCACTTAAAAATTTTTCTAACAGGGTTTCTCCTTCACCTACAGAGATAATTGTCCCTTGAGGTAAGTTTTTACCCAACTGTTCGTAAAATACACTAACTGCACCCCCACCTACAACTGCACGAGCAGCTTTTTCATACTTTTGGGCGCGCTTCAAACCGCGTTTAATTAATCCTAGATTACGCCATAATTCCACGTAGTAAGCAATGAAAATTCGCAAACCACCCAAGGCTCCACGTAATTTTACTAAGGGATTTTTCGCATAGTAAAATTCAAAGGCGTTTTGTAAAGGGTTTCCGCCTCGACCACCAACGGGGGCATATATTTGGATATCTCGCCAAGAAAATACCAGTAGTGTTGGTTTAAATTCATCTATACAATGCTCTAGAGCCTGGGCATAATCTAAAGGTGGTACACAGCCCAAATCAAAGATGCGTTGTTCGATACTAGGAAACTGTTTGTGTACGTGATCGCTTAGGTAGACAACCCCAATAGGAAAGATGGGGTTACAGGGAAGGCGAACGTAAAGAATTCGATTTTCCATTGTGCTTGCTTTAACTGCCATCTTGCCGTTCTTTTGAGGAAAAAAAGTGAAATAAACATTCAGTGTTTAACTGTATGTATTGATTTTGGTTGCTCTCCTTGATCGTGCTTGTCATTTAAGCTCAGTCTCAAGTAAAGTCAACCTCCTTGTAGTAACCCCTGGACATAGCTAAAATTGCTTTGCCTACCATTAGGTATGGCAGCCATCAGAGCGGTTTTATGAAGATATTTTTCATATAGCTTTACCATAACATTGAGCTTATTCATTAAGCGATGATTCTCGTCTGTTACTCCTTTGAATAGATAAGACAAAAACCTCACTTCTACTGTAAAGAATCGCTGAGGGGATCATCGCCATCCCATATCCTTAATTATTTTGATTCAGGAAGTTGCAAGATGTTTATCAAAAAATCAACATAAAAAAATTTCCTATATAGTGTATAATTATGTAAAAAGCATATATATTTATAAAAATTTTATATTGGATACCTATCTTTAGATAGAAATAATGCAGAAATGCGCAGTTGGTAGTCGGAGTTACAGCTTGTGGGATCGCCCAATGTTACTTTTGCTGGTGTAATGTAAAATTGTGGCGTAAAGCTCCTCAGCAGTTATGGCTCAAATACTAGATCCTCTACCACCTGAGCAATCGGGAAAAATTCTCTGCTGCTACATGAATGCCACGAGCAAAATCCAGGTTGCCCGCATCACCAATATTCCTAATTGGTACTTTGAAAGGGTTGTCTTTCCTGGACAGCGCCTCGTGTTTGAAGCCCCTCTAGAAGCTCAAATGGAGATTCATACGGGGATGATGGCAAGTGCAATTTTATCGGATACAATTCCGTGTGTTCGTCTTGCAATTAACGAGCCTGGTACTTATGAGTTGGGTAGCAACTCAGAAGTAGCAATAGACTCCATTAATAAAAAACCAATGGTGCAGCCAATTAATACAAAAATTGAAGATACAACAAAACCTTTAACAATAGCTGGTTTAGCATCCGTTGATTAGAAAAAATTTTTCTCAAAATGAAAGGTTGCTGAATTCAGCAACCCTTTTTGTTGGTTAGTAATTTGTCATTTGTCATTCGTCCTTTTCCCACATCCCCCTTATCTTCCCTAGTACCCTTTGTGCTCTACAATCATTGATATGAATTTGCCTTCTTTTCTTTGGTTGTGGAAAATAGCTGCTTGGTCGATGGGGTTATCCCTACTGGCATATCTAATGTTAGCGACCACCGGCTTTTGGATGTTTAAAGCCAGAACTTCGCAACAAGCTCCTAGTTTCCCCTTGTTAAATAGAGGACATAGCGGGATGCGATCGCTCCACTATACAATGGGCATCAGCATGGTCAGTTTAGTGCTACTACTACTGGCAATTGGTATTATTGGCACGTTGGGCCATTTTGGTTCCTTGGGACAATCGTCACACTTGGTTGCGGGATTAGTAGTAGTAGTATTAGTGTTGCTCTCAGCTGTCAGTGCTACGCAAATTAGTGCTAGCAGACCTTGGGCTAGACCTTTACATATCAGTATCAATATTATTCTGTTTATAGGTTTTGCTTGGGTATCACTTACTGGTTGGAGTGTAGTGCAAAAGTATTTGCCTTAATTTCTGGGGGGTACTCGGCTAGGCGATCGCCAATTTTATTAATAGCAGAATTAGGGAACCTTCTCCACACATTAGCATCAATGACTGAATGCTCCCCCAGTTCCTAGTTAAGATGAACTTAAACTAAAGGATCGTGATTGAGCCGTGACCGTAAACTTAGTTAATACCTCAGCTTCTGTTTTTCGCCTCTCGCCGTTGATTCGGATAACGCTGTTAAGTTTATATTTAGCACTCACAGTACCATTACCTTTTTTGGCTCAAGCAACAGATGCAGCCATACCACCAGCATTATTGTGGCTAGGAATTAGCATCGGTTTAGTCGCCTTGTATGCGGTGTTGAGTGAACGAGTTATCTTAGATGACCAGGGAATTCAGGTGACTTACCCCGCTTGGGTACCGCATTTTTTTCGTAAAGGTTGGTTCTTGGCCTGGTCTGAGGTGAAAGAGTTAAAACCTCGCACCACTGGTCAAGGAGGCATAGTATATTATTTCCTGAGTCAAGAAGGAAAAGCTTATTTATTACCGATGCGTGTAGTTGGATTTGCTCAACTAGTAAGGCAAGTGCAGGCAAAAACAGGTATAAATACCACAGATGTGCGTCCCTTAGCACAGCCTTGGATGTATGTGATTTTGCTAGGTTGCACGTTATTGTTACTATTGATAGATGGTTGGACTATCTCCACAGCCTTGTATCAGTGAACAATAAATCTAATTCTTGCTCATTTCCATCAGGTTAAGTAAATCAAATTTGAACTTGGATAATGTCATCCCGAAAGCCATACTCCGGCTAGAGCAAATCAATCTGTTTACGAAGCTCAAAACCCAAATTTCCGGTAACCACAAAGGCTACCCAATATTGCAGGATATTACTTTTGAGGTAATCCCAGGCGATCGCATTGCCATTATTGGTCCAGCAGGCGCGGGGAAAACCGCGCTATTTAAGCTGATTAACCGACTAATTGAACCTACTAGTGGCAAAATATTTCTGGAGAATCAGGAATATCATCAAATTCCTGTAGTGCAGTTACGTCAGGTAGTGACACTGGTATTGCAAGAGTTTAAGCTTTTGGGAATGACAGTTGAGCAAGCTTTGGCTTATCCACTAGTTTTGCGTGGGTTACCCAAGCAGACAATTCAGCAGCGAGTTAGTCATTGGGTAGAACAATTGCATATTCCCAATGATTGGTTAGAACGCACTGAAGTGCAACTTTCGGCTGGACAGCGACAGCTAGTAGCGATCGCACGTGCTTTAGTCATCCAACCAAAAATTTTACTATTAGACGAGCCTACCTCTGCCTTAGATGCTGGTACAGCCTCCCGTCTGATGGAAGTCTTAACTCAGATGGCTCTCACTCATGACACCACGATTTTGATGGTAAATCACCAGCTAGAATTAGCACAGTTATTTTGTACACGACTATTACACTTAGAGAAAGGTCGGTTGTTAGCAGATCAAACCGCCTCTGAAATCAACTGGTTTAACTTACGAGCAAGCTTGACGCACGCAGAAGCTCAAGCCTCTGAGGAATGGAGTTAGTCAAGAATCAAAAAGCAATAGATAAGGGTCAATAGTCATTTGTCATAATTTTGAATTTTAAATTTTTTGTCCTCCCTTATTTATTTCCCTAATTCGCTTTATACGCGTTGAGTACTAAGAGTTGAGCGTTGATTGCTAAATCTCTCTTTAGCCAACTTTGTTGGTGATTGAGGAAGATTGGAATTCAAAATTTCCATGTTAAATCGGTATCCCACATTACGGATGGTTTGAATTAAACTAGGTTGTCTAGGATCAAGTTCAACTTTTTTCCGTAACGATAAAACATGAGTATCAATAGTACGCGGATTGTCAATAGCGTCAGGCCAAGCTCTTCGTAGCAATTCTGACCTAGATAGAGGCACTCCTCCAGCTTGGGCCAAAACGTATAGTAAACTAAATTCTTGAGGTGTTAAGTCGATAAACTCTCCTTGAAATCTGACTCGACGCTGCACTAAATCAATTTGCAAGGCACCATAATCTAGATAAGCTGGTGCAACAGGTGTCCGGTTGCGACGAATTAATGCTTCTACCCTTGCTAGAAACTCTTGCATCCCAAAAGGTTTGCTCAAGTAATCATCTGCTCCCGCTTTTAAACCTGCAACAATATCAGCTTCATTAGTACGAGCAGAGAGCATGAGAATTAAAGGCTGTTGCTGACGGTGCAACCAACGACAAAACTCAATGCCATCACCATCAGGCAAATCAGCATCAAGAATTACCAGTGTTGGTTGCTGGCTCAAAAACACTTCCCTTGCTTGATATATGCTGGCGGCTTGGTGTACCCGGTATTCCAACTGTTGTAAGTGCCAACCTAGCAACGACCTCAGATGAGGATTCCCCTCAACGATTTCAATACAAACCGAACCCACGGTGGCAAGACCCCTTAGCGTTGATGACTTTCAAAGTAACAAGCCCATGCCCAAGGTTTTGTAGCCTTTGTTACTCCAATTACTATTGGCTTTACATTTCCTGATAGCAATATTGGCTAAAAGTTTAACTTATGCTTCGCCCCAAGCCGATTAGTAATATTCTTAAATTTTTGTTAGACTTATTGAAATTAGTTCTACTTAAACATCCTAGCTCCCACAAGCAGGTAATGTACCAAAAAACGATTACCAAAAAAGCTCATCATTACCAAAGCTATATTCCAGCCTTATGGTAACAGCCGATTGCATCTTGCGGAAGTCGTCTTTACCATTCCTCAGGAAAGCTGGGATGTTGACGGACGAAATTATAAAAATAGCTTACCAAATAATCCTATTCCATGCTTTCTGGAATAGGATCAAAATACGTTGTAGCTGCTGGAGGGTAATGCCCAAAATAGAGATATTGATTTTGACTCAATGCCGAGGGGAAAGTGACACTTCACATTTCCGCGTGAATCATTTACAATTCTCATTCCAAAGAGATTAATTCAGCAGTTATGCTCCAAGACACACAAACCATCCGCTATTACCAAAGAATTACCGACGCCTTCGTCGAGTTATGGAATCGCGGTTATCGTATGGACGATATGCGGATGTATTTGGATGGATATTTAGCCGCGCTGCGACACGGGAACGCCATTGAGCCTTATCTGATTCATCGCCTAGAAGAGGAAGCCAGCCGCTACTTGTACGATGCATCAAATTTTGCGATGACGCAACCAGAACCAGAACCACAACACGATTACTACTAACCAATGGCCTTTTTGGGTCATGGTTAGCAACCATTAATCAACGCAGATGATTATAACATATTACCTGCATTGATCAAGGGTTAGAGTGGTGTGAAATTTTGGAGATATTTCTTTGATAAAAAGTATCCCCTCAGTGATGTTTTGGTTTTCCCGATGCACTGAGGGGATTTTTAGTGCTGCGGCCTCTACATTTCAGCGTCTCTAGCGGTTACTCAATTGTGTGCATTCAATTTGGTAGGGCAAAGGGTGAGAGGCTAGTACTACTGTGGAAAAGTCAAAATACTTTGAGGTGATGACTCCAGAGTACTATTTGGCTTTCAGGTCGCAACCAATCATCAGTAGAAGAGTTTTGGTCAAGGTAGAGTACTCTATTGGCAATAATTGTCTTGATGCCAAGTACAGGGTGATGCCATATTAAAAGAAAAACTGCCATGAAATAAAGACTTCTGACTTAGCTGCATAAAATTTTGATAAACCTCCGATAAATGTATGTAGCTTTGAGGTAAGAACATTTTATGGGGGAGTCATAGAATTAACTTTTGAGCAAGCAATGGTGGTCTTAGATAGAGTGTTGCAAAAAAAGCATTTAAGTAATATCCAAGAGTTAGTACTTAAATTGTGTTGGAAAGGCTACACCTATGCAGAGATTGCCGAAAACTCAGGTTATGACGATGATTACATCCGAGACGTAGGGTTCCGGTTATGGCAGACCCTCTCAAAAGCATTGGGAGAAAATATTGCTAAAAGTAACGTCAAAACAGTTTTGCGACGTTATTATTCCAATCTTGCGCAAACAGAATCACAACTCTCTACCACCACAGCATTTCAAATCCCTAGCTTCCAGCAACAACAAGACTGGGGAGAAGCAATTGATGTTTCTATGTTCTATGGACGTACAGTAGAACAAGCATTACTGCGACAGTGGATTGTCGATGAAAAATGCCGCTTGGTGATGCTGTTAGGGATGGGTGGGATTGGCAAAACAGCTTTGTCTGTGAAGGTTGCAGAGCAGTTACAGAGCCAGTTTGATTTCGTAATTTGGCGTAGTATCCGAAATAGCCTACCAATTGTTGACCTCATGCGGGAGTTAATTTTGTTCATCTCCCAGCAAACAGAAGCGAATTTCCCAGAAACTATAGACGGTCAAATTTCCTGTCTGATTAAATACTTGCGCTCCCAACGATGCCTGCTTCTATTGGATAATATCGAATCAATTTTGCAAAGTGGGGAAACCGCAGGGCACTATTGCGCTGGATATGAAGGATATGGTCAACTTCTCAGACGAGTAGGAGATGAAGTTCATCAAAGTTGCCTAGTATTTACTAGTCGCGAGACACCAAGTGGTTTTACAGCTAGGGAAGGTGAGACTCTGCCAGTGCGATCGCTGCAATTAACTGGTTTGTCCCAAGTAGAATCACAACAAATTCTTGCCACTAAGGGATTAGTAGATTCAACAGTTGAATGCGACAAACTAATTCAGCGCTATACAGGTAATCCTTTAGCTTTGAAAATTGTTGCAACAACGATCCAGTACCTCTTTGATGGCAATATTTCCCAATTTTTACAGCAAAGTCCAGTTGTTTTTGGCGATCTCTGGGAAATATTAGAGCAACAATTTCATCGCCTATCTGCTAACGAGAAGCAAGTGATGTACTCGCTAGCAGTCAAACAAAATTGGGTAACGCTTAAAGAATTACAACAGTGTCTCGTTCCGCACATCTCTGAGCGAGAATTACTAGAAGCGCTTTTGTCTTTGCAAAGGCGATCGCTCATTGAACAGCAATCGGGTAATTATACGCAACAGACTCTGGTAATGGAATACTTTACTGACAAACTTATTGGTCAGATATGCTGCGAAATTCCTACCAGGGAAATTGAATAATTAACCTGAGTTCGGGTTAAGCCAGAAGCTAAAAAGCTTATTGTGTATAGATTGAGAAAAATTCTAAGTCGTAAAAGAAGTGATTAAAGTGGAATCGTTGCGTCAATAAGGTTTACAAATGAGATTAATATCAACAACATGCCTTATTGAGAATATATGAAAACCAAGCTTCAGACCGGACAACGCAAAATCAAAGGGTTTGAGGATTTCTTATCCCGAGCTCAGGTTAATTACATTCGTATCTACTGGCAATGTAGTCCATTGCACAAAAGTAGGCTTGAAGAATAAACAAGCCCTATTCTGCGAGTTCTGCTTTGCAGTAAGTAAGGGTGCGGGGATGACGCTCCTACGTCGCTAGCGCTGTGCGCTAACGCAATCGACGCAAAGTGGAGCCACTGCGTGGATGAGGCAGTGCGGTCTTGGGGTTTTCCCCCATGAGCAACAGCCGAAAGGGTTTGCCGGCTTTTAGACGCGGACTGGCTTCCCGCATGGTAGCAAGTGGCGTCCAAGGCTGCGACCTACTCACCGCTACGCGTCTACGCACTCTGCGATAATTTATCTAGCAAATCACTTCATGGTCATACAAACAACAATTAAGCAATACTTGTAAATATCTGGTTGTGGTTGTTAATCAGATAAGGTGACATGAGTATTTATTCATCATAGACTACGCGGTAATGTCAAAATGCCCGAATGGAAATTAACAACAGAATTTACTTTTGATAGCGCTCACTACATCAAAGATTACGATGGCCCTTGTGGTCGGATGCACGGGCATACTTATAAAGTTAGAGTTGAGGCAAAATCATCACAGTTGCACTCTTCGGAGTATTGCCCACACCCAGTCATGGTGGCTGACTTTAGAACCTTACGTTGGGCTAAACAAGACGTAACCAAGGGTGGACTCGACCATTGTGTTCTCAACGAAGTCTTACCTCCTGAATACGAAACAACTGCGGAGATGATTGCTATGTATATTTATGATCAAACCAAGAAGCGTTTACCACTAGATGTGGAATTGAAAGTCCGAGTTTCTGAAACACCTAATAGCTGGGTAGAGTACAAAGATTAAAAACAATGTGAGGTTGAGAAATACCAGTAAATTTTGGTGTTATTGATAACTGATAACTAAATATTGCAAAATTTAATCGTAATTTGTTATACTGCTCATCACGAACACAAAATATTTATATTTCTCTTCCTCCCAAAGGCATAAAAAGTGTTTTTATAATTTAACTTAATTTCAGTAAAAATTCTTCTTATTTAATTTTGGGCAGAGAAAAATTTCTAATGTTTATTTTTACATACTTTCGCAACCAAGGAAGTGGAATCAAACAATGGCAAAGTTTTGCGTAATTACTGCGGCGAGCCTTTGCATTCTGAAGTTCTGAGTGGACAGAATAATATTATTTTTTCTTCCGATTAAAAAACCACGATTTAAGATAATTTAAGTATATATACCTGAAAATTTTAGTAAAACTATTAGTGACATCTGCCGATTGGGATTACTAATTCTTAATCTTCATAAAGTTATAAATCGGTTTATTAAGCTATTAATAATACTTGTCTCAGCTTCTACATTCAGGCCGTAATCTGTTGTCAGAATTGTGTAATCTGAAAACAGCTAAGCTAATACTTAAGTTGAGGTCTGATGACTCCTACAATTATGCGTCAGCTTTGGTCTGTGGTTGAAACCGCTCACACCAAGACCCTATTGCAGCTAGACGATGCTAACTTGGTGCAATGGTTGGTAAAACAGACAAATACCCAAGCATTCTTAGAACCTAATGAAGCGGATTTTCTGTGTGATTATATTCAATCTCGGCTCTCCCTAATTCGCGATCTGGCTTATGAGCGACAGTGTTAATGGGAATTAGTCACAATGCATGAGTCCGTAGTTAAAAGCGATAACTCTAAGCTGTTGACGACTAACTTTGTCGGGGCAAATAACCTTCCACCAAGCAATCAGAACCCACTACACGCCAACGGACATTTTCTAGGGGCAAAGCTTCGGTCATAGTGGTAAAACCCAAATCGCCTACTGGCGTGGGAGCATTACTACCACCAATGATTTTAGGAGCAATAAAGGCAAGAATTTTTTGCACCGCTCTCCCCGCGATCGCACTAGCTGCTAAAGTCCCACCACATTCCCACAATACGCTACAAAAACCCCGTTCATATAAGTGCGCCATGACATTATCTGGTGTGAGTGAAGTGAACTCCACCACCTCCACTCCCTGTTGCCGTAACAATTCTTGAAAATTGGAGTTAGCACCTACCTCTGTCAACACCAAAGTAGGAGCCTCAGCTGTTTGCCATAGGTGAGCATTTTCTGGCAAGTTTAGATGGCGACTCATGACCACCCGCAAGGGATTATGGGACCCTACCTGATGGCTGGTTAGGTAAGGATTGTCCTGTCGCACTGTATTACCGCCAACAATTATTGCATCGCAAGACGCCCGCAGTTGATGTACTTCACTGCGGGCGTCTTGGTTTGTCACCCAAGCACTGTGACCAGAAGTAGTAGCAATTTTGCCATCCAAAGTCATGGCATATTTCAAAATACCTAAAGGGCGTTTATAAAGAATGCGATGCACAAAAGCTTCGTTGAGTTGTTGGCAGGCTGTTTCTTCTATACCCACTAACACTTCTATACCCGCTGCACGTAAACGAGCAATGCCGCCACCCGCTACTAGTGGATTTGGGTCTACCATACCCACCACCACCTTTGCTACACCAGCAGCGATTAACCCTTCCGAACAAGGCGGAGTGCGTCCATAGTGATTGCAAGGTTCGAGATTGACATAAACTGTAGCACCACGAGCGCTCTCTCCTGCTGCTCTCAAAGCAAAAACTTCCGCATGAGGTTCACCAGCACGAGGATGAAACCCTTCCCCAACTATCTCCCCATCTTTGACAACCACTGCACCTACTAACGGATTTGGTGAAGTGCGCCCCAAAGCGCGACGGGCGAGTTCCAAACATCGCCGCATCATGCGAGAATCAAAATCACTGCCTATCCTTTTCTCAGTCGAATCCAGTGGCAGCGTATTTTCTGGAGTGTAGTTAGGTAGAGATGCATCTACTTGAGCGATCGCAGGAGAATTATTCATAATTTTGGGTAACACTCTCAATATTTTCCACGCTAGCTGGTCTTTTGGGCGATCTTTTAACAGTAATATTCAGGTTTTACTTTTGGTTATCTTAATTTACAGCAATTTTTGACGTTGCTGATTGAAAGTATGAATGAGCCTCACGCATACAGGCGAAGCAGGAGAAAGAATTGAGGTAGAATTTTTGCGTCCGGCGACATTGGATAATTTAGTCACCCGCTTAGAAGACTCACGCTTACCATCGACTGATATTGTCCACTTTGATGGGCATGGTGTCTATGACCCCGATGGGCGATTTCATGAACGGGCGAAATCCAGTGACCCTGTGGGAGCTAGGAAAGGGGAAAATGCCAATGGCAGCAATATAGATTATCTTTTGTTTGAGAATCCATTAATTCGTAATTAAAAGCGATCGCACATGGCAATTTGAGCGCAAAAATTAAGCATGGTTCAGCACAATGGGGTAAAAACACAATAATATTGTCTGCCTATGTATCAAAATATTCTGTTTTTTATCGCCCTCATCCCTTGTTTTGAGGGTTTAGGTTCCGATTATAAAGGAAGACCAAAACATGAATTATCCGGTCTGTAGGAGCACGGCATCCAAAAACTTTTGGTAAAACAGACATTTATATCGGTATCGTGCCCCTACGATTTGGGCATTTTCTTAATTGGAAGTCTTCAAAGCTGCATCATTTGAGTTCAGAAGGCGAAACTTGAAGCTAAAAGCATGAACCTTGCACTTCAAAACGAGTATTTTCTAGTTCAGAAGGCGAAACTTGAAGCTAAAAGCACGAACATTGCACATCAAAACCTGAACGTTGCTGAATAATTATAAGGGCACAACAATGTTGTGCCCTTATCTTGGTTTATTTAATTGCAAAATGGTGTTTTCCCTAATCCCGGCTACATCTGTAAACTACTTGGCCAAGCAAATTTAAGATTGCTCAAACAATTTCATTTCCTGCCACCAACGATTCAGGGGATAGTAAACTACTGGTGCCCAAAGACTGCTGAGGATAGCAGAAGCTAAAGCGACACGCTGATAATATGTCCAAATGTATTCGGTTTTGCGATCGCCCATTAAGCTCAACTCCAAACCAAAAATAGTCTCTGCGACTAACGCCATTGCAAAGACAATTAACGCAATCGAAATAAAGTCTTCCTCGATAAAACGTTGCTTCTCAATTAGACCAGTCAACATCCCTACTATTCCCAGCGACAAGGCATGAGTAGGGCTGGGTGAAGTCATGGCATCCTGAAGTAGACCCAGAACTATACCTGCAAATGCCCCAGACCAAACTGTGCGTTTGACACTCCAAGCCACTACCCAAATTAACAACCAGTTAGGCCCAATTCCCAATAATTCCATACCAGGTAAGCGGGATGGCAACATCAGCAAACATAACAACACAGACCCAACTGTCACTGTCCAATCCACAAACTGACGCGTGCGCGGATGCCAACGCGCAATAGGTGGGATTTGGATTTTGGCTTTCCGCGCTGGTGATTTTGACTTTTTTTGACGGCGACCAGTAAAAGCAGGAATCTTCATGGTGTTGCAAGAGTTGTGGGGAATTTAGTTAGACTTTTACGGTTGTGAATTTGTTGGCTGGGGATTTTCTACCTCTGGGATTGGGTTTTCTGGTTTTGGGTATACACCCACCCAATCTAATGACCGAATTGGTGGGAATAATTCCACTTTGGCAACGGATGCAGGAAGCTTCTTTAAATCTAGAGATTTAATTCTGCCTACTGCTAAACCAGAAGGAAACTTCTGACTGTAAGTTGATGTCGTAACAAAATCACCGACCTTCACATTGGGCACTTTTTCATAAAATTCCAACACAGCTTCAGCCGAAGAATCTCCTCGTAAAACGCCTTTGGCTGATGTGCGACTAATTGTTACACCCACTTGACTCTTAAGGTCACTGATGAGTAACACGCGGCTAGTATTAGGAGTTACACTCTCTACTAAACCTACTAATCCGCCTTCTGCCTTGACTATAAAGCCTTCTTTAATTCCTGAATTCGCACCACGATCTAAGGTGATTTGCTGCCACCAGTGGTCAGCACTACGTCCCAGTACCCGTGCTGGAACTGGACGCGATGAAATTGGCTCTTTTTCTACATAACCTAATAAGTTTTGTAACTTTTGATTTTGAGTTTGCAGGTCTACTATACGTGCTTGCAACTCTAATGTTCGAGCATCTCTGAGTCGTTCTTCAGGTGTTGGCCCTGCTTGCAACATTTGTAATGGACGAGTAATTCCTTGGTACATCTCTAGCAGAAGCGTACCCTGGGTTTGTCGCAATACCCAAGCACTACCTAACACTAGTGCTATTAATCCAATCTGTAGGCTTTTCCGATCCCACCAACGACGTGATAAAACCATCTATCCATACCTTAATTTTTATATTTTTAATAGTTTGTGAATTTTGAGGTTCTATTTATATAAAACCCAATATCAGATAGTGAATTCTCAGTGTTTACCATTCACTACCCGATATTTTTGCTACATATTACGAGAACGACCGCTGAATACGCGTTCCAGTTGTTTGAAATTCTCCAACACACGACCTGTTCCCAACACCACACAACTTAAAGGATCCGCAGCAATATGGGTGACAATACCTGTCTCATGACTAATTAAAGTATCTATGCCTTTAAGCAAAGCACCACCACCAGCGAGCATAATCCCCCTATCAATAATGTCTGCTGCTAGTTCAGGAGGTGTGCGTTCTAGTGTCCGCTTCACCGCTTCTATAATTACTGATAGAGGTTCAATCATACTTTCACGAATTTCGGGACCTTTGATAGTGACAGTTCGTGGCAAACCAGAAAGCAGATGCAAGCCTCGAACTTCCATGATTGCGTCACTATCATCATTAGTGGGATAGGCAGAGCCAATCCGAATCTTGATATCCTCAGCAGTACGTTCCCCAATCACCAAGTTATGAACTTTCTTCATGTATTGCAGGATGGCTTCGGTAAGTTCATCACCAGCAATGCGTACTGATTCGCTGATTACCGTACCTTGAAGGCTGAGTACTGCAACTTCTGTTGTACCACCACCAATATCGATAATCATGTTGCCAGTGGGTTCAGCAACTGGCAGGCCTGCACCAATTGCCGCAGCTACTGGTTCATCAATTAAATAAACCTCTCTGGCTCCCGCTTGGGTAGCCGCATCCATTACAGCCCGTCTTTCTACCCCTGTAACGCCGCTGGGAATCCCAATGACAATTCGGGGTAAAATTAGAGATCTGCCCTCATTAACACGTTGAATAAAGCTTTTTAACATCAGCTCAGCTGTATCAAAGTCAGCGATTACCCCATCACGCAAAGGCCGGAGGGCAACCACATTTCCAGGTGTGCGACCGAGCATTTTTTTGGCATCTTCTCCTACTGCCAGTGCGATCTTTTCGTTTTGATCGATGGCAACTACCGAAGGTTCTTGGAGTACAATACCTTTACCAGATACATAAACGAGGGTATTAGCAGTACCGAGGTCGATACCCATATCCCACGATGAGCGAAAGTTCCTAAAAAAACCCACGCGTCCTACGCCCCCTATTTGCGATATTTGATGACTACAACGGTAAGAGTTAATCGTGCTGGATTCTATTACGTTTTTGATCCTGAGTCCAGTAAAGCAGGCTATTTTTTTAGATAACTTTTGAGAATCTTTACTACATCTCAGTCCACTAATTTCTAATCTTCTCTGACTAACTCAGTATATCCGTATAGTTTTCTACTTTATCCCAAGTAATTTGTATCATTTTTAGTTGCAAGTATATTGCTCAATCTTTAACATATTTTCAACAGTTCCACAATTCGCTATGATGGAATTCTGAATAAATGAGTACGTATGTACTGAAAGGTAACGCACATGAGCATCAATGTTGTCACCCTAATTGGTCGTGTGGGCAACGACCCAGAGATAAAGTATTTTGAGTCTGGTAGTGTTAAGTGCAGATTAACACTAGCTGTTAATCGACGCACTAAAGAAGGGGAGCATACCGATTGGTTCAATTTAGAACTGTGGGGAAAGACGGCAGAGGTAGCCGGTAACTATGTGCGCAAAGGGAGGCAAATAGCCGTCAAAGGTTCCTTGAAGTTTGATACCTGGAGCGATCGCAACTCTGGAGTCACTCGTTCATCACCAGTTATCCAAGTAGACCAGCTTGATTTACTAGGTTCCAAGCGTGATGGAGACGGAGGAGCGGGGGATTTTTCACCAGAAAACTTTTAATTTGTCATTGGCCATTAGTCATTAGTTTTACAAAAGACAAATGACTAATGGCTAAGAACTAATAACTTATCTGCAACGTCACCGATGCTTCTACTTGCTGTTCGCCGCCAACTACTGGGGTAGACACATCCGCATTGCTCACCTTCATAGCTTCAGTACGCATCAATACAGGTGGTGGCGGCGGAGCACTAGCAGCATTAACTTGAATATTTACCACTTCTTTAGACTTCAAGCCCAAAGCACTAAAAACAGCTTCTGCTTGTGCTTGCGCGTCTTGAGTAGCTTCTTTGAGTGCTTGTTTTTGGGCGGCTGCGATCGCCTCATCAGTAGCCACAAAAGTAACACTGTTAATTTGCGTAGCACCAGCTTTCACAGCTTCATCCAAAAGCGTACCAGCTTTCTCTGTGGCGATGCGAAAACTAACGGTGTTACTAGCCGCATACCCAGTAATTCGCTGCACATTATTGGTATAGCTATAAACGGGGTTGAGATGGATACCTGTGGTTTGTAACTTCTCTACATTACGGCTCTTGAGTAGAGCAACCACAGCTGATGACCTACGAGCTGCTTCTTGTTGTACCTCCTGTGCTGTTTTACCCTGAATTTCCACTCCTAAATTAACTAGAGACAGAGTAGTAGGAATTGTTTCCATACCACGACCACTGACGGTAAGTGTATGCGATAATTTTTCTTTTTCTTGTGCCAAGCTAGGCTGAATAAAAGTCACACATACCAGCAAGGCTAAAGGCAAAGTTTTCCAAAATTTGCCAATACGAAACTGAGAACCGGATAAAGCGGCTCTATACATAAGATTTGCACTCCTCGGACAATTATCTACGAATGTTCGTCATCAAGCATATCTAAACAATCCACATTTAACGATCAACTGTTAATAGTTAACCGCCACCAAGAGATTTGCACAATTCTCATGAATTAAATAGATACGAGTTGTGTATTTCCACTGTGACACTGCTATTTTCAAAAGCTGGAATGGTTACATTTTTTGAAACTTAAAATAGCACCTCAAAGTCTGTAGAGATTCTTGATGGCAGATTAAGCTACTGAAAATTGAATCTCATATTATTCGGACTCTGATTTAGAAAGGAATAGGAATTAAAATTTTCAATTCCTTAATTGCTTTTTGCAAAGGGATGAAGTATCCATCGCTAAGTATTTCTTCCCGTTCCGTTAATCTTGCAGAATAATAGGAGCCTTCTGTTAGAAAAAGGTAAAAATAAAGAGATGGATTTTCACAGAACCAATGCAGTTTATAGATGCAATCAACTTCTCTTTTCCTCTGCTGGCAAGCACAACAGACACCGCAGATAGCTCAATGGTAGTCGCAGCAGTGCTGCTGAGCTTAGTGGTAATTTACCTCGCTAGCAAAGTTGGTGGAGAGTTATCAAATCGGGTGGGTTTGCCGCCTGTATTAGGCGAACTCGTAGGTGGCGTAATTATCGGTATCTCTGTTTTACACCTTTTGGTGTTTCCAGAAGGTGGTACGGATAGTTCTAGTTCTTTGATTATTTCATTCTTGCAGAACACTGCTGGGTTAAGTCCACAAGCTGCTGATGGCGTTTTTAGAGCGCAATCAGAAGTAATTTCTGTTTTATCAGAACTGGGAGTAATTATCCTGCTGTTTGAAATAGGTTTGGAGTCGAACTTAAAAGACTTAATGGCAGTTGGCATCCAAGCTACTATCGTGGCAGTAGTAGGGGTAGTCGCACCCTTTGCAGCAGGTACTATTGGGTTGATGACTTTGTTTGGTGTTGGTGCTATACCTGCAATTTTTGCTGGGGCAGCTTTAACTGCTACTAGCATTGGTATCACTTCTAAGGTGCTCTCAGAATTAGGGCGTCTCAATTCTAAAGAAGGGCAAATTATTCTCGGTGCTGCCGTAATTGATGACGTACTAGGAATCATTGTTCTAGCAGTGGTTGCTAGCTTGGCTAAAGATGGCGAAGTAGATGTCACTAAAGTCATTTATCTAATAATCAGTGCCACTACTTTCCTATTAGGTGCGATTTTACTCGGCAATGTTTTCAATAAGACCTTTGTCGCAATTGTGGATCGCCTCAAAACGAGGGGTGAGTTGGTAATACCAGCATTCGTGTTTGCCTTTGTTATGGCATATCTAGCTGCTGTTATTCAGTTAGAAGCAATTCTAGGAGCTTTTGCCGCTGGTTTAGTCTTGGAAGAGACAGATAAGCGCAAAGAACTGCAAAAGCAAGTTATTCCTATTGCTGATATGTTGGTGCCGATTTTCTTTGTTGCTGTTGGGGCAAAAACTGATTTAGGAGTATTGAACCCAGCAATTCCTAGCAATCGGGAAGGTCTAGTTATGGCATCTTTCCTGATTGTAGTAGCCATACTTGGTAAAGTTATCACAGGCTTAACGGTGTTTGGTCAACCACAAATCAACCGTTTGGCGATTGGTGTGGGGATGATTCCCAGAGGTGAAGTCGGATTGGTATTTGCTGGTGTTGGTGCTGCTAGTGGTGCGCTCACCAAACCACTGGGCGCAGCAATTATCATGATGGTAATCTTGACAACCTTTTTAGCTCCTCCTTTGTTACGGTTTGTATTTCCAGAAACGAATATCGTGGCAACAGACTCAGAGCAACTCATTTTAGACGGCGCTGCGGCTTCATCGTTGACAATAGAAACACCTCAGTTGCTTGTCTCAAAATTAAATGATCCTAGTAGTCTGGAATCAGGAGCCGATTCCCAGGAAAGTTAATTTTAGATCTTAAGTAGAAACACTCTGTTGATTGCTTCTTAAGGTAGATTAAGACTGAGTTCTGAGTAGGAATTATTCAGAACTCAGCGATCGCTTACGTAGACCTATATGAAGCAGTATTATTGGGGAGCTACTCCGTGGCAGTAAGTCCACCGCTAAAGGTGGGTTTCCTAACCTATGCGACTGGTGTCAGCAGTAGCGAGTTACAAGCTTTACCTGTTCACTGTTCGGCGGAGCCGTTCCCGTTCCCCAAAGGGGTTGCCGAAGGCTAGGGTAAGCGTTCCCCTACGAAGGAACTGCCAGTTAGCCCAACCCAAGCACCAGCAAACTTCCAAGGGAAACTGATTCGCCCTTGGCTTTCCCTTGGACTTGGAGAGTAAGGCTTACCGTTCGCCCTTGGCGTTGCCATAGGGTAGAGTACCCGAAGTATTTGTTGTTAAATATTGCTATGAGTGTTGGCTACATAGCATTCTGTGTCAGTATTTTCCGAGCCATCTGGAGATTTTTCTATGAACATAGGAAACTTCCAGTGCCAAATATCCGTCCCCTAAGACTGTAAATTTTAATTTTTTCTCATTACAATCAGCATTCAGAATGTTATCAGTTTCCAGGTTTTATCCTTTTTCTCATCTTACTTTAGTCATTGGTCTAGCAATTAGGAATTAGCACTTGCCAGCCTAACCACATCTATTGACAGCAATTAGAACTTAAGACATGGGGTATCGATTACCAGCGATCGCACAACTCCAATTAAATTCCTGACTAAGTCCACTTTTAGTGACGAAGATTGACTAGTTAAGATTAATTCTAGTTAGCCTTTATGGTCTTTATCTAATGCTTTTTAGATCGAAGTTCTAGACGCTAACAACATAGTCAGTGAAATTAACGTGTAAGATTATACCCTATACCAGATAAGCAATTTTTTGGCTTTGCTACCATAAACTTTTTATGCCACCTCTAAAACATCTCAAAAATTTTCCTCAGCCCAAAAATGGGCGAATGGTAGTCATGATTAACTTTGGACGCGGCGACAAAGAACCTGGGGCATTGGTATTAGTTAAGTAGGTAAGTACCAGGGTGGCAGAGATTTTGGAGCAAAATGGTGTGCAAGTGATTATGACACGAAATTTTGATTATTTTGTCAATTAGTAAGAGCGAGGCAATATGGCAGCAAGAGCTAAGGCTAATGTATTTTGTCAGCATTTATGGTAATTCAGTAGGGGCAGGTCATCCTGATGTCAGTAGATTAGCAGCGTATGATTACGACAGTGGTTTAGGTCTAACTCGCATTGTGGATCACAGCATTCTTCAAAGTTTGAATGTCATAACCCCAGGAGGAGTGAGGCGAGCCTTTTATGCGATTCTCGGGGAAATCAGCTATTTAACTGGTCAGGAGGATATTGTTAATTTACAAACCCTAGTTATCAAAATCAAATGGCGGCAGCGATCGCTCGCGGTATCCTTTATTACCTCAAACAAAGATAAGAAAAGAAGTAAAAAAGTTGAGTACTTACACTAAATGGCACCAATTTTTATAAAACTAAGTAGCTATGAACCGCATACACGAGAAAGGGGGGAAAATCTTCTCTTTCCTTATGCCTTTGTTTCTAGGCAAATCTGCATGGGCTTCGCACAGAACAAATTGATAAAAATATTTATCCCTTCTGTTTTCTTCTTCGTAGACTTTGCCTGCTCTTCAAGACAGCTAATCAAGGAAAATTCCTACAATCAAACAAGAGAATTAAGATGCTATACCCTAATTTCCTGTGCTTTATTCCCTATTTTCAAGACAGTCATG
The DNA here is from genome assembly GCF_002154725.1 of Nostoc sp. 106C. Taxonomy (GTDB): domain Bacteria; phylum Cyanobacteriota; class Cyanobacteriia; order Cyanobacteriales; family Nostocaceae; genus Aulosira. The sequence continues at coordinate 40,446 of NZ_MTAW01000138.1, read as the reverse complement.
CTAAACAATCCTTAAACGTCGATTCTTTTTTAAGGGCAATTAGTCTCATCTGTACTGCTCGACACACCTATCCATAAATATTTTTCTAAATATTAAAGAGTAGCTGTCACCAGCCTGAGCATAACAATTGGCAGTAGTTACATTTTTATACTCGGTGCATTAATTATTAGCAATCAAATCAGATTAAAATCAATTTTTAGTTGATTGCAATGTCATTAACGAAAATTGATTGAGTCAGGTTAATTCTAGTTATGTTTTTTTGGTGTACCCTGATGCTTTGCACGTTAAAATTCGCAGCGCTAACAGCATGGCAAAATTACAGGTACATGCTAAGATTTTACGCCATTAGCTGTGTCTTTATCCAAGCGCGAAGTGCTTTTGCTGCATTAAAGCTAAAGTTTGGGCGGTGACGGTGTGAGGATTTACCAATATTTTGAAAGCTTAACGGCTCCCATGAATGCAAATCAGGAGAATGGACTGTGAAACTACACTGGTTACTACCCGGTACTTTTGGAACTATCTTCATACTGTCGTCGCCAGCTTTTGCAGCGAGACTGGAATCTTGGCGTTTTGATCCCAATCAAAACCGACTGGAAATTAACACTGCGGGTGCTGTACAACCAAAGGCACAACTCATCTTCAACCCTACCCGGTTGGTAATTGATTTACCACAAACTGTATTTGGTCGTCCCCAGGTGACGCAACCAGTGGGTGGAGCAATTCGCTCGATTCGTGTTGGACAATTTGACCAAGAAACAACTCGCATAGTCGTTGAACTTACTCCTGGTTATACCTTAGACCCTCAGCAAGTAAAATTTACAGGCATTACTGCTAGCCGCTGGGCAGTCAAATTGCCTAATCCAAAAGTTGAGGAGGTCGCCACCTTAGCTGATGCTAATAGACCACAAAAAGAAGTGCCAAGAACGGTAGTCCCTTCTACAACATCTCCAACACTATTTCCCCCAAGAAACGTTTACAACGTAGTCAAAACTGGTACTGTTACCCCTACTAATAACAGAACTGCAATTAATACCACAGACGGGGCAACTCAAATTGAGAATTTACGAGTGACAGGGGATGGGTTTTTCATCCGCACCAGTGGTGGTAACCCGAAAATCCAGGTCAATCGGACTGATGACCAAAGGGCAATTAATATCGACATTGCTGGTGCATCGCTATCACCAAAATTAGAGCAACGAGATGTGTTGATTAATCGCTATGGAGTCAATCGCATCCTATTTAGCCAATTACAAACACAACCACCAGTGGTGCGGATGACGTTACGAGTAGACAGCAACAGTCCTGACTGGCGGGCAAGTATTAGTAGTGTTGGTGGATTCGTAGTTCTGCCCAATAGTGGTGTGGTGCGATTGCCTGGAGATAATAATCAGCCCCCCAGAACATCTGTTACAGACTCCCCAGCTACCATTCAAGCTGTTGAACTCGCTGGCAATGGTACTCAATTGTTAATTCGCGCCGATCAAGCTTTATCTGCTAAGGGAGGTTGGGATAGGACTTCTGGTCTGTTCCGGATTACAATTCCTAATGCAAAGTTAGCACCTAGAGTGACCGGGCCTGCTTTAGATGCCACTAGCCCGATTCTGCGGGTACGACTGCAACCGCAAGAACCGAATACTGTGGTTGTCTTCGTTCAACCAGCCGCAGGAGTACAAATTGGCGAACTCAACCAAGTTGGGAGTCAGCTGATAGCTCTACAATTACAGCGCTCTCGTCCAATCACATCGTCTAGAATACCTCCTGTTGCTTTACCGCCGCTGCCACCAACCCAAGGACAATTACCAGACCCCACTGATAATCCTCGGACTCTACCGCAGGTAGGACAGCGCCCCGTAGTTCCCAGAGGCAAATTATTAGTAGTGATTGACCCTGGACATGGCGGTAAAGACTCTGGCGCACCAGGTCTAGGCGGACTCCTAGAAAAGGATGTTGTTCTGCCTATTAGTATTCAAATCGCCAGAATTTTAGAGAAAAATGGCGTACAGACTGTACTGACGCGGGATGCAGACTTTTTTGTAGAACTTCAAGGACGTGTAGATATAGCTGAGCGAGTTAATGCAACTTTGTTTGTTAGCGTTCACGCTAATTCAATTGATAACCGCTCTGATGTTAATGGGCTAGAAGTATATTATTACGACAGTGGTCACGATTTTGCTGACGTGGTTCGCAATACAATTCTCAATAGTATCGGTACCATCAAAGACCGAGGAACACGCAAAGCCAGATTCTACGTCCTCAGGAAAAGTTCTATGCCTTCTATTTTGGTGGAAACAGGCTATATGACAGGCCGGGAGGACAATCCCAGATTAGCAAGCCGAGAATACCAGAATCGGATGGCAGAAGCGATCGCTAATGGAATTCTCAAGTACTTACAAAGAAGGTAAAAATGTAGTAAAAATTACTAGTTAAAGAGGTGATATTTAGACTTCTTTTATGTACAGGATTTATAAGTCTTAGCAAGTTGGCTACTAAATCCTGTATCTTAATTCAAAAAACCTCAACCAATATCAGCCCGTGTATTCATCTTCCATCTTTGAAGGCAATCTTTATAATTTTTCGGATCAAGAACCCCAACGTGCGCCTATTGGCATCTTTGATAGTGGCGTGGGTGGTTTAACCGTACTGCGACAAGTTTATCGGCAACTCCCTAACGAATCAGTTATTTATTTTGGTGATACAGCTCGACTGCCTTATGGCATTCGTTCACAAGCAGAGATATTACAGTTTGTGCGCGAAATTCTTACCTGGTTGCAACAGCAGCAGGTAAAAATGGTCATTATGGCTTGCAATACAAGTTCTGCTCTAGCACTAGAAACAGTTCGAGAAGAATTTAATCTCCCGATTCTCGGCGTTATTCTCCCAGGAGCGAGGGCAGCAGTACAGCAAGGTAAGCGGATTGGTGTGATTGCTACACCAGCAACCGCCAAAAGTAATGCTTATAAGCAAGCTATATTAGAAATCGATCCCAATGTTCAAGTTTGGCAAGTGGGTTGTCCAGAATTTGTACCACTAATTGAGCAAAACCGCATCCACGACCCCTACACAATTGAAGTAGCCCGCTCTTATCTTGAACCGTTAATACACCAAGAAATCGACACTTTAGTCTATGGCTGTACCCATTATCCCCACCTCGCACCTGTGCTGCGATCGCTCCTTCCCTCTCAGGTAAAGCTTGTTGATCCAGCTGTTAATGTTGTGACAGCTTGTACCCAAGATTTAGACTTACTAGGTTTACGAAATATCCATCCTCCATTGCCGACTCGCTTTGCTGTTAGCGGCTGTGCACAGCAGTTTGCCCAATCAGGATTGCAGTTGTTGGGCTATACTCCACTGGTTGAGGAAGTTTGCTTTACTGAAGCTACAACATCCCACCTGCAACAAGACTTTGTTGGGTGATTAGTAAATAGTCAAGAGTCAATAGTACACAGTCAAAATACTCTGCTTTGGCCTTTGGCTGTTGACTACTGACTATTAACTGCTTCAGTCACCTTCGGTGTTACTGATAACTCTTGTTTGTGGTTTCCTTTAGTTACCAAAGAAATATCTGTAGCATCAGTGTTTTTTCCTGTTCGCTTTGCTAGTGCTAATAGTAGGTAAACTGTAAACAAATATCCAGCAGCTAAAATAAAAATCATCATAGGCATATTTTCGTAAATCATTGTTCTAGCAGCACCTTTATCTAAACGAATATGCAATTCCATAACTTAAACAAAACTTCAACCAAACAAGCTAATTCTTGATGGCTGTAGTTTGCTATGCTAGACTACACCGTAGAGATATAACCCCCACGGTCAACGGATTATTGTTTAACTTAATTTGTCGCAGACTATACATTGCAGAGTAGCTAAATTACAAACAGTAATTTTTAACTGCGCTCCTCAGTAGTCTACCTAGTCCGCGTTATTCCTGCACACACCACAATGTGGGAGTAACACCAACGCTCAATGTAATACAAAAACGAGCGGTTTCCCTTGAGGGTAGGGTATAACTCCAACCTATAAGGTTTGCAGGTCGCAGCTAAAAATTAGGAATTACTCCCTTGACATAACCGCGACTAATTATTGAATTACAACTCCTTATAAGGATAATCACCTACAGGCGATTTCCCTTCAAGAGTGAATATCTGAAAAATTTAAAATCCCTAGATCTAAGCGTAACACAACGTTCATGACTTTTAAGCCTAGTTCGTAGCTAAATTTTAAATTTTCTAAATGACTTTACCCAAATAGAAAAAACCGATCTAGCTAAAATAATACTTAGTGCTTATTGTTTTTTATGAATCAAAAATATAAATTTGCGTCATTAGTAATAAAATTGACTACTTTACTTTATTTTTAACGATTAATTATTTATAAAAATTAGATATTTAGCTACCAGAAACATTAATCTCGCAAATATTTTACTAGTCTTAATTATAACTATGTATCCAATTTAAAGCCTAAGTACTTAAGTAATTACCATAAAGTTCGGTAGAAAAACGCAGATAACTGACACCATAAGTCTAGAGAGTTAATGGATTTGATATCATACCTTAAAGGCAAAGTTTTATAGAATTATTACTTTTTTAGTAGCTAAAAATACAGTTTTTTGCTACGAGCAGCAATTTTAGTATGGCACAAAGAAATACACTTTTTCTGAAAAACACTTTAATAGCCTAAAATAGCAGGTTTTTTAATTATGAAGACGGTACAGGCTTAGAAAATTGAGGGATTCGCCGATCAAAATTTTGCGCAGGCCCAGGGTTATCTTAAAATGAGTAAAGGATATGTAAACTTTCGTAACCTAAGCCAGAGTCCGCCCATCCATGACCCCAGCCACCTCCCTGTTTACCCCTGTGGAAGCAGACCTGCGAATACTAGCAGATAATCTCAAACAGCTAGTTGGAAATCGCCACCCCATCCTTTATGCAGCCGCCGAACATTTATTTGGAGCTGGGGGAAAGCGCATTAGACCAGCTATCGTTCTGCTGATAGCGCGAGCAACAATGCTAGAACAAGACATTACATCCCGTCACCGACGCTTAGCGGAGATCACAGAAATGATCCACACAGCAAGCTTGGTGCATGATGATGTAGTAGACGAATCCCAGATGCGACGTGGTGTTCCTACTGTCCATAGTTTGTTTGGTAACCGAATTGCCGTTTTGGCAGGAGATTTTCTTTTCGCCCAATCTTCCTGGTATTTGGCTAACTTAGACAATTTGGAAGTGGTAAAACTGCTCTCAGAGGTGATTATGGATTTGGCAGCTGGAGAAATCCAGCAAGGGCTGAATCGCTTTGATACTAACACCTCGATCGAGACTTACCTAGACAAGAGCTATTACAAAACTGCCTCATTAATTGCCAACAGTTCTAAAGCAGCGGGCTTACTGAGCGAAGTATCTCAGGAGAATGCTGAGCATTTGTATAATTATGGACGCCATCTTGGTCTAGCATTCCAGATTGTGGATGATATTTTAGATTTCACAAGTTCGACAGATACATTAGGTAAACCAGTAGGGTCTGATCTTAAAAGTGGCAATCTTACTGCACCAGTTTTATTCGCTTTAAAGGAAAAACCATATTTAGAAGTACTGATTGAACGAGAGTTTGCCCAAGCAGGAGATTTAGAACAAGCACTCTTGTTGATTCAAGAAAGTCAAGGAATACAGCGGGCGCGAGAATTAGCCGCTCACCATGCTAAGGTAGCAACTGAACATATTGCTGTTCTACCAGCCTCCGAATCTCATCAAGCTTTAATTAACATGGCTGACTATGTACTGAGTCGGCTGTATTAGGAGCTGGGGATTAGGGGCTAGCTAGTATAGATGATTAATTTCCTGACAATGCCCCATGCCCCCTGCCATTCAAGCAATATTAGGTGGTACCTGTTTTGGTGAAGGATTTTGTTGTAGTTTTTGTTGAATCTGATTTTGCAGGTCAGTTCGCCCTACCTCGACTGCATTGGTAGTTAAGCCAGGACTTTCAAAAAAAACTATACTATCTACTGGTTCTAGTGCTATCAGTTGGAACAAAATGTGAGTCACAGGAATAGCTGTAGCTATGATTTGAGAGTCAGTTCCAGCGGATGAGGCAAGTGTGGCATCATTTAAGCTAGGAAATGCGTAAACAACGTGTTTTTCTAATCCTGGATTTGCCCGGTTGCTTAATGTAGTTAAAACCCACTCTGACTCCAAGCTTTGGAGAATATAATACTGAGGGTAATGTAACTGATGAGCGATCGCCTTGATGGCAGGGGCAATTGCTGCAACAAGTTGTGGTGTTATACCATCGTGTGGTGCATTATCAATCAACAATTGAATTTGTGCTTCTAAATCCATAACGACTTGTCAACGGCTCCTGGGTAATGGCCATAACATCAAAGCAAAGTGAGAATAATCTCACTAAAGTTGGGAATAATAAATTAAGCCAAATCCTCAATGAGGGTTCGTCTTTTGTTTAGCTTATACGCAAAATTCATCAAGCCAAAACCCACAGTCGTACAGGTTGTGTTTAAGTATGTTAGGGTCTTTTAAAAACAGAGACTATGAATTCAGCCGCAACCGCAACTATTCAGGGAGAAAATTCTATCGGCGTGGAGGTGATATTTCAACTCCTATTCAAGGAGCTTCAACAGTCAACCAAAGCTTCGGAACAGAATTGCCATGATGTGGCAACACGCATTGCCTCCGAAGTCTACCGGATTTGCAACGAGAGTAAACGTATCCAAGCTTCCGGTGCTGTGGAAAACTCAGCAATAACATTAGCCCGTCATCGGCTGCAACAGTGCCTGAGGTACTATCAGCTGGGTTCAAATCGGGGGAGGATAGAATTACATAGCACTTTGAGTGCCATTATCTACCGTTACATTAATCCTCCTCAGAAGCAATTGAGTTATCAAGGGCGGCTGACTATCATTGAAGATTTTCTACAGAGTTTTTATCTGGAGGCATTAAATGCTTTCCGCCGGGAAAATCAAATGGGTGCCGCCTATCGCCCCCAGACACTTCTGGAATTGGCAGAGTATATGGCATTTACTGAACGCTATGGTAAGCGACGGATACCCTTACCAGGTCGTCAACAGCAATTAGTTATTCTCCGAGCGCAAACCTTCTCTCAACAGCAACCTCCAGAAACCAGCGTAGACATTGAGCAAGCGGCAGAAGGTAGTGCCAACGAAGCCGATGGTTCTTGGGAAGAGCCAGCAGTACAACAATTGCGTTCGGCAATGGCAACGCAACCAGAACCAGAACCAGAAGAAGATACGTTGCGCTCTGTCGTAATTACAGAATTATTAGATTATTTAGAACAACGACAACAAAACGACTGTGCCGATTACTTTAGCCTCCGCCTTCAAGATCTTTCAGCACAGGAAATAGAGTCAATTTTAGGTTTAACCCCTCGCCAGAGAGATTACTTACAGCAGCGTTTTAAATATCATTTAATTCGGTTTGCCTTGTTGCATCGTTGGGAATTAGTTCACGAATGGTTAGAAGCTTCGTTACCTACGAATCTAGGCTTGACTCCCCAACAGTGGCAAGCATACACAGCGGAGTTAGACGATAAACAAAGGTCTCTACTCAACATGAAACAACAAGGACAACCCGACGAAAAAATTGCTAAAACTTTAGGTTTGTCTATGGCGCAATTGCAAAAACGGTGGTTTAAGATTCTTGAACAAGCTTGGGAAATTCGTAACTCTTTAGTGTCCGGATCAGGTGCATCTACTCATGAATAGTGACTCAGAATCCTTTCATCACCAGTTACTTAGTTGGGTGTTGGCAGAAGATGCCATCACCTCTAAGTTGTCTTCGGTAGATGGTCAGGAAATTGACGGGGTAAAAAACCCTCTCAAGCAAGCCACCACATCAACAAGTGGTGAGCAAGAGTCGGGAGGGACGCCCCAAACCTTTCAACTGGGAGAAATTCCTACTGTGCAAGAACGTTTCCAATCCGTCCTCAAACGTCGCTTACAAATCCAGATTCAAAACCACCCGCCTTTATTTCCTTGGGAAAGCCAATTAATAGACTATCCCGATTATGCCGACGAGCAATCGATAGCATTAGTTCCCACTTGGGGATGGGTGGCACAACAGTCTAAGCTGAATTTGCCTATTGCCTTGCCGGAAAGCATTTTCCGTCAATTAGTGCAAAAGTGTCAAGTATTGCTGACATCTTCCCTACCTTTGGGTGCCAAGTTAGTTCAGGCAGTCGAGGAATTGTTTCCCAACGATAGCCAAGCACTAAACGACATTGCTGGATTAGTACTTAGAAGTACTTATCGGTCTGTAGATGCCCTGGAGACAATCCCCAATATTCAGAGCGATTACGCCGATCTAAAAGAACGTCAACAAATGGCATTATCGCTGTTAGCAGCGAAACAACTTTTAGATAACCTGACTCTACCACTTTCACCAACCAATCCGGTGATCGAAAGAGAATGGTTAACTAGTGTCGGTGTTTTAAACCTAAAAGTAGAATACCAGTCTCAGGGTCAGATGGGAAAGGTGCGAGTCCGAGGTGAATTACCCACTAAAGGAATTTTGACACTTAGAGGCAAGGGTACTCAGTCGGTAGCACAGTCTTTGGATTCGGGAAGCTTAAGTGTAGAATTACACTGTCGGCAACTCAACCAGACTTATACCTTAGAAGTCGATTTTCCAGAAATAGACCAACAGCCGCTGTTGTTTGTCATTAATCCCACATAGGCTAAACCATCACTGCTAGCACTTGGTTTGATAAACGCCAATAGATCATTAAAGATTATCCTGGTTTTGAAACTTATCCTTTTTTTCAACAAGCGGTATTGAAGGATCTGACGCAAATCTAATCATTAGATTGGTAGAACCTAGCACAAAAGGCGTAGATTCACATAGACGTATTGCCAGTTGGTTACTATGCCATATAGGGAATTCCCCTTCGCTAAAGGCGTTCTCATAGAGTAGGGTAGGGTAGCAGCTGGAGGTCAGGTAGTTGGTTTCCATGCCCAGCATTATGTCCTTAGCGTCTATATCATCGCTTTGCTCGTACTTTAAATGTTTAACTTATCCAGGATCAATCAGTTTTGGCGTTTACCTGTAGGACATTACTACTGGCGGCAAAACAAGCAAGGGTCGCCTTTAATGGAAGTGGAAGATTCAATTTCCTTACGGGTGCTAGTGCTAGCGTTGGTAATTATGGGAATTGTGGCGACGGATATTGCCGCCGAGACTAAATTTAGTCTTTGGGCTATTCCTGTAAGTATTATGGGTGCAATTTGGAGTAACCGCAGTCGCCGCAATACCAATATTACAGTCAAATTTTGCATCGCCATAGGAATGTTAATAGCACTGGGTGCTTTCTTTGGGCGGTTATTAGGGGAATTAAATGATACCCGGCTGGGTTTGGCAGAGTTATTGATTCAACTTCAAGTACTCCACAGCTTTGATATGCCCCGTCGTAAAGACTTGGGCTATTCAATTGTCATTGGGTTAATTTTACTAGGTGTGGCGGCAACGCTGAGCCAAACTTTAGCATTTGCGCCTGTGCTGCTGTTATTTTTAGCGATCGCTTTGCCTACTCTAGTCCTAGATTACCGCTCAAGACTCGGCTTAGAAAAGTTAAACTTTCAAAAGCAAAAGGTAAAAGAGAAAAAATGGTCTTCTCTTTTACCTTTTTATTTTTTACTGTTCACGTTAATTGTAGGACTGGGACTGGCAATTTTTGCCGTTTTACCCAGGTTCCCAGGCTATCAATTACGCACCTTTCCTGTAAGTTCTGCGATTGCGGTCAAAGGCAATTTTACTGGGCGTAGTATTATTAATCCGGGTTATGTCCGTCAAGGTAATACCAAAAATCAAGGCAGTGGTAGCAATGGTGATGGACAAAGTAAAAACGGTAAACCAGGAAACATAGATAATAATTTTTATTACGGTTTTAATAGCCAAATTAACCAAAATCTGCGAGGAGCCATGAAACCCAAGGTGGTGATGCGAGTGCGATCGCATGCAGAGGGTTTTTGGCGAGTTCTAGCATTCGATCGCTATACAGGTAAGGGATGGGACGTATCTCGCAATGATGATGTTCTTACCTTAAAGCGATCGCCTTGGTCTTACCAAATTTTTCTCGCCCCGCCTGCGATTAGTGGAAAAACCCAGCAGGTGGTACAAACTTACACAGTAGTAGCAGATTTACCAAACCTGATTCCAGCGCTGGCTTATCCCAAGGAAATTTATTTTCCCACACCAGTGATTGCTGTCGATCAGGAAAATGGCTTGCGATCGCCTGTGGAATTATCAGAGGGTCTCACCTATACAGTAATTTCTGAAGTACCATACCGCGATCGGACAGCCTTAGGACAAGCTTCTACTAAATATCCAAAGCAGATTCAAAAACATTATTTGCAAATTCCTCCAGCGATTGCGCAAAAGGTTAGGCAACGCACCGAAGAAATCCTTGCTAACTACAATCGAGAACGGGTAGGAAAGTCATCTAAAACCCTAGATTCACCTTATGAAAAGGCCCTCTACCTAGCCCAATACCTGAAGCAAAACTACTCTATTCCCGAAAATCCCTTTGATCTGCCTTATTTAAGTGAAAAAGAAGACCTGGTAGAAGCTTTTTTATTCAAGTATAAAGGAGGCTACCCAGATCACTTCTCTACAGTACTGACAATGATGCTGCGTTCCATAGGCATCCCCGCACGGTTAGTAGCAGGATTCAGTCCGGGAGAGTTCAATCCCTTCACAGGGCTGTATGTTGTGCGTAACACTGACGCCTATGCCATGACGGAAGTCTATTTCCCCAAATATGGCTGGTTTGCTTTTGACCCGATTCCTAATCATCCCCTGATACCCCCTTCAATCGAAGATATACAAACTTTTAGCGTCCTGCGCCAGTTTTGGCAATGGCTAGCTGGATGGGTCCCCTCTCCGATCCGAGGTTGGCTCGATTATGTGTTTAGCACAATATTTACCTGGATTACCAGAGCGATTGCTTGGTTTTTTGCTTTATTCTCACAAGGTTGGCTAGGTGTCTTAACTGGTTTAATCTTGACAACTACAACGGCTTTCTTCTGTTGGTTGGGTTGGGAGCAATGGCGTGTGTGGCTGAACCGTCAGTGGTTGAGAAAATTATCACCAATGGAAAGCCTTTATCAACAAATGCTGCAATGGACAGCCCAAAAAGGTTTAGGCAAGCATCCAACACAAACACCTTTAGAGTATGCCAGAGTTGCCTATGAACATTATTCACCAGGAAATGCTCAGGTAATAGATGAAATTTGCCAAGCCTATGTAAGCTGGCGTTATGGTGGTCACACTCCTAACTTGCAGCTACTACGACAAAGATGGCAAGAACTGAAAACGACCACCACAGCGCAAAATTCAAAATTCAAATTTTACAATTCAAAAAGCTTATAAATTAAGCTCTTGGGCTATTTTCAAAACTTTGGTGTAAGAGAATTAAAATTTATCTCTTACACTTTTTTGTTTTTACTCATAATTAATAGTGTCTACGTATAACTTGTACTAGGGTAAATATGCATGTGTCTTAAGGAATATTTCCAGTAAAATTGGTTAAGAAATCGCTAAAAAAAGCAATTATTGTTTAAACACTAAAGCTGGCGTTCATTTAAGCGTTGTAACTCCTATTTTTAGGGATAACATGGAAATAATTATGTACTGACTACTCATACCGCGTTTGGTATCAGTTTTTTTATGGAAATTCAGTTAATCAATATAGGTTTTGGCAACATCGTATCTGCCAACCGAGTAGTTGCCATTGTCAGTCCAGAGTCTGCACCGATTAAGCGGATCATTACCGATGCCCGGGACAGAGGTCAACTGATTGATGCAACTTACGGTCGTCGTACTAGGGCTGTGATTATCACCGATTCCAGCCATGTAATTCTGTCGGCGATTCAGCCAGAAACTGTAGCAAATCGCTTTGTAATCTCTCGCGAGCATCAAGTGGTAGATAATTAAGTAGGGATGGGCTAATGGCCCTACCCTATTTACACCATATCAGCAGTAACATGTGAATTAGACAACTTTTATGTCACCCGTGTTGTAAATTCCTTAGTCAAGAGTTACACAGCTAACAAATACTAGACTAATGAATCTATGTCTATCGATTAATTCACAGGTTTAGCGGATGATGCAAGTTCTACCCATCCAGAGTGGTGCTACTACTAGAGAATGCCCGCCTTCCGGCCGGCTAATTGTTTTAACGGGTCCCAGTGGGGTTGGCAAAGGCACTTTACTGCGTGCATTGTTGCAACGTCATCCGGAACTGTATTACTCCGTATCTATGACCACACGTTCTCCTCGTCCAGGAGAAATTAACGGCAACAATTACTACTTTGTTAGTCGTAGCAAGTTTGAACAATTGGTTGCTCAAGGCGAATTCTTAGAGTGGGCAGAATTTGCTGGTAATTATTACGGTACACCCCGTGAAGCTGTACTTAACCAAGTTGGGTCTGGAAAATTGGTTGTACTAGAAATTGAGCTAGAAGGGGCAAGACAAATTCGCACTTCTTTCCCTAGTGCACATAGCATCTTTATCTTGCCACCTTCCTTTAATGAATTAGAGAAACGGATACGCGGGCGCGCACAAGATTCTGAGGAAGCGATCGCCCGTCGTCTGCGCCGCGCCCAAGAAGAGGTTAAAGCAGCAGATGAATTTGATGTTCAAATCGTTAATGACGATTTTGAAACTGCTTTACAAGCCCTGGAAGCAGATTTGTTTGGGTGATTTTCAGCCTTTTGTACCAAGCTTAATTATTTTTAAGACCAAACAAATAAGGACACATACAAAGAACTCAGCTTTTTATGTGTCCATTTTTGCTTGATTAACGAGCAATAAATTAGTATTGAGCAGATTGGCTACTGTTCACTAATTAGCAATTGCCAGAAGTTAAGTACTACTATGCTCTATTTTGGTAAAGAACGGCTCGTTTTTACTCGCCATTAATCACCAAGTGAAGCTTTGTAGAACTTAGAGATTAATGGCAGTTGAAGATATATTTAACCCACTAAACCTTGAATGAGTGCCAAATTGATAGTCAAAAAGTAAGCAACTACTGCGCCACCAATACCACCGATTAAGAAAGCACTAGCAAAGTTATTCCAGCCTTCATTGCTAGTAAAAGCATCCGGAGGATTGGGTGCAGTAACGCTAGCAAGTGCTTTTGGAGGATTGCTGTGAGCATACAAGGATAAGCCGGCAGTCAGAATGACAACCAAGCCGATAGCTGCCAGTAATCCAGCTAAGTTAGCATTAGGTGTATCACGCAGGGGACCTAATTTAGCAAAAGGACCAAATATCCAGTAACCATGAGCCATACCAATTTCTAGCCCGCGTCTAAAAGGAGTTATACCAGGGCGATAGGCAGGCAAGTTATTAATGAACCACTTCACCAAGGGAGAAGAATTAATTGGCGTTTCAAAGTTGCCTATCTGAGGATCGCGCTTTGCGGGAAAAACAACCTCACGATTTCTAGGATCGCTGGGAAGATTTTTGGATGCATCTACTGCTTGCGCCATATTTTATGTTCGCCTCTAAATTAGAATTGTGGCATTTTTCTATTAATAATAATTGTAGCTAAAGGTGCTTTTTGTCAGCGAAGTTTAGAAAAATTAATTTAGCTAATTACAAAAAAGAAACTCGTACTCTGTAAAGAAAGTACGAGTTTAAAATAATTATTCGTACTGCCTATTTGAGCTATATTTTCACCTAGCTAGGTTGAACAATATAACTACATAACATTAGACAGAAGACAACATATTCAGCTTGTGAAAATACCGTCTTCTACTTATGGCAGTGGGTGGAAAAGTAGGTCAGGGAAAAAGCGGTTAAATTCAATCAAAATCCCTGCTGTGATTGTCAACCAAATGGTAGCTGCTACTGGTGCAGTGGAAATAAACTTAATTAAATACGATGATTGGTCGCCTTTATCTGCCATGAATTTAGTCTCCAAAACAAGTTAATTAGTACTGATGAATTAGCGTGGGGAAACAGGTATTTCTGTATCCTTGGCTGTTAATTCACCTGAGAGTAATTCTTTGATTGCAGCAGCAGGCCAAGCAAAGCCTGAAGCAATAATTGGTAGCGCCAAACCCAGCTCGATTTGGATTTCTTTTTGCTCGGTGTTAGGAGCTTTTTTGACTGCTTGCAGATAGGAACGGCCTACCCAACCGATCCAACCAGCAATGTAAAGGAAGAGAATACTGGGAATTATGAAGTCACCTGCACGATCGAGACGACCATCAACAATCAAATGGGGATAACCCTCAGGTCCGCAAAATTCTTGAGAATAACGCTCAAATCGCTTTTGCCCAGAATTTGGGTCAGCGGTAGTATTACGGGCATTTTTTGCTAGCTCTTGAAAAGCGGGAGTGTCTGCGCATGGTGTCAAATTAGCCCCCAGCGCTTTTGCGGGCGGGGCAAAGTTGAACCAAAGACCAATCGCTAAAATCAAAGCAAACAATCGTCGCATGGAGTTGTTTCCTTTTATTACAAAACAAAAAGTTTTTTGTACAAAACGAAGCGGCTTGTACAGTGTTTATTTGCATAACTAGCAAGTCATCATACTCTTGCCTGGGAACCGAGTAAAGTTTAAGTAAATAAAAGTTAAAGCTTCTCAACCTAGTTTGGATCGAGTTTTGAGTTCTCAGTTCCAAATGTTCAGCAAAATTTCGTAATATTTGAGAAAATTTACGGCTGAGAACTTAGCATCAAGACCCAATAATCAGGGCTTAAGTCCCATTATTTATTACTCCCCTGTAGCAATGGCAACCGTTTTAGCAATCGAAACTAGCTGTGATGAAACTGCCGTGGCAATTGTTAACAATCGTCAAGTGTGCAGCAGTATCATAGCTTCACAAATCTCCATCCATCGTCAGTATGGCGGGGTAGTACCAGAGGTAGCATCTCGCCAACATTTAGAAACAATCAATTGGGCGATCGCTCAAGCTTTCGAGCAGAGCCAGATGAGCTGGGAGCAAATTGATGGCATTGCAGCAACTTGTGCCCCCGGTCTTGTAGGAGCGCTGTTGGTAGGGTTAACTGCGGCCAAAACTTTAGCAATGATCCAAAAAAAACCATTTTTGGGAGTGCATCATCTCGAAGGGCACATTTATGCAACTTACTTGAGCAAACCAAGTTTAGATCCCCCTTTTCTTAGCTTACTAGTTTCAGGCGGACATACAAGCTTGATTTACGTCAAAGATTGTGGTAATTACGAAACCTTAGGTGAAACTCGTGATGATGCGGCGGGAGAAGCTTTTGATAAAATAGCGCGACTGTTAAAGCTAGGTTATCCGGGAGGGCCGATCATTGATCAATTGGCACAAGCAGGTAATCCCCAAGCCTTTGCTTTGCCAGAGGGGAAAGTTTCTTTACCTGGTGGAGGATATCATCGCTATGACGGCAGTTTTAGCGGGTTGAAAACAGCAGTGTTGCGGTTAGTGCAACAGCTAGAGAAAAATAACACGGAAATTCCTTTAGCAGATGTAGCAGCCAGCTTTCAAGAAACAGTAGCGCGATCGCTTACGAAAAGAGCGATCGCCTGTGCTCTTGATTATGGACTAAGTACAATTGCTGTAGGTGGAGGTGTCGCGGCTAACAGCGGACTCAGAAAACATTTACAAGCATCTGCCGCCAAGAATAACCTGCGCGTCCTCTTCCCTCCCTTAAAATTTTGCACCGATAATGCTGCCATGATTGCCTGCGCCGCCGCTGACCATCTGGAACGAGGGCATACATCACCTCTAACTCTAGGCGTCGAATCTAGGCTATCGCTTGCCCAGGTGATGAAACTGTATCAATCGGGTTACTAGTCATTAAAGACTTGTGCCTATTGACCACTGACTATTGACTCTTGAATCTTGACAATTGAGCGGATATGGCTAGCAACTGCATCTGGCTGTTCTAACATTGCTAAGTGTCCACAATCAGGAATTTCAATTACATTGTCGCCACTGTATTGGAACAGTCGGTGAAAGCTAGCTAAATGACGCACATACTTAGGTTCCATCACTTTGTCGTGGGTACCTGTTAAAAAATAAACTGGCTGCTTGAGTTGAGATACCAGTTGAGGTAAACGATTGATTTCTTCTTCAGTTGTAGAGTCTAAGAGTGTTCCCAAGGCTGCTTCAGGATCGGCTACGACAAAATCGATCACTCGTTGACGCGCCCAATAACGCTCTAAGGGACGCGCCACACTAGTTCTAGTAAACAGTAAATCAATTAAAGGTATTTGAGATAACCAGCGAGGACGGATTTGTAAAAATCGCTGACCAGCCGAACGGAACTGCTCAAAGGCTTCTTTGAGATAAATGCCACCGCCTGCATTGATGCAGATAACTCCTTGAACGCAATCGGGCATTTGTTCTGCTGCCCAAAGTGCGATCGTGCCACCCAAAGAGTGGCCAATCAGCCAAGCACTGGTAATATGCAGCTGTTGCAACAGGAGTACTAAATCCTGAGCGTAGGCAGATGGAGTATACATAGAATCGAAGGGTGAGTCAACTCCACTACTGAAATTGCGAGCCAGACTTAGAGAAACTTCTGCTCGACTCAACTCGGTATCTGGCTGGGACTGGGACTCACCAAAACCCCGTAAATCATAAGATAGGCACTGCAAATCTACCGACAGACGGGAAATCACAGGCTGCCAGTATCCACGGCTATTTAGCCAACCGTGAATAAAAACTAAAGTATGGGGGCAAGATGTGGGAGCTGTTAGCTCGTATGCGTGTGAAACGCCCAAAATTTCGATGGTTGCCATACTTAATATCGTACCTTTAAGGACGGGTACGACTAGATATGGAGTTTAGAAAAGATATAGTGCCTCTCAAGGCGGCTTGCCAGAAAGAAAAAATTTGATAATTCATAGTTCAAGTCATTTACCTAGTAACCTCTGTCGCACACCTTCAGCAATTTTATGACCCAAATATTCAGGAATGAGACTTTCATTTGGCCCCAACAAGTAGAGAATTAGCCGTGTACGTCCGCGCCAAACTAGCAAGTTGGCATTGACTACCAGCAGGTCTTCTTGCCAGATAGCGTACATTACTTTGTAGAATAATCCCGGTTGATTATCGGCTTCAATAACTAAAGCCGGAAGATGAAAGACTGGATCGACATAAAACTCTGTCTGTACTTGCTCTAAGCCTGTATCGAGGTTAAATTCTACAGCCAGCATTTCTTCTACCTCAAACCGCCCTCCTAAAGCCTCGCGAATTGCCCGACAGACATTCTCTGCGGTTTTATCAGTCAAGGCTTTACTACCACGAGATACCAGTAGTTTGATAAAAACTAACATTGGCGGTCGGATCTGACCGTATAGACTTAGACCGTGAATAGTCAACCCATAAGCAGCGAGTACACCAAAAATATCGCTGAGGAGAAAAGACTGGTTACGGTAAGCAAAATGCAAGGCGCTTTTGCTACCTTCCGGTTTCAGCTCAATAACGGCGCGTCTAGTTTTATAGAGACGATAAGCTAGTCGTAAATTTTGCAGTTGAATCTCACTGCTAACAAACTGTTCATAAAACTGGGGAAACGCTCTATTAAAGCGCTTTAGGAGTTCCAGAGTCGAAGATTTTAAACCAGAAGCCATCTTGGGTGGTAAGACTCGCGAGATTTGTCACTAGGGGACTGGGGACTAGGAAGATTGGGAAACTTTACAAAGAATTTCGCTTGCTTAAAAGCATCAGATCTTGTGTGTCTCACTAAACGTTTCCACACAAATCTTTCTTTTTCATATCTAAAGATAGAGGCGGGCGACAAATTATTTCCCAATCTCCAGCATACTGTTGGTCAATTAACAAAGGGTATTACCCCTCGCAATATTCGCACTCAGGACTTTCAAAGATGCCATTGTTGATCGTGAACAATTTCGGCTTTTAACTGCCCGAATGCTTGACTTTGTGCTGACTTACCTTATAAAGGAGTCTTATTCTAGATTAATTTGCCAAACAATCCTCCAGTCGCTAATCCCTAATCCTTGTTTTTATATAAAATTCACTCTCTTATTTTTCCCTTTTGGTGAATTTCTCCTAGCTTTACAACAAAATGCTAAAGTTGAAAATGATTGGTGTGAAACACCCCTTAGCAGCCTGTATCCATTGATAACCCTAAAATCACCAAAAAATCTTGAGTGTGAGGGGCAGTAGATGGAAATAGCTTTGTTAGAAGTGAATCGCCACTTTTAATAGTGGAAGCCAATTCAGTTATACTACCCGAACCACGTTGGCATGGGTTTTTGGAAAACTTGGTTTAGTACTTCTGAATCTACAGCGACAACCAGAACAGCTCCCTTAGAAGAGATGAGCGCAGAAGTTACGGGCAATGGCCCTAATGGTGATCGCATCGTCTTCAGCACAGAGCGAGATATAGATTTGTATGAACTCGAAGAACTCTGTGATGCTGTTGGTTGGTCACGTCGCCCTCTAAGAAAAGTAAAAAAAGCTATTGAGCATAGTTTTCTCGTTGCCTCAATGTGGCAAGTCCGAGGAAACCAAAGGCGGCTTATTGGTTTTGCGCGTGCTACTTCAGATCACGCTTTTAATGCCACTATCTGGGATGTAGTCGTTCACCCTGACTTTCAAGGTAAAGGGCTGGGTAAAGCACTGATGAAATACGTGCTGAAAAAACTTAGGAGTGAAGAGATTAGCAATGTCACTCTCTTCGCTGACCCTCATGTTGTTGACTTCTACCGGACTATGGGTTTTATGGCTGATCCAGAAGGCATAAAAGGGATGTTTTGGTATCCTCACTAAATACTTTATATAAATAAAACAGCTTGCCACCCAAAATTTAGTTATAATAGCCAAAGTCTACTAAAAGTTAGTCTCAAAGATTTGACCGATAGAGCAGCAACTAACTGCATTGTTGAGCAAAGTCGGCAACTAAAAGCAAAACTACTCTTGCTTTTGCAAAAGCAAAAAAACTGAGTAAATATCAGCTAACTCTGATATAATCAGATTAATGCTTTGTTAAAATTGGCAAAGTACGGTTGATTGCTGTGTGGCAGCCAAATTCTGAAGCTTAGTCTAGTCTAAGGGTAAAGCGCACCACTGAAAAGTAGATAGATTAACCGGGATGTAGCGCAGCTTGGTAGCGCGCCTGCTTTGGGAGCAGGATGCCGCAGGTTCAAATCCTGTCATCCCGATCTTAGCGTTTAAATCAAAACCGTAGATCCATTACTGGAACTGCGGTTTTTTTAATGTCCAATAAGAAAAAACAATAGTTAATTAGGGTTTCTTTTTGGTAAATAGCTGTGCTTCTAAATTAGATATTTTTTCGGAGTAATCTAATTTGCCTAACCTGGTCTTAAGCTATTGTGCAAGCTATCATAGACAAATTTGCCCCTAGTACAAAGTAATTTACCAATTGAATTTTATATACATTTACCTAAATTTGAGTAGATATTAAATTAAAGGCAATTGGAACGATTCACTATATAATGGCGTCATTTATAGCTAGGGAAAGACAATCAAATGACATTTAGCACTGAAATAATTTGAGCAGTTTGTCGCTACTGGATAGCGCTATATAAAAAGCATCTACTACATTTTGCTCTGCACTGCAAAAATAGCCAGAGAGACATTGATAAAAAGACTATTTAAGCACTATCAATGGCTGAAAGCGATACTATAGCAATCCTAAATGCCCAGTAAATATCACTTCTTGAGGTTGTCTATTTACATTCAATAGTCACCACAAATTTTTCACATTTTTAAGGGATTGCTATATAACTAAAACAAGTTGGGGCTGTGCAAACCCAACTATTTGTCTAACTTAATAGAATTGTTGACACGAGGAGTAGTCATGAAATCATTAGTTCGCTGGGGCGCAACATTAGGTTTAGTTGGAAGTACAATGCTTGGAACAGTCTTTGCTGGAAATATTCCAGTGCTGGCATTGTCAGAACAACAAATCAAAGATAAATTAGACTCAGTACCTGTATATCTAGTTACAAATGAAAAGGGACTGCCACTTAGTCGTCCCCTGCCCGAAAATCAAAATGGGCAAAAAGCAGGTGGCTCAGTGACAGGAGTTTATCTGAGTCGGCAAGAAGCTCAAAAGTTTATCAACGATTTGCGGAATACGCAAGGAAAAGACCCAAAAGTCCAAGAAATTGTCAAAAGCCTGCAAGTAACAGCAGTACCTCTGGGAGTAATTTATCAGCAATTACAACAAAGCAAAAATCAGCCCAACCGTCTTTTATTTGCCTTTAAACCAGTAGATCAGGAAATACAAGGCGCGGTGGACTTACTGCGCCAAAGTGGTCAAAAGGTAGATCAGTTTAAGAGCGTGCCAGTATTTGCAGTTAGATTTGCACCAGATAAGGGATATGTACCAATTAAACTGACCTCTGACAATCAGCAACTGATTCCTTTGTTTTTAAGTAAGCAAGACGCCCAAGGTTTATTAAACCAAGTGAAGCCTAAATATCCCAAAGCAGATATTCAGGTGATCGATGTAGATGGAGTTATTAAAACTTTGCAGGATAAAAATGATACTTGGCTCAATCAAGTTGTCTTAGTGCCATCGCCAGAGTCTAGAGAATATATTAAGACCCTGCCTAGAGATAATAATGCACCTAAGGCTCCTGCGGCTCCCAATCGGAATAATACACAACCTAAAAAGCCTAGGTAATGTTGAGGTATGGCGGATACACAGCCAAAAGTAGTTTCTGGTTTACAACTTTGGCAGTGGCGTCATAGGGCAATTCAAGCTGCGATCGCCACAGATGTGCCAGTAGCGGAAGTTGATTGGTTACTACAAGAGGTAGCTAGTTTAGATCGCTTGGCACTGCGTTTAGAATCTTACAAAAATTGGCCGCAAATTCAACTGGAGTTGCCTTTAGAAGATTTAGAGCAGTTGTGGCAAAGGCGGTTACACGATCGCTTGCCAGTGCAATACATCGCGGGAGTTTCACCTTGGCGACAGTTTAAAATCGCCGTTTCGAGCGCAGTTTTGATTCCTAGACCAGAAACAGAATGCTTGATTGATTTAGCTGTAACCGCCACAAATCATAGTGAAGCAATCCCAGCTTTACAGCAAGGGCAATGGGTGGACTTGGGTACTGGTAGTGGGGCGATCGCTCTAGGGCTAGCAAATGTCTTTCCAGAGTCCACCATTCACGCCGTAGATTACAGTTCAGAAGCTCTGGCGATCGCAGCGGCAAATGCCCAAAATTTGGGATTTGCTGACCGGATTCGATTTTATCAAGGTTACTGGTGGGAGCCACTCACATTCCTCAAAGGTCAATTCAGTGGTATGGTTTCCAATCCGCCTTATATCCCCACCAGCATCCTACCTACACTACAACCAGAAGTAACTTTCCATGAACCACATTTAGCGTTAGATGGTGGTGCTGATGGTTTGGATTGCATCCGTCATTTGATTGAAATTTCTCCTAGTTATTTACGACCTGGTGGTATATGGTTGATTGAGATGATGGCAGGGCAGGCAGATAGGGTAAAAGAAATTCTGCAAAATCATGGTAGCTATAGTAATATCGAAATTCACTCTGATTTAGCTGGAATAGAACGCTTTGCCCTAGCTTATGTTAATGCTGAGTGTTGAGCGATCGCAGTTTTTATTGAGTGTGCTGCAAACCAGTGTATGTATTAATTGTTAACTCTGCACTCGTTTAACATGACACTAGTTTCCTTGGATGCTCTAGTAGCTGGCGCACGCGCTGGTTTATTAGTGAGCTTTCCCACAGATACCGTTCCCGCACTCGCAGCTTTACCAACACAAGCAGCTTTAATATTTGCTGCTAAACAACGCAGTCAAGATAAACCTTTAATTTTGATGGCAGCTAGCGGCCCTGATTTGTGGCCTTATGTTCAAGGTAGCGATCGCGAGTACAAAATTTGGCAGGAATTAACAGATAAATACTGGCCAGGTGGGCTGACGTTGGTTTTGCCAGCGTCAGCCTTAGTACCAAAAGTGATGAACCCAACTGACCCAACAACAATTGGTATTAGAGTTCCTGCAAATGCGATCGCCCAAAATATTTTGTCCCGAACAGGCCCTTTAGCAACGACTAGCGCTAATGTTTCTGGTCAAGCACCTTTGCAAACGATGGCAGAAATTGAGCAACAATTTCCTGAAGTTTTAACTTTAATAACAACAGAATCTCAAAATGAAGTATCTGCAATGGGCGTACCTTCTACAGTGGCTAAATGGACAGGAATGGATTGGCAAATTTTGCGACAAGGTGCTATAAAGTTAAATTTTTAGCCATAAATTTATAAGTATTTATAAAAATACAGTTTGCTTAAAAGTAGCCTTAACCTGCGTAGAGTTAAGGCTACTTCTATTTAGATAGTAAACTGCTAGGCACAAGGTATAGTATTTTTAATTACGCTAAGTTTCCTGATGTAAAAATTGAAAAATCTGCTATTGCACCTCGAAACTAGAAATGAATAGGTAATCTGAACATCAGGAACTTAATTTTGAATCTTTGTGGTCAAAGAATAAAGCTGAATAATTGTCAAATATTATGAATTGGAATAATTGGGTGTATTTAGGAGCAGGGCTGTTATTAGGGATAAGTTTCCGTTGGTTATTTGCACGCTCTACCAACGCCACACTTAGCTCATCTCTAACAACAACAACAGAGCCAAAAGATTCATCCCCAGCTTTGCAACGGTTGCAGGAAACGCAGTTAGCATACCAAATGGCCAAGGAGATGAGCCAGTTTAAAGCAGGTTTTCTGGCGCGAACTACTCATGAATTGCGATCGCCTCTCAATGGTCTAATTGGTTTACATCAATTAATTTTGTCGAATTTGTGTGAAAATCCAGAGGAAGAGAGAGAATTTATTGCCCAAGCTCACGAAAGAGCGTTGAAGTTGCTCAAACTCATCGATGAAATTCTTAACGTTGCCAGAGTTGAACATGGCACTAACAAATTAGATATTCAACCTCTATCCTTAAATGAACTTTTGCAGGAAGTTTATAAGTTAACTTATATGCTGGCGGCGAATCGCAACTTTTCTCTTCAAGTGTCGCCTCCAGACTTAGAAATTTATGTTTTGGCAGATCCTCGGTGGCTACGCCAAGTATTGCTAAATTTAGTAGACACCGCCATTACCCAGATGGAAGAAGGCAAAATCTCTATTTCTACTAACCCTTCACCTACGAAAAATTCTGCGTATATTTGGCTGGATATACCAGTTCATGCTCTGCCTTGGAGTGAATCTATCGATTTTATTAAATCTATAGATTTTATCCAGGCTGAAGACAAACCTGTTTTAACTGACAAAGGAAATCCGAATCTTTCACCAGGAATGAAGCTTTTACTGAATCAAACTCTCGTGGAAGTGATGGGAGGAAAGCTGGAAGTTATAGCTCCCACTACTCAGGCAGGAAATGATCAATTTACTAGGCTGCAAGTGTCTATCCCCCTCGTAATTCCTGAAGCTGAATTTCTTCAGACGGGAGCGAATCAAGGTTAGGTTGGTTGTGTAACACCATAGTGGTACTTGTATTGGACTGAAAACCAATTTTTTCATAGAATCCCTGCTGGTGAGTGGTCATAAGATAAACACGCTCAACCCACCTCATCCGAGGATGGCTCAAAACAGTTTCGACTAATTTGCTTCCTAATCCTGTACCACGATACTCTGGATGAATCACAACATCCCAAATCGTGGCGCGATATATACCATCGGAAGTTGCTCTAGCAAAGCCAACGAGTTGGTTTCCATCCCATACAGAAATTACCGGATCGCTGTTGGTAATAGCTATACTCAAATCCTCAATACTACGTCCTTTTGCCCAGAAAGCAGAAATATCAAACAGCTGTCGCAGTTGATAAAGGTCAATTTCAGACTTGTGATCGCTAAATTGAATTTGAGGATAGTTCATGTACAACACCCGATTTTCACAGTATCTTTACTACCGTTAATACCAATTTTGGTAAATTTACTACAGATAAATTTTTGTCTCTGCTTATCTCCGTGACATTGCGTCATCATCTGTAGCCAAATTCAAAAAAGTTAGTATAAATCAGATTTTGCCAGATAGCGCTCGTCGTGTACATATTTAGCAGTTTGCAGTTGAGTGTCATCCAAATTTTTATCTTGGGCGAACTTATACCATTTTGGATTTTAGATTTTGCGAAAAGTTGAGCCAGTGCGCCCTTACGGGTTTCCCGGCTTAAAGCAACTGGCGTTGCGTGGTGAGGCAATGCGGTCTTGGGGGTTTCCCCCATGAGCAATTGCCGAAAGGGTTTCCCAACTTGAGCAAACTTTTCAAGCTAGATTTTGGAGCCACTGCGTTGCGCGGGTTCCCAAGGCACTCCGTTGGGCGGCTCCGCCGACTTGTAGACACCCGGAGGGTGTCTTCCCGCAGGGTAGGAAGTGCCGCCGCGTTGTAGCAAGTGGCGTGATTGTGAAACATCTATTGGATAAGCATTTCAGATTTCCATCTGTCGCAATCATTTTTCAAATTGGTATTATTTGTTAGCGAGTTCTCAGACTTTTAATTTCTCATGTTTAATTTTTAATTTGCCGCAGAGGTTGGCAAACCCACTTCCACAGAGGATGAGTTGGTCCCTGCTGGCGTATCCGAAAAACTTGCTTTTCTAAGCGTTGCTTTTCTTGCGGTGGTAACCCTAGGAGGATATTGCGACTTTGCCAAATTAAAACAGCAGTTGTCATCCCGATACAAAAAGCTAAACCAAAGGTAGACAGTGGATGGTAGAAGAGTCCATATCGCACCGCCACCCAGGTAAAGTATTGTTGCCATAGAGCAATTTCAGGTTGTAGGTTCCACAAGCAAAGAGGTGCAATGGTGAGCCACAAGCAACCAACAAACAACCACCGACCGTAGACTGTCAGCTGATGTAGCCTTTCCACCTGTTGAGCAAAAGCTGGGTCAGAATTGTCAAAATTATCACCATTAAGTGACGGTTGTTCTGATTGATCCATAGAACGTAAAACGGCAAAATATGGGTTATACCAATTTGGAATTTGAGATTTTTAATTGGGAATATTGATGTTTAGGATGTTTCACCAATTTGGAATCATCCAATTTATCGCAATTTGGTATCAGCAATTCAAAATGCTTTCACCCAGTGAGGAAATATACACCAGCTTAAGTCTCTTGAGAACTGGCAGAGGTATCAGTTGTTTGGGTAGTTGCTACCGTGAGAGATTGACCTGTACGTTCTCGCCACCAAGCAAGCAGAGTACTGGCAATGAAAATACTAGAATAAGCTCCCATTGTGAAGCCAATAATCAAGGCTAGGGAAAAATTTCTGAGAGTTTCTCCGCCAAACAGAAAGATAGCCAATAATGTCAGCAATACAGTTAAGGTCGTATTGATTGACCGAGTTAAAGTTTGGTTCACTGCATCATCGACAATCTCAGCAATTGGTCTTCCAGGATGAGTTTTGATAGTTTCGCGAATGCGATCGTAAATTACGACTGTATCATTTACTGAGAAACCTGTAATCGTCAGCAAGGCCACAATAAATAAACTATCTGCCTCAATACCCAGTACTAAACCCAAAATTGAGAAAGCCCCTACTGTGATTAAGATATCGTGGAATAAGGCAACGATCGCAAAAATGGCATAGTCCAGCTGGAAGCGGAAGGCCATGTAAACAGTGATTCCCACGAAGGATACAATCAAAGCCAATACACCAGACCTAAATAACTCTTTTCCCAAAGTCGGACCAACTGAGTCAATTTGGTTTTTTTGCGGATCAAACTCACCAATTTTTTCGCTTAAGGTATTTCGCAATTTGGTGCGCTGATCGGCATCAAGGTTTTTTGTGCGAATTAAGATCCCGTTATTACCAACAAGTTGAATACTGCTATCACCCAGACCTTGTTCTTTAGCAACATCCCGAACAGCACCGATATCAATGGGTTTGTCGCAGTTACCAGGTTTGGTACAATCGCGTTCAAATTGCAACCGCGTACCACCGACGAAATCCAAACTAGGGCGTAGGGGTGCTCTAATATTTGGGTTTTGCCAAGAAATCACCATTGAGATGATACCGCTGAGAATGATGACGGAAGAAATAGTCCACCATAGCGATCGCGATTTGTTTATACTCAGTTTCATTGAGCCACCTCTGCCTTATTTGCAACTGGCAGGTTAGGACAGTAAAGTTCTGTCTTCCGCAACGAGGAAATAGAAATTGCCACAAATAACAATGTGCGACTACAGGTTATTGCCGTAAACATACTTACTGCTACCCCTAAAGCCAGAGTTAGGGCAAAGCCTTTTACTAAGCCAGAACCTAGCCAAAACAGAGCAGCACAAGCAATCCATGTGGTCACGTTGCTGTCTAAAATACTGGAAAATGCTCGGTAAAAACCAGACTCCACAGAACGATACAGTGATTTACCTGCTCTTAATTCTTCCCGCGTGCGCTCAAAAATTAGCACGTTGGCATCAACCGCCATACCGATACTGAGGATGAAACCGGCAATTCCTGGCAAAGTCAAAGTTACGCCCAACAAGGCAAAGCAAGCCCAAGTCAACAAAGAGTAAATTATTAATGCCACATCCGCAATTAGTCCTGGTAGTCGATAGTACACTACCATAAATATTAAGACTAAAGCCAAACCACCAATGCCCGCGTAGATACTGCTTTGAATGCTGTCTTTACCTAAGGTGGCCCCTACTGTCCGTCTTTCAGCAATTTCTACTGGTACGGGTAATGCACCACCACGGAGTTGCACACCCAAGTCATTAGCTTGTTGGGCGGTAAACCTACCTGTAATCACAGCAGCACCACCAGTAATACCTGCGGCGGCAAATTCCGGGCCAACACTAGGAGAACTGATCAGTTCGTTATCTAGAAAAATTCCAATGCCACGTCCCGTACCTGCGAGACTTTTAGTTAGTTCGGCAAACAGTTGACCACCCTGTGAATTGAAGCGAATGGCAACATTCCAGTTGTTACCTTGGGTGGGTTCGCCATAGGCATTCTCAAGATATTTACCGATTAGGGGTGGGTTGGTACTTTCAAACAATTCTACGATCGCTTGATTATTTTTCTGCAACTCTTCTTGATTTTTGGCGATTGCAGCACTGTCGTTGCTAGTCCTCAATTCTTGCTGCTTGGCTTTTAGTTCGGCACGAGATGCTTGAAAAGCAAACAGTTGAGTTTCTGTACCCGACTTTTGTTTGCGAAATTCTAACTGTGCTGTACCTCCTAGTACCCGTTCTGCTTGTTCTGGATCGTTAACCCCTGGAAGCTGCACTAGGATTTTGTCTGCGCCGACAGTTTGAATCACTGGTTCGGAAACGCCAAGTCCGTTAATCCGTCCCTCAACTACCTTCTTTACGCCTTCCAATTCTTTTTCGGTGATTTGCTTAATTTCTGCTGTGGGTTTCACCTGAATTGTTAGCTGTGAGCCTCCCCGCAAATCTAGTCCCAAAGGTATGGGAATTGTGAGAATCACCGCAATAGCGGCAATAATCAACACTACAATTAAAGCTAATAGCGATCGCTGTCTCTGCATACCATAACTCGCAACTGACAAAGGCTATAATAGCGCTCTTTTAAAGAGTTATGAGTTATTAGTTATCAGTGAAAATTGTGATTAGCGATGGGGAATGAGTCATACGGCATTGGGCATATTTGATTAAGTTTTTTATCCAATTCCCAGTTCCTAGTAACCCATCCCCTATCTGTTGATTTACACTCGCATAGCCACCATTTTTTCTACAGCTTCCACTATTTGTTCTGGTTGGACAATTGTCAGTCGTTCCAGATTACCGTTGTAAGGCGTGGGAATATCTTGGGATGACAGGCGCAACACTGGCGCATCCAATTCATCAAACAAGCGGTCATTAATGGAAGCGATGACTTCTGCTCCAATACCTGCTGTACGCATGGCCTCTTCCACCACAATTACGCGATGGGTTTTGCGGATCGAGGCACCTATGGTATCAAAGTCTAATGGCTTCAGTGATATTAAATCAATAACTTCCGGGTCGTAACCTTGTTTTTCTAAAGTTTTCACGGCTTGCAATACGTGATGGCGCATCCGTGAATAAGTGAGAATTGTGACATCTTTACCAGGACGCACAACTTCTGCTTTATCTAAAGGAAGTAAGTATTCTTCTTCTGGCAGATCTTCTTTTAAGTTGTAAAGCAGAACGTGTTCAAAGAACAGCACTGGGTTATCATCGCGAATTGCTGATTTCAGCAGCCCTTTGGCATTGTAAGGTGTAGAACAGGCAACAATTTTTAACCCAGGAACGGCTTGAAAGTAGGTTTCTAGTCGTTGCGAATGTTCTGCGCCTAGTTGTCTACCTACACCGCCAGGGCCTCGAATCACCATTGGAATTTTAAAATTACCGCCGGAAGTATAGCGCAACATCCCAGCGTTATTGGAGATTTGGTTAAAGGCAAGTAGCAAAAAACCCATGTTCATACCTTCGATGATCGGTCTTAACCCAGTCATCGCTGCTCCTACTGCCATGCCTGTAAAGCTATTTTCGGCGATGGGGGTGTCGAGAACTCTCAGGTCACCATACTTTTTGTAAAGGTCTTTGGTAACTTTGTAGGAACCGCCGTAGTGTCCTACGTCTTCACCAAGAACGAATACACTGGAATCACGTGCCATTTCTTCATCAATGGCTTCACGGAGGGCGTTAAAGAAAAGAGTTTCTGCCATTTAAACCTTTAGTACGACTATCGTTTTAGAATCTTATCGCGCCGCCGTGGCAAATACCGTGAGCGATCGCACTAGTTAGAAATTGGTTTTTTCACAAGTTACTACTTGAGGCGAACAGTTCAGAAAGGGTTAAAGGTACAAATATTCTTCCTTTTCCTTGTCGTTTCACCATTTCAATATTAGACCTAATTGCTATTCTGTTTTCAAGTTTCTCCCTATGGTAGAAAGAGCAGTAAATATACTGTAATCAATGCGGAGGATTCACAAAGTAGCATTTATATATACTGATAAGACTGCTAACTATGCTGCAATAATTTAGCTACTAAGAAAATGAGTAGATCCGAATTTTTTAAGTTGCCCAAATCTACTAAGCCTCTAATTTTACTGTTATTAGGTTTAATACCTTGGTTGTATTAAGCTACAAAGCATATCGGATATAACAGGAATTATTTTGCCAACGTACTGTTTCTCGTGCAATCAATAGACCTCTTGCAAAAGTTACTTTTGCAAGAGGGGGTAAAGGGAAAAGGTTAAAGGTAAAAGGGTTTTTATGAGCCGCTTTCCCCTTTACCCCTTACCCTTTTCCCTACTTCTGCAAGAAGTCCAATATCGAAACTCCTGGTAATGTTCCAAGCCGACTTTAAGTGGATTTCAACCACTTAACGGTAAGCCTTTCTTGATGGCAGACATTAGCTCCCAACAAAACTATTAATAGTCTGATAACGATAAAGAAGCATTGAGCATACGTAATTTTCTATTTTTCAATTCTCAGGAAAAGTCGCTGTAGAAGCTAGTTTTAAAAAATGACTTTCTGTTTCTGCAAGCTGAAAACCTTGGTCGACAAAAACTTCTTGATCCAAACTAATAACCTACTGATTGCAACAGCGACAAAAGCCCGATTTTAAAAGAGTACAAAAGCATAGCGTTTTCTGATGCTTCAGGAGCGAGCAAGTTACATTGAAATCATTCGCTAAGTAGACCAAATATTAGCAACTCATCAATCAAATGAGACAGCGTTGTTAATTTCTTACACATAGAGCCGAAAAAATTTTGTTACTAAAATTAACATCACTGCACGCAAAGCAGTAGTAACGCAGGAACTACCATCACTGGAGTAAGACACAGCCATCAGCCTGAACCTTGACTTAGCAAACAATCAGCTACAAACTGGCGAATCAGTTACTTGAGTTACCGGATTATCTGGAAAGCGTTTAGGTCTTCCTGGTTTGCGTTTATGCCGCTGATTAATTGACTTTTCGCTAGCTGCTGCCAATTCTTCAGGTGTGCATTTAAACAGACGCAAAGCATCTAAATATTTTTTTGGTGTCATTGTGGGTTCAGTACGCCCAGCTTCCCAGTTGCGCACACTAGTTTCACTGATTGCAAGCCTGAAGGCAACCTCTGCACGGCTAAGACCAGCACGTTCTCTCAGGACTTGCATATCCATATTCCATGCTCCCTTGAAAAACTTATATTGTGTTTATTAAATCGATTGACACTTTAATATCAACTGTCGGCAGTATATTAACTATATTCTTTTATAAGCGATCGCCTCCCCCTCTGGCAAACGAGGCAACTTTATGTTTGTGTACTATCTCGTACACAACCTGCTTTCAAAACAACAAAAGTCCGTACCTAACTGTGCTTAATGGTAATGTTCAGTATGTCAAGCCTATGTAAATACTCTAGTTTTGCTGAGCATCTCCATAAAACTTTCAGAAATACATTGTACGCAAATCATTTATTCAGACATTTTTCCTGACTATTCTTAAATCAATCATTTGAGTCTAGTAGTAAATTTGCGCTAGTAAAAGTTTTACTAGCCCTTGAAGATTTAGACATGATGAGGTTAAAAAACATATAAATTTATTCAAACAATAATCTCACGCCCAGATACGAAGACACTAAATCCAGTTTGCGCCTTTATATCTGTACGTGAGATTACAAGATAGCGATCGCTCTTTACATTAGTTTTGTAGCTTAACGCAACCAACGTGCTGCGTCTTTGGCATGGTAGGTCAAAATCAAGTCTGCGCCGGCGCGTTTAAATCCAGTTAAAGTTTCCATGACCACACGCTGTTCATCAATCCAGCCGTTGAGAGCAGCAGCTTTAATCATGGCATACTCGCCCGAAACATTATAGGCAGCAACGGGAAGGTTGCTGGCTTCCTTAACGCGCCAAATGATGTCCATATATGCCAAGGCTGGCTTCACCATCAGCATATCAGCGCCTTCAGCGATATCAAGTTCTATTTCTTTAATCGCTTCGCGGGCGTTACCTGGGTCCATTTGGTAAGTTCTGCGATCGCCAAATTGCGGAGTTGAATCAGCCGCATCTCGAAATGGGCCATAATAAGCCGAAGCATACTTAGCAGCATAGGACAAAATCGGTGTATCTTGGAATCCCGCTTCATCCAAACCCGCACGAATTGCTTGCACAAACCCATCCATCATTCCGGAAGGCGCAATAATATCAGCACCAGCTTTGGCTTGGGAAACTGCTGTTTTTTTCAGTAATTCTAGAGTGGGGTCATTTAATACCCTTCCCGTTAAATCACCAACTTGCAAGTAGCCACAGTGACCATGACTTGTGTATTCACACAGACAAGTATCAGCCACGACAATTAAATCTGGTACTGTTTCCTTCACCGCAGTAGCTGCTTTTTGTACAATCCCACAATCATGCCAAGCACCAGTAGCATCGACATCTTTATCTGCGGGAATACCAAACAGAATGATGGCGGGAATTCCTAGGTCATAAACTTCTTTTGCCTCTTCAACAATTTTGTCTACCGAAAGTTGGTAAACACCAGGCATAGATTTCACTTCATGAGCAATTCCCTCGCCTGGTACTGCAAATAGTGGGTAAATCAAATCACTAGTAGATAAAAGAGTTTCACGTACCATCCGGCGCAGTTGGGGATGGGTACGCAGACGGCGGGGGCGGTGAGTTGGAAACATAAAGTTTTATGAAGAATTACAACGCAAATGGACACAACATAAAGCGTCACAAAAGTAAGGAAAAACCTTACTCAGTTAGGACAGACTACCAGCAGTGCTTAACTGTCCTTTGCCCTACTGTTGATGAAGCTGTGGGGCAATTTCGTATTGTACAGCGTGGCAGACATCTCTTCGACGCACTGCAAAAAAACAAGATTAAAAATCCCCTAAAATTAATTAAACAAATTGGGTAATGAGTAATGGATAAAGTTTGTTTCTCAACTTAAACAATTCTCAATTACCCTGCAAAAATTATTAGTTACCAATTACCATTATTGACGTTAAAAGACTCGGAAACCGAACACATAACGGCATAGTTAATCTAGGTTGCTAATTACCAGGGCAATGGCCGCAATAGTTAGCTCCTGGTGTAGTAGATACCCGATAACTCGCAGGGGAACAGTAAATACAAAGTCAGCCATAGCACTGCTGCAATCTATTGTTCCATAAAGGTATACATTAAAGTCGAAATTAATAGATTCTTTGGCATTTTCTTTGACTACAGACTCATCCGTTAAAAATAATTGGATTATCGAGAAGCCTAGAGATAGAAGCTGAGTATTTTGGCTTGTCTATGCCCTAAATTCCTATCGCTTATTACTTTGTGCAGTTAGTGATCTTACGACCCGATCGCGTGCGCCCTTGTTTTAAGATTAAAAGACTCACCAAACTCGAAAAGAATTAAGTTAAGTTAAATAGCAAGCAAACAAATACACTTATGTCAACTGAACTTCAGTCAGATCTTCAAAAAGCAGTTGAACTTCGTCGCAACTTTGCGATTATTTCTCACCCTGACGCGGGGAAAACGACACTCACTGAAAAGCTCCTATTATATGGAGGCGCAATTCACGAAGCTGGGGCAGTTAAGGCACGTCGGGCCCAACGAAAGGCTACCTCTGACTGGATGGCAATGGAACAACAACGAGGTATTTCCATTACATCCACAGTATTACAATTTGCCTACCAAGGTTGTCAGGTAAATTTGTTAGATACCCCTGGACACCAAGACTTTAGTGAAGATACTTATCGCACTCTTGCCGCAGCAGATAATGCAGTGATGCTGATTGATGCAGCAAAAGGCTTAGAACCTCAAACTCGCAAATTATTTGAAGTCTGTAAGTTACGCGGTATTCCTATCTTTACATTTGTTAATAAACTCGACCGCCCAGGAAGGGAGCCTCTGGAATTGTTGGACGAGATCGAGCAAGAATTGGGATTGCAGACCTATGCAGTCAACTGGCCCATTGGCATGGGCGATCGCTTTAAAGGTGTGTTTGACCGAGATAAACAACAAATCCACCTATTTGAACGTAGCGCCCACGGTAGCAAAGAAGCTAGAGATACGATAGTCGATTTGGGTGATGCCAGAATTGAGGAAATGCTAGAACAGGATCTCTACTATCAACTAAAAAACGACTTAGAACTATTAGAAGGAGTAGGACCGGAACTAGATCTAGATTTGGTACATCAAGGAAAAATGACGCCAGTGTTCTTTGGTAGTGCCATGACCAACTTTGGCGTAGAGCTATTCTTGAATTACTTCTTGGAATATGCCTTGAAACCAGGTAATCACAATAGCAGCGTCGGAGAAGTTCCCCCAACTTACCCAGAGTTTTCTGGGTTTGTTTTCAAACTTCAGGCTAACATGGACCCGAAGCACCGCGATCGCGTGGCCTTTATCCGCGTCTGCACGGGTAAGTTTGAAAAAGATATGACGGTGACTCACGCCCGCACCGGGAAAGTCGTCCGTCTGTCTCGCCCGCAAAAACTCTTTGCTCAAGAGCGAGAATCGATTGATGAAGCTTATCCTGGCGATGTGATTGGTTTGAACAATCCTGGTGTTTTTGCTATTGGCGATACAATTTACACTGGGCAAAAGCTGGAATATGAAGGAATTCCCTACTTCTCGCCAGAATTGTTTGCGACACTGAGGAACCCAAACCCTTCAAAATTTAAGCAATTTCAAAAAGGCATATCGGAATTGCGCGAAGAAGGTGCAGTGCAAATTATGTACTCAACTGATGAAGCCAAACGCGATCCAATTTTAGCGGCGGTAGGTCAGTTGCAGTTTGAGGTAGTGCAGTTTCGCTTACAAAATGAGTATGGCGTGGAAACCCTCTTGGAATTGCTGCCCTATAGCGTCGCCCGTTGGGTCGAAGGCGGTTGGGAAGCTTTGAATAAGGTGGGACGTATATTCAATACCACCACAGTCAAAGACAGCATGGGACGCCCAGTATTGCTATTCCGCAACGAATGGAATTGCCAACAGTTACAGGGAGATCATCCAGAGTTGAAGTTAAGCGCGATCGCCCCAGTATATTCCGGTCAGCAACCAGTGGAGGGATAATTCCGGACGCGATTGATTGGCTAGGGTATCTAAATTCATGCGCTTCGGCGCAAACTTGGATCAGTTAGAAGAGATGGGAGTGCCAGAATTTCTATGCCTTCACATGCCGATTTGTCTTTGGAGGCTGGTTTAGTTGCTCTCAAGCAAGGAAATTATCAAACAGCGATCGCTCAGTTAGAGCCTGTTGCTAGCAATCAGAAAAATGACAATGCTGGCTTGCAAGCCAGGGTTGGTTTAGTGATGGCTTATGCACGCAGTGGCCAAGTCTCAAAAGCGATCGCCCTGTGTGAAAATCTTCTTGAGAGTCCAAATCCGCAAGTTCAAGAGTGGGCAGAACGCGCTCTTGAACATTTAAAAAAACGCCAAAAACGTCAAAATACATCTTCAAATTCTGCAACTGGATTTGTCGCTTTTGATAATTCCAATGTGGATGCTGCTGAATCAAAACAGCAGGGAAAACAGACAGTGGTGAAAGCCGCAAGCTCCATTGGCACTTCATCCACCATACCAGCAGCTGGCTTCCAAAATCCAAATCTAGAAACTCCTGTTGAAGCTAGTAGTTTCATTGGCTCTATTAATCGCCCCCAAGCTAAATCATTCAACATTTATTGGCGTCATGCAGGAAGAGCTAAAGTCTGGCAACCCCTGCATAAGCTGAATTTAATACCTTTAAAATTACTGGCAGCAGGAACATTCATCGCCCTGTTTTGGGTGATGCGGGAAATGCTCCGGCTAGCAATGAGTTTAACCAATCAGATTTTAGTCAAGCTACCTTACGTCAAGCCATTGCAATTTTTATATCGCGATCCAACGGTAGTTTTGCTTGTGGTATTAGCGATCGCAATGGCACTGTCACCTTGGTTACTAGATTGGCTATTGAAAAAATTTTATGGGCAGCAAGAGTTGTCTAAAGATGTTTTGAATGGCTACAGTCGCGAAGCCATTCGAGTACTACAGCGTTCTTGCCAACAGAGAGGTTGGCAGTTTCCCAAACTGCGGATTTTGCCCATCGCTGCTCCAATGGCGCTAACCTATGGTAATCTCACCCGCAATGCCCGAATTGTCGTTAGTCAGGGACTATTAGAACAGCTAGCAGATGATGAAATTGCCGTCATCTATGCTATGCAGTTCGGACAGATTGTACACAGGGATTTTGTGGTGATGTCTGTGGTACTGCTGGTGACAACGATTGTTTACAAGCTTTATCAGCAAATATCAGAGTGGGGCAACAAATTTCAAGGATTATGGCGTTGGCCCGCCATAATTTTAGCTAGTCTCGCTTATGGGATTTGGTGTTTGCTGACGGGTACAGCTTTGTGGTTGTCTAAGTTGCGGCTTTATTATAGCGATCGCTCAGCCTCAGAACTTACCGGAAATCCTAATGCTTTAATTCGCGCTTTACTAAAAATTACCATTGGTGTTGCTGATGATATTGCCAAACAAGAACAAACTAGTTGGCAGTTGGAAAGCTTGAATCTCCTAGCACCAGTTAGCTATCAACAGAGTATCTCTTTGGGTAGTGTAGCTGGTCATATTCCCTTTACATCTTTATTGATGTGGGAAAATTTTAATCCCTATCGTCGTTGGTTTACCCTTAACAACAGTCATCCGTTGATTGGCGATCGCATCCAACGCCTCTGCAAAATCGCTCGTCACTGGCATTTAGAACCAGAACTACATCTTACCAGCGAACAAGCTTTGAGAGGTAACCATCAGTCGTTTTTCTTACAAATAGCTCCTTGGCTGGGTATTCCCTTAGGTTTGTTGTTTGCCGGTCTAATCTGGTTGATGTGGCAGTTGGGATTTGCACTGAAGATTGTGAATCTAAAATGGATATATGAGGATTGGTCTTTTGTTACAGGTTGCTTGCTGATTGGCTTTAGTATCGGTATGGTGATTCGGATGAATGCTTTCTTTCCCGATATCCAAGCTGCTAATGTGCAAACTGATGATCGCCTGCCTAACTTGTTAGCTAATCCATCTGCTATTCCCATCGACAGCATTAATGTCTGCCTTGCTGGTAAGCTATTAGGTCGTCAAGGTGTTGGCAATTGTCTAGCACAAGACTTAATTTTGCAATCTAACATTGGGTTAGTGAAATTGCACCACATTCCCTGGCTGGGGCAATCAATTAATCCTCAAGACTGGATTGGTCGGCAGATTACTGTAGTAGGTTGGTTCCGACGAGGTGCAACCCCCTGGATTGATATCCAATCGCTGCAAACTCAAAACGGTAAAACCATTAACAGCGCTCATCCTATTTGGTCTACTGTCTTAGCTGTTGCAGCCCAGGCATGGGGAGCTTACATTTTCTTGAGAGGTTAAGCGAAGGAGACGAGGTGACGCAGGGACAAGGGAAATCAATCAGAAATGACCAATGCCCACACCAAAAATGTAAAGAAACATTGCAGTTTCTCTGAGCTAGTGTTACATTTATTTACACAATCCCGCTTAATCAACATAACTCAGCACGCTAGCTCAGTTATTAATAGCCAACACTTGCGCCGATCTATTCTTGTATTCTCCCAACACAGCAGTAAACTAACCAGCCATTGGCTGGTTTTTGTTTCATAATATCCCCTGTTGAGAAAAAATGTATTTTATGTTACAATTCTCTTGAACTATAATTGCAGAAATGTATGCGCTGAACTAGCTACGTAGAAAATACCGTGATAATGTAAGGAATGGTGTTTTATTCTGCGAACAGGGGCATAAAATAAAAGTTTACTTTAGTAGTTAGTAAACTATTAATTTACAATTCTTAGAATTAAGGTGGTATGTATTCAAGCGTCGTGTACGCTTTTGTATTAAACAAGCTTGATCCCGACGAAAAATTGTATTGTATAGGTTGACAGTTTTGAGTCGAAAAATTTGTTTATGGCAATTTTGGTCAATAGCATCTATGTAGCAGCCAAAGCCAAGCGATAGTTTTCTCACTTTGCTATTTTTATTCAACTCTGGAGGTATAGTTCATGTCCGTTCGCCTATATATAGGTAATTTGCCAAAAGAAGAAATAGATCGTCAAGAACTGCAAGCAGTTTTTGCTGCCGAAGGTGATGCTGTCACCACAAAACTAATCAAAGACCGCAAAACCGGCAAATGCCGTGGCTTCGGTTTTCTCACGGTCAATAATGATGAACAAGCAGATCAAATTATTGAAAAGTATAATGGTCAGTTGTTCAAAGACACAGCGATCAAGCTAGAGAAGGCATTACCTCGCAACAAAGGTGAGGAGGGTGAGGAGCAAGCTCCTAAAGTCGCCCAGAATGCTGGTGGCGGGACTGCTGCACCTGTTACACATAAAGAAAGCAACCGTCGCGAGAAAAGTTCTAAGAAGCCTCGGCGTGGTGGTGGTAGCAGTAGTGGTGGACGCGACAATACCACAACATCTGACTCAGATGCTATTCGTCCAGATCCCCGTTGGGCTTCTGAATTAGAAAAGCTGAAGCAGATGCTAGCCGCACAAACTACGAATTAATCTTTGCAGGGAGTGTGATTAAAAATTAAAAATCAGATTTTTTTTGATTTTTAATTTTTAATTTCCCATTGTACTTGAATACCAAAGTGTGGAATTCAATAATGTCAGGCTTTTGTGGCCAGAATAGACTCTGCCCTAGGGAGTCTGGTTTTTTTTGTTTAATCAATTAAAAAGTAAATTCCTCTCGCTGGAACTATGTTGTGACAGTAGAGCAAATCCTCAACCATACCAATGATAGATTTGGGGTTTCTGGAAGCGATCGCCAATTTGTAAGTTGTGCTTCCTACAAGATTTTTGCTATTTGCTTTTTGAAATCCGCATAGC
The DNA here is from genome assembly GCF_002154725.1 of Nostoc sp. 106C. Classification (GTDB taxonomy): domain Bacteria; phylum Cyanobacteriota; class Cyanobacteriia; order Cyanobacteriales; family Nostocaceae; genus Aulosira. Next base: position 2,649 of record NZ_MTAW01000138.1, on the reverse strand, counting down.
GGTTCAGTGCGTTAAAGGGGTTCCTACAGGGTGAGTGACTGTTAATCCCGAGTAGACACGCCTGATAGACATCAAAATTATACTGTTATAAATAATCATTAAAAGTTTTGTGGTAAAGGGAATAATATTCCTAGCAGACAAACTAAATTTGCCTGGATAAACTTAAGTTTTTAAGAATTAAATTTAATATTTATAAAAATTAATACTTGCTTCAGGGAAAATTCTGTGAAAATTCTCTTAATAGAAGATGATAAACAAATAATTTCATTGCTTGTAGAAGCACTTTCAACACTTAATTATCACATTGAGACTACTAACGATGGACAGACTGGACTAGAGTTAGTCAAAGCATTTGATTATAACCTGCTGATATTGGATGTAATGCTTCCAAGACTAGATGGGATTAGTCTTTGTCGCCAAATCCGCTTGGCAGGATATCAAATGCCCATTCTGATGCTGACTGGAAAGGAAGACATTAGCGCACGCGTCATTGGATTAGAGGCGGGTGCTGATGATTATATTATCAAGCCTTTTGAGTTGTCAGAGCTAATAGCAAGAATTCGGGCGTTAATGCGGCGAGGAAAAGCTATTTTAGCAAAAGCACTAATTTGGGAGAACTTAGAGCTTGATACGAATATCAAAGAAGTCATGTATGCAGGAAAGCGCCTGCACCTCACACCTAAAGAGTATGGTCTATTAGAACTTTTTCTGGAAAATCCCCGTAGGATATTTAGTAGAAGTGTCTTACTAGATAGAATTTGGTCTGCGGATGAGTTTCCTGGGGAAGAGGCTGTGACAACCCACATTAAGGGTTTAAGACAGAAGCTAAAAGCTGTGGGAATGACCGCAGATTTAATCGAAACAGTTTATGGATTGGGTTATCGGCTAAAAGAAGAACCCAAGCACTCAAATAGCAAAACAATTTACAATTCGGAATTAGCAGAGACAGGGCAAGCCGAAGCCAAGATTATGGCTGTAGTGGCAAAGATGCGGGAAGAGTTTCAGAAGAGTTTTCCAGAAAAGTTTGAGTTATTAGAACAAGCGATCGCTCAGTTATCAAGTGTAAATCCAGACAAAAGTATACTCAAGCAAGCACAAGCAGAAGCCCATCGCCTAGCAGGTTCTTTGGGATGTTACGGATTTTTGGAAGGTTCTAAGGTAGGGCGGGAAATAGAACAGTTGCTAGACAAACATACCACTCCTCACCAAAGTATGGCTTTAAAGTTGGCGGAGTTAGTCAATTTGTTGAAACAAACATTGCAGCAACAGCCATGTTCACCTGCTAACCCTAGCAGCTCACAAACTAAACCGACACAACTGCTAATTGTTGACGACGATACCACACTCACTGAACATATTAAATTACAAGCACTATTGTGGGGTTTTCACGTAGAGGTAGCAGCAAATCCAAAAATAGCGAGAACTATACTGGCTCTAAATTCTCCCGAAGTTATCTTACTAGAGCTATCATTTCCTGACCAAGAGGAGAATGGTTTCACCCTTCTAGAGGAACTAACACAGAATCATCCGGAAATTCCAGTTTTAGTATTTACTAACAGTAATCAACTGCACAACAGAGTAGAAGCTGCACGTTTAGGCGCACAAAGCTTTTTAAACAAAACTATGTCTGTTGTTGAAGTACTCACAGCAGTCAACATAGTGTTCAACCAACAAATTACCACCGATGCCAAAGTTTTAGTGGTGGATGACGATCCTTTAGTGCTACATCAAGTCAGCACTTTGCTATCGCCTTGGGGACTGCAAGCAATACCATTACAAGAGCCTCAAAAATTGTGGGAAGTATTGGAATCGATTAAACCCGATCTGCTAATTTTAGATATTGAGATGCCATATTTTAATGGTATAGAGCTATGTCAAGCAATACGTGGCGATCGCTTTTGGAGTCGCTTACCTATATTATTTCTCTCCGCTCATTTTGAACCAGAAATCCTATATAAAGTTTATGCTGTCGGAGCCGATGACTATGTAAGGAAGCCAATTGTCGAACCAGAATTAGTTGCCCGAATATTAAATAGGTTAGAACGGACACATCTTAGAAATAAATTATTGCATAAATATTTCCAGTAGCCAGTTTGATACCATGCTCGCAAAACGTATCTTAGTAATTGATGATGAAAAAAATCTCTGTACAGTAATTAAGGCCTGTTTAGAAAATATCGGACGTTGGCAAGTCTTAGTAGCACAGTCTGGTAGTGAAGGCTTAGCTTTAGCTCAAACTGAACATCCTGATGCCATTCTCTTAGATGTAATGATGCCAGATATAGACGGAATGGCACTTTTCCAGAGATTGCAAGATAATTCGACTACCAGGGAAATTCCAGTTATTTTACTAACCGCTAAAGTACAGACAGTAGACTTAAATGAATTTTCTCAGTTAGGAGTCGCGGGAGTAATTGCTAAACCATTTGACCCTTTGCGTTTATCGGAACTAGTTGCAAGCAGTCTGGGATGGCAGTTGTAAAGGGGAGCATCCCACTTTTTTGAACGTCATTGCGAGCGGAGCGAAGCAATCGCATGGACTCGTTCTTAGTTGAAGATTTTGTGATTGCTACCCTTCGGGAAGGCTCCGCCTACGTCGTTCCTCCTCTCTACGAGACGCTACGCGCTAAGCGAAGCTATGCCGTAGGC